>DASYKV010000034.1:0-113209 GCA_035994965.1 Allosphingosinicella sp.
CCGGGCTCAAGGGCGCGCAGCCCTCAAAGCCCTCTACGGCCGCGACTTCAACTCGAGCGCGCGTGCATAGGCGCGCTTGCGCGCCACGCCGAGGGCCTCGGCCGCCTCCTGGGCCGCATCCTTGACGCTATTGCCGCGCAGCGCGTTCGCCAGGAAAGCGTCGAGGGCCTCGTCGCTCACGTCTTCGGCCTCGAGCGGCGGCGCGACGACGACGACGATCTCCCCCTTCGGCGCTCCCGCCTCAGCGTAATGGGCGGCGAGTTCGCTCAACGATCCCCGCCGCGTCTCCTCGAAGAGTTTGGTCAGTTCGCGCGCCACGGCGGCCTGTCGCGCGCCCAGCGTTTCGGCCATGTCCGCCAAACTCTCCGCCAGGCGCGGTCCGGATTCGTAGAAGATCAGCGTTGAGGCGACATCGCCGACCTCGCTCAGCGCGGTGCGGCGCGCGTTTTGTTTCGCGGGCAAGAAGCCCACAAACAGGAAGCGGTCGCTCGGCAGGCCGGAAACGACGAGGCCCGCCAACGCCGCGGATGCGCCCGGAATGGGAAAGACCCGGCGCCCCGCCTCGATGACGGCGCGGACGAGTTTGAAACCGGGATCGGAGATGAGCGGCGTGCCGGCGTCGGAGACCAGGGCGACCGCCTGCCCGCGCATCCGCTCGATCAGGCCGGGCCGCACCTTGTCGGCATTGTGATCGTGATAGGGCGTCATCGGCCGCTTGACGCCGATATGGCGGAGCAGTTTGGCGGTGACCCGGCTGTCCTCGACCGCGATCAGGTCCGCGCTCGCCAGGATCGCGGCGGCGCGCGGCGACAGATCGGAGAGATTGCCGATCGGGGTCGCGACGATATAGAGGCCGGGTTTGAGCTTGTCGTTCATGGGGACCCGAGTCATGGCATCGCTGTCCTACCGTCCGCAAGGCGGCCTGTCGCTTATCAAGCTGGCCTGGCTGACGCTTCTTTCCGTGGCGATCGCCGGCTGCGTGCCGCGCCAGCGCGAGCAGCAGCCGCGGCTCGAGACCCAGCCCGTGCTCCAGCCCGAGCGCCCGGCCGTCAACACGCGGCTGCCCGCCGACGAGACCCGCAACCGGGTCGCGGTGCTGGTGCCGCTGACCGGGCGCGACGCCACTTTGGGCCGCTCGATCCTCAACGCCGCCAATCTCGCTCTGCTCGACATGGGCGGCGAGCGCATCCGGATCACCGCCTACGACACCGCCGCCGCCGGCGCCGTCGCCGCGGCCAACGAGGCGATCGCGGAAGGCAATGGCCTGATCCTTGGGCCCTTGCTCGCCGAGGATGTCCGCGCGGTCGCGCCGATCGCGCGCGAGAATGACGTGCCGGTGATCGCTTTCTCCAACGATGTCAGCGTCGCCGGCAACGGCGTCTACGTCATGGGCTTCAACCCGGGCCAGGCGATCGACCGCGTCGTGGCCTTCGCGCGCTCGCGCGGCGCGGGCAGCTTCGGCGCCCTCGTCCCGACCAGCGTCTATGGCGAGCGCGCGGCGCGGGCGATGACCCGCGCGGTCGAGGGCGCCGGCGGCCGGCTGATCGGCATCCAGACCTTCGACGCGAGCGCGGCCGGAACCCGGGCGGCGGCGGCCCGGCTCCAGGCCCAGGGCGCGGCCGACGCGGTGCTCCTCGCCGATGTGCCGCGCTCGATCCTTGCCGCCGTGCCGGTCGTCCGCCAGTCCTCGCCGCAGCCGCGGCTGCTGGCCACCGAGCGCTGGGCGACCGAGACCAATATCGGCGCCAATGTCGGATTGCGCGGCGCCTGGTTCGCGGCGCCGTCCGACGTGCTCTACAACCAGTTCCGCACCCGCTACCGCGCCCGCTACAACGCCGCGCCCTACCGGCTGGCCTCCCTTGGCTATGATGCGGTGCTGCTGGCGGTGCGGGTGGCTGCGAATTGGCCGGTCCGGCGCAACTTCCCGGCCCGGGCGCTGCGCGAGGCCGAGGGCTTTTCCGGCGTCGACGGCGCCTTCCGCTTCGGCCGCGACGGCGTCGCCGACCGGGCGCTGGAGGTGCGCGAGGTGACGGCGACCGGCACCAACGTCGTCTCGCCGGCGCCGGCCGGGTTCAACTGACCCGGACGATTTCGGCCAATATCGCGTCGAGCAGAAGCATGCCGCGCGGCGTCGCGCGCAGGCGAGAGCCGCTGCGTTCGACGAGGCCCTGGGCCGAGAGCCGCGCGACCGCGTCCAGCTCCAGCATCGCATCGGGCGCGTCCATGCCCTCGGCGAGGCGAAGGCCCATGAGCAAAGCCTCGACGCCGCGATCGGCCGGCGGGATCTGCGTCTCCTCGACGATGCCATGGCCGTTGCGGGCGAGCGCGGCGAGCCAGTTCTCCGGCTTCCTGTGGCGCTGGACGGCATGGCCGCCGCGCCGCCCGTGCGCGCCGGGACCGATCCCGGCATAATTCTGGTAGCGCCAGTAGGCGAGATTGTGCCGGCTCTCCTCGCCGGGGCGGGCGTGGTTGGAGATTTCGTAGGCCGGCAGGCCCGCCGCCGCCGTCATCTCGCCGGCGAGCTCGTAGAGCGCCGCGCTCTCGTCGGGGTCGGCGGGGACGATGTCGCCCTTGGCCGCGAGCGTGGCGAAGCGGGTGCCGGGCTCGATGGTCAGCTGGTAGAGCGAGAGGTGGCCGGTGCCGAAGGAAAGCGCGCGGCCGAGCTCGGCGGCCCAGGCGTCGGCGCCTTGTCCGGGCAGAGCGTAGATGAGGTCGAAGCTGACCCGGCCGAACGCGTCCTGCGCGGTGTCGAGCGCGGCCAGCCCTTCCGCCACGTCATGGGCGCGGCCGAGGAAGCGCAGCGCCTGATCGTCGAGCGCCTGCAGCCCGAGCGAGACGCGATTGACCCCGGCGGCGGCGAGATCGGCGAAGCGCGCCGCCTCGACCGAGGAGGGATTGGCCTCGAGCGTGATCTCGATATCGGGCGCGAAGCCCCAATGCGTCTCGGCCGCTTCGATCAAAGCGGCGACCGTCGCCGGCGGCATCAAAGAGGGCGTGCCGCCGCCGAAGAAGATCGAGGTCAGCCGGCGGCCTCGTGTCTCCCGTGCCTCATGAGCGAGATCGGCGAGCAGAGCGTCCCGCCATTGCGCCTGGTCCACGGCCTCGCGGACGTGGGAGTTGAAATCGCAATAGGGGCATTTGGAGACGCAGAATGGCCAGTGGACATAGAGCGCAAGCTGTGTTCCGGACTGGTCCATTGCCCGGCGCATATGGCGGCCGCGGACCCTGGAGGGAAGATGCGTCTCGCCGTCCTGTTCTTGCTCTCTGCCTGCTCGCCCGCGCCGCAGGCCGCCGCCGACGAGCCCCCGCGCGTCGTCGAGCCGAGGCCTTCCGGAGCGCTGGTGCTGCGCGGCCCGGATCGGCTCCGCGCCGCAATGCTGGCCGGCCATAACGCGGCGCGGGCGAGGCTGGGCCTGGAGCCGCTGCGCTGGAGCGACGCCCTGGCCGCCGACGCGGACGGCTATGCCAGGGTGCTGGCGCAATCGGGCCGGTTCGAACATTCGCCGCTGCCGCGCGGCACGCCGACGCAGGGCGAGAATCTGTGGACGGGGACGCGCGGCGCCTATTCCTACCGCGAGATGGTCGGTCATTGGGTGGCCGAGCGGCGTTTCTACGTCGCGCTGCCGGTGCCGAGTTCGAGCAACAGCGGCCGCTTCGGCGACGTCGGCCATTACACCCAGATCGTCTGGCGGGGGACGCAGGAGGTCGGCTGCGCCGAGGCCAGCTCGCCCTCCGACGATTATGTCGTCTGCCGCTACCTCCCCGCCGGCAATGTCGCGGGGCAAACCGCCTATTAGAAGAGCGCGGCGACCAATTTGCGGAAGGCGTCCGCGCGGTGGCTGATCGCGTGCTTTTCCGCCGGGTCCATCTCGCCGAAGGTGAGGTCCCGCCCGGCGGGGATGAAGACCGGGTCGTAGCCGAAGCCCGCCGTGCCGCGCGGCGGCCAGGCGAGAATCCCGTCGACCCGGCCTTCGAACCATTCGCTGTGGCCGTCGGGCCAGCACAAAGCGAGCGCGCAGACGAAATGGGCGTTGCGGCTCGCGTCGGGGCCGAGCGCCTCGAGCTCGTCATGGACCCTGGCCATGGCGCGGTTGAAGTCGCGATCGCCGGTCACCTCGCCGGGCCCCGCCTCGGGCGGCAGCCGCAGATCGGCGAGCGCCCAGCGCGCCGAGAAGATGCCGGGACGGTCGCCCAAGGCCTCGACGCACAGGCCACTGTCGTCGGCCAGAGCGGGCAGGCCGGAGAGATCGGCCGCGGCGCGGGCCTTCAGATCGGCATTGTCGATGAAGGTGGTGCCGATCTCGTCGGGCTCGGGCAGATCGAGCTCGGCCGCCGAGACCGGCTCGACCCCATGAGGGCCGAGCAGCTCCCTTATCTCGCGGACCTTGCCCTCATTGTGGCTGGCGATGACCAGCCGGCCGGCGCCGAGCTTCCTCACCGCCCGGTGGCCTTGTCCTGGGCGGCGAAGATGTCGGCGCAGCCGATCCGCGCCAGGCGGAGCAGCCTGAGCAGCCCCTCCTCGTCGAAGCAGTCGCCCTCCGCGCTGATCTGCGTCTCGACCAGCAGGCCGTCGTCGGTCAGCACGAAATTGCCGTCGCAGCCGGCCGCGCTGTCCTCGGCATAATCGAGGTCGAGCACGGCATTGTCGTTATGGATGCCGCAGCTCACCGCGGCGACCTTGCGCTGGATCGGGTCGGCCTCGATCAGCTTCCTGGCGATCAGCCCGTCAATGGCGAGCCGGAGCGCCACCCAGGCGCCGGAGATGGCCGCGGTGCGGGTGCCGCCGTCGGCCTGGATGACGTCGCAATCGAGCGTCACCTGGCGCTCGCCGAGCTTTTCGAGATCGACGACGGCGCGGAGCGAGCGGCCGATCAGCCGCTGGATCTCCTGCGTCCGCCCCGATTGCTTGCCGCCCGCCGCCTCGCGCCGGCCCCTGGTATGGGTCGCGCGCGGCAGCATCCCGTACTCCGCCGTGACCCAGCCGCGCCCCTTGCCGCGCAGCCAGCCGGGCAGGTTGGTCTCTACCGATGCGGTGCACAGCACCCTGGTGTCGCCGAAGCTGACCAGGCAGCTCCCTTCGGCGTGGCGGGTGAAGCCCGGCTCCATGATGATGGCGCGCATCTGATCTGGCGCGCGGCCGGAGGGACGCATGACTTTCCTTTCACTGAGGTCGCGCGCGTCGTATCAATATCTGGGGCCGAGGCAATGGCTCGCGGTCCGCCGGCCGCGCGGGAATAAGTCGGGAGGACGGGACATGGCGATCGTCAGGCTGCTCATGGTAGCGATCGGGGTGCCCGCCATCCTGCTGGGGCTGCTCTTCATCGGCCAGGGGATCGGCCTGGTGCGCTGGCCGCAGACGAGCTTCATGATCGACGACTATAGCTGGGCGATACGCGGCGCGATCCTCGCCGTGGGCGGGGCGCTGATGGTGGCCTTCGGCGGCCGGCTCGGCCGCTAGAGCCCGCATCCGGTCTGGCGCGCGGCGGGAAGGACGCATAGGATTCTCGGAAAAGGTCCAGGGCGAAGGAATGCGGATGGCCGGCTTTCTGAAATATATGGGGATCATCGGGATGGTGGTCGGGGCGCTGTTCATGGCGCAGGGCGGCGGCATCCTGCCCTGGCCGGCCGGAAGCTTCATGGTCGGCAGCGTGCATTGGGTGTTTTACGGCGGCATTCTGCTCATCATCGGCATAATCCTCTACATGGTGAGCGGGGCGATCCGGCGCTGAGGCCGGACAGGCGCGGTTCAGCGGCGAGGGCGCAGGGGAGCCCGAATGAAAAAGATCGCAATCCTCATCGCCGCCGCGCTGGCGCTTCCGGTCGCCGCCGCGGCCCCGCCGCGGCCGGCGACCCCGGTCGAGACTATCATCTTCGAGACCGGCCCCTGCTTCGGCACCTGCCCGGTCTATCGGGTGACGGTGAACAGCAACGGCACCGGCACGTTCGAGGGCCGGCACCACACCGCGGTGACCGGCACGCGCCCCTTCCGCCTGCGGCCCGGCCAGTACCAGGCTTTCGCCCGCCACCTGGCGCCGCTCCGCCCGGCGCGCGGCACGATCCGCTATGCCGGCGAAAGGTGCCGCAGCACGGCGACCGACATGCCGTCCGCCGAAGTGACCTGGCGCTCGCGCCGCGGCACGCAGGGCCTCTATTTCTATTATGGCTGCGACATGCGGAGCAACCGCGCCATCGCCGCTCGCCTGCGCGCCGCGCCGGACCTGCTGCCGCTGGCACAATTGATTGGGGGACGGCGATGAGACGGCTGCTTCTGGCGGCCTTGCCGCTGCTGGCCATGCCTGCCGGCGCGCCTGCCCAACCACGCCCCGGCGTCGAGAGCATCAGCTTCCAGGTCGGGCCCTGCTTCGGCGCCTGCGCGGGCTTCAGCTTCACGGTCCAGGCCGACGGGACCGGGCTTTTCGAAGGCGTATCGGGCAGCGCGCTGCCCGGCCGCCATCCCTTCCGGATTACGCGCGCGCAATATCAGGCCTTCTCCCGCCATCTCGCGCCGGTCCGTCCCGCGCGCGGGAATGTCTCGTTCACCGGCCCGGACCAGTGCCGGGGCATCATAACCGATCAGATGCACACAGTGGTGACGTGGCGGCCGGCGCGCGGCCCGGGGCAGGAGCTCAATTTCTATCATGGCTGCATCGAGCCGCGCGTCGCCGGCATCGACCGCCGCCTCGCAGGCGCGCCCGGGCTCTTGCCGCTCGCGCGCTTCATCCGGGCGCGGCCAAACAGGCGCCGGTAGGGATACCGAGGGCAGAGAGACGTTGAGGGTCCCGCCCGCGGCGCCTACATCCTCCTGATGGCGAGCAGCATCGGCGAGATGAGCAGTCGCGCGCGTGACGTGTTCCGGATGGTGGTCGAGGCCTATCTGGAGAGCGGCCATCCGGTCGGCTCGCGCACTATCTCGCGCACCTCCAGCCTGAACCTCTCGCCCGCCTCGATCCGCAACGTCATGCAGGATCTCGAGGAATCGGGGCTGCTGGCGGCGCCGCACACCTCGGCGGGGCGGATCCCGACCGAGACCGGGCTCCGCTTGTTCGTCGACGCGATCATGCAGGTCGCCGAGCCCCGGCCCGAGGACCGCGCGGCGATGGAATCCCTGATCGAACGCGGCGGCCCGATCGAGGAGGCGATCGCCAACGCCACCGCGGCCTTGTCCGGAATGTCGGCCTGCGCCGGCATCGTGCTCGTGCCCAAGGAGGAGCCGGCGCTGAAGCAGCTCGCCTTCGTGCCCTTGTCGCCGACCCAGGCGGTGGCGGTGGTCGTCGGCAGCGACGGCAGCGTCGAGAATCGGGTGATCGACCTGCCGCCGGGCGTGACGCCCTCGACTTTGGGCGAGGTCGGCAATTATGTCAGCGCGCGCCTCTCCGGGCTGACGCTGCGCGAGGCGCAGGCGCGGCTCGCCGAGGAGATCGGCGCCGGCAAGGCGGCGCTCGACAAGGCGGCGCAGGCGCTGGTTGCGCAGGGGCTTGCGGTCTGGTCCGAGGATGGGGCGCGGCGGCCGGTGCTGATCGTGCGCGGCCAGGCCAATCTCATCGACGACAGCACCGCCGCCGATCTCGACCGGGTCCGCCAGTTGCTCGAGGAGCTCGAGGGCAAGGAGGAGATCGCCCGCCTGCTCGGCCGCGCCCGCGACGGCGCCGCGATGAAGATTTTCATTGGATCGGAGAATGAGCTGTTCGCGTTGTCGGGTTCGTCGGTTATTGCCGCGCCCTATCGCGGGCGGGACGGCAAATTGGTCGGCGTCGTCGGCGTCATCGGGCCGACCCGGTTGAACTATGCGCGCGTGGTTCCCATGGTGGATTTCACGGCGAAAACCTTATCGAGATTGCTGAGATGAACAAGGAAGACGAAAAGATCGAATTGGAAGGCGAGATCGATTTCGGCGGCGGCGGGATGAACGTCGACCGGCTGGGCGAGATCGAGAAGGAATTGGAGGAGGTGCGCCAGCACGTCCTCTACGCGCAGGCCGAGACCCAGAATGTGCGCCGCCGGCTCGAGCAGGAGAAGGTGAGTGCCACGCAATATGCCGCCACCGCCTTCGCCCGCGACATGCTGAGCGTGAAGGACAATCTGGAGCGGGCCTTGTCCGCGATTCCCGAGGAGATGCGCGAGGACGAGCGGACCAAAGGACTGATCGCCGGCCTGGAGGCGACGGGGCGCGAGCTCGACAGCGCCTTCCAGCGCCATGGCGTTGCCCGCGTCGAATCGATCGGCAAGCCGCTCGACCCGCATCTCCACCAGGCGATGCTCGAAGTGCCCAGCGACGAGGCCGAGCCCGGCACCATCGTCCAGGAGATGCAGGCGGGCTACACGATCAAGGATAGGCTGCTGCGGCCGGCCTTGGTGGGGGTGGCGAAGAAGGGCTGACCGTTCCCCGGCGAAAGCCGGGGAACGACGTCAGACCCGCCTCCAGTCCATATACCAGCTGTCCGTCCAGGTCGCCCCGCCGTCGCGCGACACGCTCTGGTACCAGCGGCACGAGGTGGGCGTGATCCGGTCCCAGATCCCGCGCGCCTTGATCGCGACGCCATTGTCGTTGTCGTCGGCGGTGAAGGTGCCGATGCCGGCCTCGAACGTGCCGTACATCGGCTCGCCCACCACGCGCTGCTGGCCGTTGACCCAATGGTCCTTCCAGGCCCGCCGTTCGCTATCGTAGAGGCGGATGCCGAGGCCCGAAAAGTTGCGCGCGGGGATGCGCAATTCCTCGATGCTGCCATTGCCGGCGAGCACGGAGTGGACCGTGGCTTCGCCGGGGAATTCGATCCACGCGCTTTGGCTCATCATCCGATTGGCGATCCGCCATTCGCCGGCGAGAAAGGCGAAATCGCCGGTTGCCGCCGGCGCGGCCTGCGCCGCGCGCGCCGTTTTGCTCTCGAAAGCCAGCTTGCCGACCGCAAGCGCGGCCGCCGATTTGAGCACAGTCCGTCGTCCCATCATTGTCCGTCTCCCGTCCGGCGTGCCCACACCGGCCTTATTGGCGCGGATAACTGACATTCCGCGTCAGGATATATCTGCTAGGACGAAAATATGCGCGCGAGCCGGCTGCTTTCGATCCTGATCCTGCTGCAATTGCGGGTGCGCCTGACCGCCGAGGCGCTGGCGGACGAGTTCGAAGTCTCGGTCCGAACCATCTATCGCGACATCGACGCGCTCAGCGCCGCCGGCATCCCGGTCTATGGCGACCGCGGGCCGGGCGGCGGCTTCCAGTTGCTCGACGGCTACCGGACCCGGCTGACCGGCCTCGCCGCGGGCGAGGCGGAGGCGATCCCGGTGATCGGCCTGCCCGGCGCCGCCGCCGCGCTCGGCCTCGGTGCCGTGGCGGCGCGCGCCAGGGGCAAATTGCTCGCCGCTTTGCCGGCCGCGGGCAGCGAGGAGGCCGGGCGCATGGCCGCGCGCTTCCACGTCGATCCGCTCGACTGGTATCGGGCGGAGGAGCCCGTCCGCCATCTGCCGGCGCTCGCCCGCGCGGTGCTCGACCGCAGGGCGGTGGCGATGCGCTACGAGAGCTGGACCGGCGTGCGCGACTGGCGGATCGAGCCGCTCGGCCTCGTTCTCAAGGCCGGCGCCTGGTATCTGGTCGCGCTCGGCCGGGGCAAGATCCGCACCTTCCGGGTCTCCAGCATCCTCGACCAGGCCGTCGGGGAGGGCACGTTCGAGCGGCCGGCCGATTTCGACCTGCCCGCTTACTGGTCGGCCTCGCTCGCGCGCTTCGAGGCGGAGCTGCGGCCCGGCCTCGCCGCCTTGCGCGCCTCGCCGGCCGGGCTGAAGCGGCTGGCGGAGCTCGGCGCTTATGCGGCCAAGGCGGTGGCGGCGGCGGGACCGCCCGAGGCCGACGGCTGGTCGCGTCTCGCTTTGCCCGTCGAGGCGGTGGAGCGCGCGGCGCTGACCCTGCTCGGCATCGGCCCGGAGGTGGAGGTGATCGAGCCCGCCGAACTGCGCGATGCGGTGCGGGCGCTGGCGGCGGAGATTGCGGCGCGCTAGACCAGGGCGATGAGACCGCTGCTCCTGCTCCTTTTCCTCCTGGCCGGCTGCGCGACGACGCCCGCCCCGACTGGGCCGCGTCCGGCTTATGCCTGGGCGACCTTCGACGCGCGGACGATCACCGCCTCGGGCGCCTCGGGCCTCGCCGATCGGGCGCGCGGGCGGCGGCTCACCATCGACGATCCGGCGCGGATTGCGTCCATCTCCAAGCTGGTGGTGGCGCTCGGCGTGATGCGGCTGGTCGAGCAGGGCCGGCTCGATCTCGACCGCGACGTCTCCGATTATCTCGGCTGGTCCCTGCGCAACCCGGCCTTTCCCGACCGGCCGATTACGCTGAGGCTGCTGCTCTCGCACCGTTCCTCGCTCAAGGACGACATAGAATATTGGGCGATTCCCCTCGGCACGACCTTGCAGCAGGCGCTCGCCAATCCCGCCGCTTTCGATTCCACGCACCCGCCCGGCAGCCATTTCCTTTATGCCAATCTCGGCTTCCCGGTCATCGCGTCGGTGATGGAGAAGGCGTCGGGCGAGCGCTTCGACCGGCTGATGGAGCGCCTCGTGCTTCGCCCGCTCGGCATCGACGCCTGCTTCAACTGGACGACCTGCAGCGATGCCGCGATCGCGCGCGCGGCCGTGCTCTACGCCGCGGACGGCAGCGTGGTCCGCGACGATCTCGGCGGCCGGCGGCCCGATTGCCCGGTGCTGGCGCCGTCGGGCTGCGATCTTGCCGCCTACCAGCTCGGCGACAACGGCGCGCTCTTCTCGCCGCAGGGCGGCCTGCGCATCTCGGTGCGGGACTTGGCCGTGATCGGCCGGCTGCTGCTGAATCGGGGCCGGCCCTTGCTCAGCGAGGCGAGCATTCGGACGCTGACGGCCTCGGCCTGGACCTATGACGGCGGCAATGGCGAGACCGAAAGCGGCTTCTATTGCGCTTATGGCCTGGCCGTGCAGTCGCTGCCGGTCGCGGTGCCGGGCTGCCGCGACGACCTGTTCGCCGGCCGCCCCATGATCGGCCATGCCGGCGATGCCTATGGCCTGCGCTCGGGCCTCTGGATCGACGCACGCACCGGCAAGGGCATCGCCTTCTTCGCCACCGGCAATGGCGACGATCCCCCGCGCGGGCGCCGGTCGGCCTATCGCGCGATCGAGGAAGAGCTGGCGGCGCGGCTGCGGCGCTAAATCCCCGCATACCATTCGTAATCGACGGCATCCTCCCAATAGCCGCCGCGGCCGCCGTGGAGGCCGGCGAGGCTGTCGCGGGCCTCGATCCGCATTAGATATTTGGCGTGCTTGTAGCCGAGCTGGCGCTCGACCCTCAGCCGCAGCGGCGCGCCGTTGGGGATTGGCAGCAGGCTATCGTTGAGCGCCCAGGCGAGGATGGTCTGCGGGTGAAAGGCGTCGATCAGGTCGATGCTTTCGTAATAAGGGCGGTCGCCGAAGCGGTCGGCGCAATGGAAGATTATATAGCGCGCCTCGTCGCGCAGGCCCGCCTGATCGAGCAGCAGCGACAGCGGCACGCCGGTCCATTTGCCAATCGCCGACCAGCCCTCGACGCAATCGTGGCGGGTGATCTGGGTCCGCCGCGGCATTCGCCCGATCTGCTCGAGCGACAGCGAGAGCGGGCGGCGGACGAGGCCGTCGACCGTGAGCCGCCAGTCGGCGAAGCGGCCGGCGGCGAGGCGCTGGTAATCGGGCGTGTTGGGGTTGGAGGTGCCGTTGGAGCGGAAGACCGGCGACATGTCGGCGGCGCCGAACTCGCGGGCCAGCGCATTGCGGCTGGTGATCAGCCGTTGCGCGCTCATGGTCAGCCCCTCGCCGGCGCGAAGCATTTCGCGGAAGGCGGGGCTGCCGTCGAGCCTGTCGCAGCCCGCGAGCAAGGCGCCGGCGCCGCCGACGATCAAGGTGCGGCGCGTGATCATTTCTCCACTCTCCAGCGGCCCGTGATCATCGCGCCGATCTGCCTGAGCGGGCCGGTCAGCGCCACCATGATCAGATGCACCAGGATGAAGCCGAGCAGCGCGAAGGCGCAGATGAAATGGATCGAGCGCGCCGACTGGCGCCCGCCGAACAGATCGAGCAGCCAGGACCAGCCCGCGTTCATCCCCGGCGACATGGTGAGCCCGGTCAGGATCACCATCGGCAGGGTGATGAAGAGGATGAAGGCGTAGCTCAGCTTCTGGAGCGTGTTGTAATGGAGCGCCTCCGCGCCCTTGGCGAAACGCAGCCGGGCATGGTCCGCCACCTCGCGCCACAAATGGCGCGGCTTCAATTCGGCGCGGTGGGGCAGGAGGCCGCGCCAGTGGCGGTTGGCGAATATCGCGATCCAATAGGCGATCAGCCCGATCACCAGCACCCAGGCGAAGGCGAGATGCCAGCGCCGGCCGGAGGCGAGGCTGTAGCCCGATGGAATGGTCGCCCAGCTCGGGAAGGCATAGCGCCTCGCGGTCCCGCCCCAATCGGTTCGGTAGCCGAGCACGCCGGTCGTCGGCACCCTCAGCGACCCGATCCGCAAATAGCCCGAATCGCGAGTCGAGCCGATCTCGAGCCAGGCATGATCGGCATTGGCGCCATATTGGCCCCAATAAAGGCGCGGATGGGCGTTGAAGATCATCAGCCCGCTCATCAGCATGACGAACATTGTGAGCGCGTTCACCCAGTGCCAGATCCGGGTCGACAGCCGGTGGCGGGTGACGGTTTCGGCGGGCTCGGCCGCCGCTTTGTCCTCGCGTTCCTCCATGGCGGCGCCAGCATAGCAGCTTGGATGCGCAGGGCGCGCCCAATTTCCTCCCCTGCAAAATGCAGGGGAGGAATAAGCCGCCGGCCTTGACAGGGCGCGCGGGAGCGACGACCTTGAGGGCGATGCGCAACATGATCGCCTCGATTCATTATTATCGGCTCGCCCGGGCGGGACCGATCTGACGCGCGCTTAACAAGCCAGGATTTCAGATTTCACCCCGTCCGGACCTCCGGGCGGGGTTTTTCTTTGTGAGGAATTGCCCATGCTGACCGAAGAGATGATCGAAGCGAAGAGCGCGCCGCCCGCCGGCTGCGCCGCCGACTGGACGATCCCGCAGAACTGGGATCATTTCACGCCGGCCGAGCACGCCGTCTGGGACACGCTCTTCGCCCGCCAATCCGCAGCGCTGGAGGGGCGGGCGGTCAGCGATTTTTTCAAGGGGCTGGACGTGCTCCGCCTGTCCAAGCCCGGAATCCCCGATTTCGTGGAATTGAACGAGCGCCTCTTCGCCCGCACCGGCTGGACCGTGGTCTCGGTCCCCGGCCTCGTCCCCGACGACATCTTCTTCGAGCATCTGAGCCGGCGCCGCTTCCCCGCCGGCAATTTCATCCGCGCCGCCGACAGCCTCGATTATATCGAGCAGCCCGACGTCTTCCACGACGTCTTCGGCCACGTCCCTTTGCTCGCCCAGCCCGCGGTCGCCGATTTCATGCAGGCGATGGGCGCGGAGGGGCTGGCGGCGATGCGTGCCGGCGCGCTGCACAGGCTGGCGCGGCTCTATTGGTACAGCGTCGAATTCGGTCTGGCGCGCGAGGCCGGCGAGACCCGCATCTACGGCGCCGGGCTCCTGTCGAGCTTCGGCGAGAGCCGCTTCTCGCTGGAGAGCGACAAGCCGCGCCGCTCATCTTTCGATCTGCGCCAGGTGCTGCGCACCCGCTACCGCTCGGACGCCTTCCAGGAGGCCTATTTCGTGGTCGACAGCTTCGAGGCCTTGCTCCGCCTGCTCACCGACGCGAACCTCGCCGACCTCTATCGCGTGCTCGCGGGCGAGCCGGACCTGGCGCCATCGCCCGCGGCCCGAACGTGACCGTGCCGACCCGGCGCTCGCCGCTGTCGTCGTCGGGGAGCAGCTCGATATCGACCAGCTCCTCGCGCTCGGTCGCCCGGCCATAATCGCGGATGATCCGCGCGGTCACCCGCTGCGCGCCATTGGGGCTGAGCCGGTCGGCCGCGAAGACGTTGGCGCGGATCTCATAGGCGCCCGCCGGCGCCCGGCGCAGCAGATATTCCTCCGGCCCATAGCCCTGGGTCATGTCGTTGGACAGGCGCCCGCCGATCGCCGTGCGCGGATTGGAATAGATGGCGCGCTCGCCGCCCGGCTCATCCACCCACAGATCGACGTCGCTGGCCTCGGTCTGCCATTCGATCGTCACCCTGAGATCGAAGTCGAGCAAAGCGATCAGCCGCCGGTCGAGGCCGATTTCACGGCCGCCGAGCGCGCGGTAGCGCGGGATCAAAGTGTTCGCCTCGACCAGCGAGATCATCTCGATCCCGTCATAGGCATTGTTCCAGGGCGTCATCACCACCTCGGTCAGAAGCGAGATGGCGCGGCCCAGATCGGCGCGCGCCTGCGCCGCCGGCGCGCCTCGCGCCCGCCGCGCCAGCGCCAGCGCCAGGTTGCGGCGCGGCTGCGGCCGGTCGTCCTCGGCCGCGAGCAGCCGTTCGAGCAGCCAGATCGCGCGGCCGGTCTCGCCGTAGCGCATCAGCCGGTCGGCGACGATCGCCAGCGTCTGGCTGTTGCGCGTCGGCAGCTCAAGCGCGCTGAGCACGTAGGCGATGGCATCGGCGCGGCGGCCGTGGCGCCACGCCCAGTCGGCGACGTCGAGCCAGAAAGCGGGCAGGTCGCCATGCTCGCGCTGCTGCGCGGCGAAGACACGCTCGCGCGTCGCCGGCGTTGCCGCCTCCAGCGCCCGCAAATAGGGCCGCTCCGGCTTCCAGGGCTCGAGCGCGATCGTTCCGCTTCTGCCCCGGCCGTCCTGGCCGGCCTCGCCGGTCCGGCCGGCATCGCCGCCGACCATGGCGATCGGCATGTCGTTGGCGAGGGCGGCTTGGGGTCTGCGCGCCCCCGTCACCACGACGCTCCTCTCGTCCGATTCCGCGGGCGCCGCGACCGATGGCTCCTGCATCGGCGGCATCGGCACGGGCTGTGGCGTCGGCGCCATGACGGGAGGCTGGACTTCGCGGTCGCGCCGCCGCTGCTGACCGAGCGGCCGACTGACGCGCCTCGCATACCAATCCTGCATCTCGCGCCACTGGCCGATCATGGCCGATAGCCGGCCGGCGCGCTGGCTGGTCTCCTGCTCAGCCATCTGCGCTCGGACCTGCTCGTAGGTTTGTCGCCATTCGTCGGGCGCGCCGGCGGGCGGCTCGATCTTCGCCTGGGCATAATCGCGGCCGTTCTCCAGCACGATGAAGGAGACGTCGGGCGAGGCCACCCCATAGCGGCGTGAGAAATCCACCACCGAGTCGCGGCTGCGCTCGTCGCTCGCCGCGAGAAAAGCGACTCGCTCGGCGGCCCAGAGCGCGCCGGGGCCGTTGCCCTCTCCGTCTGCGCGAGGCCGTGTATAGACGCGCTGGGTTTCGCCGCCGGGCAGGCCGGACAGGCTCACGACGATGTCGCCGCTCGCCGGCATCGGCCCGACGATCCGCCAGCCGCGCTCGCCGCCGTCGAGCAGGCTGTAATCGATGCGCGCGCGGCCGGCGGTACGGACGTCCAGCACCCGCGGCACCCGCCGGGTCAGCCTGGCCAGCACCTCCTCGGGGCGGCGGACGCCAAGGTCGAACGCTTCACCGCCGCCGCCGCGCGCGAGCGCGCCGAGCCAGGCGCGATCCGCGTCGGGCGCGCTCGACACGGCGAAGAGCGCGCAGCCGGGCCGGAACGCCTCGCGCGCGTCGATCGTCACCAGCCCGTCGCTGAACAAAAGGCAGGTCCCCGCCAGCCGCGTGCCGGCGAGAATGGCGAAGCTGGTCGCGCCGCGATAGCGCACGGCGCGCAGCCGGGCGACGAGCGCGGCGGCGCTCGTGGCGCGCACCCGCTCGATACCGCCGCTGTCGAACAGGACGAGCTCGATCGCCTGCGGCCGCACCCGCTCCAGGTAAGCCCGAACGAGGGCGATCTCCGCGTCGAGATCGTCGCCGGCGCGCGAGAGCGAGCGGTCCCAGAGGATGGCGATGCTGCGCGGCGGCGCGGCCGGCCCGTCGCCTCCCAACGCCCCGTCCGTCAGCTCGAAGAAACGCTCGCCATTGGCGTGGCGGCTGACCTGGAGCGCCGGCCCGTCGGTCATGGGAATAAAAATGCCGCCCTCCAGCGCGGCGTCGCGCCGGTCCAGCGTGAAGCGTTGGACGCCGTCTTCGTCGCGCCAGCGCTGGGGCGCGCCGGCGATGCTAAGCCCGGCCTGACCGCCGGCCACTTCGAGGGCGATTGTCAGCCGGCCGATCTCGCCCGTGTCGCGGAACGGCAGGACGTAGCCGTGCGCCGGATCGAGCGGGGTGACGAAGGTGAGGCGGATGGTGCGGCCGCCGCCGGGCGGTATCGGGAAGATCCGCGTGCGGAAGAGATTGTCGCGGCCGACCTCGGCGAGGCCGGGGTCGACCCGCCCGCGCACCAGCCTTTCATAAGCGATCCGGCCCTGGCGCTGATCGACGAGCACGCCGTCGATCATGCGGTCGCCAACGTCGAGCGCATAGCCGGTCACCACCGAGCCCGCCGGCATCGCCAGGCTGAAGTCGCCCTCCAGATTGTCGCCGCCGGGATTGGCGAAGCGCGCGGTGATAATGGTCTCGGCGATCGAGCCGCGGATGCGCACGCGCACGTCGAGCGTCTCGATCTGAAGCTTGCGGGCCGCGGCCTCGCTGTCGACGCCCGCCACCCGGGCGGAGAGGCTGGGACTGGCGCCCTGGGCGAAGGCGCCGCTGGCGAGGAGCGGAAGCGACAGCAGCAGGAGGCAGAGCCGGATGAGCGCGCGCGTCGAACGGATCATGAGTGAACTCCCGGCAACAGGGCCAGCACTCTATGCCGGGCGAGGCCGCCCGCCAAGTCCTTTGTTACATTGTATCATGATGAGGTTTGCACCCCGCCGGCCAAAGCTGATAGGAAAGAGGCTGCAATCATGATCGGGGGGAATCGACATGAAGCGCGGCCTCTGGATAGCCCTTGCGGTCCTGCTGACCTTGGTCTGCCTCGGCGCCACGACCTTCCTGCGCGCCAGCGATCTCGATCGCAGCGCCTATCGCCGCGCGATCCTCGTCAGCCAGCGTTGCACGGCGGAGCGCGGCACCGAATATGTGCGGCCGCCCGACGGCGGCCCGGATCCCTGCTATGCGCCGGAGCGGGCTTATTACGCCGACAAGAGCCCCTATTGGATGGCCGGCCTCAAATTGGGCGCGGTCGCCACGGCGGGGCTGTGGGTGCTCTTCCTGCTCTTGTTCTTCGGCATCCGCGCCCTTCGCGGCGGCAAGGACGAGCCCGAAGCGGACGCCTGACCTCGACTGTCGTCAGATGTCCTCGTGGACCATGTCGACCTCGCGCACGCGCCTTTTCTGGCGGGCGGTGTCGACGAGGCGGCGCAGGGTCTCGCGGCGTTCGCGCGCCCGCTTGATGTCGCGCAGCACGAGATCGCCGGTGCGGGTGGTCTCGTCGCTCGAGGTGATGCTGATCGCGCCGATATCGGCCATCTGGTTGACGATGGTGAAGTTGATGCGGACGTCCTTGACCCGGTAGAGCTCGACCTCGTCGATGCTCTTGATGAAGATGCCGCGGCGGACGATCAGCCGCTCCTCGGTCACCTCGTAGGTGGCGGCGATGTTGTGGAACCACTTCCAGCCAGTGATCGCGAGGGCGGCGACCGTCAGCACCAGCCAGTACATGCCCAGGTTGAGAAGCCCCATCACGGCGAGCACGATCCCGGCGAGGCCGAGCAGGACCGTCCCCCAGCCGGCCATCGTGCCCATGAGCCAGCCCGAAGTGGAGGGCCGGAAAGTGTCGAGCGGCGCTTCCATGATCGTCTCCCCGATAGTCGACCGGAGGCTAGCATGGCCGGCGCGGAAAGGAAGTGCGTTGATCTAAATGTCGCCGCCGGTCGGCACCAAAGTGGCCGAGATGGTGACGGGCTCGCCGCGCTCGAAACGCAGGATGAGGTCGATCCGCCCGCCGGCGGCGACGTCGCGGGAAATGTCGAACAGCATCAGATGCCGCCCGCCCGGCGCGAAGTGGAGCGTCTCGCCGTCGCGGACCGCGATCCGGGCGAGCGGACGCATCTCGCTCATGCCGCCCATGTTCATGGTCTCGTGCATCTCGATCCGGCGCGCCTGGGGCGAGCTGACCGAGAGCAGGGCGCCGCGGTCGCCGGCGACCCGATAGTCGAAATAACCGGCCGCCGGCCGCCCCGGCACGGCGGGCAGGCGGACGACCGGCCCGGTCGTTGCCGCCGTCCCGTTCGAGGCCGCTTCGTTGCCCGCTTCATTGTGATCGTGATGGGCGGCGTCGCCGCACCCGGCGAGCGCGAGCGAGGCGGCCATGATCGGGACAAGTCGTTTCATTGCGCGCCCTTAGGCCGCCGCGCTTCTTGTCGCAACAAAAACGCCTCCTATATCGCCTGCATGACGCCGGTGCGGACGCCTTGAAAAGGGCCGCGCGGGCACAAATCGTTTCATGGGGCCAAGAGGTATAAAAATGGCAAAAGTGATCGGAATCGATCTCGGCACCACCAACAGCGCCGTCGCTGTCATGGAAGCTGGCAAGCCGAAGGTCATCGAGAATGCGGAGGGCGGGCGCACGACCCCGTCCATCGCCGCCTTCACCAAGGACGGCGAGCGGCTGATCGGCCAGCCGGCCAAGCGCCAGGCCGTCACCAATCCCGACAACACCGTGTTCGCGGTCAAGCGCCTGATCGGCCGCCGCTTCGACGATCCGATCACCAAGAAGGACACCGAGCTCGTCCCCTATCACATCGTCAAGGGCGCCAATGGCGACGCCTGGGTGCAGGCGGGCGGCAAGGATTATTCGCCGAGCCAGATCTCGGCCTTCATCCTCCAGAAGATGAAGGAAACCGCCGAGGCCTATCTCGGCGAGACCGTTACCCAGGCGGTGATCACCGTCCCGGCCTATTTCAACGACGCCCAGCGCCAGGCGACCAAGGATGCCGGCCAGATCGCCGGTTTGGAAGTGCTGCGCATCATCAACGAGCCGACCGCCGCGGCGCTCGCTTACGGGCTCGAGAAGCAGGACGGCAAGACGATCGCCGTCTACGATCTCGGCGGCGGCACGTTCGACATCTCGATCCTCGAGATCGGCGACGGCGTCTTCGAGGTGAAGTCGACCAACGGCGACACCTTCCTCGGCGGCGAGGATTTCGACGCGAAGATCGTCGATTTCCTCGCGGACGAGTTCAAGAAGCAGGAAGGGATCGACCTTCGCACCGACCGGCTCGCGCTGCAGCGGCTCAAGGAAGCCGCCGAGCGCGCCAAGATCGAGCTCTCCTCGGCGCAGACCACCGAGGTCAACCTGCCCTTCATCACCGCCGACGCGACCGGGCCCAAGCATCTGGTCAAGGCGATCACGCGGTCCGACCTCGAGAAGCTGGTCGAGGCGCTGATCAAGCGGACGCTCGATCCGTGCAAGAAGGCGATCGCCGATGCGGGCGTGAAGAGCGCGGACATCGACGAAGTCGTCCTCGTCGGCGGCATGACTCGCATGCCGCGCGTGCGCGAGATCGTGAAGGATTTCTTCGGCAAGGAGCCGCACACCGGCGTCAATCCGGACGAGGTCGTCGCCATGGGCGCCGCCATCCAGGCCGGCGTGCTGCAGGGCGAGGTCAAGGACGTCCTCCTACTCGACGTCACCCCGCTGTCGCTCGGCATCGAGACATTGGGCGGCGTCTTCACCCGGATGATCGACCGCAACACCACGATCCCGACCAAGAAGACCCAGACCTATTCGACCGCCGAGGACAATCAGAACGCGGTCACCATCCGCGTCTTCCAGGGCGAGCGCGAAATGGCGGCGGACAACAAGATCCTCGGCCAATTCGACCTGGTCGGAATCCCGCCGGCGCCGCGCGGCGTTCCGCAGATCGAGGTCACCTTCGACATCGACGCCAACGGCATCGTCAACGTCCAGGCCAAGGACAAGGGCACCGGCAAGGAGCAGCAGATCCGCATCCAGGCCTCGGGCGGGCTTAGCGATTCCGACATCGAGAAGATGGTCCAGGAAGCCGAGCAGTTCGCCGACGAGGACAAGACCCGCCGCGAGGCGGCCGAGGCGAAGAACGGCGCCGAGAGCCTGATCCATTCGACCGAGCAGCAGATCAAGGAGCATGGCGACAAGATCGACGAGGCGCTCAAGACCGAGATCGAGGCCGCGATCGCCGAGGCCAAGACCGCCGTCGAGAGCAATGAGACGGAAGCGATCAAGGCCAAATCGGAAGCGCTCGCCCAGGTCGCGATGAAGATGGGCCAGGCGATTTACGAGAAGGACCAGCAGGCCGCCGCCTCGCCCGGCGCAGAAGCGCCCGAGGGCGGCGAGAACGCGGCCGCCGGCGACGAGGAGGTCGTCGACGCCGAATTCTCCGAGGTCGACGAAGGCAATAAGGGTTAGGACATGCGCCTCCACCGTCATTCCCGCGAAAGCGGGAATCCAGCTTCTTCTGGACATGGTCTGAAAGAAAGCTGGACCCCCGCTTTCGCGGGGGTGACGGGAAGAGGGGTTGGGGGAAATTTGGGCCGTGGTTGAAGCCGATTATTATTCCCTGCTGCAGGTCGAGCGGACCGCCGATCCGGCGACGATCAAGGCCGCCTATCGCAAGCTCGCCATGGAATGCCATCCCGATCGCAATGGCGGCTGCACCGACGCGGAGGCCAAGTTCAAGACGCTGAGCGAGGCTTATGAATGCCTCAAGGACCCGCAGAAGCGCGCCGCCTATGACCGCTTCGGCCACGCCGCCTTCCGCAACAGCAACGGCGGTGGCGGCAATGGCGGGGCCCAGGATTTCGGCTCCTTCGCCGATATTTTCGACAATATCTTCGGCGAGTTCATGGGCGGCGCGCAACAGGGCGCCCGCGGCCGCTCGAACGTCCGCCGGGGCTCGGACCTGCGCTACGATCTCGAAATCGGGCTCGAAGACGCCTTTCACGGCCGCCCGGTCGAGCTCCAGGTCGATACCACCGCGCCGTGCGAGCCCTGCGGCGGCGCCGGCGCCAAGACGGGCACGTCGGCGAGCAGCTGCGCGATGTGCGGCGGCCGCGGCCAGGTTCGCGCGCGCCAGGGCTTCTTCGTGGTCGAGCAGACCTGCCCGACCTGCCGCGGCGTCGGCGAGACCATCGCCGATCCCTGCCTGGCCTGCCGCGGCGAGGGCCGGGTCGACAAGCGCAAGGCGCTCAAGGTCGATATCCCCGCCGGCGTCGACGAGGGCACCCGGATCCGCCTGACCGGAGAAGGCGAGGCGGGCGTTCGCGGCGGCCCGGCCGGCGATCTCTACATCTTCATCCACCTGAAGCGGCACGACATCTTCCAGCGCGACGGCACCACCCTGTTCGCGCGCTGCCCGGTCAGCTTCACCACCGCCGCCCTCGGCGGCACGATCGAGGTGCCCGGCCTCGACAAGCGCAAGCACGAGATCAGGATTCCCGCCGGCATCCAGTCCGGCAAGCAGCTCCGCCAGCGCGGCGCCGGCATGCCGAGCATGAACGGCCGCGGCCATGGCGACATGGTCCTCCAGATCGAGGTCGAGACCCCGACCAAGCTGAACGCCCGCCAGCGCGAGATATTGGAGCAGTTCCGCGACACCGAGACCGGCGAGGAATGCCCCAATTCGAAGGGCTTCTTCGCCAAGATCAAGACGGTGCTGGGCGGGTAGCGTTCCCCGGCGAAAGCCGGGGCCCAGCGGCACGGTCGGAAGGACTGAGCCCCGGCCTTCGCCGGGGAACGTCTAGGGCCGCGCCGGGATCTGCAACCCCCGCTGCACCGCCGGCCGGGCCAAGCCGCGCGCCAGCCAGGCGGGGACGTTGGTCAGGCTGTCATAATCGACCAGCTCGCGCGCCTCATAGAAAGTGATGAGATTGCGGACCCAGCCCAGCGTCGCGATGTCGGCGATCGTGTAATCGTCCATGATCCAGTCGCGGCCTTCGAGGCGCGTCTCGAGCACGCCGAGCAGGCGCTTCGACTCGGCGACGTAGCGGTCGCGCGGACGCTTGTCCTCATACTCGCGCCCCGCGAATTTGTGGAAGAAGCCGAGCTGGCCGAACATCGGCCCGAGCCCGCCCATCTGCCACATCAGCCACTGGATCGCCTGGTAGCGCGGGGCCGGGTCGGCGGGCAGGAATTGCCCGGTCTTTTCGGCGAGGTAGATCAGGATCGCGCCCGATTCGAACAGGCCGAGCGGCTTGCCGCCGGGCCCGTCGGGATCGACGATCGCCGGGATCTTGCCGTTGGGGTTGAGCGACAGAAATTCGGGGGTCCAGCTCTGGTTCTCGCCGATATTGATGAAATGCGGCTCGTAGGCCAGGCCGGTCTCCTCGAGCATGATCGAGACCTTGACGCCGTTGGGCGTCGGCACAGAATAAAGCTGGAGCCGGTCGGGATAAGCGGCGGGCCAGCGGGTCGTGATCGGAAATTGCGACAGATCGGCCATGAAAGTCTCCTCGACAGAGGCTCAAGATAGGGCATTATCGGTCGCGCAAAAGGGGACCGTCATGCGCCTTGTTCTCACCGCCTTGCTCCTGCTCGCCGCCGCGCCGGCGCTCGCTCATCAGCCGCCGCCCGCCGGCGAGATAAGGGTCGAGCGGATCGCGCCCGGAATCGCCGTATTGTTCGGCCGGGGCGGCAATATCGGCCTCTCTTACGGCGCCGACGGCAACATCCTGATCGACGATCAATATGCGCCGGCGACGGCGCGCGTCCTGGCCGCGGTCGCGACCCTCGACCCCGATCCGATCCGCTATGTGATCAACACCCACTGGCATGGCGATCATACCGGCGGGAACGAGAATCTCGGCCGCGCCGGCACCGTCATCGTCGCCCACGACAATGTCCGCCTGCGCATGGCGATGGCGCAGGTGGTGCGCGGCGAGGCGGTGCCGGCCTCGCCCGGGGGCGCGCTGCCGGTGATCACCTTCAGCGAGAACCTCACGTTCCACTTCAACGGCGACGACATCCGCGCCATCCATGTCGACAACGCCCATACCGACGGCGATTCGCTGATCTACTGGACGCGGGCCAACGTGCTCCACATGGGCGACACTTATTTCAACGGCATGCTGCCCTTCATCGATCTGGATTCGGGCGGCTCGATCGACGGCGCCATCGTCGCGGTGGAGACCGGCCTTGGCCTCGCCAACGAGGAAACCCGGATCATCCCCGGCCACGGCCCGATGGCGCGGCGCGCCGATCTCGTCCGCTACCGCGACATGCTGATCGACCTGCGCAGCCGGGTCGGGCAGGGCATCGCCGCCGGCCGAACGCTCGCCCAGATCAAGGCCGAGCGCCTCGCCGACGGCTACGGCCCGCCGGACGGCTTCATCTCGCCCGACAGCCTGATCGAGACGATCCACCGCAGCCTCACCCACCCACCGGCGGCGCATCACTAGGGACGGCAGTATTTAGCGTAACGCGGGCCTGCTCCCTCTCCCTCAAGGGGAGGGAATTGGGGCCGAATGTCGATGCAATCTAGGCCGCTCCGAACACGCGTTTGAAGATCGTGTCGACATGCTTGAGGTGGTGGCCGAGGTCGAACTGCGCCTCGATCTCGGCGGGCTGCAGCAAGGCGGTCACCTCGGCGTCGGCCTTGAGCAGCTCCAGGAGCGACAGCGCGCCGTCCGAGTCCCAGACCTTCATGGCGTTGCGCTGGACCAGCGCATAGGCCTCGTCCCGGCCGGCGCCGGCCTGGGTGAGGGCGAGCAGCACGCGCTGCGAGTGGACGAGGCCGCCCATGCGGTCGAGATTCTTCCGCATCCGCTCCGGATAGACCAGCAATTTGTCCATGAGCCCGGCGAGCCGGGCGAGGGCGAAATCGAGCGTGATCGTCGCGTCGGGGCCGATATAGCGCTCGACCGACGAATGGGAGATGTCGCGCTCGTGCCAGAGCGCGACATTCTCCATGGCCGGCGCGACCGCCGCGCGGACGATGCGGGCGAGGCCGGTCAGATTCTCGCTGAGCACCGGGTTGCGCTTGTGCGGCATCGCCGAGCTGCCCTTCTGCCCGGCAGCGAAATATTCCTCCGCCTCGAGCACCTCGGTGCGCTGGAGGTGGCGGATCTCGGTCGCCAGCCGCTCGATCGATGAGGCGATCACGCCGAGCGTTGCAAAGAACATGGCGTGGCGGTCGCGCGGGATGACCTGCGTGGAGACGGGCTCGACAGCGAGGCCCATCTTCGCGGCGACATGCGCCTCGACCCTGGGATCGACATTGGCGAAGGTGCCGACGGCGCCGGAGATGGCGCAGGTCGCGATCTCCGCGCGCGCCGCCACGAGGCGGGCGCGGCCGCGGGCGAACTCCGCATGAGCCTGCGCCAGCTTGAGCCCGAAGGTGACCGGCTCGGCGTGGATGCCGTGGCTGCGGCCGATCGTCGGGGTCGATTTGTGCTCGAAGGCGCGGCGCTTCAGCACGGCGAGCAGATCGTCGAGATCGGCAAGGAGGATGTCGGCGGCCTGGGCGAGCTGGACGGCGAGGCAGGTGTCGAGCACGTCGGAGCTGGTCATGCCCTGGTGGAGGAAGCGCGCCTCGGGGCCGACCTGCTCGGCCACCCAGGTCAGGAAGGCAATGACGTCGTGCCTGGTCACCGCCTCGATCGCGTCGATCGCTGGCACGTCGACTTCGGGCTTCGTCGCCCACCAGTCCCAGACCGCCTTCGCCGCCGATTGCGGCACCACGCCCAATTCGGCCATCGCGTCGAGCGCGTGCGCCTCGATCTCGAACCAGATCCGGTAGCGGGCCGCGGGCTCCCACAAAGCGGTCATGGCGGGGCGGGCGTAGCGGGGGATCATCGGCCGCGCCTAGCAACGGGCGGGGCGGGGCGCAACGCGGCGCGTCGTTCGGTCCGGCCCGGCCGCTACCAGCGCATCCGCCCCATCCCGCCAACGAAGCTCGAGCAGGCCGCGATCGCCAGCAGGACGATCAGCAGCACGATCCCGGAAATGGCGAGGCCGGCAATGCTGAGATAATAACCGGTCTTCACCGGCAGGTCGCGGCCGGCATTCTTGCCGATGATGCCACCACGGCGGCGATGAGCGTGGGCAGGCCGAGCGGGCCGACCACGAGCGAGAGCAGGGCGCAGACCAGCGACAGGATTCCGCAGGTCATCGACGTGCGCTCGGCATCGCTCGCGGTTCCGGCCCCGCTCGCCCCAGTTGAACGATCGATCAAATCCGCTTGACTCCCGGTTGATCAATCGTTCAACTGCCGGGCAAGGAGGGCTCATGCTTGCTTCGATGCTGGTGGCGATGGCGGCGCAGGCCGCGCCGGCGACCCCCGCGGTGCCCGGCCTCGCGCCCGAACTCGCGCCGCTCGCCTTCCTGGTCGGCTCGTGCTGGCGCGCCACCTTCCCGAACTCGGCCCGGACCGACACCCATTGCTATACAATGATGCTCGGCGGCCGCTACGTGCGCGATCTGCACGTCGTCGAGGGCGCGCCGGCGCCTTATTCGGGCGAGACCATCTACCGCTGGGACCCGGCGGCGCGGCGCATCCGTTACGATTATTATGCCTCGGACGGCGGCTATAGCGGCGGCCATGCCGATCCGACGCCCGCCGGCGTCGATTTCCCCGAGGAAAATTATGTCGGCCCCGGCGGCGAGCGGCTGACGCTCCGCAACGTGCTGGTCCGGACGGACGACGGCTATACCGGGACCAGCTCGGCCCGGCAGGGCGAGACCTGGCGCGAAATGTGGACGATGCGCTTCACCCGCGCCGGCCCGGCGGTGGCGCCGCGATAGACGGCACAGTCATCCCCGCGAAAGCGGGAATGACGGATGGGCGATTTAGATCAGCCCCTCCGCCCTCAAACTCTTATGCCCGCTCGCGCCGACGATGATGTGGTCGTGGAGCGTGACCCTGAGGTGCCGCCCCGCCTCGGCGAGGTCGCGGGTCAGGCGGATGTCCTGCTGGCTTGGCGAGGGGTCGCCCGACGGGTGGTTGTGGACGACGATGATCGCGGTGGCCTGGAGGTCGAGCGCGCGCCGCATGATCTCGCGGATATGGACCGCCGATTCGTCGACCGTGCCCTCCCACATCTTCTCGTTGGCGATCAGCACGTTCCTTGCGTTGAGGAAGAGCACGCGGACCCGCTCGACCGGCTCGTGCGCCATGTCGGCGCGAAGATAGTCGAGCAAGGCCTGCCAGGAGGCGAGCACCGGCCGGTTCCTGATCTGCTTCTCGAGCAGGCGCAGCGCCGAGGCCTGGGCGATCTTGAGCGCCGCCACCGCGCCCTCGCCGATCTCGCCGACCCGCGCGATCGTCGCCGGGTCGGCCGCGAGCAGACCGCCAAAGCCGCCGAACTCCGCGATCAATTTCTTGGCGAGCTTCTTGGTGTCGCGGCGCGGGATCGCCAGAGCGAGCAGATATTCGACGAGCTCGTGATCGAGCAGCGCGTCCGGCCCGCCCTCGAACAGGCGCTGGCGCAGCCGGGCGCGGTGCCCGCTGCCGTTTGACGACGCGTCCGCCATGGCACGGGATTAACCCCGGTCGGGCGGTTGCGCAAACCTCAGCAGTCGCGGAGCCGCCCGCGCCGCTCTCCTGGCAGCCCGAAGGCGTTGCGGTAGCGCCGCTTCATGTTGCCGATGATCCGCGCGTCGATCGCGAAATCGACCTCGGAGGGCCCGTCCGCCCAGCCGCCCAGCGCGGAGGGGGTGAGCAAGGCGCGCATCGCCTCGATTCGCCCGCGCGGGCCGCAGAGGAAGGTGACCGGCTGCTCCTCGATGTCGGGGCAGGCCATGGCCGCCACCCGCCGCGCGCGCACCTGCGCGGTCAAGGCGCGGCAGAAGCTTGCCTGAACCGCCCTGATGCCGCGGATCCGGCGCCCGAACAGGCTGTTCTCGAAGAGGTTGGGAGCGAAAAGCTCGTTGAGCCGGACCTGCCGGTCGGCGCGCCGGTCGATCAGGATCGCGCGATAGTCGAGGCTGGCATGGGGGCCGCCCCTGAAGTTCCGGACCGCGCCCGAAGCGGCGGCGAGCTCGGGGGTGACCGCGTCGATCCGCCATTCGGCGTCGTAGCTGTAGCGGATGGCCGGATGGCCGGCGGCCTCGACGTCCCCGACCAGCAGCGCCCGGTCCCGCTCCGACTGGTCGCGGAGCAGTTCCTTGAGCGCCGGGATCGACTGCGCCGCCGCCGGATAGACGAAGGCGAAGGCGTAATCGCGGGTCAGCTCCCCGCTGCACATCCATTCGGCGCCCTTCGGCCGATTGTCGCCCTGGCGCGGGCAGATCGGATCGAGCGGCCGCCCGGCCGGCGCCTGCGCGGGCACGGGCGCGGACGCGGCGAGGAGGAGCAGGGCGGCGGGAATAAGCAGGCGATTCAACATGGGAGCACCGCCTAGCGCGCAAGCTCGCGCCGCGCCAGCATCCTCGTCATGATGCAGTGCAGCAAGCGCTCTGTTGACTTGCCCCGAGCCGCTTCCTAAAGGAACCGCGCCTTGGCGGGTTCGTTCGCCGGCATGTCCCACGCCCTTTGTGCAAGCGCGCTTCGTCGAGCGTGCGGCGGCATAGGAAAGGACGGCATGGCGGAAGACGGACCCTGGCAGGACCCGAAGTCTCCCCAGGATGCGCGGCTGGCCTCGCTCGACGAGCGGCTCCGGCAGGCGCAGGCGGACGAGGCGGCGAGGGCCGGCCCGGCGAGGGGCGCGCAAGGCCGTGGGCAGAACCAGGGCATGCGCATCCTGTCGGTCCTGGTCAGCTACCCGGTGGGCAGTGCCCTGATCGGTTGGGTGATCGATCGCTGGGCGGGAACGCGCTGGGTGATGCTGGTGATGCTGTTCCTCGGGTTCGGCGCCGCCATGTGGGAAGTTTGGAAGATATCACAGCAAGCCCCGAAGGGCTGAGGAAAGCTTGAAAGTGGCGGCCGAATCCAAGATCGACCCGATGCACCAGTTCCAGATTCAGCCCCTCGCGGGCAATCTGGACGGGAGCCCCTTCGTCTTCACCAACAGCGCCTTGTGGATGCTCATCATCCTGGCGCTGATCTGGCTGTTCATGCTCGGCGGCATGAAGCGCCAGCTCGTCCCCACCCGCTGGCAGGTCGCGGTCGAGGGCGTCACCAATTTCATCACCTCGATGCTGGAGACCAATGTCGGGCCGCAAGGGCGCAAATACGTCCCCTGGGTGTTCACCGTCTTCATGTTCATCCTGGTCGCGAACCTGATCGGCATGATGCCCTTCGCGATCGTCCCCGGCGCCCATCCGTTCACCGTCACCAGCCAGTTCACGATCACCGGCGTGATGGCGATCATCAGCTTCGGCATCGTGCTGGTGGTCGGCCTGTGGAAGCACAAATTCCACTTCTTCTCTTTGTTCGTCCCCAAGAACACGCCGTTCGCGCTCAAGCTGCTGATCGTGCCGATCGAGTTCGTCTCGTTCATGGTGCGGCCGTTCAGCCTGGCGCTGCGACTGTTCGTGGCGATGATCGCCGGCCACATCCTGGTCGAGGTGTTCGGCAGCTTCGTCGTCAGCGGGATCAATGCGGGCGGAGTCATGGGGCCGGCGATCAGCCTGCTCTCGTTCGTCTTCATCATCGGCGTGATGGCGCTGGAGCTGCTGGTCTGCGCGATCCAGGCCTATGTGTTCGCTTTGCTGACCTCGCTCTACATCAACGACGCAGTCAATCTTCACTAAGTTTTTCAACCCCTTCACAAAGGAGAATATCATGGACCTCGCATCCGCCAAAGTGATCGGCGCCGGCCTCGCGGCGATCGGCGTGGGCGCCGCCGCCATCGGCGTCGGCAACGTCTTCGGCTCGTTCCTCGAGAGCGCGATCCGCAACCCCGCGGCCGCCGACGGCCAGCAGGGCCGGCTGTTCATCGGCTTCGCCGCCGCCGAATTGCTCGGCCTGATCGCCTTCGCCGTCGCGATGATCATCCTCTACGCCGTCTAAAAGCGCAGGGGACAGTTACTCGTAACTGTCCCCGTTCAGAGGACAGCCATGCCGCAGATCAATCAGCTCGCGCTGGTCGCCACCTCGCAGCTCTTCTGGCTGCTGCTGGTGCTCGCCTTCATCTATTTCGGCATCGGCCGGATGATGCTGCCCAAGATCCAGTCGACCGTCGAGGCGCGCGACAAGCGCATCGCCGACGATCTCGCCGCCGCGCAGGCGGCGCGCGCGGCCGCCGACGAGACCGAGACCGCCTATCGCGCCCGGATCGACGAGAGCCGCGCCGAGGCGCTGAAGGTGGCCGCGGCGGCCAAGGCGTCGAGCGCCCTGGCGACCGAGGAGCGGATGAACGCCGCCAACGCCGCCAACCAGACGAGGGTCGAGGCGGCCGAGACGCGGATCCGGGAGGCGACCGAGGCGGCCTTGGCCGAGATCGAAGGCGTCGCCGCCGATGCCGCCCGCGACATGGTGCAGCGGCTTGCCGGCGTCTCCGTCGGCGCGGCCGAGGCAAGCAAGGCCGTGAAGGCGGCGATGGCCAATGGCTGAGCACGCTCCCGCCGCCGTCAATGCGGCCCACGCACCCGTCCCGGGCGAGGGCAACCACGCTTCGACCCAGGCCCATGGCGGTCCGGCCGAGCATCATACCGAGCCGAGCGCGCTTGGGCTGACCGCTCCGGCCTGGATCGCGCTGGCGATGATCGCGGTCTTCGCCATTCTGATCTGGAAGCGCGTGCCGGCCTTGATCGGCGCGGCGCTCGACAAGAAGATCGCCGGCATTCGCGAGCAATTGGACGAGGCCGCGCAGCTGCGCGCCGAAGCCGAGGCGCTTAGGAGCGAATATGAGGCCAAGGCCGCTTTGGCCGGCGCCGAGGCCGCGACCATGATCGAGCGCGCCCGCGCCGAGGCCGATTCGATCGTCGGCCAGGCCGAAAGCGACGCCGCCGCTCTGGTCGAGCGCCGCACCCGCATGGCCGAGGACAAGATCGCCGCCGCCGAGCGCGCCGCGGTCGACGCGGTCCGCGCCAGGGCCGCTTCGGCCGCCACCGCCGCCGCCGAGGCACTGATCCGCGACAAACTCGACGCCGGCGCGGACAAGGCGCTGGTCGACCAGGCGATCGCGGAGATGGGCAAGCGCTAGGGTCCGCACTCGATCGGCGCTGGTGATTTTCACGCAATAGAGAGTCATCCCGGCCTTCGCCGGGATGACGGCTATGATTTCGGCGCCCGCTTGCGCCAGGCCCATTCCAGCGCGCGGTCGAGCCAGTCGTCGCTTGCCGCCGCCAGCGTCACCACAGTCGAGCCGCCGCGCCCCCACGCGCCCGCCGCCGGGCTGAACGCCGCGGGCTCCGCCGCCATCGCCAGCTCCTGCTGCTCGGGCAGCAGCATCACCGCGCCGGTGCCTTTTTCGGGCGCGTGCAGCGTCGCGAAGATCTTGCCGCCGACGCGGAAATCGGGATGGCCCATATGGGCGCTTTCCTCGGCGCCGGGGAAGGAGAGGGCGATGCGGCGGAAATCCTCGGCGCTGGCCATGACCGCGAGGCTAGCACTTCAAATGTAGGAATTCATCTGCTTCAAGCCGCACGATGACTCCGTTCCATCCTTCACCCGGTCTGCTTGCTCGCACGCCGGTCATTCGCCCTCGGAAACTGACAAAATTGACACGTTGGGGGGAAGGAACGGCCGCACGTCGTCAACTTTCGCGACCTTGGCTCGCCTTACCAAGTGCCGCCGCGCGCCCTAGATTGCCGCTGTGACCCAGCCGCCCGATTCCCCCGACCGCTTCAACGAGGAAAAAGCGTCCTACACGCTGCGCGGCTCCGGCACGCCCGATCTCGAGGCGGGGGTCGCCGCGATCCGGGCCGTGGTGAAGGGCTTGCCGGTGCGGCCCGGCGTCTACCGGATGCTCGATGCGCGCGGCGACGTGCTCTATGTCGGCAAGGCGCGGGCGCTGAAGCACCGGGTCAATGCCTATACCCAGGTCGCCCGGCAGACCAAGCGGCTGCTGCGGATGATCGCGCAGACCCGCTCGATGCAGATCGTCACCACCAATTCGGAGGCCGAGGCGCTGCTCCTGGAGGCGCAGCTGATCAAGCGCTACCGGCCGCCCTACAACGTGCTGCTGCGCGACGACAAAAGCTTCCCCTTCATCCTGCTTCGCGAGGATCACGATTTCCCGCGCGTCCAGCTCCATCGCGGCGCGCGGCGCCACAAGGGCCAATATTACGGGCCCTTCGCAAGCGCCGGCTCGGTCCGCAACACGCTCAACTCGCTGCAGAAGTTGTTCCTGCTAAGGAGCTGCACCGACAGCTTCTTCGCCAATCGCTCGCGGCCCTGCCTGCTCCACCAGATCCGCCGCTGCAGCGCGCCCTGCGTCGGCCGGGTCGACGCGGCCGGCTATGACGAGCTGGTCCGCGACGCCAAGGATTTCCTCGGCGGCCGCTCGACCAAGATCCAGCAGAAGCTGCAGGCGCTGATGACCGAGGCGTCGGACGCGATGAACTTCGAGCTCGCCGCCGTCTATCGCGATCGCCTCCGTGCGCTCACCTACGTCCAGGGCAGCCAGGCGATCCACGCCGAGAAGCTCGGCGACGCCGATCTGTTCGCATTGGCCTGCAAGGGCGGGACGATGTGCATCCAGGCCTTCTTCATCCGCGGCGGCCAGAATTGGGGGCATCGCAGCTTCTTCCCCGCCCATACCAACGACGTTCCCGAAGCCGAGGTGCTGCAGAGCTTTCTCGTCCAATTCTACGAGGAGGTGCCGGCGCCGCGGCTGATCCTGACCGACCGGGCGCTGCCCGAGGCCGAGCTGATCGCCGAGGCGCTGTCGAAATCCACGGAGCGCAAGGTCGCGCTCAAGACCCCCCAGCGCGGCGACCAGGCGCGGATGATCCGCCAGGCCGCGCGCAATGCCGAGGAGGAGCTCGACCGCCGCCTCGCCGAGACCTCGACCCAGGCGCGCAATTTGCGCGAGGTCGCCGAGACCTTCGAGCTGGCCGAGCCGCCGCAGCGGATCGAAGTCTACGACAACAGCCACGTCATGGGCACCAACGCGGTCGGCGCGATGATCGTCGCCGGGCCCGAGGGCTTCCGCAAGAACCAGTATCGCAAGTTCAACATCAAGCGGCCCGAGACCGCGCCCGGCGACGATTTCGCGATGATGCGCGAGGTGCTCGGCCGCCGCTTCGCCCGGCTCGAGAAGGAGGATCCGGACCGCTCCAAGGGCGATTGGCCGGACCTGCTGCTGATCGACGGCGGCAAGGGCCAGCTCTCCGCGGTCTGCGCGACGCTGGAGGAGGCCGGAGTCCACGACGTCCCCGTGGTCGCGGTCTCCAAGGGGCCGGACCGCAATGCCGGGCGCGAGACCTTCCATCTGCCGGGCGGGCGCGAGATCAGCATGCCGCCCAACTCGCCTTTGCTCTTCTACCTCCAGCGGCTGCGCGACGAGGCCCACCGCTTCGCCATCGGCGCTCACCGCGCCAAGCGCGCCAAGAGCTTCACCGCCTCGCCGCTCGACGAGGTCCCCGGCATCGGCCCGGGCCGCAAGCGCGCCCTGCTGATGCATTTCGGCACCGCCCGCGCCGTCCGCAACGCCGCGCTCGAGGACATCGAGAAGGTCCCCGGAATCTCCGGCACCACCGCGCGCGGCATCTACGATTATTTCCACCCGGGGGGATGAGGTGCACCTGAACGCCCAGGCCATCATCCTCTCGCTCCGCACCCATGGCGAGCATGGCGCGATCGTGCGCGCGCTGACGCCGGCGGACGGGGTCCAGGCGGGCTATGTCCGAGGCGGCAAGTCGCGCCGCCTCAGGCCGATCCTGATGGCGGGCAATCTGGTCCAGGCCGATTACCGCGCCCGCACCGACGATCAGCTCGCCCACCTCTCGGTCGAGCTGATCCACAGCCGCGCCTCCTTCCTTTCCGAGCCGCTCGCCTCGGCCGGCATCGAATGGGCGACCGCGCTCACCGCCGCCGCTCTCCCCGAGGGCCAGCCTTATCCGCGCCTGTTCGAGGGGCTGGACGGCCTGCTCGCCGCGATCGAGGCGGCGCCGAGCGCGCGCGGTTGGGCCGAGGCCCTGATCCGCTACGAATTGCTGCTGCTCGGCGAGCTCGGCTTCGGGTTGGACGAGGAGGAATATCGCGGCTTTCCGGCCGGCATGCGCGAGGGCCTGCGCCTGACCGGCGACCGCCTCGCCCGCGACCTGCTCACCGACCGCCGCGCCGAGGTGCTGGTGGCGCGCGAGCGGCTGGTCGAGCGGCTCAAGCGGATGGCAGGTTGACCGTGAAGCGCTCCCGGCACAGGAAGCGGGCGTGAAAGAGCTCTTCCCCCATGCCGCGACCACCGGCGCGATCACCGTCCGGGTCTCGGTCAGCTTCCTCCCCGAGCAGTCCGAGCCGGGCAAGGGCCGCTGGTTCTGGGCCTATCATGTCCGAATCGAGAATGACGGCGGCATGGCCGTGCAGCTGGTCAGCCGCGAATGGGTGATCAGCGACGGCCGCGGCGCCAGGCACGAGGTCAAGGGCGAGGGCGTCGTCGGTGAGCAGCCGGTGCTCGAGCCGGGCGGCTCGTTCGATTATGTCTCGGGCTGCCCTTTGGGCACGCCGACGGGGATGATGGAAGGCCGCTATTTCATGATCGCCGCCGACGGCGCCAGCTTCCCGGTCGACATCCCCCGCTTCCCACTGATCGCCCCGGCGGTGACCAGCTGAGGTGGACCCCTGGCGGTGACAGTTACGTAACTGTCACCGAAGTCGATCAGGCGAGCGCTTCGGCCTGCGCGGTCGCCTCGGCGTGCATCTGCTTGAGCTTGAGGCCGTCGACGAACATCCAGGTCCAGCACAAAGCGAGGCCGGCAAAGGCCTGGTAATATTGCATCCAGGTCGCCACGAAGCAGCCGGCGCAGAGCGCGGCCTGGACCGCGCCGCTCGCCGTTCGGCCGAGATAGAGGCGATGGATGCCGGCGATGCCGAGCACCAGCCACAAGGCGTAAGCGAGCTTGAGCGAGCGCGGCCCGACGGCGCGCGATCTTGCGGGCGCCGGCGCCTCGGGAGCCTCCGCTTCCACGCTCCGCCTGGGGAGATCGGCGCGTGCCGGCGCCGGGAAGACGTCGGTCTCGGCCGCCCGGTCGGCGCGTTCCCGCTCCGTGGCGAGGAACGCCGCCCGCCGCGACTGCGCCGCGCCGCCGTCACCGCCGCCGCCGTCGCCGTCGCTTACGCCTTTTCGTCCGAAGGTCGCCCGAGCCGTCATCGTCCCGCTCCTGAATTCAGCGGTCGGAGCCTAGCGGCGAGGGGCAAAGATAGGGTTAACTAGCGCAGCAACTGCACGGCGCGCGCCATCAGCCCGGCGAAGCCGACCGGGTCGGCCGCGCCCGCCGGATTGTTCCAGATGCCGCTGACCGCGAACCAGCCGCCGGCGCGGTTGCGGACCAGCCAGGACAGGCTGACGACTCCGGGCTCCGACCCGCCTTTATAGCCGACATAGGCGAAGGCGCCCTGGATTCGCGCGGCGAGGCCGGGATTGATCGCCAGGATCGCGCGCGCCACATCGTCGCCATTGACCCGGAGCCAGTCCATCGTCCGCGCCAGATTCGCGGGCGATGCGAACCATTCGACGCTGTCGATATATAGCGGGGCGCCGGTGAAGCGGGAAATGTCGACGCTGGCCGGATCGAGACCGGCATAGTCGGTCGCGAGGATGCGCCGCCGCTCCGCCTCGCCGGCGCGGAGCCAGCGGTCGCGCGCGGCGTCCGGCCCGGTCTTGATCGCCGACAATTCGAGCGTCGAGAGCAGGGGCCGGTTGCGCGCCGCCGCCGCGACGCCGATCCGCGCCATCATCCGCTCGACATTCTCGCGGCCGACCACGTGCAGCAGCACGTCGGTGGCGCTGTTGTCGCTGATCGAGATCATCAAAGAGGCGAGGGTGTGCAAAGTCACCGGCGCGCCCTGCGGCCAGCCATAGAGCGTGCCGCCGGGGATCGAGCGCCGGTCGATCGGGACGACGTCGCTCCAGCGCCGCTCGCCGGCCCGGACCTGCCGGCTCAATTCGGCCAGGATCCACAATTTGAACGCCGAGCCGATCGCCAGCGCGCGGTCGGGCGCCACGCCGGCGGTGACGACCGGCGCCGGGCCGCCGAGGCGGGCGACCGCGACGCTGGCCTGGCCGGGGAGGGCGCGGATCTCGGCGAGCACCGCGTCCATCGAATCGCCGCGCATGTCGGCGCCGGTCAGCAGCAGGCCGGAGATTCGGAGGGGCGGCTGCGCCTCGACGGCCAGGCTGAAGTGGACGATGGCGCGCTCGTAATCGACATGGATCGTGCCCGATTGCGCCGACGCGGCATCGATCCGGGCGAGCCCGCGCACCGCGCCATATTGGGCGGCGAACTGGGCCGTGATGGCGCGCACCTGCGGCTCCGGCACTTCGGCGAGGAAGGCGGGCGTGAAGATCTCGGCGGGCGCCGCCTCGCCCTTCAGCAAGGCGACGACGCGCTCGCCGCCGTTGCGCAAGGCGGGGCTCGGCGGCTGCGCGGCGGCGGGGACCGCAAGCAGCGCCAGCATCATGAAAAGCAGCCGTCTCACCATCGCCCACATTCTAGGGGAAACCTGCGCGCCGCTCCACCGTTGCAGACCCGGAGCTTTGGTGGAGACGGGAAGCATGCCGGTTTCGAACATGGACGTCGTCGAGCGGATCGCGCGGGTCATCGCCGCGCGCATGGCCAGCATCAATGCGGAGGGCGCCGACGCGCACGCGGCCGAGCGGGTCGATGCAAGCTGGCGCGACTATCGCGACGACGCTCTGTCGATCCTGCGCACGCTGCGCCAGCCCGATCCGGCCATGGCCGCGGCCGGCGACGTCGCGACCTGGGAGCGGATGATCGAAGCGGCGCTCGCCGAGGCCGACGCCTCAGCCGTGTAGGCCGAACAAAGGCGCGATCAGCCACAGGCCGTAGCCGGCGGGCAGGACGAGCGCGGCGCCCATCGCCGCGTCGAAGGCGCGGATCGGCCGCATCCGCCCGCCGCGGCCGCGCGTCCGCATGTCCCAGAGGGTGAGCCAGAGGATCGAGGCGCCGCAGAACAGGGTGAGCAGGAGCAGCAGCGCATAAGGATAGAGCGCGTCCGGCCAGCTCCGCGTCAGGATCCCGGCCAGCAAGGCGAGCAGCCCGACCGCGATACCCCAGAGCGTGGCTCGAGACGCCGTCCATCCTGCCAGCACGCCCTTGGGCGGCGGCGGATTGGGGCGCCGCCTACGCGTCAATTTCGGCCTCGTCGAACTCGGCGGCATGGCTCTGGATGAAGTGGAAGCGATGCTCCGGGTTGCGGCCCATGAGTCTGTCGACCAGGTCGCGCACCGCCGAGCGCTCCTCGTAATCCTGGGGGAGGGTGATGCGGATCATGCCGCGCGTCTTGGGGTCCATGGTGGTTTCGCGCAGCTGCGCCGGGTTCATCTCGCCAAGGCCCTTGAAGCGCGACACCTCGACCTTCTTGCCCTTGAACGTCGAGGCCTCCAGCTCGGCGCGATGCGCGTCGTCGCGGGCGTAGGCGATCGTGCCGCCGGCGGCGAGGCGATAGAGCGGCGGCTGCGCGAGATAGAGGTGGCCTCTTTGAACCAAGTCTTTCATTTCATTAAAGAAAAATGTCATGAGCAAAGTGGCGATGTGGGCGCCGTCGACGTCGGCGTCGGTCATGATGACGATGCGCTCGTAGCGCAAATCGTCGGGCACGCATTTGTCGCGTACCCCGCAACCCAGCGCCAGGATCAAATCGGCGATCTCGGTGTTGGCGCGGATCTTGTCGGCGGTGGCCGACGCGACGTTGAGGATCTTGCCGCGGATGGGGAGGATCGCCTGGGTCTTGCGGTCGCGCGCCTGCTTGGCCGAGCCGCCGGCGCTGTCGCCCTCGACGATGAAGAGCTCGGTCCCCTTGGGATCGTCATTGGCGCAATCGGTGAGCTTGCCCGGCAGCCTGAGCTTGCGCGATGACGTGGCGGTCTTGCGCTTGATCTCGCGCTCGGCGCGGCGCTGCAGCCGCTCGTCCATCCGCTCCAGCACGAAACCGAGAAGCGCCCGCCCGCGCTCCATATGATCGGCCAGATAATGGTCGAAATGGTCGCGCACCGCATTTTCGACGAAGCGCGCCGCGTCGGGCGAGGTCAGCCGGTCCTTGGTCTGGCTCTGGAATTGCGGATCGCGGATGAAGACCGAGAGCATGATCTCGGCGCCAGTCACCACGTCCTCGGCCTGGATGTCCTTGGCCTTCTTCACGCCGACCAGCTCGGCGAAGGCGCGCAGGCCGCGGGTCAGCGCAGTGCGCAGCCCCTGCTCGTGGGTGCCGCCGTCGGGCGTCGGGATGGTGTTGCAATAATAAGAGGCATTGCCGTCGCCCCAGAGCGGCCAGGCCACCGCCCATTCGACGGAGCCCTGGCCGCCCGGCAATTCGTGGCGGCCGACGAAGGGCGTGCTGGTCGCGGTCTCGCGCGCGCCGATCTGCTCGCGCAGGTGATCGGCGAGCCCGCCCGGAAACTGGAACACCGCCTCGGCCGGCACCTCTTCGGCATCGACGATCAAAGCGGGATCGCAGCGCCAGCGTATCTCGACGCCGGCGAAGAGATAGGCCTTGGATCGGGCCAGCCGGTAGAGCCGCGCCGGCTTGAACCGCGCCTCCTCCCCGAAGATCGCGGCGTCGGGGGTGAAGGTGACGGTGGTGCCGCGCCGGTTCTGGGTGGCGCCCAATTCGACCAGCGCCGAGGTCGGCAGCCCGCGCGCGAAGCTCTGGCGGTAGAGCAATTTGTTGCGCGCCACCTCGACGATCGTCTCGCTCGACAGCGCGTTGACCACAGACACGCCGACGCCGTGCAGCCCGCCCGAGGTCGCATAAGCCTTGTCCGAGAATTTCCCGCCCGAATGGAGCATGGTCATGATCACCTCGAGCGCGGATTTCCCCGGATATTTGGGATGCTCGTCGACCGGCATGCCGCGGCCATTGTCGGCGACGGTGAGCCGTCCCGCCGTCCCGGCCTGCGCCTCCAGAATCACCTCGATCCGAGTCGCATGGCCGGCCACCGCCTCGTCCATGCTGTTGTCGATCACCTCGGCGGCGAGATGATGAAGCGCCCGCTCGTCGATGCCGCCGATATACATGCCCGGGCGGCGGCGCACGGGCTCGAGGCCTTCGAGCACCTCGATGGAGTGGGCGTCGTAATCGGTTGGGCCGCGCGGCGGGGCGCCGGAGCCGAACAGGTCGCCTTTCTTGTCGTCTTCGTCGTCGGACATGGTTCCCGCTATAGGGGGCGGGGAGTCTCGGGGGCAAGGTTCTTGGCCTGTTCTATCCACAGGCGGGTGGGGCCGGACGGGAGGGATTGGGTTCACGCAAAGGCGCGAAGGGCGCTAAGAATCTTGGGGACGAGACGGCGGGTGTTCGAACGCGTCGAATGGTGATCGCGCAGGGCGAGATCAGGTTGGCCGACCTGGCCGATCCGATCGGCTCTTCCGCTGGTTATCGCAGACCGATCCTCGTCGCGCAGGGGGACGCGCTGAACGCAAGCCGGATCGCGACCGTACTTTGCGTGCCGCTCGCAAGCAATCCGAAGTGGGCGGACGCGCCGGGAAACGTGCTGCCGGAGCGCGAGACCGGGCTGGACCGGGATTCGGTGGCCAACGTCTCCCTACTGGTCGCGGTCGACAAAGAGCAGCTCGATGAGCGGGTCGGGCAGGTGCCGCGCCGCACGCTCGAGCGGGTGCTGGCCGGAATCGACGTGGTGCTGGGCCGCTAGAATCTCGATCTACGGCTGCCGCTTTGTCAACGTGCGAGCGGCCCAAATGCCGAACCCGATGGCGAAAACCGCCAAGCTGCCGGTGAGAACCAATGCGGCGTAGGTGGTGGAGGGTTCCTGCCGCAACGCCGCGAAGAGATTGAAGCCGACGACAATGGCGGTTCCAATCCAGAGGATGATCGATCGGCGCATCACCAGCGCACGCGGCTCCGTCATGGCTCTTGCTCCTGAGGTTGCGTTGGACATGTGCCACGCGCGGGGAATGGCGGCAATGGATCGGAGCCAAGCGGTGCAGGTGCGTACCTGTCACCGGAGTCTCCCGGCGTTCCTCGCCTTGTGCATCCGTCGCAGGCATGTCGTCGCGTGCATCCCAATTCAATGCATCCATCGAAGATCTATCTGAAACGGTTGCTTATCCCGGCAAATGACCTTGCGATTCTCAGCAGAAATAAAATAGCCTCAAAAAGGGGGAGAATCATCATGTCTAATGGAGCTGACTTACTGGGGACTGCAGCAGGAATATTTGCCATAATTGCTGCCGGCGTCGCTCTTCGTGGGGAAAAATATAAAACACGCCTCACAGAGGCCAACAACAAATTGGAATCTTTAAGAAAGTTCGCCAGCACTGTGTATTTCGAGCACTATGTGGAGTCCGATATGGTGGTGTTGGGCCCTCGCTCGCATGGCAAGACAAGCATAGTGACAGCGATTACGAAACAATGGATGACCGTCCTGGACACGCGGCCGACTCCGATCGATTTTGTTCTGAGCGCGTGGGATTGCCCGGAATTTGAAGATGCATCGTTTCACCATGAGGAGTTCGGGGTCAACATGACGCGGCGGACACGGGCGCGGCTCAACGTCTATGATTATGCCGGCGAAGATCGGGCGATCGGCTCCGCCCTCGAGAGGATCGGCCAGTCTGGACGGTGCCTGGTCGCCTTCGTGGTCAGCGCCGAACCGGCGCCCATGATTCCTAGCAAGGCCTATTTCAACGTGGCCACGTTGCGGCGGATCAGGAGCTCGATCACCCACGGACACAATACGCCGATGGCCGCGCTCGTCCTGTTCAGCAAGCAGGATACCATGGCAGATCACCTCCCGACCGATCCGACGGCCATTCCGGACACGCTGCTGGCGCGCCACGGGGACGAATTGGAGGCGATCGATGCGATCTTCGGCGAAACCCACAAATTTCTGGTGAGCGCCGAGACGGGCTTCGGGCTGGCATTGGCAATGCGCGCCATTCTCGAGCACGTCGTTGACGTTGAGGGCATGGCAAAATGACGAGCAGAGCCGAGACGACGCATTCCGCCATCGTCGTTGCTTACGTGAACCTGCCCGGGGGCTATACTTGGCTCTCCGAAACGGCGGACGACGTACCCGCCGAGGTTAGGTCGGGCTTGCGGAAGGCGATCGAAGACAGCTTTCAGTCCCGGCGGAGTTTCCCCGTTTCCGGACTCCTGCCGGACGGCTCCTATCTGGACGCGTCGATCGTCTATGACGACAAAGCGGGGGACGAGACCGGCCGCGAGGGCCTGATATTCATTGTGGGTGCGCATTCAAAGGCTGGCGCGAGCATGCCGCGGCCGATTCCGCGCGAGCTTGTCGATGCCCTGAGGCGGTGCCGCGCGGAGATAATGCAAGGCGGCATGGATCGCGACAGCGCCTTGGCGGCGTTCCAGGCTGAGCTTGCCAAGGTCGGCCAGTCGATCCGGCGTGCGACGATAAAAATCGACGACCCCGACCGGGGCCTGTCGGTCGGACCCGAGCAAGAGCGGCCGATACCGGCCTGGCCGCGTTCGATCGTGTGGCTTCTCTGGATACAGACGATCTGCCTGCTGGCGATCACCTTGATGATGGCCCTGATCCTCGTCGGGTCGCTCAACGGCCCGGCGCAAGATGCAAGCGAGGCCGGATGGAGGAAGCAGCCGGATCAGGCAACGACCCGCGCTCGGAACCGCTAGGGACTATCGGGTGACAGATACGACCTGTCACCGACACCTGTGCCACCGAGGCTCATGGCGAGGGTTCGCGCGGAGGCGCGGAGAGAGCTGACGTCCGCCAAGGATCGGCGGCGAGGGCGCCGCCGGCTCTGGTGAAAGCTGTTGTGGCCCTGGAGTCGGCTCGTTCCTCGAACCGGAGCGCATGCCGACAGGTGCAAACCTGTTGACACATGCTAATGAGTTTGCATATAGCTGCCGGTCGGGAGAGAGCGATGTCCACCGACGTAACCGGCGAACTTGGCAGGCGTGAGCGGCAGATCATCGAGATCATCTACCGCCGCGGCCGCGCGACCGCCGCGGAAGTCTTGGCCGACCTGCCGGATTCTCCGACCTATTCGAGCGTTCGCGGCATGCTTCGGCACCTCGAGGGCAAGGGATATCTCCGGCACGAGCGGGACGGCCTGCGCTATGTCTATTTGCCGACGTCGCCGACGAAGGACGTGCGCGCATCCGCGCTCTCGCACGTGGTGAGGACCTTCTTCGACGGCTCCCTGCCGACCGCCGTGGCGACCTTGCTCGAATCGAGGCCGTTGACGCAGGAGGAATATGAACGCCTCTCGCGCCTGCTGGACGAGGCACCGCGCGAGGACGAGGCGTGACGGCCTCGCCGTTCGCCGCCGGCGCCGCCGAACTCGAGCTGGCGCTTCGCGCCACGCTGCTGATCGGCGCAGCCTGGGCCGCCGCCGCAATGCTGCGCAAGGCGGGCGCGTCCGCAGCGACGCGACACATGGCCTGGCTGCTCGGATTTGCAGCGTTGCTGGCCCTGCCGCTCTTCTGGTGGCTGACTCCGCCTTTGCCCCTGCCGGTCCTTCGCCCGGAAGCGCCGGTCGCGGCAGCGGCCGCGCTCCAGTCGCCGGCCATTGCGGCTCCGGACATGATGTCCGGCTCGCCGGGATGGGGCAATTGGCTCCTGGTCGCCTACCTGCTCGGCACAATAGCGATGCTGCTGCGGTTCGCGATTTGCCGCCGCATGGTTTCGGGGCTGTGGCGCGACGCCGAACCGGCGACGGACGCGGCCTGGCAGGCCGTGCTTTCCAGCGTGTCGCGCGAGATGCGGCCGTCCCGCCCGGTCGAGCTTCGGATCGCGCGCGGGCCCGCAATGCCGATGACCTGGGGAACGCTGGCGCCCAGGGTGCTGCTGCCGGCGGAAGCCTGCTCCTGGTCGCCCGAGCGGCGGCGCCTCGTCCTGCTCCACGAGCTTGCTCATGTCGCGCGCCGCGACAGCCTCAGCCGGTCGGCGGCTTCGCTCGCCTGCGCGCTCTACTGGTTTCACCCGGGTGCCTGGCTTGCCGCGCGGCAGATGCGCATGGAACAGGAATTCGCCGCCGACGATCGCGTGCTGGCGGCGGGCGCCACGGCGCGAACCTACGCCGCCAGCCTTCTCGACCTTGCCCGGCGCCTCGCGGGGAGCGCGCGGCCCAACCATGCCGCGGCGATGGCCGGAATGTGTCAGCTGGAGCGCCGGCTGGTCTCGATCACGGCTCCCGCTCACCGCGACCGTCCCGGCCCCGCCTTCCTGTCCGCTTCCGCCGCGATCGCCACCCTGGTCACCCTGGCGGTGGCGGCCGGCGTGCTCGTGAGACCCCTGTCGATGCTGCCGGATCCGCTCCGGATGGAGACGGACTCGTTCGCCACGCGGGCCGACACCGTATCGGACGAAGGCCGCTCCGAATCCGAAGCGCTGGCGCCGCAGCGCAGCAATCCGGTTCCTCGCGGAGAAGACCGCGCACGCAATCTGCACGACGGTTTCGAGGAACCGGGGGCCGCGCTGCCGCCGTCGCAAGCGGAAGCACGCGCTCTGGAGGCCGGGGGACAGCAGGTCGAGCCGGCAGCGCTGGCCTATCCGACCGAATCTTTCCAGGGCACGCCGGCCGCCCCGCATCAGCTCGCCTCTTACGGCCCGCAGCTGCCGCAGCCGCTCGCCGAAGAGCAGGAGACCGACCCGCGAATCCCCGCGGCGCTGAGACGGGGCAATGCGGGGCGCAGCGCCAGCCAAAGCAATCGGCCCGCCGCATCGCGCTCCCGCGCGGGCTCGGTGCTGCGGATTTTGCCGAGGGTGATCCTCGAATCGAGCGGGATCCTGCCACCGACGTAAGAAAGCACAGCGGCAGGAACGTCAGAAAAATGTGACCAAGAGGAGAGTGACCATGCGTAGCTTTGCAATCGTGACGTTCACCGCCGCTGCTTTCATCGCGGCGACACCGGCCGCGGCCCAGGAGAATATTGCGCGGACCGACGCTTCCCCCTGGCAGGGTTTCCGGATCGAAGGCCTGGCCGGCTATGACAGCGCCCGGATCCAGTCCAACAACGATGGCGGCTTCGTTTACGGGGTGGGTGTCGGCTACGACTTCCAGACCGGCCGGGCCGTGCTCGGCATCGAAGCCGAGGCCAGCGACTCCACCAACAGCGGCTGCACCAGGGACCTCATCGTCGCCAGTGACGCGTTCTGCGCCAGGGCCCAGCGCGAGCTCTCCATCGGCCTGCGCGCCGGCATTCTCGTCAGCCCCCGCACCCTGCTCTACGCCAAGGCCGGCTACACGAATGCGCGGTTCAGCGTCGATTATGACGACGGGACGCCGGCCGGCACGAATAATTTCAGCTACCATGAAAATCTCGACGGCATACGCGTCGGCGGCGGCGCCGAGTTTCGCGTCGGCGGCAATGCCTTCGTCAAGCTCGAGGGCCGTTATTCCAATTACCAGTTTGGCGGCGACCGCGGGCAGGGTGTGGCCGCATTCGGCTTCCGCTTCTGACGACAGGAAGAAGGCCCGAGGCGAAGCATGTCGGTGCCAATCATGCGCGCTTAATAAAGAAGCAATTTCCATAGGCTAGAGCCGGAAGCTGGCCCGCCATATGGTGGGCGGAAGGATGGCGCGCCTTGCTTCTCCTCTCGTCGAGAGCGCAGATTTGGACAAAGGCGTTGGGGCTTGCCGCGCTGGCCGTCGCGCCCTGGCCGCTGGCCCTCCTGCTTTTCCGCGACACGACGCAAATCGTGCCCCTGACCGCCTTGTGCTGCGTCGCCTCCGTCACCTGTGGGCTGCTGCTCGCGCGCCTGTTGCGGCCGATATCCTCGACCGCGAGGGAATTGAGGGCGCTCGCGCTCGACGATGGCGCGGATGCCAATTCCTTCGACAAGCTCGGCGACATCGCGACAATCGCTCAGGGGGTCGCGCATCTCAGCGGGCGGATTCAATCGATCCAGCATCGCTGGTCCTGGCGTCATGGCCTTACCGGCCTTCCCGTTCGGGAAGCGCTGATCGCGGCGATTGCCGACGATCTGGCGGGCTCGGATCGGCCCGTGCTCCTGGGCGCGATCCGGTTCGCGGACTTCGACCGGCTCTCGGCGTTCGATCCGCAGGCGGCCGAGGCGGCTCTCCAGCTCTTCTCCGAGCGTCTCACCGCGACTCTCGGCAAGGCGCGGCCGATGTCCCACGTCGATCGCGACTGCTTCGCCATCTGGTTCCGAGGCGTCGGGCCGGAAGCCGCCGCCGTCGAATTGAAGGCGATCTGCTATGCGCTGGGCGCCGAAATCGCCGCCGGAACGCTCGCGGTCGTTCCCGACGTGGAGGTCGGAATCGCGCACTATCCCGGGGACGCGCGCGATCCGGCCGCTTTGATCAATCACGCGATCGTCTCGCTGGCGCGGCCCGGGTGCGACAGGAGCGGCGCATCGGTCCCCGGCCGGTCGGCGCAGGTCGCGCGCGAGCGCTTCTCGCTCGAGCAGGATCTGCATCACGCGATCGAGCGCGAGCAGCTGGAAATGGTCTACCAGCCGGTGGTCGAGCTTTCGAAGGGGGTGATCGGCGCCGAGGCGCTGCTTCGCTGGCGGCATCCGCAAGCCGGCATGATCTCGCCCGCCACGTTCATTCCAATTCTCGAGGACGCGGATCTGATCGACGAGATCGGCCGCTGGACGCTCAACACCGCATGTCGGGAAATGCGGCGGTGGCAGCAGCGCGGCCTCGGCTCTCTCAAAGTCGCGGTCAATCTGTCCGCGGCGCAATTGCGCGATCCAAACCTCAAGCTGAATGTTCAGCGCACGCTGGAGCGCCATCGGCTGAGCGCCTCCGCGCTCGAGCTGGAATTGACCGAGACCGCGGCGACGCAGGACGCCGTGCGGACTTTCGCCCTGTTCGGCGAGCTGCGCGCGCTCGGAGTCAGCCTCGCCATCGACGATTTCGGAAGCGGATATTCGAGCCTGAGCTATTTGAAGAATCTCCCCTTCGACAAGCTCAAAGTGGATCGGGAATTCGTCGTCGACGTCCACCTGCGCCGCGACAGCCAGGCGATCTGCGCAAGCCTGGTCGCGCTCACCCGGGGTCTCGATCTCGCCATCCTCGCCGAGGGCGTGGAGAGCTGGGACGAGGTCGAGATGCTGCGCGCGTTCGGCTGCACCACATTCCAGGGCTTTCTTTTTTCCGAACCGGTTGATTCAGATCAATTCATTGAAATCGCTCTCGATCCACTGTGGCGGGGGCCGCTCGCGCGACCCGGCGCGGGAACGGACCAGGGGGAAGGCAGGATGTCGGCATGATCATGCGATCGCGATCCAGCCTGTCGCGTCCATTGGCGGCGGCGGTGCTCGGGCTCGCTCTGGCGGGCTGCGGGACCATGCAGCGGGGCCGCCCGGGCGGACCGGCGCCGGCGCAAGGCGATCAGTGGGCGGCGCAGGTCCGGGACGTGATCGCGGATCTCAACCGGGGCGATGCCGCCGCCGCCCGCCGGAAATTGACCGCGATATTGCGGCGCCGGTCCGACCATGGCGTCGCCCGCCAGCTGCTCGCCCAGATCGATACCGATCCAAGGGTGCTGCTCGGCGCGCAAAGCTACAGCTATACCTTGCGCGAGGGCGAAACCCTGTCGACGGTGGCCGGGCGGGCGCTCGGCAACCCGATGCTGTTCTATGCGCTGGCGCGCTACAACAATATCGCGGTGCCGTCGTCGGTCGCGCCGGGGCAGACCATCCAGGTGCCCGGCCGGCGGCCGGCCCCGCCGGCGCCGCGGGTGCCGGCGCGGACCGAGCCGCGCACGCCGGCCCGTCCGCCCCGCGCCGCGCCGCCGCAAAGCCTCGCGCCCGCGCCGCGACCCGCGGCGCCCCGCGGCAATCCGGCCCAGGCGGCGCGCCTGCGTGCCCAGGGCCTCGCCGCGCTGAACGCTGGATCGGTCGACCGCGCCGTCGCCCTGCTGCGCCAGGCGGCCGCGCTCGATCCCGGCAATGCCGCGATCAGGAACGATCTCGGCCGGGCGCAGCGCATCCAGAGCACATTGCGGTCAAGGCGCTGAAAATAAACAACCAAGCCTTAACCTTGTCGCTCTAGGTTGCGCGCACGGATTGGTCGCAACAGGGAGCGTCGGGTGCAGAGCGTCGGCCGTTATGTGATCGAACGGCGCATCGGCGAAGGCGCGATGGCCGATGTCTTTCGCGCCCACGATCCGAGCATCGATCGCGTGCTCGCGATCAAGGTCCTGAAGCCGGAGTTCCGCCGGGATCTCGGCCTCGTCGGCCGCTTCCTGCGCGAGGCCAAGGCGGCCGGCGCGCTCTCGCATCCCAATATCGTCACCATTTACGACGTCGGCGAGGCCGACGGCTTCCCCTATATCGCGATGGAGCTTCTCGACGGGGTGCCGCTCGACGAGCATCTGCGCACGCATGGCCGAATGGCATTCGCCGACGCGGCGAGGATCGGCGCCCAGGTCGCCGAGGCGCTCGATTATGCCCACAAGACGGGCGTCATCCATCGCGACATCAAGCCTTCGAACATCATGCTTTGCGCAGGCTCCCGGACCGCCAAGATCCTCGATTTCGGAATCGCCCGGATGGCGCAATCGGACCAGGCCGGCGCGGAGGCGACGGCGGCCCGGACCCAGTTCGGCCAGGTGCTCGGCACGCCGCGCTACATGAGCCCCGAACAGGCGTTCGGCCTCGGGCTCGACCAAAGGTCGGACCTGTTTTCCCTGGGGGTGGTGCTTTATGAGCTGATCACCGGCCAGACCGCCTTCGCCGGCACCAGCATCGCGACGCTCGCCTTGCAGATCACCCAGCGCAAGCCCGAGCCGCTCGGCAAGGTCATACCGGGCTGCCCCCGCGGCCTGCAGCATGTCGTCGAGAAGCTCATGGCCAAGCAGCCCGACAAGCGCTTTTCGAGCGGCGCCGAGGCCGCCAAGGCGCTGCGGCGCGAATGCGACGGCGCGAGCCTCGCAAGGGAAGGCCGCGGGCCCTTGCCCCTGCAGGTGCGCCTGACCCTGCTCATGGGCGCCGTCGTCGGCATCGCGCTCCTCATCAGCATCGCCACGGTGCTCGACCGCCAATATAAGGCGATGGAGCAGATGGCGCTGACCTCGGGCACGACCATCGCCAGCTTCGTCGCCAACAACGTCGCCCTGCGCACGGCGGAAAATGCCGGCCTTTCCGCTGCGGAACAGGATTGGGCGCCCGTCCAGGCCTTCGTCGCTTCGGCGTCGAGGGATTCGGGGATACGCGAGATCGTCGTGGTCGATGCAAGCGGCGTGGTGCGCGGTTCGACCGACGCCCGCCGGGCCGGCCGGCCTTATCGCGCCGCCGGCGAGGAGCGAAGCCTCTCCGAGGACCGCGACCAGAGCATCACCGCGACCGGCCACAGCGACTTCCGGTTCGTGCGCACGATCCGCTATGCGGGCCAGCCGTTCGGCAGGGTGGAGGTCGTCACCGATCATGCCGGGCTCGACGCCGCCGCGTCCAGCTCCCGCACTTTGCTGATCGGACTCGGAATCGCCCTCTTCCTGATCGTCCTCGGCCTGAGCTACGTCATCGGCCAGTCGGTCGCCCGGCCCGTCGAGCGGCTGCGCCGCGCGCTGCAGGATGCGGCGTCGGGACATCGCGATTTCCGAATCTCCCACCGGCGCACCGACGCCTTCGGCGAGCTGTTCAATGCCTATAACGGCCTCGCCGAATCGCTGGATCGGGACGCCGACGGCCCCGCCGGGGCCGCCGCGCCGGCTTCGCTCGAGGCGACCCGCATCGGCCCGGTGCCGATCGACTCGCTGAGGCGGAGCGCCTGATGTTCCTGCTTCGGCTTTTCCACAAGACGGATCCGGGCCAGCCGGTCGCGGCGCACATGCTCGGCGAAGGAACGACCCGGGTCGGCCGCGATCCCGAGTCCGACTGGGCGATTCCGGATCCCGAATGCGAGATTTCGCGGCACCATTTCCAGCTCGTCCTCGCGGGCGGCGGGCTCGCGCTCCGGCCGCTTGGTTCGAACGGCGTGTTCCGCGGCGACACCGGCGAGCGGCTCCCCAACGACGAGGATGTTCCGGTTGCGCTCGGCGACGCGCTGGACTTCGGCAAATATCGGATGGTGATCGATTCCGTCCCCTTCGCGACGCGCTCCGGCGCGTCGTTCGAGCGGACGATGGTGTTCGCCGCGCCCTTTGGCAGGGAGCGGGAAATCGGCGGCGACTGGGGCGATGCGGACGCGCAGAGTCAGATTCATGACGAAGCGTCGCTGCTGGAAGCCTTTTGCCAAGGGGCCAAGCTCGACGTCTCCGCTCTGTCCGGCGAGGAGCCGGCCGAGATCATGCGGCGCGCGGGCGCGATCTATCGCCAGATGGTGCTCGGTCTCAGCGATCTGGTCGGCGCGCGAAGCAGCGCGAAGGCCGATCTCAGCATGGACCGGACCACGATCGCGGCCGAGGACAACAATCCGCTCAAATGGGCGCCGGGACGGCGCCTGGCGATCGACCTGCTGACCGCGCGCCAGGCGGGATTCCTGCCCGGCCCGGACGCGATCAAGGCCTCGTTCGACGACGTCAGGATGCACATGCTGGGCACGCTTTCAGGCTTCGAGGCGGCGATGCGCGCGGCGCTCGATATCGCCAGCCCCGCCGCGATCGCCGGGCGCGTCGATGGGCAAAGCGGCGGCTTCCTCAAATCGCGGCCGACCCTGTGCTGGACGGAATATGAAAAGGCCCATGGCGCGTTGCGCCTGGAGATCGAGGAACGCCGTGACGGCCCGATAAACCGGGCTTTCGTTGCGGCCTACCGCCGTGAAATCGGCGCCAATGACGAGAGGCGGCCCGACGCCAGCGCGCTTGATTGATTAGCGGCCTGCTGCTCATCGGCGTCACCAGTTGAAGGCCAGATCGTCGACGCAGGATCCGGACCGGCGGCGCTAACGCCGCCCAAGGCCGTAATCGATCCTGATCCTGACCCAGGAGCCCACCAGCGGCTGTCCTCCCCGCCGCGGAGGCCGCACCCTGAATTCCCACGCCGCGGCGAGCGCCGAGCGAGCGATCTGCGATCCTTCAGGATATTCGTCGAGCGCGACGCAATCCTCCACGCGATAGTCCGGCGCCGTGCGGCAGGCGATCAGCCCCCAGCCCGGCCCGCGCGCGGTGGAGAGGTAAGCGCGCATCATATCGTCGGCCGGCTCACGATACCATTGCGCCGCGTAAAGCGGCTCGCCATTGGGCGCCGTTCCGACCCGCTCCGTGTCGCGCATGGCGGCGCTGCGATTATCCGGCGGTCCATAAAGGGGCCTGGCCGGTGGCGCCGGCCGGGGAAGGGCGGCCGACGGCGACAGGCTCCAGCGCATCGGCAGGATGGCGGGCGCCGCCGGCGCTGCTGGCGCGGCTGCCGGCTCGGCGGGTTGCGGGGGGCGCGGGTCCTCGGGTTGCGGGCGCTGCCTGTCGCGCTGCGCCTCCGCCCGCTGTTCGGGCTCGGACCTGCGTGCCTCGGGCGCTTCCTCCGAAATCTCGGGGGCAATGAAGGTGACCACAATGGGGCGCTCGACCTCGACCTCGGGCTGCTCCTCCTGACCCAATGTGAGCACCAGCAGCAAAAGCAGCGCTTCGATCAGAAAGGTCAGGCCGAGGCCGAGCGCGCGGCGTCCGGCCAAGGTACGGACCCGCTCGACGAATGGGGTGGCTGGAACGGGCCTCGGCTGAAACAATGGGTCTTCGGTGGTTATGTCCGCGGGACCAGGACCCGAGACTATGGAAACGCGGGATAGTTTGGCGTCGGGCCCGTGGCAAGCTGGGTTGCCGTCCGCAATGGGTGGAAAGCGGATGTCGCCTCGCGCTATTCCGAAGAGCCTAGAGAGGAGAATCACGGCATGGCGAAGCTCGTCTTCGGAATGAACCAGTCGCTGGACGGCTATGTCGACCATACGGCGTTTGCGCCAAGCCCCGCGCTCTTCCGCCACTTCATCGAGGAAGCCGAGGGGCAGGCGGGCAGCGTCTACGGCCGGCAGATTTATGAGGTCATGCGCTACTGGGACGATGAGCATCCCGAATGGGATGCGGCGGAACGCGCCTTCGCGGCGGCGTGGCGGAAGCAGCCGAAATGGGTCGTCTCGCGCTCATTGACGTCGGTAGGGCCCAACGCCACGCTTGTCGGGGACGATCTCGAGGGCGCGATCCGCGCGCTGAAGGCCGGGCGCGACGGGGAGATCGAAGTGGCCGGCCCGGATCTGGCGCAAAGCCTCACCGAGCTTGGCCTGATCGACGAATATCGGATCTACCTGCACCCCGTCGTGCTCGGTCGCGGCAAGCCCTATTTCGCCGGACCCAGGCCGCCGCTCCGCCTCATCGCTCATGATCGGATAAGCGGGGACGTGCTCAGGTTGACCTATGTTCCTGCCTGAGCCGGGCACGCGCCGTCCCGCCTGCCGCTGACGCTGCCGACGCCGAGGATGATCTTGCCGCGCCGGGAGAAGGTCAGAGCCTGCCACCGCCCGCTGTCTCCGGTGGCGGTGCGGCTCCTCAGGAAAGTGAGGTGCAACAGCTCATATTGCTCCGGATCGATCAGCCCCCAATCGATCATGCACCCCCATTGCTCGACGTTCCAGGAATAGTCGCGCGCGATCCCGTCCTGGTCGATCGTCCGGGAAAGCGCCTCGTACCAGGCGAAGATCGCGCGCAGCCGCGGCCAGCGCTCCGCCTGCGGCATCGCCGCGAGCTTCCGGCGCAGCCGCGCGATGTCCTCGTCCGGCGGGAGCCGCCCCTGCTGCACGATCGTGTCGATCGCCCAGCGCACCTTGCGCATGGTGATCGGCCCCACGGGAAACACCCGCATCAGCTCGGCCCGCACGCCCAGCAGCAGCCGGACATAGGCGTCCGCCTGCACCTGCAGCATGGCATCGCTTTCGAAGATCGCGGTCAGCTCGGCCGCCAGCACCGGATGGAGCTGCCCCTCGGCATCGTGCGCCGCCAGGATCCCGGCCCGGCATGGCGCGCGCACCGGCACCGCCAGGCAGTCCCGCGAGAACAGGAGCGCGCCGTAATTCGGGGCGAGCGCGGCGAGCGCCTGCCGGAAGCGCCGGCGCGAGCCGAAGCCCGCTTGCCATTGCTCGAGCACGGGCTGCAGGCTGCCCGTGCCGTAATTCCATTGCGACATGCCGACCGAGATGAGCTGGCTGTCGAAATTGCCGACCGGCATCGCCCAGCAGCCCATCGTCTCCGGGATCGAGGTCTCGGCCATGGACGAGAAGATCGCGGCGCGGTCCAGCCCGATCTGCGCCAGCTGCTCGGCGGCTCCGGGATCGATCCGGATGAACTGCGCATCGCCCGCCCGGCTCGGCACGTCGCCGACCCTGCGGCAGGTCTGCGCGATCTCCGCCACCGTCTGGCCGCGCGCGGCCGGCGCGAGGAGCAGGCATGGGAGGACCAGCCCCATCAAGATCGCGAAGCGTGTCACGTCTAAAGACCCCCACCGGCGGCGTCGAAGCCGCAGCCTTAGCCCAGCGCAAGGCGCATATCATTCTCGAAAACGGTCGGGCCCCGAATACCGCCGCCGTGCCTTTCGCGCCCGGGCGAAAGTGGAGCTTGAACATAAGATTCGTCGCCTGCAATCGAGCGCGCCCTGCTTATGGCAAAGGTGCGGGCAGCCGCCGCGCGCCTGGCCCGGAGACCTCCCATGTCGCGTAAACGCCGATGGATGCCGCCCGCCCATTCGCGCTTGCGGGCGTGCTCGTCCTGGGATTCGCCTCGATCGATTGGCCGATCCCTTTCAGCGCCGCCGCGTCGAGGCCGAGATCCTCGCCCAGGAAGCGCGCGATGAACCTGAGCAGGCAGAATGCGGACGCATAATAAGCGATCAGGGCTCTCGAGAGTTGCGGCTCGAGGAAGCCGATCTCGCCGAGCGAGGCATGATAGACCGGCGCCGCCTCGCTGGCGCTGACGCCGTAAAGGCCGCGGATCGCCTCCCGGCTCATTCTCAATTCGCCGCCCTCCTGAAGCGCCTCAGCAGCTCGCGGTTCAGGCGCTGGCCGCGCCGTGATCGTCGAGATCCCGCGCCGCCTCGATTTCCGCGAGCAAAGCGGCGGCGAGCGTCCGCGCCGGAAGCCGCGCCTGCCAGCCGATGCCGAGCCGCGCCCCAAGAAGGGCCAGCAATCCGCCCACCAGCGAACCTGCCAGCGCTTCGAACACGCTTCAGCCCCCTTTGCCCGAGCCGATAGCGGCTCGCCTCCACCCCATGGCCGGCATCTTTTTGGCCTATTCACGCGGGTTCCTCCACCCCGATGCAGGCTGCGGGCGACTGCGACGATGACGAGGTGCCGCGCGGCACGGTGAAGTGATGGGCAGAGATCTGTCACAGATGGATCGCCGGCAGCTCCATATCTGGAAAACAGGGTTCTCCGGCGCCATGGAAACCTATGCAGCCGGCCGATGGTTACATCTGCTTCCAGGGGAGAATCAGTATGGCTCTACATATCCGGTACTTTTGCGGCCTGTTCCTGCCGCTGCTTATTGCCTGCAATCGCGTCGGCAATACCCAGGATACAGCCAATTCCGACGAGATCAACGCGCAGCAAGCGCGTCACGATGGCGAGGTGAGGGGTGGTCGGCTCGAGACGCTGGCCGACGAACTCAACGCCCAGGCAGCCCGGGAGGGCGGCGCCAGAGGCCGCGCCCTGAAGGCGGAAGCCGGCCGGGATTCAAATACGGCTCTGTCGGTCTATGAGACCGGGGAGGCCAGGGCGCAGGCAATCGAGAGGAATATCGGCGCAGAACGCGACGCCGCAGGAAATCGTTAGCCTCGGCCGCGATCGCTTGAACCGCGCTATCGACAGCCGACCGGCATAATTGTCCCTCAGCGCACCCGCGGCCCGCCGAACGGCAGCGGCGGCGGCGGCTTGCGGTCGCGCCTCGGGAGCTGGGCCTGATAGGCGACGCCGCAATGCTCGACGCAATAAGGGAAGCCCGGATTGGCGTTCTTGCCGCAGAAGTGGAAATCGGGCTCGCCGGGATGGCCAATCGGCCATTTGCAGATCCGCTCGTTGAGATCGAGCAGGCCGGTCTTGTCGGCGACTTCCGGGCTCGGCTTGGCCGGGACCAGGCGGCGTGGCGGCGCCGGCGGGATCGGCGCCTGCTGATCGCTCGGACCCTGGCGGACGAAACCGCCCGGGCCGATCGAGCGGACGATCGGCTGCGGCGCCGCGGGCTTGGCGGGCTCGGCGCTCGTTTCCTCAGGCTGCGCGGCGGCCTCGGACGCGCTATCCTCGGCCTCGTCATCCTCCTCCCAGGGGGCGGGCGGCGCTTCGGCGGCGGGCCTGGGCTCGGGCGCGGCGGCGGGGGCCTGCGCCTTGTCGCGGGCCCTGACCCGCGCCTTGGGGGCGGGCTCGTTGGGCTTGACCGGCGAGGGGCGCGACTGGAGGCCGAGCCGGTGCGCCTTGCCGATCACGGCGTTGCGCGAGACCCCGCCGAGCTCGTCGGCGATATGGCTCGCCGTCTTGCCCTGGCTCCACAGCTCCTTCAGGCGGTCGATTCTCTCGTCGGTCCAGGACAGGGACATTGGTCTTCCTCGGCTCTCGTGGGCTTGCGGGCTACGGCGTCAGCGACTAGCGACGGCGCCTGTGAGCGACCAGCCTTCGAATTGGGTACGAACCGCCCCCGGCGTCCCGGTTATCCGCAACGTCAATTGGGGCGGCCTTGCGACCCTCTATGTGAAGGAGGTGAGGCGTTTCTTCAAGGTCCAGCTGCAGACGATCTGGGCCCCGGCCGTCACCACCTTGCTGTTTCTGGTCATTTTCACCGTCGCGCTGGGCCGTTCGGGACGCGAAGTGACGCTCCACGCAGTCCACGTCCCCTTCGCCGATTTCCTCGCGCCCGGCCTCATCGTCATGGGCATGATCCAGAACGCCTTCGCCAATTCCTCCTTCTCGCTCCTGGTCGGCAAGGTGCAGGGGACGATCGTCGACTATCTGATGCCGCCGCTGTCGACCGGCGAGCTGATGCTCGGCATGGCCGGCGCCTCGGTGACCCGGGCCTTCCTGGTCGGCGGCGCGGTGTGGCTTGCGATGCTGGCCTGGCCGGGCGTCCACGTCGCGCCGAGCCATCTCTGGGCGATTTTGTGGTTCGGGCTGATGGGCAGCCTGATGCTGTCCTTCCTCGGCCTGATCACCTCGATCTGGGCCGAGAAGTTCGATCATGCCGCCGCGGTCGGCAATTTCGTGGTCGCGCCGCTGTCGCTGCTCTCGGGCACCTTCTACGCGATCGACAACCTGTCGCCCACCTTCCAGGCGATCAGCCACGCCAACCCCTTCTTCTACATCATTTCGGGCTTCCGCTACGGCTTCCTCGGAGTCGCCGATTCGCCAGTGATGCTCGGCGCCTTGCTGCTGCTCGGCATCAACCTGGCGCTGGGCGGATTGTGCTTCGGCCTGCTGAGGAGCGGCTGGAAGATCAAGGCCTGAGGCTCGTCGTTCATCGCCCGCACAGCTTCGGCGCCCTAGCCTGCCGCGCAGGAAGACCGCCGCATGCGCCTTGCTCCCCTGCTCGCCATCTTCAGCATCCTGCCCATCGCCGCGCCCGCCGCCGGGCAGATCGCCGGCCGCCCCGTTTACGATCCCGTGCCGCGCATGGACCGGCTCGGCCGGGTCGACAGCGCCCTGCCGGCGCCGCGCCCGCGCAATGAGCTGCGCGACCTGCGCGGCCGGATCGACGATGCGCGCGAGTCCGGGCGGATCTCGCGCGGGGAGGCGCGGGCCTATCGGCGCGAGGCGCGGGTGATCGGCGCGCTGGCCCGGCGCTACGGGCGGGACGGGCTGTCGCCCTCGGAGGTGACCGAGCTGCGCGTCCGGGCGCAGGTGCTGGGCAGCGCCTTGACCCGGTCGACGCCGTCGGGCCGCTAATCTCGTTCATACAAATTGCGACATTTATGAACGAACTCTGTCGAATGCGTTCAGGAGCAAAACAGCGCGCGGGGCGTAATAGGGGGCTGCCACAACGCAGCAAAGGAGTAGTTCAAATGCGTAAGTTGCTTATTTCCGTCGCCGTTGCGACCGCCACGATCGCCTCGGCCGTTCCGGCTGCCGCGACCGCTCAGCCCCGCCCCGGCTATGGCTGGCAGCGCGGCGGCCCGACCCGGGCGATGGTCAACGATCTGCTGCGCGACCTCAGCCGCGCCGAGAACCAGATCGACCGCGCCAGGGGCATTTCCCGCCGCGAGGCGTTCGGCCTGCGCAACGAGGCGCGGCAGATCAGGTTCAGCCTGAACCTGGCGCTGCGCAACGGCATCAACGGCCGCGAGTTCGCCAGCCTGCGCGTCCGGGTCAACCGCCTCGAGGCGCGCGTGCGCAACGAGCGCCACGACCGCGACAACCGCCGCCACTAGACGGCGCATATCGGGGGCGCCGCGATTGACGCGGCGCCCCCCAAATCCCTATAGCGGGGAGTGAGAGGCGGCCTGAAAGGGTCGCCTTTTTCACTCATATCCTTTTTCGCCTTCAGGAGCCCCGCCATGGCCATTACGCCGCTCATGCCCGTCTATCCGCGCTCGCCGGTGCGGCCGGTGCGCGGGGAGGGGGTCTATCTCTATGGCGACAAGGGCGAGAAATATCTCGATTTCGCCAGCGGCATCGCGGTCAACCTGCTCGGCCACGGCCACCCCCATCTGACCAAGGCGATCCAGGAGCAGGCGGCGACCCTGATCCACGTCTCCAACCTCTACGGCAGCCCGCAGGGCGAGGCGCTCGCCCAGCGGCTGGTCGACCTCACCTTCGCCGACACGGTGTTCTTCACCAATTCGGGCGTCGAGGCGGTCGAATGCGCGATCAAGACCGCGCGCCGCTATCATCACCATCACGGCCGGCCCGAGAAAAACGAGCTGATCACCTTCGCCAACGCCTTTCACGGCCGCACGCTCGGCACGATCAGCGCCACCAACCAGCCCAAGATGCGCGACGGCTTCGCGCCACTGCTGCCGGGCTTCACCGTGGTCCCGTTCGACGATCTCGACGCGGTCAAGGCGGCGATGGGGCCGCACACGGCGGGCTTCCTGATCGAGCCGGTCCAGGGCGAGGGCGGCATCCGCCCGGCCGGCCAGGCCTTCCTCCAGGGGCTGCGCGCGCTCGCCGACGAGCACGATCTGATGCTCGTCCACGACGAGGTCCAGTGCGGCGTCGGCCGCACCGGCAAGCTCTACGCCTACGAGCATTACGGCATCGAGCCGGACATCCTCGCCACCGCCAAGGGGATTGGCGGCGGCTTCCCGCTCGGCGCCTGCCTCGCCACAGAGAAAGCGGCGGCCGGGATGGTGGTCGGCACCCACGGCTCGACCTATGGCGGCAATCCGCTCGCCATGGCCGCGGGCCAGGCGGTGCTCGACATCGTCGCCAATGACGAATTCCTGGAGCGCGTCACCCGCATGGGCGAGCGACTGCGCGGCGCGCTCGAGCAGATGATCCCCAATCACGACCATCTCTTCGAAGGCGTGCGCGGGCTCGGCCTGATGCTCGGCGTCAAGATGAAGACCGACAGCCGCGACTTCGTCAATTATCTGCGCGAGCAGGGCCTGCTGACGGTGGCCGCCGGCGACAACGTCATGCGCGTGCTGCCGCCTTTGGTGATCGAGGAGGCCCATATCGCCGAGTTCGTCGAGCGGCTCTCGGAGGCGGCGCGCCGCTACGAGGTGCCGCAGGCGGCCTGAGCCGCCGCCCGGTCACACGGCAGGGGGCAAGGCAATTGGGGACGCAACGATGTGTGTCCCCAAAATTCCGATCCCCGATCAGGGCCGCCGGGGCCGCGCGCCGTCGATGAGGTGCCTGCGGAAAAATTCGATCATCGATCGGTTGAGCTCGCGGTGGAAGGCCGCGCGGTCGAACCCTTCGCCGTCCCGGCAGATTTGCGGCGGACTCTCCGGCCCGCAGGGGGCGAGGAAGGAGAGATGCACGGCGCCCGGGACGCGGTGGAAATCGACCGGCCCTCTCAGCAATTGCCTGACCACGTTCGCGTTGGTCTCGGAGGGCACGGTCCGATCGGCATCCCCGGTCCAGAGCTGCACCGGAATCCGCACGTTGGCCAGCCCGCCAGGGGCGAAGGCAAAGCCCAGGCCAGGCGCGGCGAGGACGGCCGCGGCGATTCGGTAGTCGTGCACCAGGGGCGGGAGCCCGAAGCCCATTCTCGTCCCAGGCGGGGCCATGAGGCTGCAGACGAACTCCGGCGCCCGGGCGCAGTGCGCGGGGACCCCCCGAAGATCCGGCACGCCGCCGATCGAGATCAGGGCGGTGGTCGCGCCCGCCGAGAAGCCGAATATCCCCACCCGGTCCCGGACCAATCTCGCGCGGCCGTCCCACGTCGCGAACATGAAGTCGATGACCTGGCTGACGTGCCGCGAGCGGTCCGCGAACCATCCGGGCCGTCCGACCATGCTGCCATCCTGGAAATTGTCGCCCGGGTGCATCGGCGCGACGACGACGAAGCCGGCCTCGGCGAGGGCCTGCGCCGTGTCGATGTGGCTGATCGAGCCGGCGCCGGTGCCATGGGAGATGATGATGAGCGGCAGCGCCGTGCCGTTGGCCGGCGCCCAGATCGCGACGGGGATCGGCGCGTGGCCCGGATCGGCCACGCTGGCCTGCTGAACCGAAATCGGCGCCGCCGCGGGATTTGGCGCCTGTGCCGCGAGCGGCGCCCAGACGGGCATGACGAGGCAGGCGAGCGCCGAGACTATTTTCAGCAATTGCATATATCGGGTTCTCCGGGCGGACTTTGGGGACGCACCGGTGTGTCCCCAATTGCCGTCGCGCATCAAGAGAGGATTCCGCAATGGCGCCGGTGAAGGCCTTGCGGTCCCTCCGGCATGAGCTAGACTCCGCTCAGGCCGGGGCGGACAAGCGAGATGGCGCGACATTCAGACTGAGACACCATCTCCCTTAGCCCCTCCCGCCACCTTCCGGGTCTATCATGTCGCGGCCGGCCTGCTGCTTCTCGTCTTCATTCCCTATTACGTCCTGACGCTCGACCTCGGCTGGCCGATCCCGCGCGACGGCACCGGCCTTGCGGTCGGCCGCGACTTCGTCAATTTCTGGATGTACGGCCGCGCCGCCTTCGAGCCCGATCCGGCCCGCTATTACGACATGGCGACCTATTGGGCGGCGATGGCACCGGTCACCGGGCCCAATTTCCCGAACCAGCTCTGGTCCTATCCGCCGAGCGTGATGCTGGCGGCGGCGCCGTTCGGGACCTTGCCCTATTTCGCCGCTTTGGCCTTGTGGAGCGCGATCGGCCTCGCCGCCTTCGCCGCGGCGGTGCGGCTGTGGACGAAGGACTGGCGCGTGCTGGCGCCACTCCTGCTCGGCCCGGCCGCGATCTTCGGGCTGATCTCGGGCCAGTTCGCCTTCGTGGCCGCCGCGATCATGCTGGCGGTCTTGCGCTGGCGCGAGAGCCGGCCCTTGCTCGCCGGGCTGCTGCTCGGCCTGCTGACGCTGAAGCCCCAGCTCGGCCTGTTCTTCCCGGTGCTTCTGCTCGCCGCCGGCAATTGGCGCACGATCGCCGCCGCGGCCGCCACCGCGCTCGCCATCGCCGGCGCCACCGGCCTGATCTGGGGCATGGAGGTGTGGACCGCCTATCTCGAGAGCGGGATCGCCAATCAATCGCTGGTGCTGAGCGATCCCGAGAAGCTCGGAGGGCCGTTCATGCCGACGATCTTCATGAACCTGCGCGTCGCCGGCCTGCCCTTCGCGGCGGCGATGGCGGTCCAGGCCGCCGCGGCGCTTGCCGCCATCGCCCTGATCTGGGCGACCTTCCGGCGGCGCCCGGACCCGAGCGACCTTCGCGCCAACGCCCTCTTCCTCGCCGCCGCAATCTTCGGGACGCCCTACATGCTGTCCTACGACACGCTGGCGCTGGCGAGCGTCATGCTGCTGCTCGCCGCCGAGGGGCGCGGCCGGCTGCTACCGCTGCTCGCCTTTCTGCTGCCTCTGCTCCAGCTGGCCGCGGGGTCGGCCGGGCTGCCCGGGCCGGCCCTGGTCCCGGTGCTGATCGCGGTGCGCGTGTTCCGGCGGCGGGACTGAACCCCACTGCGGCAGGCGAGGCGCTTGCCTCATGGGTCCAGCGTCTCGTGGATTTCGTGGCGACCAAGCGCGGCCTGGGGCCCGCGCTTCATTCGGGCGACGCGGCCTATCAATCGCTCCCCAACCATGTTCTCGGCCAGCTCACGCCGGCGTTGCGCGGGCTGCTCGATGAAGCGGCGGCGGCCGGGGAGATTCGCGCCGGCGTCGACGCGCGCGAGCTGCTGCTGGCCGCCCTGCGGCTGGCGGCGCCGGCGAGCGAGGGCGCGCCCGAGGAGGCGCGCCGGATGGTGGCGTTGCTCGTCGACGGCCTGCGCTTCGGCGCCCGCTAGCGCGTTCCCCCCGCGCCGCCGCGCAGCGTGGCCGAGCCGAAGTCGAGCTCGCTGATCGGGATCACCTCCGCGTCCGGATATTGGGCGCGCAGCGCGGGGAGGAACTCGCTCGCCCGGCCGACGATGACGATGCTCGCCTGAGCCGGATCGATCTCGGCGGCGACCGAGGCCGCCACCTGCGCTGGAGTCACCGCATCGAGGTTCGGGATGTAGCTTGCATAGTCGCTCATCGGCAGGCCCTGGACGGCGAGCCCGGAGAGGAACTGGCCGAGCCCGGCCGTCGTCTCGATCTGGCGCCCGAAGCTTCCGGCCAGCAGCAGCCGCCGCTTCTGGAGGACGTCGTCGGTCAGCGGCTCCTGCGCCATCCGGCGGATCTCGGCGAGCATCACCTGGGCGACTTCCGGCGCCGCATTGTTGCGGGTCTGCGCCAGCGCCACCAGCAGGCCCTCGTCGCGATAGGAGGGCAGGCCGCTCTGCGCGCCGTAGCTCAAGGCGCGGCGCACGCGCACTTCCTGGAACAGGCGCGCGGTCGAGGAGCCGCCGAGCGCCGAATTGGCCACCACGAGCGGGAAATAATCGCTGTCGCTCCGGGCGATGCCGCGAAGCACCACCGACACCGCCGACTGGTCGGAATCGGGATTGTCGATCACGATCACCCGCGGCGGCCTCGCCTCGCCGGCGCGGTTGGCGGGCATTTGCGGCATCGGCGCCGCCGGCGCCGCCCACTGGCCGAACAAGCGCTCGGCCAACGCGAAGCCGGCCTCGGCGTCCATCGCCCCGGTGATGACGAGGGTCGCATTGTCCGGCCGCCACCAGTCGCGATGATAGGTAACGAGATCGTCGCGGGTCAGCGCCGCGAGCGAGGCCGGAGTGCCGCCCGGCGGGGCGCCGTAGGGCGCGTCGCCATAGACGGCGCGATAGGCGACGCGCTGGGCGACGAACGAGGGGTCCCGCATGCTCACCCGGAGCTGATCGAGCGAGCGCCGCCGCTCGCGCTCCAGCTCCGCCTGGGCGAAGGCGGGCTCGCGCACGATCTGGGCGAGCAGCGCTCCGGCCTCCTCGATGGTCGCGGTCGGCGCGGTGACGAAGGCGGAGCTGCTGTCGTTATTGGCCGAGCCGCCGATCCGCGCGCCCAGAGATTCGATCCGCGCGGCGAGCTCGGGCGCGGTCATTCCGGCGGCGCCATTGTCGATGAGGCCCGCCATCATGCTGGCGACGCCGGGCCGGGCGGCGGGATCGGCCGAGGTGCCGCCGCCGAACACCAGGAGGGCCGAGGCGATCGGAACCGCGGTGGAGCGGGCGATGACGACCCGCATGCCGTTGGCGAGGCGGCGCTCGGCGAAGGCCGGCGCGCTGAACGTCTGCTGCACCCCGGGCGCGGGCGGGGCCACGCGCTCGCCTTCGGGGGCGAGCGTGTTGGGGGTTCCGGTGGCCGGCGGGAAGGTCCGGCCAAGCGCGACGTCGGTGGGCTGCGCGGACGGGTCGGGCGCCGCCTCGCCGGTGCGCTGCGCCTGGTCGAGATAGCGGATCGAGACCCGGGTCCGATCGGTGAGGTAGCGGCGCGCCACCCGCTGCACGTCGGCGGCGGTGACCCGCTGAACCGCCGCCAGCATCCGGTCGCCCCAGCGCGGATCGTTTGCGGTGGTGACCGAATCGCCGATCTCGTTGGCGCGGCCTTCGGGCGTCTCGCGGGCGAACAGCATCTGGGAGACGATCTCGTTGCGCGCCTCGGCCATCTCGGCCGCGCTCGGCGGCTGGTCGCGCAGCCTGGCGATCTCGGCGGCGAGCAATGTCTCGGTCTCGCCGATGTCGCGGCCGCTGGCGACGATCGCCTGGACGGCGAAGATGCCGGCATCCTCGAGACCGAAATCCTGCGAGTTGGCGGCTTGCGCCAGCTGCCGATCGTAGACGAGCGAACGGTAAAGCCGCGAGGATTGCCCGCCGGAAAGGATCTGGTCGAGCATGGCCAGAGCGGCGCTGTCGGGGTGGTTGAGGCGCGGCCGCTGCCAGGTGAACATGATTGCGGGCAAGGGCACGTTGGGGCCGTAGACGGTCATCGTCCGGGGGCCCGTCCGCGGCCGCTCGGCCGCCCGGTTGCGCAGGATCGGGCGGCGCGGGCGCGGCAGCGCGCCGAGATGGCGATCGATCATCCGGTTGAGCTCGGCGGGATCGAAATTGCCCGACACGATCAGCACGGCATTGTCGGGCCGGTAGAAATTGGCGTGGAAGGCGCGCGCGTCTTCCAGCGTCGCAGCGTCGAGATCGGCCATCGTGCCGATCCCCGAGCGCCGATAGGGATGCGAGACGAAGCCGGTGTCGAACGTGTAGTAACGCTGCAGGCGGCCATAAGGCTGGGAGAGGACGCGCTGGCGCATCTCCTCCTTGACGATGCTGCGCTCGGCATCGAACACCGCCTGGTCGAGCACCGAGCGGCCCATCCGCTCGGCATGCGCCCAGAGCATCGCCTCGAGCTGGTTGGCCGGCACCGTCTCGTAATAATTGGTCGTGTCGGGGCCGGTCGAGGCGTTGCGCGTGCCGCCCGCCTGCTCCTCGACGATGCGGCTCAATTCGCCGGGGGAGATGTTGCGGGTGACGCGGCTCAGGATATGCTCGAACAGATGGGCGAAGCCCGAGCGGCCGGCGGGGTCGTCCTTGGAGCCGACATTGTACCACATCTGTACCGAGACGTTGGCCGTGCTGGTGTCGCGGATCGCGTAGACGATGAGGCCGTTGGGCAGGGTCCGGTGGGTGAAGGCGAGCGGCGGCACCGCGCTCGTCGCGGCCGGCGCCCGGCGCTGCGCCACGGCCGGCGCGGCCGCGAGCGAGGCGCTGCCCGCCAGCAAAGCCGCGATGATGAAAGATGCTTTCCGCATGGTCCCGCTCCCTGAACATGACCGGCCCGCCGGTTTCGCGCAGACCCTGCATCACTGTATTATCCATGTAAAGCGGCGAGGAGCGAAATGCGCAAGTGCGATCATGGTGCGCGGAAATTCCGGGGTCCTAGTGCCGCCTGAGCGCTTGTTGTGCGCTCGCGTAAGGAGCTCCATGGCGTTGGACATCCCTGCCAGACTCGTCCGTGAAGGCAGCGAGGCGCCCCGGGAAGGCGATGTGTCGGCGGCGGGGATGCGCCCCGAAGCGCTTCCCGATGCAGGCGCGGCCGGCGAGGAGAGGGTGCTCAATCGACTGCTCGAGGTCGAGCCGCGATCGGTGATCGGGCATATCTGGAAGGGGGATTGCCGGGCGCGGGCCGGGGACGACGCTCTTGCCTGTTATTTCTACCGGCGCGCCCTGCATTTGGCCGGCAACCGGCACTTGCCGAAGGAGGAGGCGGAGGAGGTGCGGCGGGCAGGCCGGGCGTTCACGAAGCTGGCGGGCCGCGCCCATGCAAGGCGCGAGGCTCTGCTGATCGAACGGCGGTTTCCGCCGGAGCGGTGGAGTCCTCGCTTTCGGCGATCACTCGAGCTCGCGGCCGGCCGCCGGAAACTCTACCACCAGAAGCCGACCGCTTATTATTATCCGGAACTGCCGCACATCCAGTTCTTCGATCCGGGCCAGTTCGACTGGGTGCCGGCAATCGAGGCGGCCAGCGCCGCCATGCGCGAGGAATTGATCGGGTTGCTGGCGCAGGGCACCGACGCGTTTCGGCCCTTTATCGAGAGCGATGTCGGCGCCATTCCGGTGCGGAGCAACAAGACGCTCCTCAACAGCAGGGACTGGAGCGCCCTGGCCTTGTGCGAACGGGGCTGGCTGGAGCCCGAAAACGTCGGGCGTTGCCCGCGCACCTGGGAAACCCTGCTGCGGCACGCCCCCTTGCCGCGCATCGCCGGCTGGGGGCCGACCGTGGTCTTCTCCATGCTGAAGGCCGGAGCGTGTATCGCGAGCCACACCGGCATGTTCAACACCCGGCTCATCTGCCACCTGCCGCTGATCGTGCCGCCCGGCTGCCGCTTCCGCGTGGGCAACGAGGTGCGCGAATGGGAAGAGGGCAAGCTGCTCATTTTCGATGATACGATCGAGCACGAGGCCTGGAACGACGGTCCGGAGGACCGCGTCGTGCTGATCTTCGATATCTGGCGGCCGGAGCTGACCGAGGAGGAGAAAAGGGAGCTCACCCTGCTCTTCTCGGACTGACCGGCCGCGGCGGGGATTGACCCCGCGCCATAGATCGCCACATCGGGCGCGATGGCTTCCGACCCCAATTCGACGAGCGAGCTCGCGCTCAACCGGCAGCTCGAGGCCGAGCCGCACTCGCTGCTCCTGAATATCCAGAAGGCGGATTTCCGGGCGCAGGCCGGTGACGACGACGTGGCCTGCTATTTCTACCGGCGGGCATTGCAGCTCGCCGCGGACCTGCCGTTGCCGCAAGCGGAGGCGGCCGAGGCGCGGCGCGCGGAACTGGCGCTCGCCAGCGCGGCGGGACGTGCCTATGCGAGGCGCGAAAAGCGGCTGACCGAACGGGGATTGGCGCCGCGGCAATGGAGCCCTCGCCTGCGGGCTTCTCTCGAGCTCTCGGCCGACCGACGGCATTGTATCCAGGATCCGACCCATCATCATTATCCGGGACTGCCGGAAATCGAATTCTATGACCCGGGCCAGTTCGCCTGGGCGCCGGCGGTCGAGGCGGCCACCGCGGCCATACGCGACGAGCTGATCGCCTTGCTGGCAAAGGGCACGGACGAGTTCAGCCCCTTCACGCCGAACGATGTCGGTCTGCCGATGGGCGTCAGCAAGGCGCTGCTCGACAAGCGGGACTGGAGCGTTATGTCCTTGTGCGAGCAAGGCTGGCTGAAACCCGACCATGTCGAGCGCTGCCCGATCACCTGGCAAACCCTGCTGCGGCACGCGCCCGTCCCGCGCGTCGCGGGCTGGGGGCCGAGCGCGGTCTTCTCCCTGCTGAAGGCGGGCGCCCATATCGGCGCCCACACCGGCATGTACAACAGCCGGCTCATCTGCCACCTGCCGCTGATCGTGCCGCCCGGCTGCCGCTTCCGCGTCGGCAACGAGGTCCGCGAATGGGAAGTGGGCAAGCTGCTCATCTTCGACGACACGATCGAGCACGAGGCCTGGAACGACGGCGAGGAGGATCGCGTGGTGCTGATCTTCGATATCTGGCGGCCGGAGCTGACCGAGGAGGAGAAAAGGGAGCTCACCCTGCTCTTCTCGGACTGAGCGGCTGCCGCTCCGTTGCCGCGAACATTGACCCGCAAGCAGCGGCTCGCCACATGGCGCCGATGGCTTCAGATCCCAATACCACTCCGGCCGAGGCGATCGACTCGGCGATCGGCTTCGCCCTGCCGGCCCGGCACGCGCGCGGGCGGCTGGTCCGGCTCGGGCCGGCGCTCGGCGAGATCCTCTCCGCGCACGATTATCCCGCCCCGATCGCCCGCACCCTGAGCGAGGCGCTGGTGCTCACCGCTCTGCTCGGCGCGACGCTGAAGGATGCGGGCGGCCAGCTCACCATGCAGGCGCAGACCGAAAGCGGAGTCATCGATTTGCTCGTCTGCGATTATCGCGCCGGCGAGCTTCGCGGCTATGTCCGCTTCGATGGCGAGCGGCTCGCCGAGCAGCCGAGCCAGCCCTCGCTCTTCGCTTTGTTCGGCAAGGGCTATCTTGCGATCACCTTCGATCAGGCTTTGTCGGGCGAGCGCTATCAGGGGATCGTTCCGCTGGAAGGCGGCAGCCTCGCCGAGGCGGCCGAGCATTTCTTCGTCCAGTCCGAGCAGATTCCGAGCCTGGTCCGGCTCGCGCTCGACAAGGAGGGCCGGGTCGCCGGCGGCCTCCTGCTTCAGCATCTGCCGGAAGGGGAGGAGGGGCGCGAGCGGCTGCACACGCGGCTCGATCATCCGGAATGGGACCATGTCCGAATCCTCGCCGAGACGATCAGCGGCGTCGAGCTCACCGATCCCGCGCTGCCGCTCGACATGCTGCTCTGGCGGCTGTTCCACGACGAAGAGGAGATCCGCCTGCTGTCGTCGATCCCGCTCGCCCGCGGCTGCCGCTGCAATTACGATCATGTCCGCTCGGTGCTCGCCCGATTCGGGCCCGAGGAACGCGCCGAGATGGTCGACGACGGCGGCTTCATCAGCGTCGACTGCGAATTCTGCTCGCGGGTTTTCCCGGTCAAATCGAGCGACTTGGACGTCTGACGGGCGCGCGTCGTTGCGCCGCCGCAATATTGCTGTAATTTTTGGCCATGACGGGGAAGGCGGCTTTTCCGCCATCGGGAGTTGTGATGCGTAGCCGATATGCCTGGCGGGCCGTGGCCCTTGCCGGATTCAGCCTGTTCGTCGCCGCGCCGGGAGAGAGCCAGCCGCGCGGCGCGCCGCCGATGCTGGCGCGGCTCGAAAGCGGCCAGTGGGAGCTGCGCGGGCCGGGCAACGACCGCATCGCCTCGATCTGCCTCGGCAATCCGATCCTGCTCACCCAGCCGCAGCATGGCGGCGCCAATTGCGAGCGCGACGTCGTCGCCGCCGATTCGACCAGCATGACGGTCAATTATTCCTGCCCGGGCGTCGGCCGCGGCCGCACCACGATCCGCTTCGAAACGCCGCGCCTCGTCCAGATCGACAGCCAGGGCCTCTACCGCGGCGCCCCCTTCGCGCTCCGCGCCGAGGCCCGCCGGGTGGGGGCGTGCGGCTAGCCCGGTCGGAAATGCCGGGATGACTCCTGAGTGAGAAACAACGTTAACGGGCTTTTAACCATGACCGCCTAAAGAGGGCGATGTGCCGCGAGCGGCACGCTTTCCTCCCTAGCAGGCTTCGACGCCTGAACTGGGCCGCCCTTCGGGGCGGCCCGTTCTTTTTGTGGCCGGTTTCGCTATAGGCGCGGCGATGAGCGCCGCCATTCCCTGTATCGTCCTCCTCTCTGGAGGCATGGATTCGATGGTCGTCGCAGGCCTTGCCCGCGAGGCCGGCTTCCGCCTCTTCGCGCTCACCGTGGATTACAATCAGCGCCACCGGGTCGAGCTCGAGGCGGCGGCGCGTATCGCCGCCCATCTCGGCGCCGAGCGGCACATCGTCCTGCCGCTCGACCTTTCCCGCTTCGGCGGCTCGGCGCTGACCGCCGATCTCGCCGTGCCCAAGCATGGCGTCGCCGAGGGCATCCCGATCACCTACGTGCCGGCGCGCAACACCATCTTCCTCTCGCTCTGCCTGGGCTGGGCCGAGGCGCTCGGCGCCGGCGACCTCTTCATCGGCGTCAACGCGCTCGATTATTCGGGCTATCCCGATTGCCGGCCGGAGTTCATCGCCGCCTTCACGGATATGGCCAACCTCGCCACCAAGGCCGGAATCGAGGGCGGCCGCTTCACCGTCCACACGCCGCTGATGGCGATGACCAAGGCGGACATCGCCCGCGAGGCGGCCCGGCTCGGGCTCGACGCCGGGATGAGCTGGTCCTGCTACGACCCGGCGCCGGACGGGCGCCATTGCGGCCTGTGCGACAGCTGCCGGCTGAGGGCGAAGGGCTTCGCCGAGGCGGGCCTTGCCGATCCGACCCGCTACGCCGCGACGCCATGAGCTACGCGGTCAAGGAGATCTTCCTGACCCTGCAGGGGGAGGGGATGCAGGCCGGCCGGCGCGCGGTCTTCCTTCGCCTTGCCGGCTGCAATTTGTGGTCGGGGCGCGAGCAGGACCGGGCCAAGGCCCAGTGCAGCTTTTGCGATACCGATTTCGTCGGCATGGATGGCGAAAATGGCGGCCGCTACGAGGCCCCGGCGCTCGCCGACAGGGTCGCCGCGCTCTGGGACGAGGGCGACCGGCCTTTGGTCGTGATCACCGGCGGCGAGCCGATGCTCCAGCTCGACGGCGCCCTGATCGCCGCGCTCCACAGAAGCGGCTTCGAGATCGCGGTCGAGACCAACGGCACGCTGCCGGCGCCGCCCGGCATCGACTGGATCTGCGTCAGCCCGAAGGCGGGGACGGAGGTGGTCCAGCGCTCGGGCGACGAATTGAAGCTGGTCTGGCCGCAGGACGGCATCGAGCCCGCCGCCTTGCTCGGCTGGGATTTTCGCCACTTCCTGATCCAGCCGATGGATTGCGCCGAGGCCGAGGCCGCAAAGGCCGCAGCGATCGCCTTCGTGATGGCGAACCCGCGCTGGCGGCTCAGCCTGCAGACCCACAAATATCTGGGCCTGCCCTGAGGGGTAGCACAAAAGGAGTCATTCCGGCCTTCGCCGGGATGACTCTCGCATTGAGCAACCTTCGCCTAGCGCTGCCCCTCGCAGGTGCGCCTTTGGTCGCGGGGCAGGCCGGCGCAGTCGCGCGGGCCGAGCGCGATCGGGGTCAGCTGGATCGCGGTCCGGTTGAAGCCGTAGCCGTCGGCAATCGGGGTCAGGCTGCCGCGCAGCTCGCGGAAACGCTGGGTGGAGAATTGGCCGAACTGGCCCTTGGGGACCGCCAGCGCTTCCTTGCCCAGCCGCGCCGCCATCTGGCAGAAGCCGAACTGGGCCTCCATGGTCGAAAAGCCATTATAGGTGTTGGTCGAATATTGGTCGAAGCTGCGCGGCCCGGTGCGGCCGTTGATTCGCCGGAAATAGCCTTCGAGCACGGTATAGGCGCTGGCGAGCTCGCGCGAATGGTGGGCGAGGATCGCATTGTAGGTGGCGACGGTGCGCAGATAAGGCGAGAATTGGCAGGACAAGGCGGCGACGTTGAGGCCCGCGCGCATGTTCCAGAGCAGATGCGCGCGATATTCCGCCGGAGTCGCGCGCGGCATCGGCAGGCCGACCATGGGATCGCTGCCCTCGATCGGGCCCGAGGGATAGCTGGGCTGGGTCAGGTATATCTGCGCAGGCGCCGCCGCGGGCACCGCCATCGCGAGCGCGGCCAGCGCCGCCGGCACCTGCTTCAGCCTGGTTTTTCCGGATCCGCTCATCCCACTCTCCGCTCTCGCAAGCCCGAGGCCTTAGCCCCGCGGCCGGGACTACCCTAGGCCCGCCGCCATGTCCCGTCGCGCGGCGGGCACGCTTCGTCCGCCCAACCGGGCGGCCGGCCCGGCCCCACGATCAGATGCCCGGCGTGTTGGTGTTGACGTCGAGCGAGTTGCCGCCGGTGTCGCCGCCCGGATTGGCGGCGCCGGGATCGTCGGTCGCATCGTTGGCGGGTGGTGCCTCCCGGGGGGGCTCGGGCGCGGTGGTCACGGATTCGACCGCGGTCGCGTCATTGCCGGGCGTGACCTGATTCTCGGTCTGGCCGACCTCGTTGGTGGCATTGTTGACGGGCGCCTGGCGGTTGCAGCCCGCGGCGGCCAGCGCGGTGCCGGCCAGCAGGGCCATCTTGATCGGGTGACGCATGAAGCTTCCTTTCAGCTATTCGGTTCGTCTTATCGCGCCGGGCGCCGGACGCGCAAGCGGCCTGCGGCGAGCCGGCGCCTCGCCGCGCGAAACGGCCGATCCGCAATGCCCGCGCGCGGCGGCCGGCCTGCGCGGGACAAAAAAAGAAGGCCGCCGGTCGCCCGGCGGCCTCCTCAGTCGAAATCGCGTTATTTACTGGACGTTGCCGCCAGCATTGCCGTCGGCCGGAGCCGCAGGAGCATTGCCTTCGGCCGGAGCCGCAGGAGCATTGCCCTCGGTCATGCCGCCACCGACATTGCCCTCGGGCTCCGTCGTCGTGGTGGTGGTGCTGGTGTTGGTGGTGCTGTTGGTGGTGCTGTTGTTAGCCGCGCCGCCGCCGCAAGCCGCGACGACGATGGCGGCGCCGGCGATCATCGCACCGGTGGTCGCTTTCAAAAGGATGCTACGCATTAAAAGGTCTCCCTAGATTGATGATTTGGTTGGTCTGGGTAGGCCCCTTTTTCGCCAAATCAATTTTGCACTTTATACGGAAAGGCTACGGCCCTCAAGCCTCGCCTATTCCCCCTCGAGTGAGAATAGAAACTCCTCAAGTCTCAGCCTCAGTGCCAGATCGAAACGGGGCTGGGAATCAGCCACCCCCATCTCGTCGAGGCTGGTCACCGGAGAATCGGTGATACCGCAGGGCACGATCCCTGAAAAGTGCGAAAGTTCAGGGGTCAGATTCACCGAGAATCCATGCATGGTGACCCACCGCCTGACCCTGAGGCCGAGCGCCCCGATCTTCGATTCGGCACCGTTCCGATTCACCCAGATTCCGATTCGCCCGGGCGAGCGATGCGCGGCGATTCCGAGATCGGCGAGCGAATCGATCAGCCATGATTCGAGGCCGTGAACGAATCGGCGCACGTCGCGGCCGCGCCGGTCGAGATCGATCATCAGATAGCCGACGCGCTGGCCGGGCCCGTGATAGGTGTAGCGCCCGCCGCGCCCGGCCGCGTGGACGGGGAAGTTCATCGGGTTGAACAGCTCGGCCGGGTCGGCGCTGGTGCCCGCGGTGTAGAGCGGCGGATGCTCGAGCAGCCAGATCAGCTCGCTTTCCTCGCCGGCGCGAATCGCCGCCGCGCGCGCCTCCATCTTGGCAAGCGCCTCCTCATAGGGGGTCAGACCGGGGCTCGCCCGCCATTCGATCGCATCCGCGCTCATCGCCGACATGTCGCCCTGCCGCCGCCGCCGCGCAAGCTCCGCTTGAAGCGGGAGCGAACGCGGAGCTATGGCGGTGCGGGCAAGCACGGAGCGGGGCGATGACATTCTCCTATAATGCGGTCTGGGACGATACGGGGCGCCTCTTGAGGGCCCATGGCGCCCTGCTGGCGGCCATCGCCGGCGTGTTCGTGTTCCTGCCGACCTTGCTCGTCGGCTATTTTTTCCCGCTGCCGGAGCCGGCGACGACCGATCTCAACGTCTATTTCCAGATCGTCGGCCGGTTCATGAAGGAGCACCTGATCTGGTACGTCCTCCAGAGCTTCGTCGTGATGGTGGGCACCGCGGCGATGCTTCGGCTGGTCTTTCCGCCGCGAGTCACCGTCGCTGGAGCGATCCTGTTCGGCGCCCTGCTGCTGCCCGCTTATTCGGTCCTCACCGTGCTGACCAACATCATCGTCTTCGTCGGGCTGCTGCTGCTGCTCGTGCCGGGCCTCTATCTGTGGGGGCGGGTGCTTCCGGCCGGGCCGGCGATGGTCGCGGAGGACAAGCGCAGCCCGCTCGACGCGCTGAAGCGCGGCTTCGCCCTGAGCCGGGGCCAGGGCTGGGCGATTCTCGGCCTGCTGCTGCTCGTCCTCATTCCCGGCGAGATATTGATCTGGGTGATCCAGAGGCTGGTCGGCATCCTCTTCATCCTCGCCGCCGGCCAGCAGGTCGGCAATTTGCTGACGGCGGTCGTCTATTGCGCGCTGACCGCGATCTTCGCGGTGGTGATGACCATGCTCTCGGCCGCGATCTACCGGGCGCTGGCCGCGCCGGCGAAGGCCGGGCCCGACCTCAACAAGGCCGGTTAGGGGCCGATCAGGGGCAGCTGCGGCGCGCAATCGCGCGGCAGCAGGCCGGCGAGGCGCGGATCGGGGAAGCTCTCGAACGCGCGCCCCCGGGCGGTGAAGCCGGCGCGCAGATAAGTGGGCAGGGCCGCGGGGTGGTCGAGCGAGCAGGTATGGACCGCGACCCGGGCGACGCCCGGCGCCCAGGCGAGCCGCAAGGTCTCGCCAAGCAGCCAGCGGCCATTGCCCTTGCCGGCGAGCGCGGGAGCGAGGCCGAGGAAGCGGATCGTGCAGGTCTCCGGCACCCGGAAATCGAGCTCGACGAAGCCGGCATCGCCGTCCGGGCCGATCACGCCATGGACCTCGGCGACCTTGGCGAGCAGCTCGCCATCGTCCATCGCCAGCCGCGAGAACCACAGCCAGCGCGCGCCGACGAGCCGGAAGAGGGCGCGGTAGCGCTCCGGATCCACCGCCGCCCACCGTTCCAGCCGAAGCGCCGATTCGGGAAGCGGCGCTGGCGCCGGGGCCGAGTCCATCTCGAGATAGGTCACCACCGCCCCGACATGGCCGCGCGGCACCGGGATGAGGCCGTGCGTCGCCGCGCTCATTCCCAGGTCGCCAGCGGCGGCAGGCTCATCAAGATGGCATCGACATTGCCGCCGGTCCTGAGTCCGAACAGGGTGCCGCGGTCGTAGATCAGGTTGAACTCGGCATAGCGGCCGCGATATTCGAGCTGGGTGGCCCGGTCGGCCTCGGTGAAGGGCACCGCCATCCGCAGCCGCACCAGCCTTGGGAAGACGTCGAGAAAGGCCTCGCCGACGTCGCGGGTGAAGGCGAAATTCTCCTCGAAGGTCGCGCCATGGCCCGGCTCGGCGCAGTCCAGGTGATCGTAGAAGATGCCGCCGACGCCGCGGTGGACGCCGCGATGGGGGATGAAGAAATACTCCTCCGCCCATTTCGAGAAGCGCCCGTAATAGGTCTGGTCGTGGCCGGCGCAGGCGGCGCGCAGCCGCGCGTGGAAGGCGGCCGTGTCCTCCTCATGGGGGATTGGCGGATTGAGATCGGCGCCGCCGCCGAACCAGCGCTTGGTCGTGCACAGGAAGCGGGTGTTCATGTGGACGGCCGGGACGTGCGGATTGGCCATGTGCGCGACCAGGCTGATGCCGGTCGCGAAGAAGCGCGGATCCTCCTCGGCGCCATGGATGGTGCCCGCGAACTCCTCGGAAAAGCGCCCGCCGACGGTGGAGACGTTGACCCCGACCTTCTCGAACACCTTCCCCTTCATCAGCCCGCGCACGCCGCCGCCGCCGGGCGAGCCGTCCGGATCGGTGCGGTCCCACGGCGTCAGGGCGAAGCGGGCGTCACCCCCACCTTCCGCCTCGATCGCCTCGAACTCCGCGCAGATCCGCGTTCTCAGCGACTCGAACCAGGCGCGCGCGGCGCTTTGTTGGGGGTCCAGCGGGTCCATGGCCGTGCGCCCTACCAAATCCTCGCCCGAAGGGGGAGCATGGGCCGCATCAAAGATGCCCGCCGCAATCGCGGCCGAGCTGCTCATGGATCCAGCCGGCGACGTCGTAGCCGAAGATCTTGAGGCCCTTGATGTTGGCATTGTCGATGCTGACGCCCGAAAGATTGACGTTCTCGAATCGCGCGCCCGCCAGGTTGACGTCGTCGAACACGGCGCCGGCGAGCGAAACGTCGTGAAATTCGGCGCCGTCCATCCTGCGCCGTTCGAATCGATCCATCGCTCCCTCCCTCGGCCGCGCGAAACCATTTTCCTACAGCGTAACTTTCATGGCTTACACTCGCGAATGAGCGGAAAGGAGGATTCGCGCGCGCCACAGCGCTTCATCGACGCGGCGGCCAAGGCGGCCTTCCTGGCGAGCCTGCGCCGCGGCGAGCGCCGCGAGGACGCCGCCGCCGCCGCTGGCTTCAGCATCATGGGCTTCTACGGCGCCCGGCGCCGCGATCCGGTCTTCAAGGCGGAATGGACCGAAGCGCTCGCCACCTCCGCCGGATGGCTAGGGAGACACGTACTTTTTCGCGAAAAAGTACGTGTCCCCAATCGCCAGGCCCCGCCGCCACCGACCAGTGCTTCCAGTGACTGCTTCCAGTGACAGTTACGTAACTGTCACCGGACCTATAACTGTCACCGGACCTGAAAGAGTAGGTGCTCCCAAATCTCCGGCCCTGATCATCGCAAGATTCCACCGCAAAGACACGGCGAATTCGCTGGACTCCCTGCTGAATTAAGGCGCACGTCGGTCCTTTGTCGCGGAGGTCGGCCCATGACCGTCTATCTCACATTGGCTCGAGACCCGAACAATATTCAGGAGAGTGAATATGGCACGGGATCGAAGCAGGTCCAGTTTTCGCCGATCACGTCGTGCATTTTGATCGCGGGGGCCACCGCCGACGGCGATGTCTCGGGTATCCACCTCGTGATGGTCCAGCCCGACGACCAGCCGTTCGGCATCGCCGACGTCGCGACGGTGACGACACGGCTCGGAGATCTAACCGTCAATCCTTCGTCCATCATCGTCTTCGGCCAGACGCAGATGTGGAATGACAATGTCCCGGAGGCTTACCAGGCGCTCATCGAGCAGCTCGGCCTGCCGCCGACCACCGACCTGGACGACGGCACCTACGGCGCGCAGGTCAGCGAGGGGGTGGTGAAATGGTATCAGGCGTGAGCAATTGGGGACACACATCTTTGTGTCTCCGATCGCCCGCGGTGACAGGTACGTGCCTGTCACCGCTCGTTTCTGTCACCTGTCTGACCCACAGAGTCTGAAACTTGCATCTAGTGCCTTCGATATCCTCCGATCCACTGGAGGAGGTTGCCGTAGTCGCGGAGGGCAAGCTTATATTGGTGCCGTTGCTGGAAAGATCGCGCATCCGATGAAAAAGACGACGTGGTTACCATCATCGCGCTGCTGGCGTCCGCGTCGATGAGCGTCCCATAAAGCTGGCGGACGAGCTCCACCCCCACCGTCCGATCCTGCCGATACCGCTTGGCCTCGACCAGGCACAGCAACTTGCCATGCGGCGTCGTCATGTAGGCAAGGATATCCTTGCCGCCGTCTCGCGTCGGAGGGGTTAGCTCCACCTCGTATCCAAGGTCGGTCAGGAGCTCCGCCACCAACTCCTCGAACTTGCGGGGCGGCAGATCATATATCGATTGAGGCCGGCTTCGCAGGCGCTCGACAAGAGCTTCGTTCGCCATGATGATGCGGGGCTTGACCTCGGTTATCAGCTTCCGTTCGGGCAGAATGATCCGTTGACTCAGGTTGTAGATTTCACCCCGCAGCAGCTTGGCCACCTCTTGCGAGCTCTTTCCCCGTGCAAGATTTGCAAGCAGCATTATGGCCAATGGCAAGCCGCCCGCAGCTGCGACTGTCCCGAGTAAGGCAGACGAATGATAGGCGCCGCCGAGTAGGCTTCGCACCATCTCCTGGGCGTCGGCTGCGCCTAGCGGCCGGACCTCGAGAATGTCCGCGCGCGCGATGTCCGGACGCCGTCGGGAAACAAAAATAAGGGTCTCGATCGCTTTCAGGTTCAATAGGCGCCCGGTGATCGTGTTCAGTTCTTCGTCGCTAAGCATGTCCGCATCGTCGATAGCGACGATCTCGGGCACGTTGCGGTCCCGATACAGCTCCTCGATCCTCACGCTGATCTCGGTCATCGTCTCGCCAGGGGCATAGCTGGGAGTCCATGAAAGCGGCGGTCGGCTCGTCCGCACCGTCCCGAGAAACTTCTTGAGGAGGGCTGTCTTGCCGACGCCGCCGACGCCGGTGATGACGATCGGCGTTCCTCGGCCTCGAGATCGATCGAGCAACCAGTCCATCTCTCGCTGGCGGCCAAAAAACATAGGATCCAGCGCCGCGTGATCCGGCTCCATATCGCTGCTCCCCCAAAAGTGCGGGCTGGTGGTAACAGGGCGTCTAGGGGACGGGTACTCTTCCGCCAAAAAGTTGGTGTTCTCAAATGCAAGACCGTGCGCCACTTCGCGCCTTTGCTTCATGAGAAAGGAGGGTCTGTAGGTGCATCGGCGCGTGTCACGCATTCGCGAACTCAGATGCCGGCCCACAACCCCGTCTGACGCAACGCCTCCGCCACCCCGATCCCCGCCGCCACCGCCAGGTTCAGCGACCGCGTCTCCGCCACCTGCGGAATCCGCACCCGCAGGTCCGCCCGCTGATGCACCTCTTCCGGCACACCGCGGCTTTCCGCGCCGAATAGCAAAACATCCCCAACCTCGAACCGCGCCTCCGGCAACCACACCGCCCCGGTGGTCGTGAACAACACCAGCCGCCCCTCCAGCCCCGCCTCGAACGCCTCCCACCCCGCATGCCGCGTCACGTTGGCGATCTCCGCATAATCCATCCCCGCCCGCTTCAGCGCCCGGTCGCCCCACGGAAACCCGCAGGGCTCAATCACGTCGACGGGCACGCCGAGGCAGGCGGCGAGGCGCAGGATGGTGCCGACATTGCCGGCTTGGTCGGGTTGATGGAGCGCGAGCCGCATCGGGGCCCCATATCCTTTCCGTCGCGGAGTGGGGAGTGGCGGGAAAGTCGGGGACGCGCGGCGCCCGCGCCCCGGCCTTCAGCGTGCGCCGGGCAGCGCCTGCACGGCGATCGCGTCGAGCCGCCAGCCGCCGTCCCAGGTGAACAGAAGGTCGAAGGCGATCGCTTCGGGGCGGAGCGGGAAGCTGCCGCGCATCCGCAGCACCTGCGGCTGGATGATGGTCGGCGCGATCTCCCAGTTCGGGGTCACGACCAAGGTGTCGGCAAGATCGACATTGCGTTCGCGAAGGCCGGCAAAGATCGCGGCGAGATTGGCCGGGTTGTTGCGGGATTGGAAGGCCGCTGAGCCGAGATCGCGGAGCACCGAATAATTACCGGTGCGATTGGCATGATCGACTGCCGCCATCATGCTCCACAGCATCTTGAGGCTGGTCAGCCGGTCGGGCACCGGCAGGTTGGCGGCGGCGGGTGGGGCCCGTGCGGGGGCCGGCGCGGGTCGCGGGCGTGGCTGTCCCAACGCCGCCTGCGCCGATCCCATCCCGATCAGCAGGGCGCAGGCGATCTGGATCGCCGGCCCTCTCACCATGCGTGCTGGAAACCGGCCCGCGCGCCGACCTCGCCGCTGTTGAGGCCGAAGCCGACGCCGGCCGAGACCGCCGAGTTGGTGCCGACCCTGGCCGAGAAGGAGGCCGTTCCGGCCGTGCGGTGGTTGAAATAGCCGATGCCGCCCGCCAACGCGAAGGACGTGCCCGCCGGCAGCATCGGCGATTCCATGGCGAGCGCCATGGCGACGCCCTCATTCGCCCGGTTGACGTCCCGCCGGTTGAGGTCGGCGAGATCGAACAATGTGTTGATCTGGACGCCCTGCGCGGCTTGAGTGGCGCCCAAGGCGGCCTGAGCCGCAGCGAGGCCGCTCACATCCGGGCCCGTGCCGCGGCCAAGCGTGCCGCTGGCGTCGATCGTCACGAAGCTCAGCGCGCCGGTCTGCGCGGCCGTGCTCGCCGCGATGTCGCCGACCCGGACTGAGCTGCCGGCGCCGCCGAGCGAAACCTGGTTGGTGCGGGTGGTTGCCGCGCCGGTGCCGACCGCGGTCGATCCGGCGAAGGCGGCGGTGGCGCCCTGGCCGACCGCGGTGGCGTTGGCGGCCGAGGCGACCGCGAGATTGCCGAGCGCTGTCGCTCCGGCGGCGGTGCCGCGGCTGTTGTCGCCGAGCGCGACCGCGCCGATCCCTGTCGCCTGCGATTGGCGGCCGATCGCGGTCGAGCGGTCGCCGCTGGCGAGCGACTGCCAGCCGAAAGCCTGCGCGCCGATGCCGGTCGCGTCCGATTCGCCGCCGACCGAGGTCGAGTGGAAGCCGGACGCGGTGGCCTGGTCGCCGATCGCGACCGCATCCTCGTCCGAGGCGACCGCCGAATTGCCGATCGCCACGGACGCGCCGGTCGAGGCGGCGTTGGTGCTTGCGGTCGAGGACAGGCGGCCGATCGCGATCGAATTGGCCGCCGACGCCGTGGCGATTGTCCCGATCGCCGTCGCGCTGTCTCCATTGACGATCGCGCCGGTGCCGACGGCAATGCCATTCGGCGCGTTGGCGAAGACGGTCGCGCCGTTGCCGACCGCGATGCCGCTGACGGCGTTGACGGTGCTGAAGGCGCCGAACGCCGATCCGAACGAGGCGGCGGCCCCGATCGTATTGTTGTCGCCGACCGCGGTGCCGCCGGTCGCGCCCGCGGCGATCTGGTTGCCCGTGCCGACCGCGGTGCTGTAGCCCCCGGCGGCGATGGTGTCGCGCGACTGGACGCCGCCGCTGCCGATCGCGGTGGACGAGCGGCCCGTCGCCTGGGCGGAGCTGCCCACGGCCGTCGAGTTCACGTCGGACGCGATGGCGGCGTCGCCATAAGCGGTGGTGTCGAGCCCGGTGGTGTTGGCGGCGTCGCCGCATTCGATGCTGTCGGCGGTGACGTCGCCGCGGCACTGGACGGGCACTTCCTGGGCGCAAGCGGGGCCGGCGGCGATGCCGATCGCGATGGCGCTGGCGGCGGTGAGTGCCAAGGTCTTGATCGTTCCGGTCATTGAATATCCCCTCGTTCATGCCGCAGCCGGCGCTTCGATTTTCGTACGACAGGGCCGCGAGCGCCCATACTCCCGAAATCGGGAGCTTGACGGACCTAAGTCCCTGCTTCGGCTCGGCCTTGAAGCCCGGGCCCGGCTATGCGAGCGTCCGAACCGGCGGCAGGGAGCGATTCGGATGTTGTTGGCGATCCTGGCGCGCGCGGCCGCCGCGTTCGAGGCGGATAGCCCCGAGGACGCGAGCGCGCGCTTCTTCGCCGCGTTTGAAGGCCTCGGCGCCACCTATCTCCAGACGCGCCTCTACCGGCGGCCGGCGGCGGCCCTCACGCCGTCCACGCATTGGGCCGCGGGCGGCTTCATCACGCGCATCGCGGCCAGGGGGTGGGAGGGGAGCGCGGAGTTCGACTATATCTGCCTCGATTGCAATCCGCTGCCGGCCGCGATCCGCGAGGGCCTGACGCGCTATCGCTTCAGCGATTTCGCGCCCCGCGCCGACCCCCGTTTCGGCGCTTATTGGGAGGCGTTCGGCGAGGCCGGCATCCACGACGCTTTGTGCAGCACCTCTTACGGGCCGGGCGGCCTGATCGCCTCGCTCCACCTGGGCTTCGGCGACGCCGGCCCGGGGCCCGAGGACGCTTTGGCCATCCAACTCGCGGGCCTCGTTCTGACCGAGCGCCTGATGAGCTTCGCCGACCAGCAGGCAGGCCCGCCGGCCGCGCCGCCGGTCGCGCTGACGCCGCGGGAGCGGGACAGCCTCGCTCTGGTCGCCGACGGTAAGACGGACTGGGAGATCTCGGTCATCCTGGGCGTCGCCGAAGCCACCGCCCGCTTTCACGTCGATAACGCTCGGCGCAAGCTGGGCGCCGTCAACCGCGCCCAGGCGGTCGCGCGACTGGTCAACCAGCGGCTTATCTAGCGGCGGCGCCGAAAATGGCTGTTGGCAAAGGCCGCCAAGCGCGGCTATCAGGCCCGCCAAGCCGCCCGGGGCCACCGGCGGCGCGGTTTGCTTATCCGGCTTCGGAAAACGGTCGAAGGACGCCATGGCTGCTGTTGATCTGGAAGAGGAAGCGGCCGCTCCGGCCGAGCAGGGCGGGGTCCGCCGCCGCGACTTCATCAACATCGCCGCGGTGAGCTTCGCCGGCGTCGGCGCCGTCGCCCTGGTCTATCCGCTCATCACCCAGATGGCGCCGTCGGCGGACGTGCTCGCGCTCGCCCAGATCGACGTCGACATCTCCGCGATCCGGCCCGGCCAGGCGATCAAGACGATCTGGCGCAAGCAGCCCATCTTCATCCGCAACCTGACCCCGGCCGAGCAGGCGGCCGCCAATGCGGTCGACGCCTCGAGCCTGCGCGATCCGCAGACGCTCGCCCAGCGCACCAAGGAGGGCCACGCCAACTGGCTGATCACCCTGGGCGTGTGCACCCATCTGGGCTGCGTGCCGCTGGGCGCGGCCGAAGGCGAGCAGCGCGGCGAGTTCGGCGGCTATTTCTGCCCCTGCCACGGCTCGCATTACGACACCGCGGCGCGGGTGCGCAAAGGGCCGGCGCCGCGCAACCTCGAGGTCCCCGAATATGAATTCCGGACTGACACGTCCGTCCGCATCGGCTGAGGTAAGAGACTATGAGCTTCCCCTGGGCTGAACACTATAAGCCGAAGCACCCCTTCATGCGCTGGATGGACGATCGGCTGCCGCTGCCGCGCCTCGTCTACAACAGCGTCGGCAAGGGCTATCCGGTCCCGCGCAACCTCAATCATTTCTGGAATTTCGGCGTTCTCGCCGGCCTCGCTCTGGTGCTTCAGATCGTCACCGGCATCGTCCTCGCCATGCATTACGAGCCCTCGGCGGCCGGCGCCTTCGCCTCGACCGAGCATATCATGCGGGACGTCAACGGCGGCTGGTTCCTGCGCTACGCCCATGCCAACGGCGCCAGCTTCTTCTTCATCGTCACCTACATCCACATCTTCCGCGGCCTCTATTACGGCTCCTACAAGCCGCCGCGCGAGATGGTGTGGATGCTCGGCCTGGTCATCTTCCTGCTGATGATGGCGACCGCGTTCATGGGCTATGTCCTGCCCTGGGGGCAGATGAGCTTCTGGGGCGCCAAGGTGATCACCGGCCTGTTCGGCGCGATTCCGCTGGTCGGCGAGCCGATCCAGACCTGGCTGATCGGCGGCTACGCGCCCGACCAGGCGACCCTGACCCGCTTCTTCTCGCTCCATTACCTGCTGCCGTTCGTGATCGCGGGCGTGATCGTCCTCCACATCTGGGCGCTGCACATTCCGGGATCGGGCAATCCGACCGGGGTCGACGTCAAGTCGCCGCAGGACACCGTGCCCTTCCATCCTTATTACACGGCCAAGGACGGCTTCGGCGCCGGCCTGTTCCTGCTGCTGCTCGCGGTGATGGTGTTCTTCCTGCCCAATTATCTGGGCCATGCCGACAATTATATCCCGGCCAACAACATGTCGACGCCGGCGCATATCGTGCCCGAATGGTATTTCTGGCCGTTCTACGCGATCCTCAGGTCGTTCACCTTCGATTTCATCCTGCCCGCCAAATTGTGGGGCGTGATGGCGATGTTCGGCTCGATCCTGCTGCTCTTCTTCCTGCCCTGGCTCGACAAGTCGCCGGTGCGCTCGGCCGCCTACCGGCCGAAATACCGGATGTTCTTCTGGATTTTGTGCGCCGACGTGCTGGTCCTGGGCTATTGCGGCGGCAAGCCGGCGGAAGAGCCGTTCGTGATGATCAGCCAGTTCGCGACGATCTATTATTTCGCCCATTTTCTCATCATTCTTCCCATCCTCTCCTGGGTGGAAAAGACGCTGCCTTTGCCCAATTCGATCTCGGAAAGCGTGCTGCACGGCGAGGCGGAAGAAGCCGCGCCCGTCGGCCTCGCCAAGCCGGCAACAGCGTAAGGGGACGACGCTCACATGGTTCGCATATTGGGCATATTGGTTGGGTTCGGCTTCGTCGGCGTCGCCGCCTGGTCGCTGCTGTGGGGCGTGGTCGCCTATCTCAAGGACCCGCCGCGAGAGACGGCCGAGCACCGCTTCCACGAGCATGCGCGCGAGGACATACGCTATTCGTTCGACGGCCCGTTCGGCCGCTACGACCGCCGCCAGCTCCAGCGCGGCCTCTATGTCTTCCAGGAGGTCTGCTCGGGCTGCCACAGCCTGCAATATGTCGCGTTCCGCAACTTCCACGAGCTCGGCTATAGCGAGGCCGAGGTCCGCGCCATCGCCGACCGCTGGCCGCGCAAGGTAGCGACGGTCAATCCGCGCGACGGCGCCCCGGCCGAGCGCAACGCGATCCCGGCCGACCATATCCCGAGCCCATATCCAAACGAGACCGCGGCGCGCAGCGTCAACGGCAATGCCTTGCCGCCGGATCTGTCGCTGATCACCAAGGCGCGCGAGGGCGGGCCGGCCTATGTCGAATCGCTGCTCACCGGCTATCGCGACCCGCCGGCGGACCTGCCGCGCGACAACCGGCCCGGCCCGAACCTTCACTACAATCCCCATTTCGCCAATCTCAACATCGCCATGCCGCCGCCGCTTCGCGACGGTCAGCTGACCTATGCCGACGGCACGCAGGCGACGCAGCGCCAGATGGCGCACGACGTCGCCGCCTTCCTCGCCTGGACCGCCGAGCCCGGCGCGGATTCGCGCAAGAATATGGGCATCGTCGTGCTCATCTTCCTGCTGATCGGCACGGTGCTCGCCTACATGGCCTATCAGAACGTCTGGGCCGGCAAGAAGCACTGAGACCCTCGTCATCCCCGCGAAAGCGGGGATCCAGCGGGAGTCGGTGCCTATCTTTCGGCGGGCCGCCTTTTGATCAGCACGATCGAGGTGAAGGTGAGGACCGGGACGCCGTCCTGGTTGGTCACCACCGTCGCCGAGCGGAAGGAGCCGAGATCGGGCTTGGAGCGCGACGGCGTCTTGTCGACGATCCTGCTGCGCACGTGGAGCGTGTCGCCCGGATAGACCGGCTTCAGCCACCTGAGCTCGTCTATGCCCGGCGAGCCGAGGCCCGCCTGCGGCTCGCCCGACATGAGATGCTCGACCGTCACCGCCATCACCATCGCGCAGGTGTGCCAGCCGCTCGCCGCAAGCCGACCGAAATGGGTCTTGGCGGCGGCCTCGTCGGAGAGGTGGAAGGGCTGGGGATCATATTTGCGGGCGAATTCGAGCACCTCCTCGCGGGTCACTTCATAGCGGCCGAAATCACTTTCCTTGCCGATCTCCAAATTCTCGAAATAGATCACTTTCGTCTCCGTCGGTCCGCGCTTGCCGGCTCTAGTGACAGCCTCCGCGCGGCGTGCCAAGCAGCGTTTCAAACCCAATGGCGGCAGGGAAGAGCTTATGCGGATGAAGGTTGCGATCGCGGTCCTGCTCGCTTTGGCCGGCTGCGCGACGGCGCGGCCGGAGGCGCCGGCGGCGGCCGCGCCGGTCCAGGTCCGCATCATCGCCTTCAACGATTTTCACGGCGCGCTGCAGCCGCCCCGCTACGCCATCCCGGCGACCGGGCCGGACGGGCGCGAGGTCCGGGTGCCGGCCGGCGGCGCCGCCTATTTCGCTTCGGCGATGCGGAGCCTGCGCGAGGGCCACCCCAACAGCCTCACCGTCTCGGCCGGCGACCTGATCAGCGCCTCGCCTTTGGTCTCGGCCGGCTTCCTCGACGAGCCGACCATCCTGGCGATGAACCGGATCGGGCTCGATTTCGCCGCGGTCGGCAATCACGAATTCGACCGCGGCCGGGCCGAGCTGCTGCGCATGCAGAATGGCGGCTGCGCGCAAAACACCGCCCGCACGCCCTGCCGGCTCGATCCCGATTTCCCCGGCGCCCGCTTCCGCTACCTCGCCGCCAACGTCCGCATCGAGGACGGGCGCACACTCTTTCCCGGCTACGCCATCCGCCGCTTCGGCAGCGGCGCCCGGGCGGTGGCGGTCGGCATTATCGGCCTCACCTTGCGCGAGACCGCGACCCTGGTGACTCCGGGCGGCGTCGCCGGCCTCAGCTTCGCCGACGAGGCCGAGAGCATCAACGCGCTGATCCCGCGCCTCAGGGCCGAAGGGGCGGACGCGATCGTGGTGGTGATCCATCAGGGCCTCGACACCGACGGCCGCTACAACGATCCCGATTGCCCCGGCGTCAGCGGCGATCTGCTCGCCATACTCGCCCGGCTCGATCCCGGGGTCGATCTGGTCGTCTCGGGCCATACCCACCATGCCTATCTCTGCGATTATGGCCGGATCGATCCGAGCCGGCCGATCCTGGTGACCAGCGCGGAGCGCAGCGGCACCTTGCTCACCGCGATCGACCTCTCGATCGATCCGGTGCGAAATCGGGTGGTGGCGCGCCATGCCGAGCAGACGATCGTGCAAAGCGAGCCTTATCGCAATGCCAGCGGGCCGGTCGAGCTCAGCGACCTCTTCCCCCGCTTCGCCCCCGATCCGGAGGTCGCGGCGCTGGTCGAGCTTTATGCCGAGGCCGCGGCGCCGGTCGCGAACCGCGTGGTCGGCCGGCTGCAAGGCGCGGCGCTGCGCGAGAAGGCGCCGTCGGGCGAATCGGTGCTCGGCAACCTCATCGCCGACGCCCATCTCGCCGCCACCAGCGCGCCCGCGAACGGCGGCGCGCAGATCGCCTTCACCAACCAGACCAGCGTGCGCGCCGATCTCGTCCCCGCCGCCGACGGCAGCGTCACCTTCGGTCAATTGTTCACCGCCCAGCCCTTCGGCAACAATCTGGTGGTGAAAAACTTCACCGGCCGCCAGCTCCGCGCCATCCTCGAGCAGCAATTCGACAGCGGCAGCAACACGCCCGAGAGTCCGATCATGCTGCTGCCCTCGCGCGGGCTGACCTACAGCTACGATCTCGCCCGCCCCGCGGGGCAGCGCATCCTCGCGCTGGGGCTGAACGGCGCGCCGGTCGCCGACGATGCGACCTATCGGGTGACGATGAACAGCTTCCTCGCCACCGGCGGCGACAATTTCACCCTGTTCCGCGAAGGCAGCGACGATCTTGGCGGCCCGCTCGATATCGAGGCGCTCGAAGCCTATATCGCGGCCACGCCCGGCCTCGTCCCGCCGGCGCCCGACAGGATCACCCGCCTGTCGCCGCGAAACGATTGAGACCGCTCGAAAAAACGCCTAGGCTCCGGTTGTTGGGAAGAGGGAAAAGGCTTGGCGGACGATATTGAGCGGGCGCTCGGCTCGATTGCCGCGATCGATGCGGTGCCCACCATCCTCGAGGTCGTCTGCCGAGTCACCGGCATGGGCTTCGCGGCGATCGCGCGGGTCACCGAGGATCGCTGGATCGCCTGCGCGGTGCGCGACGAGATCGCCTTCGGCCTGGCGCCCGGCGGCGAGCTCAAGGTCGAAACCACGATCTGCGACGAGATCCGCGACCATGGCGAGCCGGTGATCATCGACCATGTCGCTGAGGACCAGGTCTATTGCGGCCATCCCACGCCGGCTTTGTACGGCTTCCAGAGCTATATCTCGATCCCGATCCGCCGCTCGAACGGCGATTTCTTCGGCACGCTCTGCGCGATCGACCCGCGCCCGGCGCGGCTCGCCAATCCCGAGACGATCGGCATGTTCCGCCTGTTTGCCGATCTCATCGCTTTCCATCTCGACACGCGCGAGCAGCTGGCGACGAGCGAATCGGCCTTGCTCGATGCGCGCCGGACCGCCGAGCTGCGCGAGCAGTTCATCGCCGTGCTCGGTCATGACCTTAGGAACCCGCTCGCCTCGATCGAGGGCGGCGCGCGGCTGCTCGAGAGCGCGGCGCTCGACGAGAAAGGCCGCCGGATCCTGACGCTGATGCACGGCAGCGTGCGGCGGATGGCTGGCCTGATCGACAATGTCCTCGATCTGGCGCGCGGGCAGCTCGGCGGCGGCATCGCCGTCAAGCGCGAGCCCGCCGATCTCGCGCCGGCGCTGATCCAGGTGATCGCCGAATTGCGCACCGCCCAGCCGGATCGGGCGATCGACGTCGAGATCGCGCTCGACCGCCCGATCCCTTGCGACCGCGCGCGCATCGCCCAGCTCTTCTCCAACCTGCTCGCCAACGCGCTCAGCCATGGCGCGCAGGGCCGCCCGGTCTCGGTCCGCGCCGGGATCGACGGGGACGTGCTGACGCTCGCCGTCGCCAATCAGGGCGATCCGATCCCCGCCGAGACGCGCGAGCGGCTGTTCCAGCCCTTCTTCCGGGCGCCGGGCCGCACCGACCGTGAAGGGCTCGGCCTCGGCCTCTACATCGCCTCGGAAATCGCCCGCGCCCATAATGGCCGGATCGACGTGTCGTCGACGGACGAGGAAACCAGGTTCACCTTCACCATGGACCTCGAATGACGGCCTTCTGGCTCCTCGCCCTCCTTCTGCTCCCCGCGCCCGACGGGACGCCCGTTCCCATCTTCTTCGACGACGACAGCCTGCTTCGCCACCGCATCGCCGGCGACAGCATCGTGACTCAGCCCATGGGCCGTACCGCCTGGGGCGGCTTCCCGGTCAGGGTCGTCATCTCGCCGGCGGGCGCGGTCATTGCCGCGCGCGTCGACCGGCAGGACAATGACCGGGGAGTGGACACGGCGCGCGCCGTCGCGGCCGCGCGCGGCTGGCGCTTTCATCCGTTCACCTATCGCGGCCGGCCGGTCGCGGCGCGGGGCAGGATCTGGATCGACTATCGCCCGCCGGTCGAATGGCGCGACCGCAACGCGCGCTTTCCGCCGATCGACCATGACCGCCTCAGCATCAGGCTGGTCCGCTCGGGCTGCTTCGGCGACTGTCCCGCTTATGAGGTGACGATCGACGGCGCGGGCAATGTCGTCTTCTCGACCGGCGCGCCGCCCCCGGGCGGCGATCCCGAGGGATTCAGCCGGGTGGAGGGCGTGCTGCTCGGCGGGATCCATCGCGCGCGGATCGACCGGGCGGCGCTCGATGCCTTGATCGAGCGCTTTCGCCAGGCCCGCTTCTTCGGCCTGCGGCGAAACTATGTCGCCAATATCAGCGACATCCCGAGCTTCGAGCTGACCTTCACGACCGGCGGGCGCAGCCACACGGTTCTCAACTATGGCGGCATCGAGGCTGGCATGCCGCCAGCGCTCACCGCGCTCGAAGATGCGGTGGACGAGGCGGCGGGGACGGCGCGCTGGGTGCACGGCGATGCGGCGACCATATCCGTGCTCAGGAGCGAGGGCTTCGATTTCGCGTCGCGCCGCGCGGCTTCGCTCAGCCTTCATGTCGCCGGCGCGTACGACACGTCCGAGCAGGTCGCGATCGATCTGATCGAGGCGGGCGTACCGCTCGACCAGTCCGTCCCGGTCGAGGGAAGTCCGGACGCGCGACTCGGCGAGCGCATGGTGCTGGCGGCGATCCAGGCCCGCAGGCCGCGCCTCTTCGCCGTCCTTGCCGCGCGGGGTTGGCTGGCGCGGGTGCCGCGCGAGCGGCTCGTCGGGGCGTTCGCCTCTTATGGCGGCGGTTGTCACCCGGCGATCGCCCGCGCCCTGGTCGCGGCCGGCGTCGATCCGCAAAGCCGGACGCCTGCCTCCCGGCCCGGCACGCGGGAGGTGGAGGGGAGGACCGCGCTCGCTTCCGCGGTCCACGCTGTCGGCCCGTGCCATGGCGTGGAGCCCGGCCCGGTCGCCGCCGAGCTGATCGCGCTCGGCGTCGATGTGAACGCCGCCGATGCGACCGGCCAGACCGCGCTCTACCATGTCGGGAGCCCGCAGCTTCAGGACCTGCTGCTGGCGGCCGGCGCGCGCGTCGACGTGCGCGATCGGGAGGGCAATTCGCCCGTTTTTTCGGTCTGGGTCGAACGGCTCGCGATCGCCCTGCTGGACGCGGGTGCCGATCCGCGCGGCCGCTCCGCCGAGGGCAGGACCCTGCGGCAGGAGGCGCGGCTGCGCGAAATGCCCGCGGTCATCGCCTGGCTTGACGCGCACGGCATCGAGTGACGCTCACACGTTGAAGCGGAACAAGAGGACGTCGCCGTCCAGGACGAGATAGTCCTTGCCTTCGGCGCGCATCTTGCCCGCTTCCTTGGCGCCGGCCTCGCCGCCGCAGGCGACGAAATCGTCGAACGCGATGGTCTCGGCGCGGATGAAGCCGCGCTCGAAATCGGTGTGGATCGCGCCCGCCGCCTCGGGCGCCCTGGCGCCCTTCTCGACCGTCCAGGCGCGCGCTTCCTTGGGGCCCGCGGTGAAGAAGGTGATGAGGTGGAGCAGGTCGTAGCCGGCGCGGATGATCTGGCTGAGGCCGGTCTCGGTGAGGCCGAGATCGGCGAGGAATTCGGCGCGGTCCTCGCCCGGCATGGTCGCGATCTCGGCCTCGATCGCGGCCGAGATGATGACTGCCCTGGCGCCCTCCGCCTCGGCCTTCTCGAACACGCGGGCGCTGTGGCCGTTGCCGGCGGCGGCGTCGCCCTCGTCGACGTTGCAGACGTAAAGGACCGGCTTGGCGGTGAGCAATTGGGCCCGGTCGAGCGCGAGCTTCTCCTCATGATCGCGGGCCTCGGTCAGCCGGGCGGGCTTCGAATCGCGCAGCAGCTCCAGCGCCTCGCCGAGCACGCGCGCCTGAATCTTCGACTCCTTGTCGCCCTGCTGGGCCTTCTTGACCAGGTTCGGCACCCGTTTCTCGAGGCTTTCGAGATCGGCGAGCATGAGCTCGGTCTCGACCGTCTCGGCGTCGGCCACCGGATCGACCCGGCCCTCGACGTGCGTCACGTCGCCGCCCTCGAAGCAGCGCAGCACGTGGACGATGGCGTCGACCTCCCGGATATTGCCGAGGAACTGGTTGCCGAGCCCCTCGCCGGTCGAGGCGCCGCGGACCAGGCCGGCAATGTCGACGAATTCCAGCTGCGTCTCGATGATCGCCTTCGATCCGGCGATGCGGGCGATCTCCTGCAGCCGCGGGTCGGGCACGGCGACGCGGCCGACATTGGGCTCGATCGTGCAGAAGGGATAATTGGCCGCCTGCGCCGCTGCCGTCTCGGTCAGCGCGTTGAACAAGGTGGACTTGCCGACATTGGGCAGCCCGACGATCCCGCAACGAAAACCCATTTGAAATCCCGATGATGTGGCTGGAAGCGGGGCAAGGCCCTCGCGTCCGGTTCCGTTAGCCGTTGCGCTCGGCGAATGCCAGCTTAGTGTCCGGGCCCATGAAGCTCCTCCTCGCCAGCCTGCTGCTGCTCGCCGCCACGCCCGCGGTGGCGATCGATCCGCCCGCGCAGGTGCTTCAGGGCACAACCCTCGCCGACGGCCTGCTCCCGGTCCATGTCGATCGCCGGCAGGGGCGCATCCTGCTGTCGCTGCCGGCGCCGGACGCGCAGGGGATCGCCGGGCGGTTCGTCTATGTCGCCTCGCTCGAGACCGGGCTGGGCTCGGCGCCGATCGGGCTCGACCGTGGCCTGGCCGGCGGCAGCAAGATCATCGTCTTCCGCAGGGTCGGCCGCAAGATCCTCGCCGAGATCGAAAATAGCCGCTTCCGCTCGACCACGGGCACGCCCGCCGAGCAGGCCGGAGTGCGCGACAGCTTCGCTTATTCGACGATCTGGATGGGCGACATCGCCGCCGAGACCAGCGACGGCCGGCTGATCGTCGATGTCGCCAGCTTCGTTACCCGCGACGAGGTCGGCATCGCGCAGGCGGTCAAGGACGGCGGCGGCGGCGAATTCCGCCTCGTGCCGGAGCTCAGCGTCGCCGATCCGAATTCGGTCCGCGTCTTCCCGCAGAATATCGAGCTCGAGGGCCGGCTCACCTTCACCTCGGCAGCGCCGACCGCCGAGATCGGCAACATCGCGCCGGCAACCGGCAATCTGAGCTTCGTCGTCCGCCACAGCCTGATCCGCCTGCCCGAGCCGGGCTATGTGCCGCGCCGCTTCGATCCGCGCGCCGGCACGTTCGGCAGCCAGATCGTCGATTTCGGCCAGCCGCTCGGCCGCCCGATCGTCTACGAGCTCGCCAACCGCTTCCGGCTCGAGAAGATCGACCCCGGCGCGGCGCGCTCGCGGGTGCGGCGGCCGATCGTCTTCTATATCGACCGCGCCGCGCCCGAGCCGATCCGCACCGCCCTGATGGAAGGCGCGGGCTGGTGGCGCCAGGCGTTCGAGGATGCCGGCTTCATCGACGCCTATCGGGTCGAGCTGCTGCCCGAGGGCGCCGACCCCCTCGACGTCCGCTACAACGTCGTCCACTGGGTGAACCGCGCCACCCGCGGCTGGTCCTATGGCCAGGTGATCGAGGATCCGCGCACCGGCGAGATCATCCGCGGCCAGGTCCTGTTGGGCTCGCTGCGCGTGCGCCAGGACATGCTGGTCTACGAAGGCCTGGTCGGCGCCGGGCGGACCAATGACGGCTCGCCCAACGATCCGGTCCGGGTCGCGCTCGCCCGCCTGCGCCAGCTCGCCGCGCACGAAATCGGCCACGCGCTCGGCCTCGCCCACAATTTCGCGGCCAGCCTCCAGGGCCGCTATTCGGTGATGGATTATCCGGCGCCGCGCGTGACCTTGGTGAACGGCGCCCCCGATCTCAGCGACGCTTACGGCGCCGGAATCGGCCGCTGGGACCGGTTCGCCATCGCCTGGCTCTACGGCGCCGAAAGCGACGCGGCGGCGCAGCCTTTGATGCGGGCCGCGCTCGACGAGGGCCTGCTCTACGTCGGCGACGGCGACGCCCGCCCGCCTTCGGCCGCTCATCCGTCCGGCAGCCTGTGGGACGACGGCGCCGAGCCGGTCGCCGAGCTTAGCCGGATGATGCAGGTCCGCGCCGCCGCAATCGCCCGCTTCGGCCCGGCCGCGCTTTATCCCGACGAGCCGGTCGCCAGTCTGAGGCGCAAGTTCGTGCCGATCTGGCTGCTCCACCGCTACCAGATCGAGGCCGCGGCCAAATTGATCGGCGGCGTCGACTTTTCCTATGCGCTGAACGGCGACGGCCGCGAACGCGCCGCGCCGGTCGCGCTCGACCGCCAGCGCCGGGCGCTCGACGCCCTGATGGCGACGCTGGAGCCGGACGCGCTCGCCGTGCCGGCGGCGTTGCTTCCCCATCTCTCGGCGGGCTGGTCGGGCAATCCGGACCGGCAGGAAGCGATCGAGACCTTCCGAACCGCCGGCGGCCCGGTCTTCGATCCGTTCGTCGCCTCTGAGGTGGCCGCGCAGGTGACCCTGAACAGCCTGCTCGTCCCCGAGCGGCTCAACCGGCTCGAGATCCAGGCGCTGGCCGGCGACGAGCATCTCGCCCCCGCCGACATTTTCGAGCGGCTGATCGAGCGCGCGACCCGCATCGACGTGCCGAACCAGGCGCTGCAGCGCCGGACCGGCACCGCGATAATCCTCGCGCTGGCCCGGGTGCAGCGCGATCCGTCGCTGTCGCCGACCGTGGCGCTGGCGCTTTCCGACCGGCTCCAGCGCCTCGCCGGCGCGCTCGCCCGCACCGGCGGCGGCGGCGCCCAATCGGAATGGGCGCGCGGTCTCGGCCGGCTGCTCGGCGACCGGGAGGCGCTGACCGCCGCGCTCACGGACGCGCTCCGGGTGCCGCAAGTCCCGCCGGGCATGCCGATCGGCGGCGCGGAGGATGATTGGTGAAGCAATTGCGGGCACGCCTCCTCCACGCGCTGCTGGTCGCGGCGGCGGGCGCGCTCATCCTCTACGTCGAATGGCATACCGACGAAGTGACGGTGACGCTCGCGGTCTTGCTCGTCGCCGCCGCCGGGCTCGGCGCGGCGCGGCCGCGGGCGGCCGTCTATTCCGGCATCGCGGTCGGGCTCGTCTTGTCGCTCGCTTATCTGGTGGTGACGCTTTCGGGCCGTTTCCAGCCGCTCTATCTGGTCGCGCCGCCCTCCCCGATCGACGCAGCGATCCTCGCCGCTCTGGTCCTGCCGGCGACCGCAGCCGCGATGGCCGGCGCCTGGCTCCGGCGCCGCCTCCAAAAATAGAAACAGTCCTTATCTAATTGCGCTGAACCGTCTTAGCGCGGTTCGCCCGTGACCAGCGGGCGGACCAGTGGTTCCACGTCCAATATCACTCGGAAATAAGCGGAGATGCAGTCCCTGACGATTCGCGACCGGTCGCCGCGCTGGAATCCGACCCAGCCCACTCTCATGACCGGGCCGAGCGCAGCCTCGGTTGGATAGCGGGTCCGGATCACGCCCAAATAATAGCCCGTCGCTTCGCGTAGCCGCTCCTCGTCACTGTCGCGGGCCGGCGGCGGCGTATTGGGGTTCGCGCGCGTGAAAAAATAGGCGTCTATGGACGCCGCCCAGCAGACGGCATCGCGGTCGGTGGCGGGCGGGCTGGCGGCTTGGCCGAGCGCGGCGGCAAGGAGGAAGATGCTCATTCGATTAGCCTAGCCGGATCGCGGCCGGGGGCAAGGCGGAGCGGTCCGGCGGCAGGTACGGCCAGGGCATGGCAAGCCTCGCGGACTGCCCGGCGCTCAGTCCTGCTGCTGCAGCCTCAGCGCGACGTCGCTCATGAACCGGGCGTCCTCGCCTTTGGCCAGCCATTCCGCCTCGGCGGCGATTGCGGCGAGGAGGTCGCTCAGCGGCTCGTGCTCGGCCTTGGCGTAATTGCCGAGCACATATTTGGTGACTTTGTCCTTGTGGCCCGGATGGCCGATGCCGATGCGCACCCGGCGGAAGGCGTTGCCGATATGGGCCTCGGTCGAGCGCAGGCCATTATGGCCGGCGGTGCCGCCGCCGGTCTTCACCTTGACCTTGAACGGGGCGAGATCGAGCTCGTCGTGGAAGACGGTGATGTCGCTTATGTCCTTCTTGAAGAAGTCCATCGCCGCGCGCACGGCGCGGCCGCTGTCGTTCATGAAGGTGGCGGGCTTGAGCAGCAAGATGCGCTGGCCGCCGATCCGGCCCTGCTGGGCCCAGCCCGAAAAGGCCTTCTTGGGCGGATCGAAGCCGTGCACCTCGGCGATCGCGTCCGCCGCCATGAAGCCGACATTGTGCCGCTGCATCGCGTAGGACGCGCCGGGATTGCCGAGGCCGACCCAGATCTGCACGGGCGCGAAATCTCCCCATTCGTCCGCCTCGGGAGCCGAGGCGGGCTGGCCCGGCGCCTCGGCCGGCTTCACGCCGAACAAGGAACCGAGCCAGGAGACAAACGACAAGATCTATTCCTCGCCGCCTTCGGCCGGAGCTTCGCCGTCCTCGCCGACCAGCGGCACGTCGGCCGCTTCGGGAGCGGCGGCTTCGGCCGCGGCGTCCTCGGCATCCATCTTGAGGCCGGACGGGGCGACGATGGTGGCGATGGTGAAGTCGCGGTCGGTGATCGCGGATTCGGTGCCCTTGGGCAAAGTGACCGCGCTAATGTGCAGCGAATCGCCGATGTCGAGGCCGGCGAGGCTGATCTCGATCTCCTCGGGGATCTCGGCCGCGTCGCAGACCAGCTCGAGCTCGTGGCGGACCGTGTTGAGCACGCCGCCCTTCTTCAGGCCCTTCGACTTGTCCTCGTCGACGAAGTGGATCGGCACCGCGACATGGACCTTGGCATGCTCGGAGATGCGCAGGAAATCGACATGCAGCGGCCGGTCGGTGACCGGGTGGAACTGGACGTCCTTGGGAAGCGTGCGCACGGGCGCGCCGCCGGCGTCGATCATCACCACCGAGTTCATGAAGTGGCCGGTCGACAAAGCCTTGACCAGGCGCTTCTCCTCGAGGTGGATCGAGAGTGGCTCTTCATTGTTGCCGTAGACGACGGCGGGGACGCGGCCTTCGCGACGCAGCACACGGGAGGCTCCCTTGCCAGCCCGTTCGCGCGTCTCGGCCGACAGCGTAAGCTGTTCGCTCATTGCATGTCTCCAAAATGCGGGTTCATAAAAAAATCCCGCTCACGCCTCCAGGGATGACCATGAACGGGGAGGCGCGCCTATAGGCGAAGGGGAGGGGGGAGGCAAGGTATCAGTTCCAGCCGCAGGCCGATGGAGCATCAGCTCCCCCAAACGGGGACAGTTACCTAACTGTCCCCGTGACACTTACCTAACTGTCCCCGTGACACTTAGGTAACTGTCACTGGGAGAGCGGCCAATTGGCTATTGGACCGTGCTGTGCGGCACGCGCTCGGCGTTGATGCCGTGCGCGGCGAGCACCGCCTGGACGCTGTCGCGGCCGGCAAGGTGGGCGGCGCCGACGGCGATGAACACGGTGCCGGGCCGCGCGAGCCGGTCGTGGATCCAGCGCGCCCAGGCGGCGTTGCGGTTGGTGAGCATGATCCGGCGAACGACCGGCGGGCCGCGATCGTCCGCCTCCATCAGCCGCACCAGCGCCTCGACGTCGCCGGTCGACCACGAGTCGAGCATCGACGCCAGCATCCCCGAATCGGCGTTCAGCTCGCGCAGGCTGGCGCGCAGCGTGGCCAGCTGCAGCGGCTCGGGCATGTTGTCGAACAGCCGGACCTGCCATTCGAACCCTTCGAGCTCGCCGACGGGCATATGGCGCGCGGCGGCGGCGCGGGTGAGCACCGTCTCCGGGCCGTTGGCGGCGTCGAGCCCGGCGCGCTGCGCGGCGGTCGCCGAGATCATCATCGAGGCGAACCAGGGCTCGAACCGGTCGATCGCCGCGGCGGGGATGCCGATCGGCGCGATCGCCCGGGTCAGGGCTTCATTCTCGGCCGCGGTCAGCCGGCTGGACAAAGGCCGGCCGCTTTGATCGACCGCATAGCGCATGATCATCGGGACCAGCGACATCATGTCCTCGGGCAGGATCGCTTCCATCACCAGCTCGCTCGAGGCGTCGAAGGCGGTCTTGACCTCGTCGTTGAACCAGGGCCGGCCGTCGAGCAGGTGGAAGGTGCCGAACAGATAGATGGTCGTATCCGCGTCGCGCACCACCCACAAAGCGGGATTGGCGTCGGGCAGCGGCGCGGCGGCGGGAGCGGCTGTCGCGGGGGAGGGGGTCGCGGCGGCCGGCGGGGCGGCCGGGGCGCTGGCATCGTCCTGGGCGAGAGCGGCGGTGCCGGTCAGCACCAGCAGGGCCGCCATGAGCAGCTTGTTCAAGCGATTTTTCCTTCTCGGGGGCAAATGGGTCAATGGAACTTCCTCCACAGATAGGCGCAGGTCATGACGACATAAAGGGCGACGAAGACGACATTGGCGTCGGGCGCCGGGACGAGCCGCGCGCGCCACAGCAGGTGCCAGACCGGATAGAGGATGATGATCGTCGCGCAGGCCGACGCCATGCCCCACATCTGCTCGGCCAGGTCGATCTCGTCGGCATGGCGCTTGTACCAGAGCGAGCCGCCGACCACCGCCACCAGCCAGACCGCCGCCGCCGTGACTGCGGCCCAGGCCGGAAGCGCGCCCTGCAGGACGTCCGCTCCCTTCGGCGCGGCGACGGCGATCACAAGACCCAGGACGCCGCCGGCCGCCATCAGCACAATGAGGATGAAGGACCGGCGCTGGCGCCGGTCGCGCTCCATCTTCTCGCCGGGACCGAGCGCCTCAGACACGCCATTGCTCCTGGGGTTCGCCATCGTCGAAAATCTCCTCGATGCTCGCCCCGAACAGCCGCGCCAGCCGGAAGGCCAGAGGCAAAGAGGGGTCGTGCTTGCCGGTCTCGATCGCGTTCACCGCCTGGCGCGACACGCCGATCCGGCCGCCAAGCTCCGCCTGGCTCCAGCCGCGTTCCGCCCTCAGCACCCGCAATCGATTCTTCACATGCGCTCCCATGTCAGCCCATGCTGACGATGTGTCATGGAGACCTGACTAGGGGATGGCGGGAAGATGTCAAGCCTGCATGACAAAAAGACAGGAATACGCGACATAATTCCACGGAGACTCAGTTGAGCCGGGTCACAGTCAAGCCCCGGCTCTCCAGCATCGACTGGACCGAGACCCGCCCCGCGAGATGGCCGGCGCCGATCGCGAACAAGACCGTGCCGGGCCGGTCGAGCCGCGCCGCCAGCCAGTCGGCGAAGTGGCGGTTGCGCCGGGTCACCAGCGCCTCGAACAATTCGGGCGGCATCGCCTCCATCTCGGCGGCGATGCCGTCGAGATCGCCGGTGAGCCAGTCGGTCTCGTCGGGGTCGCCGGCCTCGTCGCCGCGCGCATAAGCGTCGACCGTCTCGTCGAGCATCGCCTGCTGCACCGAAGGCGGCATGCCGCGAAAGGCGCCGATCTGGTCGGCCGCGGTCTCGACGCCGATGATCGGCCGGCCGTTGGCGCGGAATTCGGCGGTCAGCACCTCCTCGACGCCGGGCAGGGACGCCGCGGCGGCGGCCAGGTCGGCCTGGCCCTCGCCCACATATTCGCGCGCCATCTGGCCGACGCCCAGGATCACCGCCACCGCCCAGGTCTCGAGCCCGTCGAGGCTGCCTTGGGCGATCTGCAGCTCGGCGAGCAGGCGGGCGAGGGCCGCGCGCCGCTCCGGCGTCACCCGCTGCAGCACCGGCACCGACTTGCCGAGCTGCATCGGCCCGATCACCTCGGGCCCGCTCGCGGCCATTTCGGCGTCGTCCAGCTCGAGCACCAGCTCCTGCGCCTCGCGGACGACCCGGTTCAGCGCCGCCGAGCGCCAGCGCAAATCGGGGTGGAGGAGATGGACGGTGCCGAACAGATAGATGCGCGTATCGGCATCGGCGAGCAGCCACATTGCCGGCCGCGGCTCGGCGCGCTGGCGCGCGGCGGGCTGGCGCGCGGCCGCAGGCGCTGGCGCCGCCGCCGACGCCACTTCAGCCTGGGAAGGCGCCGCGAGCCACAATCCGGCCAGCAGTCCCGCCAGCGTCAGCCTGCTCCAGCGCGTCGCCATGTCCTCCAAAATCCCTCTCAGATCCGGCTTCCTTGACCCATCCTGCCCCATGCGCCAAAGCGAAGCGACCTTTTGTTGCACCCGCGAAGCATGTGCTGAGCTTGACGAAGTAGCGAAAATTTGGGCGCTCCTCTCTCTTTCCAGCGGCTGATCCTGACCCTCCACGATTATTGGAGCGCGCAGGGCTGCGTCGTCCTCCAGCCCTACGATCTCGAAATGGGCGCTGGCACCTTTCATCCGGCCACCACCCTGCGCGCGCTCGGCCCCGATCCGTGGAAGGCCGCCTTCGTCCAGCCCTGCCGCCGCCCGACCGACGGCCGCTACGGCGAGAATCCGAACCGGCTCCAGCATTATTACCAATATCAGGTGATCCTGAAGCCGAGCCCGCCGGACCTTCAGGCGCTCTATCTCGGCTCGCTGGCCGCGATCGGCGTCGATCCGCTCAAGCACGACATCCGCTTCGTCGAAGACGATTGGGAGAGCCCGACCTTGGGCGCCTGGGGACTGGGCTGGGAGGTCTGGTGCGACGGCATGGAGGTCACCCAATTCACCTATTTCCAGCAAATCGGCGGCTATGATTGCAAGCCCGTGGCGGGCGAGCTGACCTACGGACTGGAGCGGCTCGCCATGTACATCCAGGGCAAGGATTCCGTCTACGATCTCGCCTTCAACGACGCGGGCGTCACCTACGGCCAGGTCTTCCACGAGAACGAGGTCGAGTTCAGCACCTATAATTTCGAGATCGCCGACACCGAAAGCCTGTTCGACCGCTTCCGCGCGGCGGCCGAGGAATGCCGCCGCTGCCTCGAAGCCAGGCTCCCGCTCCCCGCTTACGACCAGGCGATCAAGGCCAGCCACATCTTCAACACGCTCCAGGCCCGCGGCGTCATCTCGGTCGCCGAGCGCCAGGCTTATATCGGCCGGGTCCGCGATTTGGCGAAGGGCGCCTGCCAGGCCTGGATGGAGAAGAACGGATGGGACGGGTGATGGGGACTTTTTACCCCCACTCCGTTCGCCCTGAGCCTGTCGAAGGGCCTTTCTTCCTTTCGGCCGAGGAGAAGGGGAGGGCTTCGACAAGCTCAGCCCGAACGGTGATGTGTGGCTGATTTCCTGCTCGAACTCCTCTCCGAGGAAATTCCCGCGCGGATGCAGGAGAAGGCGCACGCCGACCTCGCGCGACTGTTCGCGGAGCAGCTCGCCGAAGCCGGGCTCAAGGCCGAAGCCGTCGAGACCTACGCGACGCCGCGCCGGCTCGCGCTCATCGCGCGCGGGCTGCCCGGGCGGACCGACGCGGTCTCGGAGGAGATCAAGGGCCCGCGCACGGGCGCGCCGCCGCAGGCGCTGGAGGGCTTCCTGCGCAAGACCGGCCTGACCCAAGACAAGCTCGTCGAGCGCGACGGCATCTGGTTCGCCGCGATCGAGCGCCCCGGCCGGGCCACCGCCGATCTGCTCGCCGAGGCGATCCCGGCGATCGTGCGCGCCTTTCCATGGCCCAAGTCGATGCGCTGGGGCGAGGCCTCGGTCTCGACCGAGAGCCCGCGCTGGGTGCGGCCTCTGCAGGGGATCGTCGCCTTGCTCGGCGACAAGGTGGTCGGCTTCGAGATCGCTGGCATCCGTTCCGGCGCGGCCACTGTCGGCCACCGCTTCCACCATCCCGGGCCGATCACGATCGGCGGCGCGGGCGACTATGTCGAGAAGCTGCGCGCCTGCCATGTGATCGTCGACCAGGAAGAGCGCAAGGCCATCATCCGCAAGGAGTCCGCCAGGCTGCAGCGCAAGACGAGCGTCGTCCCGGACGAAGCGCTCGTCGCGGAGAATGCCGGGCTCACGGAGTGGCCGGTCCCGCTCAAGGGCGATTTCGACGTGGCGTTCCTTGCGCTCCCGCCCGAGCTGATCCAGCTGACGATGCGGGTGAACCAGAAATATTTCGCCTGCCAGGACGACGAGGGCAAGCTTTCGAACCGCTTCGTCTGCGTCGCCAATATCGAATCGAGCGACCCCGCTATCGTCGTCGCCGGCAACGAAAAGGTGCTCGCCGCCCGCCTCTCCGACGCCAAGTTCTTCTGGGACCAGGATCTCAAGGTGCCGCTCGCCGAGCAGGCGGGCAAGCTCGACCAGATCGTCTTCCACGAAAAGCTCGGCACCGTCGCCGACAAGGCCGAGCGGGTGGCCAAGCTCGCCCAATGGCTGGTCAGCGAGCGGCTGATCAAGGGCGCCGACCTCGCCGACGTCCAGGCCGCCGCGCGCCTCGCCAAGGCCGATCTGGTCACCGAGATGGTTGGCGAGTTTCCCGAATTGCAGGGCGTGATCGGCGGCTATTATGCCCGTGCCCAGGGCCAGAGCGCCGCCGTGGCCGACGCGATACGCGACCATTACAAGCCGGCGGGACAAAGCGACGAGGTCCCCACCGCGCCGGTCACGGTCGCCGTCAATATCGCCGACAAGCTCGACACATTGGTCGCCTTCTTCTCGATCGGCGAGAAGCCGACCGGCTCGCGCGACCCGTTCGCGCTGCGCCGGGCGGCGCTCGGCTTCCTGCAGATACTGACCAGATCGGGCCTTCGCCTGCCGCTCTCCGACGTGCTGGTCCAGGCCGCGGTGCTCAACGTCGTCTCGCGGCTCGGCGCGCTCTCCTCGGTGACCTTCCCGGACCTCCTCGATTCCGACGATCGCGAGCATGAGATCACCGCCGAGGTCGGCAGCTTCACCTATCGCCATGGCGATCGCGTCGTCGTCCGCTGGAAGGCGGCTTTGACCCCCAATATCGAGCGCGGCAGGATCATCGAGGAGGTCGAGAACCTGGCCGAGGCGATCCTCGATTTCCTCGAGGACCGGCTCAAGGTCCAGCAGCGCGAGGCGGGCGTCCGCCACGACCTCATCGACGCCGTGTTCGCCCTCGGGGGCGAGGACGATCTCGTCCGGCTGCTGGCGCGGGTGAAGGCGCTCCAGGCCTTCGTCGAATCGCCGCAGGGGTCCGATCTCCTCGCCGGCTACAAGCGCGCCGCCAACATCCTCAAGAAGGAGGAATGGGCCGGCGCCGGGGGCGTGAAGGCGCCGCTTTCCTACACGCCCCAAATAGAGGAAACCGAGCTCGACGACGCGCTCGATTCGGCCGAGCCGCGCGTCGCCGCCGCGCTCGAGGACGAGGAATATGAGCGCGCCATGGCGGCGCTCGCCAGTCTGCGCGCGCCCGTGGATGCGTTTTTCGACAAGGTGACCGTGAATGATCCCGATCCGGCCAAGCGCGAAGTCCGCCTCAACCTGCTCGCCCGGATGCGCGACGCGGTCCATCGGGTCGCGGATTTTTCGAGGATCGAGGGCTGACTTTTTTGCCCCAGGGGACCTGAAACTTATGAAACTTCCGGCCGCGGGGCAGGCGGGATGACACGCGGCGTCTATCGCTTCGGCGGCGGCATCACCGACGGCGAGGCGGGCAATAAGGAATTGCTCGGCGGCAAGGGCGCGAACCTGGCGGAGATGGCCTCGATCGGCCTGCCGGTGCCGCCGGGCTTCACCATCGCCACCTCGGCCAGCGCGGTCTACGACGCGCAGGGCGCCGGCTTCCGCGACGCCCTCGCCGCCGAGGTCGCCGAGGGGATCGCCCATGTCGAGCAGGTGACCGGCAAGAGCTTCGGCGACGCCGCCGATCCGCTGCTGGTCTCGGTCCGCTCGGGCGCGCGCGTGTCGATGCCGGGGATGATGGACACCGTCCTCAATCTCGGCCTCAACGACGAGACGGTGAAGGGGCTCGCCGCCGCCTCGGGCGACGCCCGCTTCGCCTGGGACAGCTACCGCCGCTTCATCCAGATGTATGCCGACGTCGTCTTGGGCCTCGATCATGGCGCCTTCGAGGAGGCGCTGGAGATCGCCAAGGAGGATAAGGGCGTCCATCTCGACACCGACCTGGAGGCTGCGGACTGGGAGCGGCTGACCGGGCGCTACATGGAGCTGGTCGAGGAGTTGTGGGACAAGCCCTTCCCGCAGGACGTGCACGAGCAGCTCTGGGGCGCGGTCGGCGCGGTGTTCGGCTCGTGGCAGTCGGAGCGCGCCCGCACCTATCGCCGAATCCACCACATCCCGGGCGATTGGGGCACCGCGGTCAACGTCCAGGCGATGGTGTTCGGCAATATGGGCGAGACCAGCGCCACCGGAGTCGCCTTCACCCGCGATCCTTCGACCGGCGAGCGCGCGCATTATGGCGAATATCTGATCAACGCCCAGGGCGAGGACGTCGTCGCCGGCATCCGCACGCCGCAATATCTGACCCGCGCCGCGCGCGAGCGGGCGGGGGCCAGGGCGCCGTCGATGGAAGAAACGATGCCGGACGTGTTCGGCGAATTGGCGCGCGTCTTCGACCTGCTCGAGCGCCATTATCGCGACATGCAGGACATCGAGTTCACCGTCGAGCGCGGCACCCTGTGGATGCTGCAGACCCGCTCGGGCAAGCGCACCGGCAAGGCGGCTTTGCGCATCGCCGTCGACATGGCGCGCGAAGGCCTGATCGGCGAGGACGAGGCGGTGCTTCGGATCGATCCCGCCGCGCTCGATCAATTGCTCCATCCGACGCTCGATCCCAAGGCCGACCGCAACATCATCGCCAAGGGCCTGCCGGCCTCGCCCGGCGCCGCCGGCGGCAAGGCGGTGTTCGACGCCGACACCGCCGAGAAATGGGCCGCCGCCGGCGAGAAGGTGATCCTCATCCGCACCGAGACCTCGCCCGAGGACATTCACGGCATGCACGCCGCCGAGGGCATCCTCACCGCGCGCGGCGGCATGACCAGCCACGCCGCCGTCGTCGCCCGCGGCATGGGCCGGCCCTGCGTCTCGGGCGCCGGCATGCTCGCCATCGATTACAAGGCGCGGCGCATGCGGGTCGGCGGCCATGTCGTCGAGGAAGGCGAGATCATCACCATCGACGGCGCCTCGGGCGAGGTCATGCTCGGCGCGGTGCCGACCGTTCAGCCCGAGCTGGTCGGCGATTTCGCGACGCTGATGGCCTGGGCCGACGGCAAGCGCCGCCTGCGCGTGCGCGCCAATGCCGAAACGCCGCTCGACTGCCGCACCGCGCGCGAGTTCGGCGCCGAGGGGATCGGCCTCTGCCGAACCGAGCATATGTTCTTCGATTCCGAGCGGATCATGAACGTGCGCCGGATGATCGTCGCCGAGGACGAGGCCGGCCGCCGCGCCGCTTTGGCCGACCTGCTCCCCGCCCAGCGCGCCGATTTCGCCGAGATCTTCCGGATCATGGCGGGCCTGCCGGTCACCATCCGCCTGCTCGATCCGCCTTTGCACGAATTCCTGCCGCACGAAGCCGACGACATCGCCGAGGTCGCGGCGGCGGCCGGCGTCACGGTCGACACGCTCCAGCGCCGCATCGCCGAGCTGCACGAGTTCAATCCGATGCTCGGCCATCGCGGCTGCCGGCTCGGCATCACCTATCCCGAAATTTACGAGATGCAGGCCCGCGCCATCTTCGAGGCCGCGCTGGAGGTGGAGGACGCGCCGATCCCCGAGGTGATGGTGCCGCTGGTCGCCACCAGGGCCGAGCTCGCCATCATCCGCGCCCTGATCGACCGCACCGCCGAGGCGGTGTTCGCGCAGAAGGGCGCGCGGGTGGATTATCTGGTCGGCACGATGATCGAGCTGCCGCGCGCCGCTTTGGCCGCCGGCGCGATCGCCGAGGAGGCGGAGTTCTTCAGCTTCGGCACCAACGACCTTACCCAGACCGCTTTGGGCGTCAGCCGCGACGATGCCGGCCGCTTCCTCACCGTCTACGTCGAGAAGGGCATTTTCGCCCGCGACCCCTTCGTCACCATCGACGTCGAGGGCGTCGGCGAATTGATCGCCATCGCCGCCGAGCGGGGCAGGGCCGCAAAGCCCGGCCTCAAGCTCGGCATTTGCGGCGAGCATGGCGGCGACCCCGCCAGCATCGCCTTCTGCGAGGCGACCGGCCTCGATTACGTCAGCTGCTCCCCCTATCGCGTCCCGATCGCCCGGCTCGCCGCGGCGCAGGCGGCGCTCAGGGCCGGCGGATAGGAGGAGCATGATGTGGAAGATCCTGCTCGCGGCGGCGGTCGGGTTCTTTCCCGCCGCCGCGCCTGCGGTAGCGGCTCGCGCTCCCGCAACTGTGACGCTCGTGCCGTGCAGGCTGCCGGGCGTGGACGAGGAGCTGCGCTGCGGCGTCCATCGCGTCCCCGAGAACCGGTCGACCGGCCGGGGCCGAATGCTGCCGCTGAAGATCGTCGTCCTGCCCGCGCGCCGGCCGAACCGGGCGCTGGGGCCGATCTTCTACCTTTCGGGCGGCCCCGGCGAGACGGCCACCGAGTCCGTCGAATATTATGCCCGGGCGCCTGAGCGCGAAGAGATGGACGTGGTGTTCGTCGATCAGCGCGGCACCGGCGAGGGCCATTTCCTCGGCTGCCCGCCGCCGGCCGGATCGGACGACAATCCGGAAAACTATCTGAAGGGGCCGTTCGATCTGCCGAATGTGCGCGCCTGCCGCGACCGGCTCGCTTTGGCGTTCGATCTCAGCCGCTACGGCACCGCCGCCTGGATCGAGGATCTCGACGAGGTCCGGCGCGCGCTGGGCTACGGGCGCATCAACCTCAGCGCCGGCTCGTTCGGAACCTATGCGGCGCAGCGCTATATCCGGCGCTACGGCCGTCATGTGCGGGCGGCCTATCTGCTGAGCCCGGTGATCCTCGCCAATCGCACGCCGCTCTACATGCCGCGCGACGGTCAGGCGGCGCTCGAGCGGCTGTTCGCCCGGTGCGAGGGCGACGCCGCCTGCCGCGCCGATCATCCCCGCTTTCGTAGCCACTTCGCCGCCGCTTTGGCGCGGCTGCGGCAAGGACCGGTCGAAACCTCCGTCCGGAATCCCGCAACGGATGCGCGAGCGACCGTGCGGTTGACCGAGGCGGCCTTCGTCGATGCGGTGCGCGTGTTCCTCTACCGCAGCGAGACGGCGCGGCAACTTCCCCGCCTCATCGAGCGGGCGGCCGCCGGCGATTATGGAGAGTTCGCCGACGCCGCCGTGCGCGGGGTGCGCGGTTTTTACGGCGGCATCCGCATGGGCGTCGGCCTGGCGGTCACCTGCAACGAATTCGTGAACCGGATCGGCGACGCGGAGGTCGCCCCGGCCGCGGCGGGCAGCTTCCTCGGCCGGTTCCGGATCGACGCGCAGCGGGCCGCCTGCGCCTTGTGGCCGCGGACCGTGCGGCCGCGCGACGATCTCGCGCCGTTCCGTTCCGACGTGCCCGCTTTGCTGGTGACCGGCGACATGGATCCGGTCGCGCCGCCGTCATGGGCGGCTCAGCTGCTTCCGGTCATGCCGAACGCGCTCCATCTGACCGTGCCGGGGGCCGGCCATACCGAGGAGAATCCCTGCATCGACCGAATCCGCGCCCAATTCTTCCGCGCCGGCACGGTGCGCGGACTCGACACCGCCTGCATGGCCGAGGTCCGACCTTGGGTGTTCGAGCCCTAGAGCGGCGCCGGCTCGTCGGCGTCGCGGCGGCGGGCCTCGTCGCGGGCGGCGGCGTTGCGCAGCGAATCCATCTCGCCGGCGTCGCGGCGCAGCTGGGCATTGTCGGCTTCGACGGCCTCGCGGCGGGCGACCTCCTCGCGGTATCGGGTCTTCCACTTGGGGCTGGCGAGCAGAGCCATGCCGAGGACGAGGCCGAGCGCGAAGGCGAGCGTCAGGATCAGCCATTGGTCGAGCGTGAAGGTCGTCATGCGAGGCTGCTCCGTCGATCGTTCGCGGGTCAACCGCGCCCGGGGCGCGATTGTTCCGCTTCGGACCTAGGTGCCGCCGATCAGCGAGTCGTTGATCGAGCAGGCGGCGGGGCCGAGGATGACGATGAACAGCACCGGGAGGATGAAGAGGATCAGCGGAACGGTCATGATCGCCGGCAGCCGCGCCGCTTTCTCCTCGGCCCGCATCATCCGCTCGTTGCGGAACTCGGCGGAAAGGACTCGAAGGGCGCTCGCCAGCGGCGTGCCGTATTTCTCGGTCTGGATCATCGTCGTGACCACGCCGCGCACCGAATCCAGGTCGATGCGCTTGGCGAGATTCTCGAAGGCGAGCCGGCGGTCGGTGAGGAAGCCGAGCTCGATCGAGGTCAGGGCGAATTCGTCGCCGAGCTCGGGATAGGCGCGGCCGAGCTCGCGCGAGACCCGGGCGAAGGCGGCGTCGACGGTGAGGCCGGCCTCGGCGCAGATGACGAGCAGATCGAGCGCGTCGGGAAGGCCCTTGCGGATCGCCGAGGTGCGCTTCTGGACCTTGTTCTTGAGCCACAGGTCCGGCGCCTTGTAGGCGAGGATGAAGGTGCCCGCGACCAGGCCGTATTTCTTGAACGAGCCCCAGTCTGGGAAATAATCGATGCCGTAGACGACGAAGAGCGCGAAGCCGCCGAGCACGACCGGCATCACGAAGCGCGCGAAGATGACGACGAAGGCGAGATCCTTGGAGCGGATGCCGGCCTGCATCAGCCGCGCCTGGGCCTTCACCACCTGCTCCTCCTGGAGCATCTTAAGCGACGAGAGGATGCCGCGGACCTTGTCCGCCATCTCGTTCTTGTTGGTGATCGCCTTGCGGCGCTTGCTGGTCGAGGCGACGATTCCGGCCTTCAATTGCTCGCGCCGCTCGTTGAGCGCCTTGACCCTCTTGCCCATCGGGTCGCGGACGGTGGTCGCGGCATAGATGGCGACGAGCACGGCAAGCGTCGCCACCGCGGCGAGAATGCTCGCCACCATGACGACGTCGATCCCCATGATCGTCGGGCCCTGCGGGGTGTCCATCTTGCCTTAAGTCCTTTTCGCTCAGATTTCGAAGTTGATCATCTTGGCCATGATGAAGGCGCCGATGCCCATCCAGATGATGCCGACGCCGCCGGCGATCATCAGCCGCTCGTCGGTGAAGAAGGTCTGCATGTAGGTGCCGTTGATCCACCAGATCAGCCCGAAGACGATGAAGGGCAGGGCGCCGATGATATAGGCCGAGGCCTTGGATTCGGACGACATGGCGCGGATCTTGAGCTTCATCTGCGAGCGCTTGCGGAGCACCTCGGCGAGGTTCGACAGGGTCTCGGCGAGGTTGCCGCCGGTCTCGCGCTGGATGGCCAGGCTGATCACGAAGAACTGGAATTCAGGCGTGCCAAGGCGCGCCGCCGTGTCCTGCAGCGCGGCGTCCAGAGTCCGGCCGATCCGCATCTTGTCGGAGACCGAGCGGAACTCGATGTTGATCGGCTCGGGCAGCTCGTCGGCGACGATTCCGATCGTCTCGGAGATCGGCAGGCCCGAGCGCAGGCCGCGGACGATCAGCTCGATCGCGTCGGGGAATTTGGAGGTGAACTTCTGGACCCGGCGCTTGATCAGGTTGCTGATCACCATGTGGGGGAGAGCAACACCGATCAGCAGGCCGACGGTGAGCGCGAGCAGAATCGGCAGCCCCTTGACGAAGAGCAGCACGATCATGGCGACGGCGAGGCCGACCGAGACCATCATATATTGCGCCAGAGTCCAGTTCTTCCCGGTCTGGCTCAGCCGGAGCTGGAGCAGGGCCGGATTGGGGATGAAGCGCTTGGCGAAGCTTTCCGTCTTGGTCTGGCGTTGAGCGAAGATCTTGCGGAGCTGAGCCTGGGCGACCGCGTCGGACGAGCGGCTGTGGCGCTCGCGCAGCACTTCGAGCCGGCGCGCCACCAGCTTGCCAGTCGCCGGCCCCGACAGGGCCGCGAAGAGCAGCAGCAGCGTGCCGGCTGCGCCGGCCACCAACAGGATCAAACTCACAGACGGCATTTCGACTCCCTCGTCTCGTCGCGATATGCGGGCCGGCCGTTAGGCCGCCTGCGACGATTCCTTCGGCTTCTTGGCGAACGAGACCTTGAAATTGCCGAGCTTGCCGAGCAGCGAGCCGCCGCCGGAACGCGCCGGCTTTTCGGGCGCGGCTTCGGCCGGGCCCTGCTCGACGGTCAGGCTGAGCAGCTGCGCGAGCGGCTGGGTCAGCTTGGCCGACTTGGTGACCTTGGCGAGCGGCTGGCCGAGCTTGGCGGCCTGCGAGGCGGCCTTGGCGTCGAACGGCAAAGCGATGTCGACCTTTCGCTCGATCGAATGCTCGAAATCCTTGCGGCTGACCTCCTGGACGGCGGCCTGAACGCGGTTGGCGACCACGACCACCCGGGCCTGCGGCGCATTCTGCTTGAGCCAGGAGAGGATGCGGATCGCATCGCGGGTGCCGGCGAGGGTGAACTCGCACACTACAACGACGACGTGAACGTCGTTGAGCAGGTGCGGGAATTGCACCATCATGTTGCGCGGCAGATCGATCACCATGCCCTCGAAGGCGTGGCGGATCTCCTCCTGGAGCTGGTAGAAAGCGGAGCCGTCGGTCAGCATCGACTGGTTGATCGGCGCCTCGGCGGAGAGGACGCAGAGCTTGTCGTTGGCGCGGACCATCGCGCGCTCGATGAACAGGCCGTCGATCCGGCTCGGATTCTCGATCGCGTCGGTGAGGCCGCGGCCGGGCTCGAGGTCGAGCGCAAGCGCGCCGGTGCCGAAATGGACGTCGAGGTCGAGCAAAGCCGTCGAGCGGCCGCCCTTGTCGCCCATCAGCCAGGCGAGCGAGGTCGCCACGGTCGAGGCGCCGACGCCGCCGCGGACGCCGATGACGGCGGCCATGACGTTGGGCTTCTCGTTGGTCGATTCCATCAGCCGCGGACCGGAAATGGTCATCTGGGCATTGGCGAAGGCGTCGCGCAGCTGATCGGCCGAGAATGGCTTCAGCAGATAATCCTGGATGCCGCTGGCGACCAGGTCGCGATAGAGGCGGACGTCGTTGACCTGGCCGGCGGCGATCACCACCGTGCCCGGCTCGCACACTTCGGCGAGCGCGTTGATGTCGTTCAGCGGGTCGCCGCTTTCCGAAAGGTCGACGAACAGGATGGACGGGCTGGCCGCGACCGAGAGGGTCTGCACGGCGTTCCTGAGGCCGCCTTTGTTGACCTTTTCCGGCGACCAGCCGTGCTCGACCGCGATCGGGCGGAGAAGCTCGGCCGTGGCCTCGTCGGCGACGAAGGCGGTGAAGGGATCGCGAAGACCGCTGCCGCGGTGGAAGGGCGCGTTCATTATTGACCTCTTGTGGTAACGGAGGGCAGCGGCTGGCTGCCGGTCGGCACACGTTCGCGGTAGACTCGGATGGCGCGGCCGGCGACGACCGAGGTGTCGCGGCCGGCACTATCCCGGCCGCGGACGAGATCGTCAGGATCGGCGATCATCGCGGCAAGGTTGGAATTGACCGCGCAGCCGTAATTGGTGCCGGTGCGGGTGGGCGATTCGATGCCCGGATCCGTCCAGTTCGGACAGCCTTCGACATGGGCGCTGGCGCGGCTGGCCACGATTCGGACCGTGCCCTCCGCGACCCGGCCTTCGGTCACCGGCGCCGCGCCCTCGCCGAGCAGCAGGCCGAAATCGGCCGCGACCCGAGCGACGTCGCCGCGCACGCTGGCCGATTCGGAGCCGCGCGCCTCATCGACGCTGAGCCGATCGCCATAGCGGGCGCCGATCGACTGGAACCAGGCGGCGAGCCGCTCCAGCTCGGGCTCCGAGATCCGGTCGCCCTCGACGCGCAGGTCGAAGACGTAATTGGTGTGCTCGACGACCGGCTGGTGGAGCGAATAGACGCTCGTATTGTTGGCCGGGGTGAGGTGGCGGGGCTGGGCCGAGCAGCCGCAGACGGCCAGGCCGAGAGCGGAAACCGCGGCGAGCTTGATGAAACGAGACATGGTCTTGGCGTCCTTTCGATCTCGGGCGGTCATCTGAGGTCAAAGCCGGGCTGCGCCGAAGCGCTGCTCCGCGCCCTGGCCGGCGTGGCGTCGGCCTGGGCCGGGCGGTTCGGCGCCGGCAGAACGACAGCGCCGACCGTGCCGACGCCCGGCGCGACGGTGCGCGGCTCGGCGGCGGTCGGGCCGGGGCGCGCTTCGCCGCTGCGGCTGTCATTGGTCTGGCCGACCAGCAGGCGCTGCGCCTCGTCCGGGTTGCGGTGGCCGTCGGTCGGAAGCGCGATCTGGCTCGCCGAGACCGGTCGCACCAGATAGGGTGTGACGATGATGACCAGCTCGGTCTCCTCGCGCCGGTAGCGCGACGAGCGGAACAGGGCGCCCAGGATGGGGATATTGCCCAGGAACGGCGTGCGGTCGACCGAGTTGTTGTTGTGGTTGCGAAGCAGGCCGCCGATCATGAAGCTCTGGCCGGAGCCGAGCTCCACCGTGGTTTCGACCCGGCGCGTGGTCAGCGACGGAATTTCGTAGCCGTTGAAGCGCACGCCGCCCGACGAGGACAGCTCCGAAACCTCGGGCCGGACGCGGATCGAGATCCGCCCGTCCTCCAGCACGGTCGGCGAGAAGGCCAGGCCGACACCATATTGCTTATATTCGATCGTCACCTGGCCCAGCGACTGCGGGATCGGCACCGGAAACTCGCCGCCGGCGAGGAAGGTGGCGGTCTCGCCGGACAGGGCGACGAGGGTCGGCTCGGCGAGCGTCGTCACCTGGCCGGTCGTCTCGCCGAGGTCGATCGCGCTCAACAGATCGAGCCCGAGCAGGTGACCGGCGAGCCCGAGCGTGGAGCCCGGGTTGACGGAGGTTACGGCGGTGCCGCCGGCCGGGGCGGTGGTGAAGCCCACGCCGAGGCCCCCGCCCGGGGTGAACTGGGGCGAGAAGGAGCGGCCCTGGCCAATGCCGAACTGAAAGCCGCCGGTCCTGTCCACGGAGAGAAGGTTGGTGCCGATGTCGCGGGCGAAGGAGCGGCTGACCTCGGCGATCCGTACCTGCAGATAGACCTGCTGCGGAGTCGCGGTGCGAAGCCGGCTGACCACCGTGATGCCGGTGCCGACCATGGCCTGGACGAGGCGCTCGGCCTCTGCGGCGTCGGCGGGCTGCGAGACCGTGCCGGTCAGGAGGACCATGCCGTTCATCGGAGTCGCGACGATGTCGGCCTCGGGCATTGCGAGATCGAGCATCTGCGACACCGAGGCGAGATTCTGGCCGACCCGGATATTGGCCGAATAGACGACGCGGCCGGACCGGTCCGTCGCATAGACGGTGGTGTTGCCCGCCGCCTTGCCGAAGATGTAGATCTGGCTGGACGAGCTGGCATGGACGTCGGCGATGGCCTCGTCGGCGACGAAGACTTCGGCGACCTGCCCGTTGGGCCGGACCATTCGCCCGGTGCCGACCGAGAGAGTCACGTCGTTGGTCGGCGCCAGCGCGGCGACTGGCTGCGCGAAGGCGGATCCAGCCGCGGCCACCGCCAGGCCGATCGCCAAAGCGGCGGCGAGGGCGGTGCCGACACCGGCTTGCCTGATCTTGCTCATCTTGGTCATCTCAACGTGCTCCCACCGGAACGATCGTTACATTGTTGCCGCGGGCGATCCGCACGACCGGGCCAATCGGCACGGCCGGGGCGCTCGCGGCAGGCGCACCGCTTCCAGGCGTGGCATTGTTGCTCTGTCCACCAGCCCTTCCGGGCACGGTGCTGCGCTGGAAGCGGGATACGTCGGCGCCCACCGTATAGGTCGGGGCGTTGTCCATCGGCCGGGTCGCGACCTGGAGCAGCATCTGGCGCTCGGCGCGCGGGTCTGCATTTTCAGGCACCTGGACCTCGCCCGAGGCGATGGCGCGCTCGAGCTCGGCATTGTTGTCGGCGAGCGACCGAAGGGACAGCGAGAGCTGGCCGATGGTCTGCGCGACCGCGATCTTCTCGGCGATCCTGGGCGTCGCCTCGAACGTCACCGTGGCCGACGGGGTCGCGACCTGCGAGCCGTCGGGGCCGCGCGCATCGAGGCGCTGATCGACCGCGAGCACGCGGATGTTGCGGATGATCGTCTCGGAGGCGCGCAATGGCGCTCCGTCGCCGCCGCCCGGGACCTCCTGGGTCAGGACGAGGTCGACCCGGTCGCCCGGGAAGACGAAGCCGGCGACGCCCGACGTGGCGGAGACGGGAACGGTGACGGCGCGCATGCCCGGGCCCAAGGCCGCGGCGAGGAAGCCGCGCTCGCCGGGACGGACGATGGCGCCGGAGCTGAGCGGCTGGCCGGCGCTGATCTCGTTGCGGACGACGGTCCCGACCAGGCTCTGCGGATCGGCTCCGCTCTCGCCGCGCGTGAAATAGGCGTCCTGCACCAGGCCCTGGGGCCAGGGCTGGTAGCGGAAGGATTCGGCGTCGATGATCGTTCCCACCGGAAGGGTGCGGGTCGCGACCAGGACTTCGGGTCCCTGGGGCGCCGGTTGCGCGGGTCCGGCCTGTGCCACCGGCGCGGAGGCGCCGGAGAACATGTTCTTGGCCATGACGGCGGTTACGCCGGCGATGAGCAGTGCGCCTACGAGCAGCACGATTTTCTTGACGTCCATGGCGACAGTCGCCCCCCTTTCGGGACTGAGAAAATTTCAGCCCTTACTCTTCATCCAAACTGGTTAAGAAAACGTTCGCTAATCAGCCACAAACCGCCGAACGCGATTGCGACCCCATAAGGAATTTCGAGCTTGTCTTTGGCCCGAGCGAGCTTGTGCCGGATCAGCATGGCGAGCGTCAGCAGCCCGCCCGCGACTGACATGATGACGAGCAGGCCGATCACCGCCAGCCACGGCAGCCACAAGGCGATCGCCGCGACCAGCTTGACGTCGCCGCCGCCCATCGCGCCGAGCGCGAAGGCGCCGGCGAAGAAAGCGAAGACGACCAGAGCGACGCCGATCTGGATCGCGACGTCCGGCCAGAGCGGCAGGCCGATCGACCACCAGAAGGGGATGGCCAGCAAGGCGATGGCCAGGTTGAGCCCGTTGGGGATGGTGCGCGTCCTGAGGTCCGACCAGCAGGCGACGAGCAGCATCGCGGCCAAGGCCCCAAGCAAAATCCAGGAAAGCGCCATCTGCATAAGCCAAGGCTCTAGACGGCGTTGCTTTCTAAACCGTAACCGTGGGTCATGGTAAATGAACCGATAGAGAGGCGCGCGCACCCGAAAGGCGCCGTCTTCCGCAGCTGGACCGCGCCCGACGGGATGACGCTGCGGCGGATGGACTGGCCGGCCGCCAAAGGGCGAAAGCCGCGCGGCAGCCTGCTCTTCGCCAACGGGCGCAGCGATTTCATGGAGAAATATCTGGAGGCGTGCGCGCATTGGCACGATTCCGGCTGGAGCGTCACCAGCTTCGACTGGCGCGGCCAGGGCGGATCGCAGGGCGAGGGCGCGCAAAAGGCAGAAGCGAGCTTCGACCCGATGATCGAGGATTTCGCCGCTTTGGTCGAGGCGTGGCGCGCGGCCGGTCCCGGCCCCCATGTCGCCATCGCCCATTCGATGGGCGGGCATTTGCTGCTCCGGACGCTGGTCGAGCATCGGCCGGCGCTCGACGCCGCCGTGCTGATCGCGCCGATGATCGAGGTCAACAGCGCGCCGATCCCGGCCCGGCTCGCCCCCGACATCGCCGATCTTTTCTACCGGCTCGGCCTCGGCGGCCTGCCGATCTGGAAGCCGGCGCCCGGCTTCAGCGCCGTGGGAGGGCGGCGCCACCGCAACCTCACCGGCTCGCGCGAACGTTATGAGGACGAATTGTGGTGGTGGGCGAAGGATCCCGCCTTCGACCTCGGTTTGCCGAACTGGGGCTGGATCCGGGCCGCCTTCCGCTCGGGCGCCGCCGCCTTCACGGCCGAGCGGCTGAAGCGGGTCGATCTGCCGATCCTCATCATCGGCGCCGAGCAGGACCGGCTGGTCAGCGCGCCCGCGATCCGGCGCGTGGCGGCCGAGCTGCCCCGGGCAACGCTAGAGATGATGGACGATGCCGCGCATGAGATATTGCGCGACGCCGACCCGGTCCGCCTGCGCGCGCTGGCGCGGATCGATGCTTTCCTCGCCGAGCATGCGGCGCGCGCTTGAAGGTCGACGTCGCCATCATCGGCGCGGGCATGGCCGGGGCGAGCCTCGCCGCCGAAATCGCCGGCGCCGCCTCGGTGCTGATCCTCGAGGCGGAGGATCGTCCCGGCTATCACGCCACCGGCCGCTCCGCCGCTTTCTGGTCCGAAACCTATGGCGGCCCCCTGATCCAGCCGCTGACCAGCGCGTCGCGACCGGCGCTCGCCCCCTATCTGAGCCCACGCGGCGCCATCCATATCGCCAATGAAGGCGGCCGGGAGGCGCTTGCCGCGCTCGCCGGGGAGTTCGCCGGCGCCGGGGTCGCGCTCGAGCGGCTGGACCGGAGCGCGCTGGAGGCGCGGCTGCCCGGATTGCGGCCGGGCTGGAACGAGGGCCTGTCCGAGCCGAGCTGCGCCGATATCGACGTCGCCGCGCTCCACGCTTTCTACCTCGCCAAGGCACGCCAGGCCGGCGCCGTCCTGGTCGCCGACGCGCGCGTCGCCGGGATCGAGCGCTCGGCGTCCGGCTGGCTGATCGACGGGACCTGCGAGGCGGACATCCTGGTCAACGCCGCCGGCGCCTGGGCGGACGAGATCGCGGTGCTGGCCGGCGAGCGGCCGATCGGCATCGCCCCGTATCGCCGCACCATCGTCCAGCTGCGCGTCGATCCGCCCGTTGCCGCGGACCTGCCGCTGGTGGTCGACGCGGCGGGCCGCTTCTACTTCAAGCCGGAAGCGGGCGGGCGGCTCTGGCTCAGCCCGCACGACGAGACTCCGTCGGCCCCCTGCGATTGCGCGCCCGAGGAGATCGACGTCGCCACCGCGATCGACCGGCTGGAGGGGGTCGTCGACTGGCGGGTCGCGCGGGTCGAGCACAAATGGGCGGGCCTGAGGAGCTTCGCGCCGGACCGGCTGCCCGTCTACGGGTTCAGCGGCTCGGACCGCGGCTTCTTCTGGTGCGCGGGGCAGGGCGGCTTCGGCATCCAGACCGCACCCGCCGCCGCGGCGCTTGCCGGCCGCCTGCTGCTCGGCCGCCCGCCGGGCGACATCGACCCGGCGCCTTATCTGGCGGCGCGGTTCGAGAACTGAGCGGCGCCATCGCAGGCCAAGGCGTCGGCTCGGTCATTCTCGGCATGGCCGCTATGGCCCTTCACCCAATGCCATTCGACGCGATGTGGCGCGGCCGCCTCGACCAGCTCCTGCCAGAGGTCGGCATTCTTGACCGGCTTCCTGTCGGCGGTGCGCCAGCCGTTCTTGCGCCAGCCGTGGATCCATTTGGTGATGCCGTCGCGGACATAGATGGAATCGGTGTAGAGCTGGACCCGGCAGGGCCGCTTCAGCGCCTCCAGCCCCCTGATCGCGGCGAGCAGCTCCATCCGGTTGTTGGTGGTCAGCGGCTCGCCGCCGTTGAGCTCCTTCTCGCGCGCGCCCGCGCGGATGACGACGCCCCAGCCGCCGGGCCCGGGATTGCCCTTGCACGCGCCGTCTGTGAAGATCTCGACCTCGGTAAGCTCGGTCACGCCGCTTCCAGCCCCGCCGGAAGCTTGAAGATCATCCGCTCCTCGACGCCCTCGACCGGCTCCTCGGTCACCTCGAAGCGATCTCTGAGCGCGTCGACGACCTCGCGGACCAGCAATTCGGGCGCCGAGGCGCCGGCGGTGATGCCGAGCGTCGCGACGCCGTCGAGCCAGGCGAAATCCAGATCCGTGCCGCGCCCGACCAGCCGCGCCTTGGTCCCCTCGCGCTCGGCGACCTCGACCAGCCGCAGCGAATTGGAGCTGTTCGGCGAGCCGATCACCAGCAAGGCGTCGCAGCGCGCCGCGATCGCCTTGACCGCGCCCTGGCGGTTCGAGGTCGCGTAGCAGATGTCCTCGCTGCGCGGGCCCTGGATGGCGGGGAAGCGGCGGCGCAGGATGGCGACGATCTCGGCGGTGTCGTCGACCGAGAGCGTGGTCTGGGTCAGGAAGGCGAGCGCGCCCGGGTCGGCGGGCATGATCGTCTCGGCGTCGCGCGCGGTCTCGACCAAGGTCATCATGCCCTCGGGAACCTGGCCGAACGTGCCGATCACCTCGGGATGGCCGGCATGGCCGACGAAGAGGATGTGGCGGCCGCGCTCGATCAGCCGCTCGGCCTGGCGGTGGACCTTGGAAACCAGCGGGCAGGTGGCGTCGAGATAGTTGAGGCCGCGCGCCGCCGCCTTGGCCGGGACCGCCTTGGGAACCCCGTGCGCCGAGAAGACCACGGGCACGCCGTCCGGCACCTGATCGAGCTCCTGCACGAAGATCGCGCCCTTGGCCTTGAGGCTGTCGACGACGAACTTGTTGTGGACGATCTCGTGGCGGACATAGACGGGCGCGCCGTAGCGATCGAGCGCGAGCTCGACGATGCGGATTGCGCGGTCGACGCCGGCGCAAAAGCCGCGCGGCGCCG
>DASYKV010000035.1:0-20075 GCA_035994965.1 Allosphingosinicella sp.
TGCGGTCGTGGTCGACGCGATCCGCTGCTGCAAGGTGGCGCTGGAGCGTGGCGTCGGCGGCGTCCTGGTCGGCCCCAGCTCCTTCTTCTGCAAGCACCCGCCGCAGCAGTTCAGCGACGACGTCGCCGCCCAGCTGACCGATGAGTTCATCGCCGGCGAGGCGCTGGCGGCCGAGTGAACTGCCTGATCATCGCCGCCGGCCATGGCAGCCGGCTGCGCGAGGTTTCGCCTTCCAAGCCTTTGACCCCGGTCGCCGGCGTGCCGCTGATCGAGCGGGTGCTCCGCGCCGCCGCGGCGGGCGGGGCGAGCGCTTTCACGGTCGTCACCGGCCATGAGGCGGCGCGGGTCGAGGCCTTCCTCGCCACTTTGACCGATTTGCCGATCGAGACCGTGCGGGTCGCCGATTGGGATTTGCCGAACGGCCATTCGGTGCTCGCCGGCGCCGCCCGCATCGCCGGCGACTATCTGCTGACCATGGCCGACCATCTGTTCGATCCGGCCATCGTCGGCGCGCTGATCGCGGCGCCGCCCGCGCCGCTCACGTTGGCGGTGGACCGGGACCTCGCCGGACCGCTGCTCGACATGGACGACGCGACCAAGGTCCAGACCGGCGCCGCCGGCGCGATCGTCAGGATCGGCAAGACGCTGGCCCGCTTCGACGCCGTCGACACGGGCCTGTTCCGCGCCACGCCGGCTCTGGCCGAGGCGATCCGCGCAGGTGGCGGCAGCCTCTCCGAGGGCGTTCAGCGGCTGGCGGACCGGGGCGAGGCGCGCACGCTGGACGTCACCGGCCGCTTCTGGCTCGACGTCGACGATCCCGCCGCGTTGGCCAAGGCCGAGGCGATGCTCGCCTCGTCCTAATGCGCGTTGGGCCCCGCCGCCGCGTGGGCGTAGCTGAAGACTCGGGCGAGCTTCCAGCCGTCCGTGGTCAGCGCCCAGAGCTGGGTGAAGCGGGCGCGGCCGACGAGCTGCTCGGGGCCGTCGCCCCGCCGCTCGTAGAATAGGTGCTCGCCATCCTCGATCGCGCCATAGCCGGGGACGGGATGGACGCTGAGGCTGGCCGCGACCAGCTCCCGGCGCGAGCGCCAGGCGTCGGGCTGCTGCCGTCCGTGGCAGGAGCGGTCGTAATCGGCGACGAACGGCTCGGCGGCGCGCGCGACGACGCCGTCGCGGTCGTGATAGAATTCGAAATCGGGCGTGATCATGGCGCGCATCCGCGCCGGATCGCAGCCGAGGAACGCGAGCTCGAAAAATTCGGCGTCGCGGGCGCGCACGGCCTCGGTCAAGGCGGCGCCTTCGGGCAAGGCGACTACCGCCGCGGCGGGCGGCGCGGCGATGAACGCGAGCGCGAGAGCGGTCAGCAAGGCGGCCTCCTGTGTATTAACCTAATAATACACAGGAGGCCCGGTCCCTGCAAGCCGCGCGTCAGACCGCGGCTGGCGGTGCCTCGGCGCCCGGCTTTCGCGACGCCATCACGTTCAGCGCGATCGCCGCCAGCAGCGCGACGAGCACGAGCCAGAAGCCGATTGCGGGGCTGGTATGGATCATCTTGTCGATCTGCGTCGCGGTCGGCGCACCGCCGCCGAGCCCCGGCATGTTCTGCCCGCCCATGCCGCCACCGCTCGACAGGATCTGATTCCTGACCTCGGCCGGCGCCTGGATGATGACCGCATAGACCAACGCGCACGCCGCGAGGAGGCTGCCGCCCGCCGCGGCCATGCCGGCCATGGCGCCCTTCAGGAGGAAGCTTGCGATCAGGGAGAGCAGGATCAGGACCGCGCCCGCGATCACCGCGATATTGGGATCGTTGAAGGGATGGTTGTCATTGTCGGCCCGCTCATCCTCCGGAATGGGCATTCCGGCCGCGGTCGAGAGGACTTCGGCGCAGTCGCGGCTGGCCTGCCCGGAGCCCATTGCGAGCTGAAGCCCGCTGGCGGTGATCATGGTGCAGTCGCGGGCGCTGGCGATGGCCGGGGGCACCCCCCTCGCCTCATTGCCAGCCACTTCCACGGCGCCCCGCGGCGAGCAGGACACCGCCACCCAGGGCAGTAGAAACAGAAGCAGCGCAAGCAACTTTGCCCCGCGCGCGAGATTGCTGAAAAGCGATGAGCCGGCCATGAGAATCCCCCTCTTTGGCTATCCGAAGGGGGATGATCCGCCGCAAAGGTGGGCTAAGTCAATCGCTATCGAATCCGCGACGCGGTCGCGGCCGAAAAAAAGGGCGGAGCAAGGCTCCGCCCGTCACAGTCACCAGCGATTGCCGCGATTGCGCCGGCCGCGATTATCGTCGTCGCCATAGCGATAGTCGCGGTCGCGATAGCCGCGCCGCGCCGCGGCGATTTCGCGCCGGCATTCGCGCAACTCGCGCCGATATTCGCGCCGGCTGTCGGCCCGCCGCAATTCACGCTGGCATTCGCGATATTCCTGGCGGACCTCGCGATCATTGTAGCCGTAGCCGCCGCGGCCGCCATAATATTGCGCATTGGCGGCGGTGGGGATGGCGACGGCGCCGATGGCCGCCGCAAGAATCAGAATTCGCATAATCAAACTCTCCCATTTCCATGTCCATTCCAACGTCCGAATAGACGCTGGACACCTAGGCCGCCTTGCCTGAACCGGGCGCGACCCGGATGTTCAGCGGGGGTTTAGGATCGGGGCCACGAGAAAGGGCGCCCCGTTGCCGGGACGCCCCTCTCATAGCCAGGCGACGCGCTTAGCGGCAGCGCAGGTCGCGGCGACTGTCGCTGCGGTCGATCTCGCGGCCGATGGCGCCGCCGGCGACCGCGCCGAGAATGGTGCCGAGCGCGCTCGAACGGCCATTGTCGATCGAATTGCCGACCAGAGCGCCGACGCCGGCGCCGATGATGAGGCCGGTCGTGCCGTCGTTGCGGCGGCAATAATAGCGCCCGTCGCGGCCGCGATAGATGCGGTCGTTGGCGCTCAGCCGGCGCTCACTATAATAGCGGCCGTCGCGGTAATAATCGTCGGCATAATAGCTGCCGCCCGGCGGGGGCCGGTTGTAATCGTAGCGGTTGTAGCTGCGCCAATCGTCGCGGCGGGCATTATTGATCTCGCGGGCGCATTCACGGCGCTCCTGGCGATATTCGCGGCGGCTGTCGGCGTTGCGCAACTCGCGTTGGCATTCGCGCGCTTCGCGGCGCTCGTTGCGGCCCTGGGCCTCGGCCGGAGTCGAGATCGCCAGCGGTATGGCGGTCGCCGTCATCACGGCGGCAAAGATCAGCTTACGCATGTCAAAAATCCTTCGGTGGCTGGGATGGTGGAAGAACGAAACGGGAGGCGGGAGGTTGCGTGAACGCGGCACAACCTCCGGTTCATCTCGGGTCTAGGTTTCGCCGGCGACCTCGGTGAAATCATACCGGTCGCGGATATAGGCGTTGAAATGCCGGCCCTTGCTGAACGCGGCGTGGAAGCGGTCGGCCGCCTCGGGCGGAACGCCGCGGTAGAGATAGCGCCGGCCGGTCGTGAAGGTGATGTCCAGCAGCTGGCGGTCGGGGTCGTAATAGGCGGCGCGGATGACGGTCGAGGGCATCGCGCGAAGAACGCGGCGGCCCGGGCTTGGTGCCCTCAGCAGACCAGGATGGTGGTGCCAGGCGCCTCCGCACCGCGCAGGGGATCGCCGGCGCAGGAGCGGAAGGGATAGGCCGGCGGCTGCATCTCCGGCCGGCGCAGGATCGCGCCCTCGAACGGGTGGAACAGGGCCGCGAAGGCGGTGCGGCGCAGGGCCTCGGTCTGATAGAATGGGAAGCCGGCCGGGCCCGAGCCGCCGCCGGGCGCATAACCGGCGCCGACCGCTGGCGGCGCGGCCCGATAAGCAGCGCGGCGCGGGAAGGGCAGGGAGGTGCCGCGCCACTGGTGGCTGCCGTCGAGCGAACGGATGCTGTCGAGCAGCAGCGAGTAGCGCGGCTGCGCGCCCATCCGCATCTCGGCCGGATTGCCGCCGAAGCGGGCGGCGACCTGACGCAGGCCGGCCTGGTCGAGCAGGGCCAGGCGGGCGAGGACCAAAGCGTCGTCGAGCGGCGCGAAGCGGGCGGGATCGAGCGTCGCCCGGCTGCGCGGCGCATTGTCGCAATCATTGTCCGCGCCCGAGGCGAGCGGTTCGCGAAGGCCGAGATCGGCGTCGATCCAGTCGGCGGCGCAGCGGAAGCTCAGCTGGCCATTGGGCCCGGCGCGGAAGGTCGCGTTGAGCGTCTCGGCGGTGACCGGCACCGGCTGGAGCCCCTCCTCGAGCAATTCCCCGAAGCTGCGGTCGCGCAGGCCGACCAGGCCGACGACGAAATCCTCGACGAGGCCGCCCAGATATTCGTCGAGCTGGAGCAGCCGGAAATAGGAAGAGCGCGGCTGCGCGCCGACCGAGGACAGCAAGGCGGCGCGGCGAAGCGCCAGATCCGAGCGCATCGCCCGCATCCGCGCGCAGACCAAATCGCCCGCCGCGACCGGCTGGCCCTCGAGCACGGGCGCGTAGCAGGCGAGCCAGCGGCGATAGGCGATGGTGGCGCTGGCGCGCTCCTCGAGCGGCGGCCGGGCAGTGCCACCGCTCTGGATCATGGCGATCCCGAATTCGAGCGAGGCCTCGATATAGCGCTCGGCGACCACTTCCAGGTCGCGGGCCCAGGCCGCGGTGAAGACGGTCAAGGCGCGCGCCTGCTGCCAGGCCTCGACCTGGGCGAGATAGACACGATAGGCGGCCTGGACCTCGGTACGGGCGTTGCTGGTGAGGCCGGCAAAACCCGGGATGCGCGCGTCGAAGATCATGTTGTCCGACTGGGGCAGCGACCAGCGCCGCTCGGCCGCCCGCGCGGCGGCCAGAGCGGTGTCGAGCCGCGCCCGCTCGGTCGCTTCCTGGCCCGGCGCCCGCGCCGCGGCGACTCGGGCGAGGTCGAGCATGGCGAGAATGGTCATCACGGGCGCGGCCGGCCCGCCCGCGCGCAGCCGCCGCGTCGCCGCGCGGACGAAGGCGGCGGGATCCGCCGCGGTCGAGGCGTAGAAATCCCCCACCCTGGGCCCGCCGCCGGCGCCATAATCATATTGGATGAGCTGGGCCGAGAGGAAGGCGGCGGGAACGCGCAGAACCGACGGGTCGATCGCATATTCGAGATGCTGGTCGATATATTTTTCGAGCCGGAAGTGGCGCAGCTCGATCGCCTTGGTGCGGTCGGCGCCGATGTCGAACAGGCCGCCGGCATAATTGTTGACGTAGCTATGGGCGAAGGCGTCGCCCGCATAATGCATTGCATAGCCCCAGGCGAAGGCGAGCTCGTCGTCGCGCCGGGCATTGCGCAGCAGGTGGCCCAGCCAGTCGTTCGCCTGCCAGCCTCCGGCGACGCCCGGATGGACGATCGCCTGGCCGACCAGCACGTCCGGGAAGATGTCGGGGCCGAGCGCGCCGGCCAGGAACTCGCCGCGATGGCCGCGGATCGCCCGGCAGGCCTCGGCGGGCACCGCGAAGTCGCGGCCGCGCACGGTGACCCGGCAGTCGGCGAGATCCTGCCAGACCTGGTCTGCGATGTAGAGGTGGGTGCGCAGGCCGAAGGCGCCGGCGGGCGTGGCGAAGGTCAGAGCGGCAGCAGCCGCGAGCAAAAGCCGCTTCCTCACGCTCGTTCTCCCCTCGCAACGACCCGAAGCGGAATCGGCGATGGCCGCGCTCAAGTCAATCGCGGCAGGCGTTCTCCATGTCGCACGCATGCTGGGTGGGAGGCTCGGCCGCCATCGGCGCGGCCGCGCCGGAGCCGATATCGGTGACGATCTCGAAGCCGCGCATCAAGGTGCGGTGGACCGGGCATTTGTCGGCGATGCCGAGCAATTTCGCCGCCTCCTCGGGCCCAAGCGGGCTTTCGAAGGCGATGTGGCGCGTGAACAGGTCGCGCGGCGGCGTGCCGTCGGCGCCCGCGGGGACGATGGAGTGGACGGCCTCGACCGAGAAAGGCGGAAGCGTCCAGCTCTTGCGTTCGGCATAGAGCTTCAGGGTCATCGCGGTGCAGGAGGCGAGCGCCGCGGCGAGCAGCTCATAGGGCGTCGGGCCGGTGCCGCCGCCGCCCGCCTCGACCGGCTCGTCGGCGATGATGGAACCGCCCCTGACCGCGATCTCGGCCTGAAAGCGGCCCTTGCCCGTCGGCCGCGCGATCACGTTGTGATTGGGGCCCGAGTCCGGAATCAGCGCCATGCGATGTCCTCCCGGGGCCGATCATGGCACAGCCGCGCCGGGCGCGTAAGGCCCGCGCGCGTCGCCTTCCCCACCCGGCGAACAGCGCTTGGTCGAATCAGCGAAATGATATATTGTTACGATAGGTTCGAAGCAGAAACGGAGTTTTCCACAGGTTCCTAACAATTCGGTCCCGACAATCATTAGCAATGCTAATCAGGGATCGGATGGCTCGAAGGGAGGAAAGGCAATGACCATTTCCGACAAGATCCCCGCCGCAATTCTCCGCCAGCATCCACCCCGCATCCGCTTCGTGCCCGCCAAGGGCGATTTCGCGCCGATCGTTGCGATCAACACCACGCCCCTGGTCGACGTGATGCTGGTGCTGCTAATCATGTTCATCATCGTCATCCCCGCCGCGACCCACAAGGTGCCGCTCGATCTGCCGCAGCCGGGGCCGGTTACCGCGCCGCCGCCGCCCTCCCACCGGCTCGACATCGCCGCCGACGGCGCCCTGGTGTGGGACGGCGCCGCTCTGCCCGCCGCCGCCTTGCCGGCGCGGCTCGCGGCGCTGGCCGCCGATCCGGCCCGCCCCGAGCTCAACCTCAACGCCGCCGGCGAGGCGCGCTACGAGCAGGTCGACATCATCCTCGCCCAGATCCGCGGCGCCGGCATCACCAGGCTCGGCTTCATCGACAACGCGCGCTATCGGAACGCCTTCTAACCCCGGCTTGACGAGGCGCCGGGCGCGGCCGAAGCTGGCCCTGGGCGAGGCGCCGCGGCGGGAGGCTTATGAACGAAGGCAGGAGCAAGGCCTTGCTGGTGCTGAGCTGGCTGTGGATCGCACTTGTCGCCGGCTACATGGCCTGGGGAGTGATCTACGAAGCTGGCCTCATGCGCTGGCTGTCGGTCTGGCAGATCGAGCATTGGGGTGTCTATTATCCGGAGCGCACGGCGTTCGTGGCCGGCTTCCTGCTCGCCGCGCCGGCCTTCTGGTTCATCCGGCGCCGGGCGACGATCGTGCGGGCGCGCGAAGGCTCGGGCCCGGGCGCCGAGGCACGGCGCATGGGCCGCAGCGCGCGCAATGCGGCGATTGCGGGCCTGGTCGCGGCGCTGGTCGCCGGCGGCGCCTTCCTGCTCTCGCAGCGCGTGCCCGACGGCTCGGAGAAAGCCATTCTTTATGACGGCGCCCGGCTCGGCAGCGAGCCGGCGCCCGCCGGCAAGGTCCGAATCGCCGGCCAGCTCGAGCCCGAGGCGCGCACCGACTATAGCGAGACCGGCGGCTCCACCCCTCGCGTGGTCCATTATGTCGGCTTCCGCCCCGACGGCGTTGCCAAAAGCGTGCCGCTGCGCCTGTTCGTCGAACGCACCGTCGCGGGCCGCGAGGAGCTGCGGACGGTCCAGGCCTTCCTGCCCGAGCAGACCGGCTATCTGATCGAGAACGGAATCCCGCCGCTGGCGCTGCGCTCGCTCGAGGCGCAGGGCGTGCGCGTGGCGAGTCCGCATTACCTGCTCAGGACCCGCGACCTCGCCCGGCGCGAGCCTTATTACATCACCGCCGGCGTGGCGGGCCTGCTCGCTCTGGCCTGCCTCGTCGTCGCGGCGATGGGCGGCCTTCAGGCTCGCGGCCGAGGGCGGCTCGCCGAAGCGCTGGAGGCGCAGCGCCGCGCGCAGGATCCCGGCTAGAGCCGGGCGGCGCTTTCGAGGCGGGCGCAGGCGATCGGCTCGAGGAGATAGAGGCCGGCCCGGCCGTCCTTCGACCAGCGGATGACGCCGCGATGCTCCTCGCCGCTATCGAAATGGAGCTTGACCGCCATGCCGGCCCGAAAGCAGCCGTCATGGGCGAAGCCGGCGCCGCGCGCGGAAAGGTTGAAGATCCGGACCGTGTGCAGACCTCTGTCGCAATAAGCGATGGCGCGGGTGGCGACGGGCAGGCGCGGCGGGCGGTAGCGCGGCGTCTTCTGCTCCGCGACGAGGGCCTCCAGCAAGGCGGCGCAGTCGACCGCTCGGTCGAAAGCCACCCCGCAACGCTCGCCGTCCCACCAGACCGCGCGGCCTTCGATCGAGACCGTGTCGGAAAGGCCGATCGTCAGCGCCTCGCCTGGGGTCACAGGCATCTGCGTCATCAGCATCATGCCGCTGTCGGAGATGTTGCGGACCCGCCAGAGGCCGACATCATGCTCGCGCCGCACCATGGCCACACGCATGACGGTATGGATTCGGTTGTCCTCGCGGCGTTCGAGACCGGCGGGAAGCCTGCGGGACGCCTCGCGTACCCATGATTGGCGCCCAACCTGCATGTCCGCTCTCCTTCACGCTTCGAACCCGCTCCGCCGCGTCCCCGCGTCTGCGAAGCTCGTCTGAAGCGAGTAAGAAACAGGCAACCATAAAGTTGGTTCCGCCGATGTACTTTTTCTTTGGATAACTTGCAGGAAATAGTAGCTTGCACCATTCATGGTTAACGGTAGTTAACTATACTTGAACTCTAAGCTCAGACCGTGCCGGCGAAGAGGTCGTCGCGCCAGCGGGCAAGGTCGGCGTCGGCGCGGGCCGAGGCGAGGTAGCGGCTCCAGGCGGCGGATTCGTGCGCGACCACGCCGAGCTCCCAGACGCAGAAGGTCGGACGCAGCATCGCCTCACCCGGATAAGCGGGCGCGAAGCATGCGAAATCCGCCATCGTCCCGTCGCGATACCAGACCGCTTCCCACGCCTCATTGGCGCCGCGCCACACCGTCATCAGCAGGAAATAAAAGTCCGCGCCGCACCGGTGGAGGATGACGAATCCGCAATCCTCGCTTGCCTCGCCGCCGGAGAGGCCGGCCGCCGCCAGGCCCTCGCGCGCGAGGAAAGCGCGCGCCGAGGCGGCGATCGCGGCCGGCACCGGCTCGCCGGGCTTCTCCAGATGGTAGAGCTTGAGCTCGCTCGCTCCCGCCCGCAGCGCCCCGCGGGGCTCGGCCCGTTTCTCATAATGACGGTAATCGGCGGGGACGAAGGCTGGTGCGGGCATGGCGGACTCCCGTTGGCGTTCGCCATCTGTTCTAGCGGACCAGCGGCGCTCGGGAAAGGGCTTCGCTCAGAGCCGGCAATAGAAGGCGCAGAGCATGATCAGCGCCGCGGCCGTGCCGAGCGCGGCGCGGACGGCGTGGAGGCGGCCCCAGCGGGCGAGCAGGGCGCGGGTCTCGGGCGAGGGCGCGCCGGGCGGGATCGCCTCGAGCCGGTGGTTGGTCGGCAGGATCGCGGCCAGGGTGAACGGCCAGTTGGCGAGCAGCACCAGCCCGCCGATCATCCACAGAAGGTTGCGCTCCTCCCACCAGACCCAGAAAGCGAGCAGGCTGCCGACCAGCGCCAGCCCCGCCTGCATGATCTTGCCTTTGGCGTAGCTCGGCTTCCACTGGCGCAGCGCCGCTTCGTCGTCGAGGCCCATGCGCGCCGGATGCTCGGCGACCGAGACGTAGAGGGCCGCGCCGGCGAAGGCGGCGGCGGCGAGCAGGGCCAAGGGAGCGGCGGAGGCGGGCACGGCCCCCTAGCGCCCGGCGGCGGCGATGATCTGGACCTGGGTGACGTCGCCGGTCCTGGTCGCGGTGATGTTGAGCGCCTCGCTTTGGCCGCGCCGTGCCGTCAGGGTCGCGGTCTGGCCCAGGTCCATCTGGTTGGCGACGCTGTAGCCGCCGCGGACCACGGCCGGGGCGTAGAAGGCGATCACCTGCTGCGGCGAGTCGCTGGTGCGGAAGCCCAGGATCCGGCCGGCGCCGCCTGGCGCCCCGCCGGTGACGTTGACGCTCTGATCGGGGTCGGCGCCCGGATAAGGCGGAACGCCCTCGGGCCAGTTGGCGGCGGCGCCGCCCGAGCGAATCTCGGCCTTGACCTGCGGAGTCGAGATGTTGATCGCGGCCGGCGGCCGGCCCGAAGCAGCTGGGGGCGGCGTCGCTCCGGACCCCGCATTGGCGGTCTCGTTGCCGGCGCTGCCGCCGCCGCAGGCGGAAAGAGCGAGGAGGGTGGCAAGGGCGATCGCGGCGCGCATGGCTATTTCCTTCGATGGACCGAGACTCCTCCATTATCCCAGGCTGGGGACAGGGGAAAGCGGCGCCGGTTCGACCCCCAAAAAGATCGGGCGCCCGCGAGGGGCGCCCGACAAGGAAGCCTGAGAGGTCTGGCTTAGCGGCCGGTGTCGTTGGCCTCGATCGCGTCGGCGCGATTCTCGCCCGCGTCGCGAACGGCGTCGGCCCGGTTCTCGGTCGCGTCGGCCCGGTTGTCGGCCGCGTCGCGGGTGGCGTCGGCCTGATTGTCGCCCGCTTCGCGGGTGGCATCGGCCTGGTTGTCGAGCGCGGCCGCATTGTTCTCGGCTGCGTCGCGGACAGCGGCCGCATTGTTATCGGCCGAAGTCTTGCTGCACGCGCCGAGCGCAAGCAGGCTGGTCACCGCAAGAGCTGTCGCCAGTCTCTTCATATCGAATCCCCTTGTTTGCGTCACGAACGGAGCGCCCGGGCAAGGCCCAGGCGCTCCGGAAGGCCGGGAGACCCCCCAGCATCCTGGAGCATAAATCCGGGACGCGGATTAGGTTCCGCCCGGTCCGCGCTTCGCCCTGCCTTGCTTTCGCCCTGATGCGCCGCGATGATCCTCCCGGTCCCGTGGAGCTGTCATGTCGCTGGCGTTGCTGATCCTTGTGCAAGCGGCCGCGCCGCCGCCCGCCGGACCGCTTCCAATCGACTTCGACCTGGCCCGCTACCGGCCGGCCGACGCGACTTCCGGGGATCGCGGCTGCACCGGCGGCCCAGGCGGGCCGGAGGAAGTCGTCGTCTGCGGCCGGCGCCGGCAGGGCGGCGACTATCCGATGGCGCAATGGGAGCGGGTCTTCGCCACCCGCCCGCTGGTCGCCGAGATCGGCATAAGCGGCGACGTCAGGGGCGACGTCCATGTCGAGTCGGTCGTGCTCGACCGCGGCGCGGTCAGCAACCGGGTGATGGTGCGGCTGAAATGGCCGTTCTAGGGTATTGAGTGCGGGCCCTGGGCTGAGCCCGCGGCGTTCCCGGAATTCCTTCATTGCCGCTCGAGGATCGCGATCTCGCTGCTCTTCACCAGCCAGAAGGCCGAAAAGACGTAGATGCCCGCCACCTCGACCGAGAAGGTGAGGGAGCTGCTGCCCGTCGGGCTCGGGAGCAGATAGTGAAGCGCCACCACCGTCAGCGGGAGCACGATCATCAGCGTGCCGAGCACGGCATAGCGCCGCTTGAAGATGGCCTGCCGCTCCTTGTCCTCCATGATCTCCAGCGTGTCGCCGGATTGAAACAGGCAGACATAGGCCATTGCGAGGAAAAGCAGGACCGCGCTGATCGAATGGACGATCGAGACCAGGCTCGGCTGCGCGGTGTCGCTCGGCGGCCAGTCCATCGGGAACAAGGCGAGGCACACGGCCGCGACCCCGGCGACGTTCAGCGCCCAATCCTCCTTCCACGAATAGCCCTTGTAGAAGAAGAGGAAGGCGCCGGCCGCCCACAAGATCCCGACGAGGACGTCGCGCACCGTGCCGGCGCCGTAATGTGGGGCGCCGGTGGCCGAAAAATGATAATAAGCGCTGATCGAGCCCTGCAGGTGGTCGGGACCGGCGCCAAGCCACAACAGGATCGGAAGCGCGAAAGCAAGGGCGGCGAGCCCGCGCCGAAGCAGGAAATAGCTCGCCGAAATATTCTCGAGAATCGCATTCTCCCTGGCGGCCTCCACCGGTGCCTCGCCCACGGCCATCTCCAGCGCGGACGCGGCGGACGGGTCCTCGCGGGCCTGCTTCGCCGCCAAATGCTTGCGAACATCTTCCGGCCTGATGCCCATGACGCCCTTGCCCCTTTCGACTCTATACCACGAATCGAGGCGGTCGCGGAGCAGTAATGAGGGCGTGCGAGGCAAAGTCGGCCGGGAGAAGATCATCGCTGCCCCGCGGCGTCGGCGCCGGACGCGGGATCGCCCCGGTGCGGGTCGAAGGGATTGGACATGCGGATCGCTCCCACGGAATGGAGCGAATCATTTATCCGATCTCCTATGCTGTAGGAAAAGGGATAATGCCGGAATCGCCTCCAAAGCGGAGGAAGGCCGGGCTCGATCCGGCCTCACCCGTCCCAATCCCCGGCATCGCAATCCCGGCAAGCAGCATCAGCGACGCCCTCGTCCGCGGCCGGCCATGATCGAGACGCTGGTGGCGCCCGGCGCCGCGGTGGCGGTGACGTTCATGACGTCGCCATTGGCGCGCTCGAGGCCGAGGACCTCGCTCGGGCCCGAGCGGAGGCGGTGAATCTGGCGAAAGCCGGCGCGGGCAGCGGCGTCGGCGTAGAAGGCGACGACCGCGGCGGGCGGATCGGCGGTCCTGAAGCTCATCACCCGCATCTCGCCCTCCTCCGAAGCGCCGCCGAGCTGGACGGCGCCGGCGCCGCTGACTCGCGGATAAGCGGGGATGCCCTCGGGCAGGCCGGAGAAATCGGCATCGGTGCGGACCTCGCTGCGGCCGTCCGGCGAGGCCATTGGGGCCTGCGCCGCGCCGGCCGCATTGCCGCCCCCGGTGTCGGGCGCCGCCCCGCTTGCATTGCCGCGCTCGCCTTCGGGCGTGGAACGGCCGCCGCAGCCGGCGAGCGCCAGCAGGGCTATGGCCGTCATCATGATCTGCCGCATTTCCTGCTCCCCGATGTCCCGCGCGGATCCGGACTATAGCACAACCGGAGCCGGCGTGCTGAATTGCGCGAATTGCGGCAAAGCGGGGTTCGCCGCCTCCCAGGACAGGCGCTCCTCGACCCAGATCTCCTTGGCCGGCGGGAAGGCCTCGGGATCGTCCAGCGAGGCGGTGGTGACGTCGAGCAGGCCGGGGCGGCTGGCGCGCGTATAAGTGAGCGACGTGCCGCAGCGGCCGCAAAAGCCGCGCTCGACGCCGGGCGAGGAGGCGTAGATGGCGAGCGTCCCGGCGACGATCTCGACCTTGTCGTCATCGAATATGGCCCAGGCCAGCGACGGCCCGCCGGTCGCGCGGCGGCACGAGCCGCAATGGCAGAGCGAGGTCGCCCTGGGCGGGCCGGCGACCCGGTAGCGCACGGCGCCGCACAGGCAGCCGCCATTTCCATGCATGCCTGCTCTCCTGCGAAAGGCGGTTGGCGAGGTCTGGAGGCTAGGCCGATGCGGCAGGGTGAACAAGCATGAGGGCCGATTCGGGCGGCCTCAGCGCCTGACGTCCGGGCCGGCGCGGACGTCGACCATCGGCCGGCCGGGCTCGAAGCTTGGGCTTGGCGGCGGCGGGACGCCCCTGGCGGCGTGGGGAGGCGCGGCCCCCATGCGCGCGCTCGGCGCCTGCGTCGGCCCGTTGAGTCGAACCGCCTCCCCGGGATTGCAGCCCTGGCTCTGCAGCTCGCGGGACATGCGATGGATCGCCCGCATCGCCTCGAGGCCGCTGTCGGTGGGCGGGTTGGAGTCGAGCAGCTGGATTTCCAGCTGCCGGCATTCCTCCAGGCTCCTGCGCGGCGGCGAATTGGCGGTGCCGAGCTCATCGCGGAGCGCCGCCGAGAACAGGCCGAGGGTGGTGCCGGTCGAGCGGAAGGCGGGCGGGATCAGCTCGTCCGGCGCGTCGCCGCGGACCACCTCGGCCGTGACCCGCGTGCGCCGCCCGCCGTCCAGCGGCTCGAGCCGGGCGATCATCCTGGTGGCGACCTGATTGCCGCTCATCACCACGAAGGTGATCCCCTCGGCGGTGCGCTCGGTGCGGAAGCTGGACGGAGCGCCGCCGGAAGCGGCGGGATTGAGGCCGGGCGCGCCCGGCTGGCGGCGGATGTCGAGATCGGAGATCTGCGCAATCACCTGCTGCGGCGTCTTGTCCACCTCCTGCGAGAAGCCGCCGCCGCCGCCGGAGCCGTTCGTCACATACCAGCCGCCGAGCGCCACCGGCGCCAGGAAAAGAAACACCTTCAAGGACATAGAAGCCTCCCCCGCTCGGCGACTGGATAAAGCGGGAGGGGTTAAGGAGAGGTTGCCCGGCGTGGCCGGCCGAGCCGGGCGGCGCGAGCAACTCGAATGGCACGAGTGGCACGAGAGTCACATGGAATCGCGGGGGGTGTCGTCGCCCGGGGCGTGTCTTCCACCTCCGGGCCGGGGTCGGCGGGCGGCGCCGCGTCCTCCGGCGGGCCGGCCCAGGCATAGCCCGGCGGGATCCAGCGGCCGTCCGCGCTCTTCGTCCATCCGGCGGCGAGCCGCGCCGGCTCCTTGTGGCGCTCGATCGCTTCGAGCTTGCCCAGGATGGAGCCCCGCACCTCGTCGAGCGACCGCACCCTGAACCGCTCCTCCACCTCGGCGCGCACCTCGCGCTCGATCCGCTTGCGCTCCTGCTTCAGCAGATGCTTGCGCTTGAAGCCTGGGCGGGCGCCGTATTTGCGCGGGTTGGAGCCTTGCAGGAGCAGGCGTAGCAGGCTGGAATCTTAGCGCCGCCGGACATGGACCTGACCGCCGCAGGCGAACTCCTGCTCGACGCCTTCCACCGCGCGCTGCCAGGCGGTGATCTCGACCGATGTCGCGCTCATCCGGATCGCGAGGCGGCAATTTTCGGCGAAGGCCGGGTCGCGCTCCTGGTGACGATAGACGGTGCGCGGCGCGACCCCGGTGAGGCGGCAGGCGTCGAGGATGCAGCCGGTCTTGACCAACGCCCGCAGCAGGACGGACTTGCACGCGCCGGTGAAGGCGTCGTGGCGCTGGCGGGGCGCTCCGGGATCGGCGGGCGCGGGGTCGCGGTCCCAGGGGAGGGGGTCGTCTTCCGGTGGCGGCTCGGCTTCCCAAGGGAGGGGGCCGTCTTCCGCCTCCGCCTGGGCTTGGGCGGGCGGGATCCCGCGACCGGGGCGGCCGGCGGGGGATGTCCGGGCGGCGGCATCGCCCTCGGACGGATCAATTCTATCGGACATTGGAGTCGCTCCTCGCGGAAAAAGGAGCGAACCATTTATCCCATCCGGCGCCCTGTAGGAAAAGTAGATAATGGCGGAAAAAGCCTCCGAAATGGAGCAAGATCGGGTCCGATCCGGCGATACGTCAGCAGCGGCCGTGGCGGACCGATTGCAAAGCGATGAATGTCCCCGGCAACTTGCGTTGTTCGAAGGCTACACAGCCGGCGCGCCGCCTTAGTCTCGTGCCCCGATGGCGACGGCGAAGCAGGAACTGGGGGCGCTCGGCGAACGGCTCGTGGTGCAGAACTGCGCCTGCCCGCACTGCAAGCAGGCGCGCACCCTCGTGCCACTCCGGGCCAATTTCAAATGCGCCGACATCATCTGCGATTTCTGCGGCTATCTCGCGCAGGTGAAGGCCTCGACCAGCGCCGACGGGAGCACGCCGCCGAAGCTCCTGCTCGGCGCGGCTTGGGGTCCGCAGAAGAAGCGGATGGACGCGGGCATCTATTTCCCGCTTTTCCTGGTGCTGGTGGCGCCGAAGCTCTCCCGATTTTCGATCCACTATCTGGCGGCGGACCTGCAGACGCCGGCGCTCTTCCTGGCGCGCACCCCGCTCAGCGAGACGGCGCGGCGGGCCGGCTGGCAGGGCTTCTATTACGATCTGGCCTCGATCCGCGACCGGCTGGTTCTGATAGCCGAGGGCCGGCTCGCCGCACGGCGGCCGCGCATTGCGGCCGCGCTTGGCGCCTCCGAATAGCCGGCGCGAAGACATCGACTCTCAGTCGGGATCGGGGCCGGCCGGCTCCTCGAGTTCGATCTCTTCGAGGTGCGTCTCTTCCTGGCAATCGTGGCAGAAAGCATAGTCGTAGATGGCGCCCAGAACCCAATCCTGTTCGGCGGCGTCCCACTCCGCCCAAGCATCGCGCGTGACGGTGTTGCCGCCGCATTTATTGCAGACATAATCAACCTTCACCGCAAAGCCTTCGCGCGTCGGCCCTGAGGCCGTCGAGAAAGAGTTCGGCGTCGGTCAGCTCCCAGGCCTGGTCGTCGATCGCCAGTTCGAGCTTGAGCGCGAACGCGGCGAGGTCCGGGGCGGGGATTCGGAGCAGGCGGCGCAGCACGGCCAGGCGGGTGCATTCGAGATCGTTGAAACGCTCCTCCAGCGGCGCGCATGCGGGGAAGGCGCGCGCCGCCGCCGGCAACAGGGCCTCGGCGCGGCGAAAGGCGGCCAGCCGTGCCTCGGCCCGGCGATAGGCGGCGAGGGCACGGGTCCAGCGCTTGGCGGCGGCCGAAATGGGGACGGTTGCGAGCAACTGTCCCCGCGCCGCGAGGGAATACGAAGAAGCGCACGCCCCCGCAACCACACCTAGCACCGCCCGGCGCGACAGGTTATGCTTCCCGGCAGCCATGCTGGAAGCCTCCTTCTTGTCGGTCAGTAATACTGACCACGAAGTAACTGGTCAAGAGAGTTTGTGATGGCCGATCCGGTGCTGACGCCCGTCCAGTCGCGGATGGCGCGGGCGGCGCTGCATTGGTCGGTCGATGAGGCGGCCAGCGCCGCGGGCCTGAGCTACCGCACGATCCTGCGCTTCGAGAAAGAGCAACGCGACGTTCAGCCCGATCTGATCGCCGACCTTCGTCGTGCCTATGAGGCGGCGGGGGTGCGGTTCATCGAGGAAGGGATCGATGCCGGCGGTGTCGTGCCGCCGACGCTCTGCGTTCCGCCACCGAATTAGGTTGTCTCCCAGGAATTCCCCGTCTCTCCTCACCCCTCGAAGCGGCCCTCGGCCTCGCGATCGCGCTGGTACCGTCGCGCGAGCGGAAAGGGCGGCAGCCAGGCTTCGCGGCGGACCGTCCAGCATTCGTAGGTCGGCATGAGCTGGTCTGGGGCGTCCAGGGCGCCGAGGTGTAGCTCGATCTCGTCGTCGGCCATGAGAGCGAATAGGGAGGAGCCGCAATTGGGGCAGAAATGCCGCCCGGCCCAGGCCCGCGTCTCGCCCGCGACCGTCACCGCCTCCCGGGGAAAGATGGCGGCCGCGAAGAACAGGGCCCCGTGATGCTTGCGGCAATCGAGGCAGTGGCAGAGGCCGACCCGGTTGGGGCGCCCGGACGCCGCGATGCGGACGTCGCCGCACAGGCAGCCTCCTGTATATTGGTCCATGCCGGGTTCCTCCTGAGCGAGCGATCTGGGGTTCAATGCAAATTCCGGGCGGTTGCTCCCCGGCCCCGGCGATTGACCCGATCTCCCGCGGGACGCATGATCCGGCCATGACGGGGCATCGCATCTACCGGATCAGCGTCGCGAGCGTCTATCCGCACTATATCGCCAAGGCGGAGAAGAAGGGGCGCACGAAGGCGGAGGTGGACGAGATCATCCGCTGGCTGACCGGCCACAGCCAGGAAAGCCTGGACGCCGAGCTCGCCGCGCGCACCGATTTCGAAACCTTCTTCGGGAGGGCGCCGCGGCTGAACCCCGCGCGGGCGCTGATCACCGGGGTGGTGTGCGGCATCCGCGTCGAGACGCTCGAGGAGCCACTGATGCGCGAGCTGCGCTATCTCGACAAGCTGATCGACGAGCTGGCCAAGGGGCGGAAGATGGAGAAGATTTTGCGGGGGTAGGATGGTGGGGTTTGGCGGACCGTCACCGTAATTCAATTAGTATCGTGTCCCCGGAATTGCGGGAGGGGTTAGGAGAGGTTGCCCCGGCGTCCTTCAAGGCATTGCCGCCGAGGTGACAGCCAGGATCCGCGGCTAGCCTGCCCGGAATTTGGTGCACCGCCGATCTAATCCCGGTACGGTGCTTGAAGCAGGAGGGGAAATGCCAAACCCGACGATCGAGGAGGCAGTATCGGCGTACGCATCTCAGCGTCCGAAATACGAAACCTTCGCAAGCGAGCTTCTACATCTCCTGCGATCGCTGTTGGAGTCCCGAGGACTGCGAGCCCAAACCATTGAAGTTCGTGCAAAAAGCATCGAGAGCTTCCGAGAGAAAATAGGAAGATCCGGAAAGAACTATGAAGATCCCTTGACTGAAATTCCAGATCTATGCGGGTGCAGGATCATCGCGTATTATGGCAATGACGTTCGGAAAATCTCGGAAATAATAAAGGAAGAATTCGACGTAGTAGAAGAGGAATTATCTCACCAGCCAGCGCAGCTGGAGGCAGATAGATTTGGATACCTGTCCTTACATTATGTAATAAAAATGAATCAGCAACGGCATAAGTTGCCAGAATGGAGCGCTTACAAGGCTCTTCATGCAGAAGTCCAAATAAGAACTGTTATTCAGCATGCGTGGTCGGCAGTGTCCCATGCTCTCCAATACAAACAGGAAACGAGCATTCCTTCCGCTCTCCAGCGTCGGCTATATCGAATCGCCAGTCTCTTCGAACTGGCGGATGAGGAGTTCGTGGCGATAAGGGAGCAGCGCGCCGCTCTAGGGAAGGCTGCGGCAGACGTTTTGTCAACAGGTCATGGCGATTTGGCGATAACGCCAACCAGTCTTGCTGAGCTTATCAAGAGTTGGAGGGAAATTCCAAAAATCGAAACGGCGGTTGCCGAGGCTGGATTCTCGGTGACAACCGGGATTGCGCCTGACGACCCGTACACTGCGGAGATTTACAAGTTAGCCGAACATAATGGAATTAAGACGATAGACGAGCTGCAGTCGGCGCTAACCCCGCCTAAAATCGAGATATTCGGAGGCATATTCTCAAAATTGGGGCGCTCTGAATGGAGTGGAAATACAGACTTCTTTCTGTTTCTTTTACTCGCTGCAAAATTCCCCGACGATGCCCCTCTCGAAATTATCGAGAGCGAGGGATGGCGAGACCCCATAAAAGGGGCAGTCGCCGCAGCGCTGGACGAGCTTCGCTAGGCCACGGCAGAGCCTGAGCGACCCCCCAGCGCTCGCAGCGCTTCGGGGACCTCGCATGCGTCCGCCATGCACCTCCGATTGCGATCGTCAATGCTCCTTACTCGGCCGCCACGCCAGCCCGCGTGAACATATCCGCATCCCCTTCGACCTCGGGCACATCGTTCGCCGCCTTCGCATTCTGCCTCTTGTCGAAATTGTCCCAGACCTCGCCCCAATTCCCCCGGGTCGCGGCCTTGGAATATTCCGTGGCGCGCTGCTCGAAGAAATTCGCGTGCTCGACGCCATTCAGCAAAGGCGCCAGCCAGGGTAGCGGATGCTCGTCGATCATGAACATCGGCTTCATGCCGAGCTGGCCGAGGCGCCAGTCGGCGATGTAGCGGATGTATTTCTTGATCTCCTTCGGCGTCATGCCGGGGACGGGGCCCTGCTCGAAGGCCAAGTCGATGAAGGCGTCCTCGAGGCCGACCGTCTTGTGGCAGACGTCGCGAATATCGTCGGCGACCGCCTTGGTCATGCAGTCGCGCTCCTTGATGAAGGCGTGGAACAGGCGGGTGATGCCCTCGCAATGCAGGCTCTCGTCGCGCACCGACCAGCTGACGATCTGGCCCATCCCCTTCATCTTGTTGAAGCGCGGGAAGTTCATCAGCATGGCGAAGCTGGCGAAGAGCTGCAGCCCCTCGGTGAAGCCGCCGAACATGGCCAGCGTCTTGGCGATGTCCTCGTCCGTGTCGACGCCGAACGTGGCGAGGTAATCGTGCTTGTCCTTCATCTCCTTATACTGGAGGAACATGCCATATTCGCTCTCGGGCATGCCGATCGTGTCGAGGAGGTGGCTGTAGGCGGCGATGTGCACCGTCTCCATGTTGGAGAAGCTGGTCAGCATCATCTTGATCTCGACGGGCTTGAACACGCGGCCATATTTGTCGTGGTAGCAATCCTGCACCTCGATGTCGGCCTGGGTGAAGAAGCGGAAGATCTGGGTCAGCAGATTGCGCTCATGCTCGGTCAGCTTCTGCGCCCAGTCGCGGCAATCCTCGCCGAGCGGCACCTCCTCCGGCATCCAGTGGATCTGCTGCTGGCGCTTCCAGAAATCATAGGCCCAGGGATATTCGAACGGCTTGTACTGGGCGCGGGCTTCGAGAAG
>DASYKV010000036.1:0-8427 GCA_035994965.1 Allosphingosinicella sp.
TGCGGTCGTGGTCGACGCGATCCGCTGCTGCAAGGTGGCGCTGGAGCGTGGCGTCGGCGGCGTCCTGGTCGGCCCCAGCTCCTTCTTCTGCAAGCACCCGCCGCAGCAGTTCAGCGACGACGTCGCCGCCCAGCTGACCGACGAGTTCATCGCCGGCGAGCCGATTCCGATAAGGCGCCGCGCGGGCGGCTAATTCGCGCTATCGCGGCCTGACGACCAGCACATGGAATGACCCGGGAAGCACCGGCGCACGGCCGCCGCCGGCCGGCGGCGGGCCATAGCGAGCGGTGGGGAGGTAGAGTGCGCCCGTCGAGGGATCGAGCGCTATCGTCCGCGCGCCGACTTCGGTCCGGACCCGGTCGGCGACGATCAGCGGCCCTTCGCCGCGCAGCGGGATCACGTCCAGCTCGCCGTCGCGGCCGCAGGGAATGAAGGCGACGCCGCGCGCCTCGTCGACCGCCACGCCGTCGGGCCCGTGGCCAATGTCGATAAGCTGGACGAGCCGGCCGGTGACGCTGTCGACGACCGCGGCCTTGCCGTTGGCGCAGGCTGCGATCAGCCGGTGGCGCCGGCGATCATAACCGAGCCCGGTCGGTCCCTCGCAGCCGGGCAGCGCGATCGGTACGCGCACCGCCCCGGCCGCCGGATCGACGACATGGATCTGGCCCGTTTCCTCGTTGTTGACGAACAATGTCCCGTGCTCGTCGAGCGCGGCAAGCTCCAGCCCGGCCGCGAGCTGGATCGTGCGCGTCACGCGGCCATGGGCCGGATCGACTACCGAGACCGTCCCATCGGCCGCATTCATGACTAGGACGGCGGCGAGGCGCGCATCCCAGATCGCGGCGTCGGGATTGCGGCCGACGGCGACGTCGGCGACCAGCGTGCCACTGCCTATATCGTAAATCCGCGCGCGCCCGTCCCGGCCGCTGGTCAGCAGCAGGCGGCTTCCGCCGGGGATTGGCACGGCCGCGTGGCCCCGATCCGCGGTTCCGAACGCACTGACCCGGTTGGCGTGACCCAGATCGACCATCATTACGTTCGCGCCGCGCGCTATGAACAGCCGATGGGCGACGGGGTCGACGGTGAGCAAATCCCAGCCGCCGTCCGGTCCCTCGATGCTTCCGGTCACCGAATAATGGGGCGGCTCGCTGGCGAAGGTTGGCGCGGCCAGGGCGGCGGCAACCAGAAAGGCGATGGCTCTCTTGCTCATGTCATATCCTGTAGCGGGTCTTCAGCGAAAGCGCAGCCGGATCGTCGTGCCCATGTCGGTGCGCATGGTGCCCGCGCTGCGGGCACGCGGCCTTGCCGCCGGCGGCAAGCTGGGCGCCGGCAAGAACGAGCCGGACCAGGGTCGATGAAAACTTTCCCACCGCGTTGAGACGCCGGCGACCCGCGAAACCCGCATGCGGCTCGGTCCGGTCGGGGGCGTCTATCGAAAGAGGTGCCCGTTGGACTGGATCGGCCTGAGCCCGCAAGATTTCGCCGAAGAGGTGGCGCCGCCCGCTTGCGCCCCCACCCGGCCCGTCGTCGCGATCTTCCGATCGCCGATCTTCAACGCCTCCGAAACCTTCACCCGGACCCATGCGACGTCGCTGCGGCGCTTCCGGCCGCTCATCGTCGGCATCGAGGACAGAGGGAATGTCCCGCCTTCGCTGGACGGACACCGAGTCGTTCCGGGCTCCGCTGCCGGGCGCCTGCGGTTCAGGCTGTTCGGACCACCGCCCGCGCTGGTCGATCGGGTGAAGGCGTGCGCACCCGTTTTGCTGCACGCTCATTTCGGCCCCGACGGCTTCGCCGCGCTGCCGCTGGCCCGCGCGCTCGGCATTCCGCTGGTGACGACGCTGCACGGCTATGAGGTCAGCCGTTCCGACCTCTGCCTGTTGACCTCCGGCCGGCTGTCCTGGATGCGCTATGCCCTGCACGGACGCCGGCTGATGGCCGGCGGAGACCTGTTCGTGGCGGTGTCGGAGGCGCTGAGGCGCCGGGCCATTGCCAGGGGCTATCCGCCTGAGCGCACGATCACCCACTATAACGGCGTCGATCTCCACCGGTTCGACGCGAGCGGCTTCCGCCCGGAGGCGGGGCTGATCCTGCACGTCGGCCGCCTAGTTGAAAAGAAGGGGACGAGCCTGCTGATCGAGGCCTTCGCGGCGGTACGGGCGTTACGGCCGGACGCCCGGCTCGTGGTCATCGGCGATGGCCCGCTTCGCCCGCGTCTGGAGGAGCAGGCCGCCCGGAGGGACCTCGGCGATTGCGTGACCTTCCTCGGCGGGCGCGGCGAAGCGGAGGTGGCGGCGTGGATGCGCCGCGCGTGGCTGCTCGCCGTACCGAGCATCATCGCCCGCGACGGCGACGCCGAAGGCCTGCCGACCACTGTCGTCGAGGCCGCAGCGGCCTCCCTCCCGGTCGTCGCGTCCGACCATAGCGGCGCGCCGGAGGCTGTGATCGACGGGCGGAGCGGCTTCCTCATCCCCGAAGGCGATGCGGGCGCGCTGGCGTGCAGGATGCTGGACCTGCTGGCCTCGCCGCTGCTCCGCCGGTCCATGGCCGCCACCGCGCGGGGGCTCGCCGAGGAACGGTTCGACGCCTTGCGCCAGACGCGCCTGCTGGAGGACCATTACGATCGGCTTTGCAGAGCCGCTGCGCCCGCAGGAGCCTGATGCGCGCAGGAAAGTCCGCCGAGCGATTGATCCTGGGCGGAGCGCGGGCGACGGCATTCGGCTTCGCGATCCGGTTCGGCGCTCGGATCGCGTTCCTCTTTGCCGCCGCACGTCTGTTCGGCCTCGCCTTGTTCGGCGCCTACAGCCTGGCGGTAGCCGCGGTCGAGCTTGCGGTGACAATTGGAGGGCTCGGCTTCAAGCGCATCCTGTTCAAGCGGCTCGAGGAAGAGGGCGGTGATCGCCCCCACATCCACATCGTCCTCGATGCGGCGCTGCTGGTCGCCGTGGTCAGCCTCGCGCTCGCCGGGCTCTTTGTCGTCGCGGTCGCGGCCGCGCCGGCCGGCTTCATTTCCCCCAATGTCGCTATCGCCCTGGTCATCCTCGCGCCGATGATCGCGGGCCAGGCCCTGCTCGATCTGTTTCTTGCCGCAACGCGCTGGACCCACATCATCCGCTACGAGGTGCTGAGCCGTAGCGTGATCGAGCCTTATGGCGGCCTTGCCGCCATTCTCGCCGTCTGGTCCCTCGGCTACGGCGCTAGCGGGCTGCTGATCGGCTATTGGGCGGGAACGCTTGCTGCGCTGGCCTATGCCCTGATGGGCGCTCGGCGCCGCCTCGGCGCTTTCGACCTGACGGCCTATCGTTTTGCGCGGAGCCGGATTCTGCCGCTGCTCCGCGATAGCGCCGGGGCAACGCTGAGCGACGTCCTCAACGGCCTGTTCGCGCGCGTCGACCGCTGGCTGGTCGGCATCTTTCTGGGCGAGAGCCCGGCGGGAATTTACGGCATGGCCCGCCAGATCCGCATCCCGGTTCGGCAGGTTCGCCAGAACTTCGACGGCCTGTTGAACCCGGTGATCGCCCGGACCCTGGCGCTCAAGGGTCCGCGCGAGACAGGGGTCGCGTCCGCCTCCGCGGCGCGGCTGATCCTGGCGGTGCAACTGCCGATCCTGATCGCGCTCGCCTTCGGCGGCATCCCGTTGCTCGCCTGGTTCGGCAACGAGTTCGTGACCGGCTACTGGGCGCTCCTGCTCCTCGCGGCGGCGGAAATGATCCAGGGCGCCTTCGGCGTCAGCGACCTCATCATTCTCTACCGCCGGCCGCTGGCCCAGCTCGGGATCACGGCGACCAACATCGCGGTCAATCTCATTGCCGGATGGCTGCTGATCGGGCCGCTGGGCGTGACCGGGGCGGGCCTTTCCGTGCTGGCCGGGGTTGGCGCCGGCGCGCTGCTGCGGCGCGTCGCGCTCCGTGCCTATTTCGGTGTCAGCGTCAAGCTCCATTACAGCGCCGGCCCGATCGCGGCTGCAGCCTTGGCCTTTGCCGCCGCGTTTGGCGTCGAGGCCCTGCTCGACACGGCGTCGCCCGCTCTTCTCTATGGTGCGGGCCTGGCAGCGGGCCTGATCACCTATGCAATCATGCTGAAGCTGTGGCTCCTCGCCACCGGCGATGCGCTTTCGCTGCAGGACTTCCAGATCGAGACTGACTGTCCAGATGCCGAACGACCGCCTAATCCTTGAATGGCCTTCCATATGTGGGTTCGAATGAGGGAACGCTTGCAGCAGGCTTATAGAAACAGCTTTTGAAACAGGGAACACGGGCCGCGACGCTTGCGCTTCCCTTGATCTTGCTTCCCTCACTGGGCACGGAGGCCGGGAGGGGAATAGACGCTGCTCACGCCGTGCAACATGTTGTGGATCGGTCCCCGGCTGGGGGCCGTCGAGCGCGCATGCATGCTTTCGGTGCTGCGTCACGGCCATCCGCTGACACTTCATGCCTATCGCCGGCCGGCCGGGGTGCCGGACGGCATCGTCCTGAAGGACGCGGCGGAAATTCTGCCGGAGGCGAGCATCGTCCACCACAGGAGCGGAAGCTCTTCGCTCTTCTCCAACCGGTTTCGATATGAGCTGATGCGGAGCAATGCCGGACTCTGGCTCGACTGCGACATTTATCTGCTGGCCGCGATCGAGGAGTCCTCGCCCTATCTCTTCGGCGAGGAAGAGCCCGGCGTCCTGAACACGGCGGTTCTCCGCATTCCCGCCGATTCCCCGCTGCTGCCGCCTTTGCTCGCCCCTTTCGAGGAACGGGAGGTGCCGTCCTGGCTTTCGGCAAGGGCAAAGCTCTCGGCCCATTGGCGGCTGCGGACCCGCGGCCGGACGGGGATCGCCGACATGCCTTGGGGAAGCACGGGCCCGCACGCTTTGTCCTATCTCGCCCGCCGTCACGGGCTCGATCGGCTGGCGCGCCCGCCGCGGACTTTCTACCCCGTCCACTGGAAGGAGGCGGACTGGATCGTCGATCCGGCGCTGAAGCTGGAGGACAAAATCGCGGCGGACAGCGTGGCGCTTCACTTGTGGAACGAGCGGATCAAGCCGTTCAAGGACAGGGTCGCGCCCGCCGGCAGCTTTCTCGAGAGGCTTCAACGGGAGGGCGCGCTTTGAGCGGATCACCCGTCGCTCCCTTGTTGCCCCTCAGCGTGGTTCTGCCGGTCTTCAACGGCATGCCATTCGTCGAGGAAGGCGTCCGCAGCATTCTCGCGCAGAGCTTTGCCGATTTCGAGCTGGTCATTCTCAATGACGGCTCGACGGACGGTTCCGGCGCTTTGCTCCGCGCCCTGGCGGATGAGGACCGGCGCATCCGTCTTGTCGAGGCGGGCGAGCGCCAGGGAGCCGCCAGGAGCTCGCAGCTGGTCGTGCAGCAGGCGCGGGCGCCGCTCGTGGCGCGGATGGACGTGGACGACATCGCCCATCCCGATCGGCTTGCACGCCAGATGGCGGTAATGGCGTCTCACCCGCAAACCATGCTGGTCGGGACGCTTGCCGAAACCATCGACGCCGCCGGCCGCAAGGTCCGCGGGCCCGATCATGCCCGCCTTGTCCGGCGCTCGCCCTTCGCGCCTTTCCCCCACGCCTCGATCATGTTCCGCAAGCACGCGTTCGAGCGGGTCGGCGGCTATCGGATCGGAGCGGAGAAATGGGAAGACATCGACTTCTTCCTGCGCATGGCCGAGGCCGGCACGGTCATGGTGCTGGCCGAGCCGCTATTGCGAGTCCGCCAGACCGGCGCCAGCTCTCGTCCGGCGGACGGCGCTGAACGGTTCGAGCGGGCCATGGACCTCATGTACCGCTGCCTGGAGGAATATCGGGCGGGGCGGAGCTACGACGATTTGCTGGAACGCGATGCGGCGGACGCGAAGCTTAGTCCCGATGTCTTTGTCGCTTGCGGCGCCAGTGCCTTATGGGCGGGAGCTCGGCCCGGCCTTTTCCGGAGGCTGCTGAGGCGTGGCCGGCTGAGGCCGGATTTCCATTCGCTCGCCATCTTGATCTGGTCGGGTTGGGCGGATCTCAGCCCCCGAACGCTTCGCCTGGCCTCGCGTGCCCTGCTGTCGGTAAGGAACGTCCGCGCCAGAAGGCGGCTGAGGGGCGCAAAGCTGATCGAGTGGCGGCCCCATGACGCGCGTCTTCCAAGAGACTGATCCCATTGCGTCGGCAAGCCGCCAGCGTTAGCCAAGGGCGCACGGGCGGGCGGAGTAGGCGACGATGATATTGGTTACCGGCTCGCGAGGTCTGATCGGGTCCGCAATCGTCAGCCGCCTTCGAGACCATGGCCAGGAGGTTCGAACTTTCGATGTCCGTGACGATGTGCGTCAGGACATCTGCGATCCCGCCGCGCTGGCGGCCGCCCTGGACGGTATCGACGGCGTGATCCACCTCGCCGCGATTTCCCGCGTCGTGTGGGCCGAAGGCGATCCGGCGCTGGCCTGGAGCACCAATGTCGATGCCTTCGCAAATCTCGTCGATCTGGCGCTTGCCGCGCCCCGGCGGCCGTGGATCGTCTTTGCAAGCAGCCGCGAAGTTTACGGCGAGCAGGCGACCCTCCCGGTCGACGAGGCCGCGGTGCTTGCGCCGATGAATGTCTATGCAAGGTCCAAGGTAGCCGGTGAGGCGCTCGTCGCGCGCGCCGTGGCCGAGGGCCTGGCGGCGAATGCGGTCCGCTTCTCCAGCGTCTATGGCAGCATATGCGATCACGAGGATCGCGTCGTGCCCGCATTTGCTCGAGCGGCGGTGAGCAACGGCGTCGTGAGGGTGGAGGGAGCCGACAACCTTTTCGATTTCACCCACATCGACGATGTCGCGCGCGGGCTTCACCTTCTGGTCGACGCCACGATCGCCGGAAGGCGTCTCGATCCCGTTCATTTCGTAACCGGACGCGGCACGACGCTTGGCGACCTGGCCGGCATCGCGATGCGCATGAGCGGCGGCGGCGTGAGGAGGGAAGAGCGTGCGCCGCGCAGCTACGACGTCACCCGCTTTGTCGGCAATCCCGACCGCGCGAAGCGGGAGCTTGGCTGGGCAGCCACGATCGGGATCGCGAAAGGGTTTGCGCAGCTCGCCGATGCGTTTCGATCCGCACAGGTCCTGGATGAGCCGCCATTCGCCAGCGCCGCCTCGCCGCGCGCGGACCGCCTGGCCCTTGTAAGCGCGAGCAACCGATGAGCGCGCCGGCGTCGCGCGCATCGCCAGAGTCGGTACCCGATGTCAGCGTGGCCCTACCAGTCTGCAACAACGAAAGGTTCCTGGGAGATGCGGTTCGCAGCATCCTGAATCAAACCTGGCCGCCGCGAGAGATCGTGATCGGGGATGACGGCTCGCAAGACGGAACGTCGACTCTATTGTCCGAGTTGGCGCGTGAGAACGCCAGCATCAAGCTCCTTCGGCGAGACCGGCGTTCAGGCCTGGCCAATGCCGCAAACTGGGTCATCGCCAACACCAGCGCCGAGCTGGTCGCGCTCGCCCATGGCGACGATCTGTCTCATCCCGATCGCTTGGCTCGTCAGGTCGCCGCTTTGGTTCGCTGTCCCGAGGCGGTGCTCGTGGGGGCGCCCGCGGCCGGGATCGACGAAGCCGGCAGGCAGATCCATCCCGCGAATCTTTGGCGTCTCGTTCGTCCCACCGCGTTCGCGCCTTTCGCGCATTCGTCGATCATGTTCCGCCGTCAGGCCTTTTTCGACGCGGGAGGCTATCGGTTCGAGTCGGACTATTGGGAGGACCTGGACCTGTACTGGCGGATGGCCAGGCTTGGCCGGATGCTCGCGCTGTCCGGGGCGGTTAGCTCCTACCGCTATTCCGCCGACAGCTTTCGGTCGCGGGATCGAGAGGCGGAGGTCGAGCAGGCCATAAATTACATGTATCAATGCGCCGGCCAGGCTGGCGCCGGCCATGTCGCCGCCGCTCTGGATCGGGGTGCCGCCCGGCCAAAGGGCAAGGTCCGTCCTCGCGTGTTCATAGCCCAGAGCTGGACCAAGATATGGCGCGCTCAACGGCCCGGAACGTGGCGGCGCCTCGTGCGGCACGGGCGCCTGCGCGCGGATCGGGAAACCTTGCTTGCATTATGTTTCGTCGGTGGCGGGACGATTGCGCCACGGCTCTTCCGCAAGATATTGCAGGGCGCGGCCTGGCTGCGGAACCGGATGGCGCGCCGCCTGCTGGGTGATCGCGAATGGGTCGAATGGTGCCCGTTTGGGCCGGAAAGCCAGCAATGATCGCGGCGTTGAGCGCGGGATGAGAATGACGCTGGCGAACCTGAGCCGCCTGCTCCGCCACGTCGGTGCGGACGGGCGGCGTCATCTGACGACGGCGCTCGCGCTGACGGCGCTTGCGACGGTCACCGACATCCTCTCGCTTGCTCTGCTGCAGCGGGGCATGACCGCGATCAGGGACAATGACGCCGCGACTTCATCCGGCGGCTTTGGTACGATAACCTGGTTCTT
>DASYKV010000037.1:0-2080 GCA_035994965.1 Allosphingosinicella sp.
CGCGCGGCGCCCCGGCCGCCGTGTCGCCCTGGCCGTCGCTGCTTAGCAGGCGGGCGAGGAAGCCCGGCCGCTGCTCCAGATAGGTGACCTCCGCCCGGGCCGGATCGAGGCCCGCGCGCCGCGCCGCCTCGCGCACCGCATCGTCCAGCCCGCCGAACCGGTCGACGAGGCCGAGCTGGCGCGCGGCGCCGCCGCTCCACACCCGGCCCTGTGCGATCTCGGCGACCCGTTGCACCGGCAGATGCCGCGCCGTCGCGACCAGCTGGAGGAAGCGGCGATAGGTGCTGTCGATCCCGGTCTGCAGCAGCCGCGAGGCTTCGGGCGAGGGCCCGCGCAGCACGTCCGGCTCGCCGGAGAGCGGCGTCGTGCGCACCCCGTCCGCGCCGACGCCCAGCCGCTGCAGCGCGCCCTCGAAGCTCGGCAATATGCCGAACACGCCGATCGAGCCGGTGATCGTCGAGGGCTCGGCGAAGATGACGTCGCCGGCGGTCGCCACCCAATAGCCGCCCGAGGCCGCGACCGACCCCATCGAAATCACCACCGGCAGGCCGCGCGCCTTCGCCGCCAGCACCGCGCGCCTGATCCGCTCCGAGGCGAGCACCGAGCCGCCCGGCGAATCCACGCGGACCACCAGGGCCCGGAGGTCGCCGCTTTCGAGGCCGCGCTCCATCTCTTCCGCGATCGTGTCGCCACCCGCCGTCCCCGGCCCGGCATGGCCGTCCTCGATCGTGCCGGCGACGGTGAGGATGCCGATCCGGCCATCGTCGCCGGTCACGTCATGCTCGTTGGCCCATGCCTCGTAGCGCACCGCATTGTAGCGGCCGGGCACGCGGTCGTCGTCATTGCCGACCAGCTCCGCCATGCGCCGGCCGAAGGCGTCGCGGTCACCGATATGGTCGACCAGCCCGGCATTGAGCGCCGCCCGCGCCAGATCCCCGCCGGCGGCATCGACGAAGCCTTGCGGATTGGCCGCCCACTCGCGGACCCTGGCGCGCGGCCGGGCGCGGCTCACATCCTCCTGCCAGAACTCCCAGAGCGTGTTGACCAGGGCCTGCGCCGCGATCCGGGCCTCGGGCGACATGTCGCTCCTTGTATAAGGCTCGACCGCCGACTTGAACTGGCCGACCCGGTAGACATGGACATTGACACCCAGCCGCTGCAGCAGGCCGCCATAATAGAGGTTCGATCGCCCCGGCCCGGTGAGCAGCACGCCGCCGAGCGGATCGAGCCAGATCTCGTCAGCATGGGCAGCCAGCTGATAGCCGTCATCCGCATAGCCGGTGGCATAAGCGACCACGCGCTTGCCGGCGCGGCGGACGCGGTCGAGCGCGGCGCCCACGTCCGTGATCGCGGTCTGGCCGCCGCCGACGAAGATGTCGAGGTCCAGCGCCACCGCCCGGATGCGACGATCAGTCGCCGCGGCGTCGAGCGAACGGATCAGCTGCGCGACCCGATATTCGCGCGTTGCCGGGCCGCCGCCGACCACCGCCGCGAATGGACCGGCGCGGTTCGGCTGCTCGACGATGGCGCCGCTGAGGTCGAGCCGGAGCGCGCCCTCCCTGGCGCTGTCTTTGTACGGGCTCACCGACAGGACGCTGTAAAGGCCGCCGAAGAAGATCAGCAGCAGGAGCAGCACGAGCGCATCCTTGATCCCGACCAGCAGTCTCCAGACCTTGCCGACAAACCGCATCATCGAGGCTCCATAAATCCGCTTCCGGCTAGCCCAGCCATCTGGCGCTGTAAACGTGGACCGGCCTTATCCCGCCTACCCCTCGGATTGGCGCTTTTCGGTGGGCTGGCGGATTTCTTTCCGCCCATAGCGCCGGCACGGGGCCCCGAGTCCTTGACCTGTCACGTTGAGCCCCTAAATCAGCGCGCATTGGCACTCGGCGAGTCCGAGTGCTAACAACTCTTCACGACCCTGATCAGAAAGGTCACAACGCATGAAATTTCGTCCGCTGCACGATCGCGTGCTCGTCCGCCGCGTAGAGGCCGAGGAAAAGACGGCCGGCGGGATCATCATCCCCGACAGCGCCAAGGAAAAGCCGCAGGAAGGCGAAGTCGTCTCCGTCGGCACCGG
>DASYKV010000038.1:0-49648 GCA_035994965.1 Allosphingosinicella sp.
GCCATACCGAGCTCTATCGCGGCGCCGAATATGTCGTCGACTTCCTGCCCAAGCTCCGCCTCGAAGTGGTCGTCGAGGACAGCCTGGTGGAGCGGGTGGTCGAGGCTATCGCCAATGCGGCACGCACCGGCCGGATCGGCGACGGCAAGATCTTCGTCTCCAACGTCGAGGAAGCGATCCGCATCCGCACCGGCGAGCGCGGCCTGGACGCGATCTGACGCCTTTGCGCTTTGGCGGCGGCGCCGACAGGCGCTAGATCAGCTCATGGTCGACGATCCCCGCCTCGCCTCGATGTCGCCCGGCGAACTCCGGCAGGCGATGCAGACGCTCGGCTACCGCACGCAGGCGGACCTCGCCAGCGCGATCGGGGTGAGCCGGCCCGCCGTCAGCCTCTGGCTCGACGGCAAGGTGGGCGTCCCCCGGCCGGTCGCCATGCTGCTGCGTATGCTGATCTCGGCGCAGCGGCGTTCCTTCTGATCTTGCCCACGTGAAATATTCACGGCCCGCTGGACGCGTCGGGCGGCTGCCGGGATGAGAGCTCATCCGGATTTTTCGATTCAACAGGGGCGATTCTCATGGCGAACGATGCAGGCGCGATTCTGAAGGCGATCAAGGACGGCGACATCGAATGGGTCGACCTTCGATTTACCGACCCCAAGGGCAAGTGGCAGCATCTCACCATGTGCGCGGGCGTGATCGGCGAGGACGAGCTCACCGACGGGCTGATGTTCGACGGCAGCTCGATCGCCGGCTGGAAGGCGATCAACGAATCGGACATGATCCTGAAGCCCGATCTCGACGCCTGGTATGTCGATCCGTTCAGCGCGACGCCGATGGGCATCCTCTTCTGCGACGTCGTCGATCCCGGCACCGGCGAGCTCTACGCCCGCGATCCCCGCTCGACCGCCAAGCGCGCCGAGGCCTATTTGAAGGCGACCGGCGTCGGCGACACCATCTATGTCGGCCCCGAAGCCGAATTCTTCATGTTCGACGACGTCCGCTTCGAGGACGGCTATGCCGCCTCCGGCTTCAGCCTCGACGACATCGAGTTGCCGACCAACACCGCCACCAAATATGAGAATGGCAACCTCGCCCACCGGCCGCGCGCCAAGGGCGGCTATTTCCCGGTCGCGCCGGTCGACAGCGCCGTCGACATCCGCGCCGAGATGGTCTCGACCATGCTCGAAATGGGCCTGCCGATGGACAAGCATCATCACGAGGTCGCCGCCGCCCAGCACGAATTGGGCCTCACCTTCGGCACCCTCGTCACCACCGCCGACCGGATGCAGATCTACAAATATGTCGTCCACATGGTCGCCCATGCCTATGGCAAGACCGCGACCTTCATGCCCAAGCCGATCAAGGCCGACAACGGCTCGGGCATGCACACCCACATGTCGATCTGGAAAGGCGGCAAGCCGCTCTTCGCGGGGACCGGCTATGCGGGCCTCAGCGAGATGTGCCTCTATTTCATCGGCGGCGTGATCAAGCACGCCAAGGCCTTGAACGCCTTCACCAACCCGACCACCAATTCCTACAAGCGCCTGGTCCCCGGCTTCGAGGCGCCGGTTTTGCTCGCTTATTCGAGCCGCAACCGCTCCGCCTCCTGCCGCATCCCCTACGGCACGGGCGAGAAGGCCAAGCGCGTCGAATTCCGCTTCCCCGACGCGCTCGCCAACCCGTATCTCGCTTATTCCGCCCTGCTGATGGCCGGCCTCGACGGCATCCAGAACCGCATTCATCCGGGCGATCCGATCGACAAGAACCTCTACGACCTGCCGCCGCAGGAGCTGGTCGACGTCCCCACCGTCTGCGGGAGCCTGCGCGAGGCGCTGATCGCCCTCCACAACGACCGCGCCTTCCTGACCAAGGGCGACGTCTTCAGCGACGACCAGATCGACGCCTATATGGAGCTGAAGTGGGAGGAGGTCCTGCGCTGGGAGACGACGCCGAGCGCGGTCGAATATGACATGTATTATTCGAGCTGACATCGTTCCCCGGCGAAAGCCGGGGTCCAGCGGCGCCGATGGAAGGACTGGGCCTTGACTTTCGCCGGGGAGCGCGGGCCTCAATCCTCCAAAATCAGGCTGTGCCGCTTGGTGTCGCGCATCCTCAGATAGACGATCAGCGACAGGCCGATCATCGCGGTGACGTACCAGTAGAAGACCTGCTCGGCGCCGAGCTTCTTGAGCCCGAGCGCGACATATTCCGCGGTGCCGCCGAACAAGGCGTTGGCGATCGCATAAGGCAACGCCACCCCCAAAGCGCGGATATGGGCGGGAAAGAGCTCGGCCTTCACCACCGCGTTTATCGAGGTGTAGCCGGTGACGATCACCAGCGCGGCGAAAACCAGCGCGCCCGCCGCGAAAGGGCTCGATGCATGTTCGAGCGCGGTGAAGATCGGCACGGTTGCGATGAGGCCGATGATTCCGAAGGTGATCATCAGCGGCTTCCTGCCGATCCGGTCCGACAGCGCGCCGGCCAGTGGCTGCAGGCACATGAACAGGAACAGCACCACGGCCATGACCTGCGCCGCCTGCGCATCGGACAGGGGGCCGGTATTGCTCAGGAATTTCTGCATGTAGGTCGTGTAGGCATAGAAAGCGAGCGTGCCCCCGGCGGTCAGCGCCATGACCAGGAACGCTTCCTTCGGATGGTCGCGGAACAGGTTGGCGCCGCTCGATTTCGGCCTGTCGGTCTTGATGCTGCGAAAGCTCTCCGTCTCGGTCACCCGGCGGCGGATGTAGAAGACGACCACGGCCAGCACCGCGCCGATCGCGAAGGGAATGCGCCAGCCCCAGGCGGCGAGCTGCGCCTCGGACATGGTGAGACGCAGCACGAGCTGCACCGCGAGCGCGATCAGCTGGCCCGATATCAGCGTCACATATTGAAAGCTCGAATAGAAGCCGCGGTGCTTCGCGCCGGCCGCTTCGCTCAGATAGGTGGCGCTCGCGCCATATTCGCCGCCGACGCTCAGCCCCTGCAGCATCCGCGCCACCACCAGGATCGCCGGGGCCCAGGCACCGATCTGCGCATGGCCGGGCGCCAAAGCGATCATCAGAGACCCGATGCACATCAGGCCGACGGAGAGGGTGAGCCCCGCCTTGCGCCCCTTGCGGTCGGCATAGATGCCCATCACCCAGGCGCCGATCGGCCTCATCGCGAAACCGACCGCGAAAATCGCCGCGGTCTTCATCAGCTGGGCGGTACCGTCGCCTTCGGGGAAAAAGACCGGCGCGAAGACGGTTGAGAAGACGGCATAGGCATACCAGTCATACCATTCGACCATATTGCCCGCCGAGCCGCCGATTATGTTGCGGATGCGGTGCCGTTTGACCTCTTCGCTCACGCTTATCCTCTCAATAATCCCGCGACACGCGGACGTTGACGCTTTCGCGGCCGATCGTCGAGATGGAAGAGAGGATCGCGAGCCAGCGGGTAATCTGATATTCGACCGTGGTCGCCGAATAGCCGCGGCCGTCGGTGATCACCTCGACATAGACGCGGCGGCCCACATATTTGCCGGCGGCGAACTGGGTGCCGATGCCCTGGGTGACGTCGGCGGGCAGGATGCGCAGCCGATCGAGCCCGACCGTGCGCCTGAGCGCGTTGATCGGATCGAGCCCGCCGCGCGGATCGTTGAGGCTGGCGATCGCGGCGGCGAGCTGGATCGCCTCGGGCGCGGACAGGTTGGTGATCGAGGTGCCGAACAGGATTCGCGAAAGCAATTCGTCCTGCGGCAGAGCGGGCGTCGAGGCGAAGGCGATTTCGGGGCGCTGGCTCCGGCCCGTCACCCTGATCTGTGCCGAAAGGCCGCGCACCCGCGCCTCGGCGGCGATGTCGAGCTGCGGGTTGACCGGCGCCTCGCCGGCGAAGCGGATCCGGCCGCGGACCAGATCGAAGCGGCGGCCGGCGAAATCGTAGGTGCCGCGAAGCATCTCGGCCGAGCCGGTGAGCGCCGGCTCGGTGGCGGTGCCGCCGACCTGGACATTGGCGCGCCATTCGCTGCTCATGCCGAGCCCGTTCACGCTGATCCGGCCGGGCGCGGCGACCGCGATCTGCAGCCGCCAGGGCGCGATCCGCACCACCACCGGCCGGCTGAATGCGTCGGGGCGGTTGACCTCGGTGACTCGAAGGCGCGGCACCTGCGCCATCGCGGTGGCGCTGCCCAGCCGGAAGCGGCCCTGGGTCATCGTCACATCGCCCGAGATGGTGCCGCCATTGCCGGCCGAGCGGATCTCGAGATCGCCCGTCACCGAGGCGGCAATGTCGTCGCGGTCGAGCAACCGGGCGTTCTGCGCGCGCACGTTGAAGCTCATTCCCCCCGCCAGATCGAGCGTGCCCGACCCCGAGATCCGGCCGCCGTCGGCCGTCGTCCCCTGGAATTGCTCGATCCGGAGCTGAGCGCCGCCGAACCGGCCGAAGGACTGGAGATTCTCGATCACCAGGCCGGTGACCGCGCTTTCGAGCCGGGCGCCCACGGTGCGGACCGAGCCGTTGATCCGCGGATTTTCGAGGCTGCCGGTCATGTCGGCGGCGATCGCGGCCGGGCCGGAGACGTCGATCAGCTCGACCCCAGTCAGCCGCCAGAGCGTGTCGGCCGGCCCGTTATAGCGAATCTGCGCCTGCATCGGCGCTCGGGCGAGCTGCTCGACGAACAGGCCCGGCCCGCCGATCGAACTCACTCGCGCCTGCGCCCGGCCGATCACCCGGCCCTCGCTCACCGCGATCGCGCGCAGGGCCGCGTTCGATCCATCGAGGCGCGCGTTGACGCCGATATCCATCGGCCGCGACGACAGGACCAGGCCGGCCCGGGTCAGCCCGCGCACCCGCAAATTGGCCTCGCCGCTCGGGGCCGAGCCGGCATAAGGCGAGCGGTAGCCCACGCTGCCCGAGGCGATCCCGCCGAGGCCGAGCTGCGGCCAGCCGATGTCGAGCACGGTCAGCGGCATGGCCGCCAGCTGAGCGTCGACCTCGGTCCGCGCCCCGAACAAGCCCGAAACGCTGGCGCTGCCGCCGGCGAAGCTCACCCGCGTCGGCGCCAGCCGCCAGCCCTCCTGGGTCCAGGTCAGCTCGGCCGGAGTCACCAGTTGCAGCGCCCGCCGGTCGAGCGTGCCACTGCCGCTGACCCGGTAGCTGCCCGGCGCGGCATCGGCGACGGCGTTGAAGGTGAAATCGCGGCCGCGCGAGGCGGCGATGCGCGCGTTGATCCGGCCGACGCCGCCGCGCAGGCTCGCGCTTGCCTCGACATTGGCGATCGACAGCGGGCCGCGGCTCACCCCGCGCGCCGCCACCCGGCCCTCGATCGAATTGCCGGCGGGATCGAGGAGGACGATCCCCTCGATCGTGGCGCGGCGGATCACGATCGGCGGCGGGCCGTAGAAATGTGCCTCGTTGGCGGTGAGATTGACCGCGACCCTTTGGCGGTTGTTGAACGGCCCGAACAAAAGCTCGCCGTCGAGCCCGCCGCCGGCGACGGCGAGGCGGCCGGTGAAGGCGTTGGGATCGAGGCGCAGCGCCCCGCTCGCCCTGGTGCCCGAGACGTTGAGCGCGGCGACCTGGACGATCGCCTGGCCGCTCGGCGGCAGCAGGATAGCGCCGGTGCCGGTGAACGGCCCAAGCGTCGATCCGCCCTCGGCCCGCCAGCCATAGCCGGCCGGGCTTGGCTCGAAGGTCAGCACAACGTTGGCGAGGCCGAGCGCATCGACCGGGCGATCGAGCCGCAAGGCCAGGCGCGGCCGCTCGAGCCGCCCGTCGAGGGAGAGGCGGGCGGGCCCGTAATCGGCGTGCCGGGCAATGCCCTCAAAGGAATAAGTGGCATCGGTCCGCCTGAGGCCCGTGCCGGCGAACGAGACCTTGGGCGAGGTCACCCGCAAATTGCTGAGATGGACGATCCGGTCCGGCCCTCGGGTGAGATTGGCCTCGGCCCTGGGCAGCCCACCCGACACCCAGGCGAGGAAGCGGTTGTCGAGCCGGCGCACCCAGCCCTGGGCGGCGCCGGTGGTCATCGTCCCGTGCCCGTCCGGCCCCGGCACGATGCGCAATTGGGTGAGCGCGTCGACCGTGCCGAAGCCCGGGATCAGGTAATTGCGCATGCCGCCGCGGGCGAGCACGACCCAGCCGCCGGTGGAAAGATTGCCGTCGCCGTCGACCAGCCCGCTCGCCTTGTCGGAGGTGAAGACGAGGCCGGTTCCGGTCAGCCGGACGCCGGCCAGCTGCAGAATCCCCTCGAGGCGCGGATGGCCGAGAATGTCGGCGGCCATGTCGCCGACCCCGGTCACCCGGGTCGCTGTCGCCAGCATCGGGATGGCGATCGGCGCGCGCGACAGATGGCCGGCGCCGGCAATTCGGACCTCCTCGAAGCCGTTATCGTCGAACTGCATGTGCGGCGATGTGATCCGGTAGACGAAGCGGGCGTCGCCGAAGCCGCCGTCGAGCAAGGCGGCGAGGCGGACGTCGCGCCCGGTCATGTTGCGGAACATGGCCGGCGGCCGGATCAGCAGAGCGGCGATCCGGATATCCTCATAACGGCCGCCGGCGAGATCGACCGTGCCGCGCGCGTCGGCGCGAAGCGCGTCCGAGAGCACGGACAGCCAGCCGCTCACCCGCCGCCCGACAAACAGGCCGCTGCCAGCGATCCGCACATATGGCGAGGTCAGCCGCTGGAGCCGGCCCTGGAGGAAGGGCGCCGGCGCCGCCCAGCCGCGCAATTCGAAGCGGCCGGAGGTCATGCCGAGGCCGAGGTCCACGGTCCTGCGGCCGGACAGGTCGAGCCGGGCGGTGCCGGTCCAGCGCGACCAGCTGCCGTCGCCGCCAAGCTCGAGCCGGACCGGCCGCCTCGTCCCAAGCAAGGCGCCGACGACGCTGTTTTCGGGCGCGTCGATACGGGCGTCGAGATCGAAAAGGTCGCGGTCGGGCTCGGCGTCGAGCCGAAGCGCGAGCCGCTCGCCGCCGCCTTGCATGGCGAGATCGAGGGCGAGCAAGGCGCGGCCGCTCCTCAGCTGCCCCTCGGCGTGAAGGCGGCCAACCCGCTCGCGCCCGGCCACCCCCGCCCCGAACCGAACCTGCCGAACGTCGAGCCGGCCGAGATGCACGTCGTAATCGGGCAGGACCGGCTGCGCCTCGGCGGGCGGATTGAGCCGCGGCATGCGGCGCAGGATGACGAGCTCCGAATCGACCTCGTTCAGGGTCAAGGTGCCGAACACATAATCGACCGGCCGCCAGTCCATGTCGATCCGCGGCGCCTCGGCGAACAGGCCGTGGGGATCGTAGATCCGGACGTCAATCAGCCGGGTGCGCCCGTAGATCGAGCCCTCGATCCGCCCGATCTGGATCCTGAGGCCCGATTCGGGCGCCATCGCCGCGATCCGGTTGACGATGAAGCGGTGGCCGGCCTCGGTGTCGAGGAAGGCGAGGAAGGCGGCGAGCCCGAGCGCGAGCACGAGCGCGACGGCGATGAGCGTCTTGGCGATCCGCGCCAGCCAGATCCGGGTCCGCGAGCGGACGCGCGCGGGCGGCTCCTCCTCCACCGGCGCGACGGCAGGATCGAGGACCGCCTCGGCCATGATCAGAAGGCCTGGCCGAGCGAGACGTAGACCGCGATCCTGGGATCGCCGCGGCGCGGATTGATCGGCGTTCCGATATCGATCCGGATCGGGCCGAAGCGGGTATGGTAGCGCGCGCCGATGCCAGCGCCGAACTGGAGGTTGCCGAAGCGCGGCAGCGGCGTCGTCGAGACGTTGCCGGCGTCGACGAACGGCACGATCCCGAAATCGCCGACGCGGATGCGCGCCTCCAGCGAGAATTCGGTGAGGCTGCGGCCGCCGATCGGATCGTCGAACACCGGGTCGTGCGGGCCCAATTCCTGGAAGCCGTAGCCGCGCACCGAGCCGCCGCCGCCGGCATAGAAGCGCCGCGACGGCGCTATGCGATCGCGGGCGGCGCCGATGATCGTCCCCAGCCGGGTCCGCCCGGCGATGGTCACGCTGCCCGAGACCGGCCAGTAGAAGCTGCCATCCACCTGCGCGCGGGCATAGAAGAAGCTGCCGTCCTGCAGCGACGCCTCGGGCGAGAAGCGCGCCGAGACCCGCCAGCCCCGCGTGGGATCGAGCAGGTCGTTCGACCCGTCATAGCCGAGATAGGCGGGGATGGCGGCGATGAAGAAGGTCCGCCGCCGGGTCGTCCCGCTGGCGATGTCGACGTCGCGCTCGTCGGTCGCGGTCAGCTCGGCGCCCACCGACCAGGTCCAGGCCTTCTGCCAGATGATGTTCGATTGCCGCTCGATGCCGCCGGTCAGGGTGAACATACGCGCGTCATAAGCGGGCCGGTCGAGATGGGTGGCTGCGATCTGGGCGTTCAGCACCTGGTCGCGGCGCATGAAATTGTTGCGCCGGAAGACCGCCGAAAGCAGCTGCTCGCGGGTGCCGGCGACGCCGCGGAAGGTGACCGCGCCTTCGGGCCGGATCAGGTTGCGGTGCTGCCAGCTCAATTCGAGCCTGACCCCCTCGCCGGTGCCGTAGCCCGCCTCTCCCGCGACCGTGCGCATCGGCGCCGGCTCGAGCGTGACGGCGAGATCGACGACGTCGCTGCCCGCGCGCGCGACCGGGCGGATATTGATGGTCGAAACCAGGCCGGTGGCGACCAGGGCCTGGCGCAGATCCTCGATCCGCGCGGCGGTATAGGGCTCGCCCTCGCGGAAACGGGCGATGGTCTCGATATGGCGGGCGCTGAACAGGGGCCGGCCCTCGATCAGGACATGGCCGAAGCGGCGCGTGCCGGCGGGCTCCACGGGGAGGACCAGGGTCGCGGTGCGGCTGGCATGATCGACGACCACCTGGGTCTCGCCGACCTGGGCGAAGGCGAAGCCGCGCCGGCCGAGCTCGGCCCTGAGCGCCGCTTCCGCCTCGCCGACCCGCATCGCGTTGACCGGATCATGCGCCGCAACCCCGAACGCGCCGCGAAGCGCCCCGGCATCCGCTCCGGCGGCCGCCTCCAGGCCCGGCAGGGTCACGGCGCTGAACCGGTAGAGCGGCCCCGGCTCGACGTTGAGGGTGACCGCGAAGCCGCCGCCGGGCGCGGCGTCGACCGCGGTGGTGACCAGGGCGTCATAATAACCGTGGGCGCGAAGCAGCTCGGCCATCAGATCGGCATCGGCGCGGGCGCGGCGGTCGATCTGGGCGGCGTTGGCGGCATCGCGGCGATGCTCCTCGAGCGTGGAGAGCGTCCGGAACTGGTCCATCAGGGTGGCGGTCTCGGTGCCGTCGAGGCCCTCGACCCGATAGGAATAGGTACGGGCGGCAGCGCTGTCGGCGGTGTTGGCGTCGGGGCCGGCCGGAATCGGCGCGGCCCGGTCCGCCTCCATGTCCGGCCAGGGCACGCCGAGATCGGGCCATAACTCGAGCGGCGCGGAGGGATCGAGCGGCCGGTCGACCTCGTCCAGCGCGTCCGGCACCTGCGCCGGCGCGGGCGCGGGTTGCTGCGCGAAGGCGGCGGCGGGACAGAGGATGAGGACGAGAGCGGCAGACAGAGCGGCTGCACGCCGCCCTGCAACGATTTGCAACATAGGATTGGAACTAGCGGTCGCGGGCGGAGGGCGCCAGCGGCGATTTCGTCTGGTTTCTCAATGGACCGTGGCGTCGTCCCGCTCGGACGAGGAGAGCAGGGCGATCATCCGCTCGATCTGCCGCCAGCGGCAGAAATGGATGAGATTGCCAAGACCCCGGCTGTGGTTCGCCCGGGCCGCCGCCTCGAACGCCGCATGCTCGCCGAACCGGGTGATCAGCTCGGCCGCATCGGCCGCGGCCGACGCGTCGGGCAGGTAGACAGGCTGCTGCACGACTTCCCTCTTGTTCTTATCTTGTCCGGTCCTTCTAGCGGCCCGACCTTTCGAAAGACGTGAGAGCCATCGTCAACGCGCGGTAAACCACGCTATGGAGCGCGGGGGAGGGATGGAGCATGAGCAAGGAGCTGGAGATCAAATCGCCGCCGCACGCGGCCTTGCTGGTCGCGCTGGCGACCGGCGCCGGCGCGATCGGCGGCTGGCTGGTGAACGGAGCGCTGTTCGGCGCCATCGCCGGCTTCGCCGCGGGCGTGGCGATCGTCGTGCGCTATTGGCCCAGGCGCGGCGGCTAGCGTGGCTGAATCGGGGACACAAAGGCGTGTGTCCCCATCTCCCCTCAGACGATTCAGGCTGGCACCCATCTTCCGCCGCTGCCATGGGGCGGCGATGGCGCCCGATCACAAAGCCGCCCGCTCCGGCGGCGTCCTGCTCGCCCTGTCGCTGCTCGCCGGCGCCCTGATCGGCGTCTTCGCCGGCCAGCCCAGCATCGGCTTCCTCGCCGGCGCCGGCATCGGCCTGGCGCTCCTGACCCTGGTCTGGCTGCTCGACCGGCGGCGCTAGGCGGCGCCTAACCGATCCGCCGCCCGGTCCAGACCACCCGCCCGACGATGTCGACCGCGCCGGGATCGCAATCGGGCCAGCCGGGATAGGCCGGATTGTCGGAGCGGATCGAGACGGTGCGCGCCGCCGGGCTCAGCGCCAGCCTTTTGACCACCAGCGCATCGTCGATCCTGAGCACGTAGATGCCGTCGCGCAACCGCGCCGCGCCGTCGCCGCGGTCGACGAGGATGTCGTCGCCGTCGGCGAGCGTCGGCGCCATCGAATCGCCGGCGACCCGGATGATCGAGAGCTGGTCCGGCGCGCCGCGCGCGATCCGCCTCAGCCAGGCGGGGTCGAAGGCGATATGGCTCTCGCCGCTCTCGTCGCCATCGAACGCGCCGGCGCCGGCCGAGGCGTCGACGTCGAGCCGCGGCACGGGCGTCAGCCCCCTGCCCGGCTCTGCCGCCGGCGCGCCGAGCAGGGATTCCGCGACGTCGAAATAGCGGGCGAGCAGCCGCCGGTCGGCCTCGGCGAGCCGTCGCGGCGTGCCGCGCTTGATGAACTGCTGGATGTAGGCGGGATTGCGCCCGATCAGCCGCGAGAGACCGGCATAATCCTCGCCCCGCTCCTCTATCAGCCGCGCCAGCGCCGCTCGTCCGTCAGCCTCCGTCATATTCCCTCCATTATAGATAGGAATTTTCCTAGACAAGCAGGAAATGTCCTCCGACTGTTGGAACAGATCGGGAACAGTGATTCGGAGGACAACGTGCACATAAGGCGGCGTATCGAGCTTTATCTCCGGCGCACGCGGACCCCGCCGACCCGCTTCGGGCGCGACGCGGTCGGCGATCCGCGCCTGGTCTCGGACCTGAGGCGGGGCCGCGAGATGCGCGGCAAGACCGAATCGCGCGTGACCGCCTGGCTCGATGCGCGGGAGCAGGAGGCATGAGCGCGCGTCCCGGCGCCGGCGACGCGCTCAAACGTACGCTTCGTGCTTACTTCGTAAAGTTGGGCGCCGCCGTCGCGATCGAATCGCTCGCCAGCCGGCCCTGGGCAAGCATCACCCTGTCGGGCGAGCGCCACCGCCTTTCCCTCTGCCTGCCCGGTCCCGGCGCCGGCGCCGCCGCCGATGCCTTTCTCGACGGCCTCGCCGAGCGCGACTTCGCCCTCGTCGGCCACGTCCTCGCCGACATCGTCCTCGCCGAACGCAGCGACGAGGAGGAGCAGGTCCGCCTCATCCTCGACGCGCTGACCGTGGTGGAAAGCTAGGCCTGGACCGGTCAGTTCCCGGCCTTCGCCGGGGAACAATTCGTCCCTAGGACTGGCGGGCGGCGAGGCGCTGGAGGCTGTCGATCGCGCTTTGCAGGCGGTCGTCGGGCGCTTCCGGGAAGACCTGCGGCGCCGGGGCGTGGGCCGCCGCCGGGAGCGCGTCGTGCCGGCGCGGCTGGCGGCGGGCGAGGCCCTGCTCCAGCCGCTCCATCAAGGCGGCGATGCTCGTCGGCATCTCGGCCGGCGCAGGTTCGGGCTCGGGCTTGGGCTCGATGACGGGTTCCGGTTCGGGCTCGGGCGCGTCCAGCCAGACCGGCGCCGCCGCTCTGGGCGGCTCGGGCGGCGCCGGCTCGCCCAGATCGCGCGCGGCCGAGATCGGTCGGCGGACGGGTGCGTCGGGATGATAGTCGCGGCGGCGGCGTGGTGCCTCGCCGTCCTGCGGTTCGGCAGCGGGCTTTTCGAGCCCGCTCCGGTCGAGCAGGCGCAGCAGGAAGAAGACCAGGCCGAAAGTGATGGCGGCGCCGCCCACGGCGATCGCGATCCGCGCGGTCAGGCCGAGCGGCGGCTGGGCGGCGGCGAAGAGCGAGGGCAGGCCGGTGGCGCTGACGATCCGCGACAGCACGTCCTGCGGCATGGCGAAGGCGAAGAAGACCGCCGCCGCAGCCGCCAGGCCCGCCACGGGCAGATCGAGCGCGTTGCGGCCGACGCCGCGGAACATGGTCTGGAAGGGCCTCGAAGCCATTATGGAACCTTACCGGTAAGCCGCTGATAGAGAGGCGCATAACGCGAAATGTTTGACGACCAGTTACGCTCGCGCTCGACGAAGAGGCGGGCGACGTCGCGGCGCTTGTCCCAGCCGCCGCGATGCTCGAACAGGCCGGCGAGCGCATCGGCCAAGGCGGCCGGGTCGCCGGCGCGGAACAAGGTGCCGGTGACGTCGTCCTCGATCAGCTCGCGATGGCCGCCGACGTTTGAGGCAACGACCAGCTTGCGCTGCGCCATCGCCTCGAGCGGCTTCAGCGGCGTCACCAATTCGGTCAGCCGCATCGCCTTGCGCGGATAAGCGAGGATGTCGATCAGCGCGTAATAGCGCTCGACCTCGTCGTGCGGCACGCGGCCGACGAAGCGGATCTTGTCCGCCGCCGGCGACGCGGCCGCCTGCGCCCGGAGCGCCTCGTCCATCGGACCGCCGCCGACCAGCAGCAATTGCGCCTTGGGCCGGCGCGCGAGCAGGATCGGCATCGCCTCGATCAGGTCGTCCAGCCCCTCATAATCGTAGAAGGAGCCGATGAAGCCGACCGTGTCGGCGTCGGTGAGGCCGAGGCTGTCGGCGAAGCCCGCATCGGCGGCGAGCGGGCTTCCGAACAGCTCCATGTCGACTCCGTTGGGCGAGACGATGATCTTGTCCGCGTCGATGCCGCGGCGGATCAGATCGTGCCGCAGCCCCTCGCAGATCACCGCCACCGCATCGGCCTTGCGCGCCGCATAGGTCTCGATCATCCGGGTCAGCCGGTAGCGCGCCGAGCCCTGGCGGCCGGTGCCGTTGCCGACGGCGGCGTCCTCCCAGAACGCCCTGATCTCGTAGACCAGAGGCAGGCCCCGCCGCCGCGCCACCGGCAGCGCGGCGAGCGCGCTCAGCACCGGCGAATGGGCGTGGAGCTGGTCGGGCTTCCACTCGTCGACCAATTTATCGAGCCGGTCCGACAAGGCCCTGATCTCGCGCCATTCGCCCAGGGGCGCGGGCGCCGGCTCGGGCCTGGCTGTGCGGTAGAAGGTGATGCCGTCGACGATTTCGGGATCGGGGCCCTCGGTCGCCTGGCGCGGCCCGGTCAGGCAGGCGACGTCCCACCCCATCGCCAGCTGCGCCTTGACGATGGCGCGGGTGCGGAAGGCATAGCCGCTGTGCAGCGGCAAACCGTGGTCGAGGACATGCAAAATCCGCATGCCCTCCCCTCTGCCACGGCAAGCTTAACGGCGCGTCAATTGCTTGCCGCTATTGGGTCCCGATGCGGGACGGCGGGAATAGCCTGAGATGATCGACAATTTCGCGCTCGCGCTGAGCCACGGCCTGCTGATGCTCGCCGCCTGGCGCCTGCTCGCGCGTCCCGATCTCGATGACGATAGCGCGCCGCGCGAGGCCGGCAGCGGCTGGTTCGGCCGGGGCGGAAAGGAGAGCGAGCGCGACGATGCGTGATCTCGTCCTCTTCGCGTTCGTCGCCGCCTTGCTGCTGTTCGGGCTGAAGCGGCCGTTCCTGTTCACGCTCGCCTATCTCTACGTCGACACGGTATCGCCGCAGCGTATCTCCTATTCTTTGCTCTCCTCCATGTCGATTTCGATGGTGGTCGCAGCGCTCGCCATCGGCGGGTGGCTTGCCGCCGACAGGAAGGAGATGCGCTTTACCCCGCGCCAGGGCCTGATCCTGTTCCTTTTGCTCTACGTCACCGGGACCACAGTCTATGCCGATCTCCCACTCGAGGCGTGGACCAAGTGGGAATGGGTGTGGAAGGCGATGCTGTTCGCGATCTTCCTCCCCTTCACGTTGCGCACCAAGCTTCGGCTCGAGGCGGCCCTGCTGTTCCTCTGCCTGTCGGCGGCGGCGATCATCATCGTCGGCGGGATCAAGACGGTGGCGGGCGGCGCCGGCTATGGCGTGCTCAACCTGATGGTCGACAACAATAGCGGGCTCTACGAGAGCAGCACCATCTCGACCGTCGCCATCGCGCTGATCCCGCTCATCCTGTGGTTCACCCGCCACGGCACCATCTTCACGCCCGACTGGCGGGTGAAGCTTTTCAGCGGCGCGCTCATCTTCTCCTGCCTCCTGATCCCGATCGGCACCGAGGCCAGGACCGGCCTGATCTGCATCGCTTTGCTCGGCCTGCTGCTGCTCCGCGACGCCAAGCGCCGGCTCCTCTATATCGGCGCGGCGCTGGCGCTCGGCGCCGCCGCCATCCCTTTCCTGCCCTCCTCCTTCACCAACCGGATGGAGACGATCCAGGGCTTCAAGGCCGACGAATCCGCCGGCACCCGCCTGGCCGTCTGGGGCTGGACCTGGAATTACGCGCTCGACCATCCGATGGGCGGCGGCTTCGAGGCCTATCGCCAGAACCGCATCCAGGTCAGCACGGTGAGCGACCAGGGCCCGGGCGGCGACAGCCAGGTCTCGTCCGTCCAGAGCCTCGCCGACGAGGGCCGCGCCTATCACAGCGCCTATTTCGAGATGCTCGGCGAGCAGGGCTTTCCCGGCCTCATCATCTTCCTCCTCATCCACGGCATCGGCGTGGTGCGGATGGAGGTGATCCGCAGGCGCTACCGACGGGTGGAGGGCGAGGATGCGTGGATCGCGCCGCTGGCGACCGCCCTGCAGAATTTCCAGCTCGTCTACCTGGTCGGCGCTTTGTTCGTCGGCATCGCCTACCAGCCGTTCGTCTATCTGCTGATCGCCACCCAGATCGGCTTCGACGCCTGGCTGAGCCGGCGCGAGCGGGCCACGCGCAAGGAGGGCTTCGGCGTCGCGCCGCTCGAGGGTCCGGAACGAAGGGCGATCCCAAGCCTTTAAGCGCGGATGTCTGGGGCGCTTTGCTATGTGGATGACAGCCAGCCGGGCATCACGCGCCGGCGGCACGGCCGCTATTGGCAATATTTCGGCCCCGACGGGAAACGCATCGCGGACCGCGAGGAGATCGACCGGCTGAACGCGATCGGCCTGCCGCCCGCTTATCGCGACGCCTGGTTCTGCCCCAGGCCCAACGGCCACATCCAGGCGATCGGCTATGACGACAAGGGCCGCAAGCAATATCGCTACCACACGGGCTTCCGGGAGAAGCAGGAGGCGGCCAAATATGACCGCTGCGCCGATTTCGGGCGGGTGCTGCCCAGGCTCCGCAAGCGCGTCGAGGCTGACTTGAGGAAGCGCAGCCTCAGCCGCGAGACCGTGGTCGCGGCCATCGTCCGGCTGCTCGACACCGGCCGGATCCGGGTCGGCAACGAAGCCTATGCCCAATCGAACAAGAGCTACGGCGCCACCACCCTGCGCTCGCGCCACGCCAAGGTGCGCGGCCGCACCGTCAGGATGCGGTTCAAGGCCAAGAGCGGCATCGAGCGCGAGCTTTCGATCACCGACGCCACGCTCTCCCGAATCGTCCGCAAATGCCAGGACCTGCCGGGCCAGAACCTGTTTCAATATGTCGACGATGAGGGCGAGGCGCAGCCGGTCAGCTCGACCGACGTCAACGACTATATCCGCGAGGCGACCGGCGAGGATTTCACCGCCAAGCATTTCCGCACCTGGAGCGCGAGCGCGATCGCATTCGAGCAGATCTGCGCCGCCGGCGAGGAGGGCGTCGGCCTCAAGGCGATGCTGGAGCCGGTCGCCGAAGCGCTCGGCAACACGCCCGCGATCAGCCGCAAATCCTATGTCCACCCGGCCCTGATCGACTCGGTCAAGAACGGGACCGGCAAAAGGCTCTCCTTGCAATGTCCCCGCTCCTCGAAATATCTGTCGGGCGCCGAGCGGGGCCTGATCGCCTTCCTCGACAAGCCCAAGCGCAGGAAGACGAAGGCGGCCTGAACCGATGAACCAAAGCGATTCCCTCGGAGGCCAGGCCCAGCGCCTGTGGGCGGACATGGCCGCGTGGCTCTCCAGCCACTATCTCCAGATCCTCCTCGGCCTGATCGCCGGCGCCGTGATCGTCGCGCTGCTGCTCGGCGTCAGATGGATCGGCACCCGCATTTGCGGCACCGATCCGACGCATACCCATTGGCGGACGGTAATCGGGCGGATCCTCGCCGGCACGAGATTGTGGTTCATGATCGCGGTCGCGGCGCGGATGGTGGCGGGCTATTCGCTGGCGCCCGAGGCGGTGGCGGCGACGGTGGCGGTCTTCTTCACCCTCGCGCTGACGCTCCAGGTCGCGCTCTGGGTGCGCGAGCTGGTGCTTGGGGTGATCGAGCATCGCGCCGGCGGGCTCGAGGAAAGCAGCGGCCTTGGCAGCGCCATCGGTATCATCCGCCTGCTCGTCACCATCGCCATCTTCGCGGTCGCGACGATCGTCGTGCTCGACAATCTCAACGTCAACGTGACCGGCCTGGTCGCCGGCCTCGGCATTGGCGGCATCGCCATCGGCCTCGCCGCGCAGGGCATCTTCGCCGATTTGTTCTCGGCGCTGTCGATCATCTTCGACAAGCCGTTCCGCCGCGGCGATTCGATCCGCTGGGACACGACCTCGGGCACGGTCGAGCAGATCGGGCTCAAGACGACCCGGGTGCGCTCGCTCACCGGCGAGGAGGTGGTGATCTCCAACACCAATCTGCTCGGCAAGGAGCTGCACAACATGGCGCGGCTCAACCGGCGGCGCCTCACGCAGAAGTTCGGGCTGATCTACCAGACCAGCCCGGAGGTTTGCGGACGAATCCCCGAGATCGTGAAGGAGGTGGTCTCGTCCTGCGAGAAATGCGTGTTCCTGCGTTGCGGAATGACCGGCTATGGCGATTCCAGCCTCGATTTCTCGTTCGAGTTCGACGTCAAATCGGAGGTCTGGCAGAAGGTGTTCGAGGCGCGCCACCAGGTGCTGGTCGCCCTGCTGAAACGCTTCAACGATGAAAAGATCGAGTTCGCCTATCCGACCCAGACCGCCTTCACCGCGGCGCCGGACGGGACGCTGATCATGCCCTATCCGCCGGACGCGACCTCGACCAACGCCACCGAGACCCGGTAGCGGCGGCGATACCAGAGCCAGCGATGCGCCCGCGCCGCGAAGCTTTTCGGGCGCGCGAAGAAGATCAGGCCGAAGCCAAGGGTCCGGCCGAGCTCCGTCCAGAAGCCCGAGCCCCGCGCCTTCATCTCCTCCCTGTAGGTGCGCCCGGCGATCTCCTCCATGAGCAGCGGCGCGCTGCCCCTGAACGCCGCGGCGAGCGCGGCCGGCGAGGGACGGTAGCCCGTATCGATCGGGTCGGCATGATAAGGGAAGCTCGACGGCACCGTCGCCAGGATCAGCCCGCCTTCGCCAAGGATCTCCTCGCACGCGGCGATCACCGCCTCGCGGTCGCGGACATGCTCCAGCATGTTAGCGATGAGGATCGCGCGGAAGCCGCGCGCCTTGAGCGCGCTTCGCACCGCCGGATCGAGGATGTCGCCGGCAAGGTCGACTCCGTCGGCCGCCTTGAGGTCGCTGTGGAAGACGGCGATCCCGGCCGCCGCGAGCGGTGCGAACAGCTCGCGCGCGATATGCGGCTTGGCGGCCTCGCGGAAGGCGCGAGTCGAGGAGCCCAGGTTGAGCAAAGGCGAGACCCCCTCGCGGGCGAGGAGGATCTCGCGCAGGCGGATGGCTTCGGCCTCGAACATGAGCGCAGCAGTGACGCCGCGCCCCCGTTCGTCAAGCCTAGGCGGCCTGCTGCAGGCCCTGCGCCTCGATCATCGCCATCCAATTCTCGATGGTGATCGCCGAGACATATTCGCGCTGCATCTCGTCGGTCAGCACTTCCAGCATCTGGCAGCCCTCGACGAAAATCTCGATGACTCCGAAGACGCCGCCGCGCTTGCGATATTTGGCGGGAAAGCCGTAGCGGTCGCAAATCTCGGCGATCTCGGCTTCCTTGCGCCCGGTGCCGATCGCCATGTGGGTGGCGTTGTGGCGGCGCGGCGCAACGCGGACGCCGGTCGCGTCATTGTCGCCGGCGACGGCGTGGATCTCGGTGCCGCGCGGATAGACCTCGATCATCGTGCCGCGGTCGTCGCCCGACAGAGCGACCCAGCTGCCCGGCGTCACCGAGGGAAAGGGCGCGGCGGCACCGTCCCAGATCTCTGCGAAGAAATCGGCGACGAGGCGGGGATCGTCGGCCTCGATGGAAACGTGGAACATCATTGGGTTTCTCCTTTGGAATTGGGGATCAGATGGCCGCCTCCGGCCGGAAGGCCTGACGGACGAGCTGGACGAGGAAGAGGAGGACGCCGGCGAACCAGAGCAGGGCCGCGACGATGGCGACGAGGGGCCGCTCGGCGAGAATCGACAAGGCGATGCCGATCGGGAACATCAAGGCGGCGGGCGCGGCGAGGATGAAATGGAGGCCGGCGAGCGGGCTTTTCGCCATCTCTGGGTAGAGCCGGTAGACGATTCCGAACAAGGCCAAGGAGGCCCAGCCGACCAGGTTGACATGGGCGTGGACGGGGGCGAGCCGGAAATCGTGGGCGATGCCCATATGAATGCCCATGCCGACGCCCAATGTGAGCATCAAAGCGGCCAGCAGCAGGAATTTCAGGTCCAGACGGTTCATGTCGCGCCTCGCAATTTCGTTTCGGTGGCGCGACTAATGCGGCGAAAGCGCAAGTGGGAGCGGCAAGCGACGAAGGCTGACGAGGGCTCGACGCGTCGACGAAGGCGACGGATCGCGGGACGAATCCGTCGTTCTAGAAGCCGACATCCTCCAGGCTCAGCAACGTGGCATTCCCGCCCGAGCTGGTCGTATCCGTGCTCGTCACCCGCTCGTTGCAGAAGCGCGGCAGGTAATGCGGCCCGCCGGCCTTGGGGCCGGTGCCGGACTGGCCCTCGCCGCCGAAGGGCTGCGAGCCGACGATGGCGCCGATCATCGAGCGGTTGACGTAGAGATTGCCGACCCGCGCATTCTCCTCGACCGTCTCGGCGGCCCGCGCGATGCGGCTGTGCAGGCCCATGGTGAGACCGAAGCCCGAGGCGTTGACGCGCGCCACCGCCTCGGGAAGCTGGCCGCCCTTCCAGGTGGCGACGTGGAGCAAGGGGCCGAACCATTCCTCCTTGAGATCCTCGATCGCGTCGAGGCGGATCAGGGTGGGGGGCACGAACAGCCCTTCGTCCGGCGCCGCGACCGTCTTCAGGATCCGCGCCTTCATCGCCTCGCGCCGGCCCATGAGCTTGTCGTAGGAGGGCTGGTCGATCACAGGCCCGACATCGGTGCGCGGATCGGCCGGATCGCCGACGATCAGGCTGTCCATCGCGCCCGCCAGCATCTCCAGCGTGCGCTCGGCGATATCCTCCTGGAGGACGAGCAGGCGCAGCGCCGAGCAGCGCTGGCCGGCCGAACGGAAGGCCGAGGTGATCACGTCCTGCACCACCTGCTCAGGGAGAGCGGTCGAATCGACGATCATCGCGTTGATCCCGCCGGTCTCGGCGATCAGCGGGATGATCGGGCGTTCGTCGTCGGCGATCAGGGTGCGCGCGATGGTCTTGGCCGTGGCGGTCGATCCGGTGAAGGCGACGCCCGAGATGCGGACGTCCTCCATCAGCTTCTGGCCGAGATCACGGCGGCCGGCGGCGAGGATCAAAGCGTCCTCGGGGATGCCGGCGGCGTGGGCGAGGCCGACCGCATAAGCGGCGATCTGCGGCGTCTGCGAGGCCGGCTTGGCGACCACGCTGTTGCCCGCCGCAAGCGCCGCGGAGACCTGGCCGAGGAAGATGGCGAGCGGGAAGTTCCAGGGCGCGATGCAGACCCAGGCGCCCCTGCCCTCCAGCCTCAGCACGTTGCGCTCGCCGGTCGGCCCGGGCAATTCGACCGGCTGCAAATGCGCGCGCGCCTGGGCGGCATAATAGCGGCAGAAATCGACCGCCTCGCGCACCTCGGCGAGCGCGTCGGGAATCGTCTTCTTCGCCTCCTGCACCGCGATCCGCATCAGCATGTCGCGGTCCTGCTCGAGCAGATCGGCGAGCCGTTCGAGGCACGAGGCGCGCTCGTCGACGCTGCGCCTGGACCAATCCTCGAATCCGCTCAGCGCCCGAGTGACCAGCTCATCGGCCGGCGGGCTCGTCATCGGCGCGAAATCGAGCGGCGGCGCCACTGCTTCGGCGACCCGCTCCAGCTCCGGCCGGTCGTTGAGGTCGAGCCCCCAGCTGTTCGGGCGCTCCGGCCTGAACAAATCGTTGGGCAGCGGGATGGAGGGGTGGCGCGTCCCGCCGACGGCGGTGATCTTGGCGACCGGATCGGCAATCAGATCGGCGTCGGTCAGGCTCTCGTCGGCGAGCTGGTGGACGAAGGAGCTGTTGGCGCCGTTCTCGAGCAGGCGACGGACGAGATAGGCGAGCAGGTCGCGATGGCCGCCGACCGGGGCATAGATGCGGGTATGATAGCCCTGCTCGCGGACCAGGCTCTCATAGAGCCCATCGCCCATGCCGTGCAGCCGCTGGAACTCGAAATCGCGGCTGTCGCCCGCCCATTCCAGGATGGTGGCGACGGTCAGCGCATTGTGGGTGGCGAAGGCGGGATAGATGTTCTTCGCGGCGAGCATGTCGCGAGCGCAGGCGAGATAGGAGACGTCGGTCGCCGCCTTGCGGGTGAAGAGCGGGTAATCGGCGAGCCCCTGCTCCTGCGTGCGCTTGATCTCCGTGTCCCAATAGGCGCCCTTGACCAGGCGGGCGGCGATCCGGCGGCCGGTCCTAGCGCCCAAGGCGTCGGCCCAGGCGATGGTCGGCCGCGCGCGCTTGCCATAAGCCTGGATCGCCATGCCGAGCCCGTCCCAGCCCTTGAGCGCGGGCAGGCCGGCGACGCCCGCGATGATGTCCAGGCTCATCTCCAGCCGCTCGGTCTCCTCGGCGTCGATGGTGAAATGGATGCCGAACTCGGCGGCCAGGGTGGCCAGCGCCTCGACCTGCCCGATCAGGTCGGGGACGCAGCGCTCATATTGGGCGACTTCGTAGCGCGGGTGGAGCGCGGAGAGCTTGACCGAGATGGAATGGCCGGCGCCGGCCGCCTTGCCGACGGCGCGGATCGCATCCTCATAGCTTCGATAATAATGCTCGGCGTCGGGGAAGGTCCGCGCCGCCTCGCCGAGCATGTCGAAGCTTGCGGTGAAGCCCCTGTTCTCGCGCTTCCTCATCCGCGCGATCGCCTCGTCGATATTGCGGCCCATGACGAAGATCTCGCCCATCATCCGCATCGCCGCGCCGACGCCCTGGCGCACGAAGGGCTCGCCCGCGCGCGACATCAGCCGTCTCAGCGCGCTGGCATGCTCGCTGTCCGAGGTCAAAGCGCGGCCGATGACGAGGCCCCAAGTCGCCGTGTTGACCAGGGTCGAATTGGCCTTGCCCCGGTGCGATCGCCAATCCCCCTCGCCGAGCTTGTCGGCGATCAGGCTGTCGGCGGTCTCGGGGTCGGGGACGCGCAGGAAGGCCTCGGCGAGGCTGAGCAAGGCGACGCCTTCCTGCGTGTTCAGCCGATATTCCTGGAGGAACTGGTTGACCCAACCCTTGCCCTGCGCCTCGCGCAATTCGGCGAGCATGGCGAGCGCGCGCGTCTCGACCCTGGCTCGCGAATCGGCGTCCAAAGCGGCGGCTTCGAGCAGCGGCGCCAGCACTTCGGGCTCCGGGGCGCGCAGGAGCCTGCGAATGTCTTTGCGCGCGGTGGCCGTGGCGTCCGCCATGAATGTCTCCCGAGGGCTTGTTTATCGCCGCGTCGCGGCCCTATGCCGTGCGCCGATTAGCGCCAGACTTAGGGAGGCTCAATGCCGGTCGCCACCATCGAGGAAATCCAGGAGCGGGTCGGGACCGACATCGGGGTGTCCGACTGGATCCTGATCGATCAGGCGCGGATCGACGCCTTCGCCGACATCACCGAGGATCATCAGTTCATCCATGTCGACCCCGAACGGGCGGCCAAGACGCCGTTCCGCGGCACCGTCGCGCACGGCTTTCTCACTTTGTCGCTGCTCAGCCGGATGGCCGACGGCGTCATGCTCCACCCGGAAAGCCTGCGCATGGCGGTCAATTACGGCTTCGAGCGCGTCCGCCTGATGGCGCCGGTCAAGGCCGGCAAGCGCGTCCGCGGCCATTTCAAGCTCGCCGCCGCCGAGGAGAAGCGCGCCAGCCAGTGGCAGATCACCTATCAGGTCACCGTCGAGATCGAGGACGAGGAGAAGCCCGCTTTGATCGCCGACTGGATCGGCTACATGTTCATCTGAGTGATTCCTCCCCGAGATTTCTCGGGGAGGGGGGTCACCCGAAGGGTGGTGGAGGGGCAACCTTCCAGAACCGGGGCCGAAATTCCCCTCCACCAGCTTGCAGGTCCCCCTCCCCGGCAAATGCCGGGGAGGAAATAGAAAGGAAGCACCCCATGTCGAATCGCGACGCCGTCATCGTCTCCACCGCCCGCACGCCGATCGGCAAGGCCTATCGCGGCGCGTTCAACGCCACTCCCTCGCCCACCCTGGCCGCCCATGCCATCCGCGCCGCGGTGGAGCGCTCGGGCGTCGATCCGGCCGAGATCGACGACGTCGTCATCGGCGCCGCCCTCCAGCAGGGCGTGCAGGCGACGATCGGCCGCACCGCCGCCTTGCGCGCAGGTCTTCCCGTCACCGTGCCGGGCATGTCGATCGACCGGCAATGCGCCTCCGGCCTGATGGCGATCGCCACCGCCGCCAAGCAGGTCATCGTCGACCGCATGCAGGTCTGCGTCGCCGGCGGCGTCGAATCGATCTCGATGGTGCAGACCGCCGAGATGCGGCTGGGCGGCGATCCCGAGCTCGTGGCGATGCACAAAGATGTCTACATGCCGATGATCGGCACCGCCGAGATCGTCGGCAAGCGCTACAATATCGCCCGCGACCGCCAGGACGCTTATGCGTTGCAATCGCAGCAGCGCACCGCCGCCGCCCAGGCCGCCGGCAAGTTCGACGACGAGATCGTGCCGGTCACCGCGACCATGTCGGTCATGGACAAGGCGACCGGCGAGGTTTCGATGCGCGAGGTCACCATCACCAAGGACGAGGGCAACCGCGCCGACACCACGCTGGAGGGCCTGCAGAGCCTGCAGCCTGTGATGGGCCCCGACGCGCAGGTCACCGCCGGCAATGCCAGCCAGCTTTCCGACGGCGCCTCGGCCTGCGTGATCATGGAGGCGGGCCTCGCCGCCGAGCGCGGCCTCAAGCCGCTCGGCCGCTATATCGGCATGGCCGCGGCCGGCACCGAGCCCGACGAGATGGGCATCGGCCCGGTCTTCGCGGTGCCGAAATTGCTCGACCGGTTCGGCCTCAAGGTCTCCGACATCGACCTGTGGGAATTGAACGAGGCGTTCGCGGTCCAGGTGCTCTACATTCAGGGCGTGCTCGGCATTCCCAACGACAGGATGAACGTCAACGGCGGCGCCATCTCGATCGGCCACCCTTACGGCATGTCGGGCGCGCGGATGACCGGCCACGCCTTGATCGAGGGCAAGAGGCGCGGCGCCAAATATGTCATGGTGACGATGTGCGTCGGCGGCGGCATGGGCGCGGCGGGGCTGTTCGAGGTCCTCTAGGGCCCGGCCGGCGGCGTGACCTTTTCCTGGCCTCATTTCTGGCACCCCCAGCCGGGCGTGAAGGCCGCCGGCGGCGGGGCGAAATATCCGGCGCTCGTCCTCGCCACCTGCATCCTCGCCTCGAGCCTCGCCTTCATCGACGGCTCGGTGCTCAACGTCGCTCTGCCAGCGATTGGGCAGAGCTTCGGCGCGCATACCGCCGAGGTGCAGTGGGTGATGAACGCCTTCACCCTGCCGCTCTCCGCCCTGCTCCTGATCGGCGGCGCGGCCGGCGATCTCTATGGGCGGCGGCGGGTGATGCTGCTCGGCATCGCCCTGTTCAGCCTCGCTTCGGTGCTCTGCGCGATCTCGCCGAGCCTCACCCTCTTCCTCGCCGCGCGCGCGCTGCAAGGACTTGGCGCGGCGATGCTGCTGCCCAACAGCCTCGCGACGTTGAGCGCATCCTTCTCGGGCGAGAAGCGCGGCCGCGCGGTCGGCACCTGGGCGGCGGCCGGCGCGATCGCCGGGGCCGTCGCGCCGTTGCTCGGCGGCTGGCTGGTGGACGGCCTGGGCTGGCGCTTCATCTTCTTCCTCAACATCCCGATCGCGCTCGGCGCCATCCTGCTCGGCTGGCTCTACGTGCCGGAGAGCGCGAACGAGACACGGCCGCCGCCCGACTGGCTGGGCGCGATGCTGGCGACCCTTGGCCTCGGCGCGCTCACCTTCGGCCTCACTGCATGGTCGGCGACCGACCGGGTCGGCGCCAGCGGCGGCGCGACGCTGGCGGCAGGGGTGGTGCTGCTCGCCGCCTTCCTCTGGGTCGAGGCGCGGCGCGGTAACGAGGCGATGGTCCCACTCGGCCTGTTCGGCTCGAAGGCGTTCGTCGGCCTCACCTTCTTCACCTTCGCCCTCTACGGCGCATTGGGCGGGATGATGCTGCTCCTGCCCTACACGCTGATCGAGGCGCTCCATTATCCGGCGACCATGGCCGGCCTCGCCGTCCTTCCCTTCCCGATCATCGTCGCTCTGGGCTCGCCCGCAATGGGCAAGCTCGCCGCCCGCATCGGCCCGCGCTGGCCGCTCACCATCGGGCCATTGCTGGTCGCCGGCGGCTATGCGCTGGGAATGCGGATCGATGTGGGGGGAAATTATTGGACGACGGTCCTGCCCTCGATCCTCGCCGTCTCGGCGGGCATGGCAATCGCCGTCGCGCCGCTCACCACCGCCGTCCTGTCCGCCGTCGACGAGCACCATGTCGGTACCGCCTCCGGCCTCAACAGCGCCGTCTCGCGCAGCGGCGGCCTGATCGTCGTCGCCTTGCTCGGGGCGGTGCTCTCGCAGCAGGGCGCCGGGCTGATCGCGGCCTTGCATGGCGCCGCCCTGGCCGGCGCGGGCCTCGCCCTCCTCTCTTCGCTGACCGCTTTCGCGACGCTCGGCCGGATCCGCGTCAGAGCTTCGCCCGGAACGGGGTGAAATCGGTCCCTTCGTCGTAGACGTCGACGCCCTCCCTGCGCTTCAGCCAGCCGACCACCGCGTAGGTGGCGGGCGTGAGGATCGCCTCCCAGGCGACCTTCAGCCCCCATTGGGTGAGGCCGAGCCAGATTATCGTCTGCGCGTCCATCGCGCCGAAGAAGGCGATTGGATAGAAGATCAGGCTGTCGACGCCCTGCCCCGCCACCGTCGAGCCGATCGTGCGGGACCAAAGATGCCTGCCCTTGGTCCACATCTTCATCCGCGCGAGCACGTAGGAGTTGACGAACTCGCCCGCCCAGAAAGCCAGGATCGAGGCGAAGACGATCTGCGGCACCTGGCCGAAAATCTGCTCATAGGCCTCCTGGCCGTGCCAGCTGCCCGCCGGCGGCAGCGCCACCACCACCATCGCCATCACCGCCATGAAGATGAGGCCGGCAAAGCCCGCCCAGATGCAACGCCGCGCCCGCGCGAAGCCGTAGACCTCGGTCAGCACGTCGCCGATCACATAAGAGAGCGGGAAGAACAATATGCCCGCCCCGAACGCCCACTCGCCCCCGCCCGCCAGCGGAATCGCCGCGATCTTCCCCGCCCCGATCACATTGGAAAGCAGAAGGATGGTAACAAACGCCGCCATCACATAGTCGAAATGGCGCAGCGGCCGCCCCGCAAGCGCCGCCGCGTCGACCGCTCGGACCTCAGAGGCCATGGAGGCCGCTGCCGGCAAGATTTCTGCCGATCTCCGCGAGCGCCCGATTGTCGCCGCCGGCGCGGGCGTCATGATAATTCTGCGCCATCTGCGCCTGCGCCTCCAGGGTCGCGTCCGCGAAGCGGGTGTTGCCCGGCTGATAGTCGTAAAGCGCTCGCCGGTTGAATCCACGGGTGACGAGCTCCCACAGATAGCGCAAGGCGAAGTGGAGCACGCCCAGCTTCTGATACTGCCAGACATGGGTCATCTCGTGCAGGAAGAGGCCCTTGTCTCCGCCCTCCGAAAAGTCGTCGGGCAGCTTGTCCTTGAAGAAGATGGTGCGGATCAGCGTGACCGCGCCGACGCCCTGAATGCCCAGCGCGATCTCGGCGAAGGGATTGCCCCCGTCGCCGGCGCACAGGCGCACGCGCTCCAGGTCCAGCGGCCCGAAGGTCACCGCGACGAGCCTGCGCTCCTCTTCGGTCAATGGCCTGCGCGGGTCCTCGCTCATCCGCCCCTCCCAATTGGCGCCCCAGCATAAGGCCGCCCGGCCGGAATGGAATTCCGATCTTCACCAAAGCGCGCTAGGAGGCGCCCACGCGCCCGTAGCTCAGTTGGACAGAGCACGAGCCTTCTAAGCTTGGGGTCGCAGGTTCGAATCCTGCCGGGCGCGCCACTAAGGCTTTGGCTTTAATCGTTTTCCACTCTCTACGTCTCGGCCTGGGATTCTCCCCGCATTTCCGGGCCTTTGCAGAGCGGCTGCAAGCGCTTCGTGGCGAAGAGACGATTTGTCCGCGCGCCAGACCGGGCTTCCGACGCGAATTCTCCGCGGCCAAATTAGTGTCCCCAAACCTGTTCTCCATTGCTCCGGGCAGCCTGCATGCGCGCTTTCGAGCCGACCGACGTTTCATCTTTGGCCGTCGCGACCAGCCTGTTATCCAGTTTGAACACCCGCATTCTGCCATAGCCAAGTGTCCGAGAGGATTGGTTGCCAAAGCCCCACCTCACCAACGCCGAGCGCCGCGAATTCGCAGCCCGAAACCTCGCTCGTATTGCCGAGCATTTGGGGCAGGACGCGCAAGTCGCGCTCATCCCGTCCAATATGAAGGCTGGCCCCTGCCCGGCATGTCTGGCTGCGGCGGAGAGGATCTGGACACCCGGAACTGCCCCCCTTCCGCCGCTCGACGGCTGCACCCATCCTGACCAATGTGCGTGCGTCCATTCGGTCAACGTCAACGGGATCTTTCAAGGCTAGCTCATAGCTGACACCTTCCAAAAATCGCATGTCTCAATAGACGGTCGCCGAGAAGGCAGCGACCGTCGTATCGCTGATCACCTCAGGCACCCGGGAATAATCCCATCGCCCATATCTGCCGCAGGACGTGATGCCTTGCTCCCCAAGAAAACTCCTGACAGCGCCCGCCGCCTCGGCGTGATCGAGATCGTGAATGACGTTCGCAACAGAAGGCAGCTGACGTCGCTGGCGACAATGCGGTCATCGAGACCGGTTGCGCCGACCCGGCGCACCCAATGTTCTACCCCTCCCATCAAACAATCGGCGGATGGCGGGCGACCTTGGAAATGGACTTCAGCCTGTGGGCTCCAGCAGCCATAAGGTGCATTGCTGGTCGACCACAGGCTCGGGCTGCTGAGACGCGCAAACGGACAGTTCGGGTCGAAGGAATAGGACCAGCGATAGAGCCACCGGGACTCGCCCCGGATCCCCAAAAGACTATGGTCACATTACAAATCGCACCTCAGCATTGGCTCGGAGAAAAATTATCATTTCATCGGCGCTTGCACGCTCGACGGCCCTCGCCGCCTGGAATTTATCCCGCGTCGTCCGCCCAGCCTCAAAACTCCCGGCGGCAGATTTTATCGCCGCCAGATAATGGCGGTAGCGTTCCACTTCCTGCATCGATCAACTGCTCCGTCGCGGACTCGTCAACCGGTTCCTCGAAGGCCGCGATGACGACCGAGAGGCCGTCCTGCATTTCGTCGCCCTCCAGAAGGGCATCAAGCTCGAGCGCCGGCCGTTCCAGGACATCCCTCTCGAACGCCTTGAAGAGGTCGGAGCGCCGCTTGAGAAAAAGGTCCTTTTCTACCGCGAGAATGAGATCGCTCAGATGAACAATGGTACCGAAATGAAAAAGCCTCATTCGTTCCGTCAGCGTGCGGTTCTCAAGCCATTCGCGCTTCGACTTCGCGTAGAGAACACCGAAAAACCCGATAACCGTTCCGGCGACGCCGAGTAAGTCTTCTCCCAAGGCATTGAAGTCGCTCGTTCGATCCTAGAAGGGTTTATCAACTGCATTTATGAGTGGAATGGGCCTCCACTAGTATCGACGACGGTCCTGTGGCAGTCCTAGACCGTTGGCGTCACATGAGGCTGCTCAGCGTGCGAAACGACCGACTGATCCCGCGTGCTGATCGTGAACGTTACCGTCGCGACGGCTTCGTCGTGGTTCCTGAACTATTGTCGCCTGTCGAGCTCGACGATTTCCTCAGTCATGAGCCGGTCATTCCGTCTTGGGGAAACGGACCTCAGCCACTGCAGCGATTCCGGTCGGAGCCGCACTGGCACCGGCTGGTCTCGAATACCCGTATCGTGGCGGCGCTGTCGGAACTGCTTGAGAGCGTGCCGCATGTCGTGGAGGCAATCTATATTCCCAAGTTTGCCGCCGCGGGAGGCGGTGGGAGCCAGGGAACGGCTTTCCACCGCGACATAGATCATATCCGCGTAGATCCCCCGACGCTTATCGGCTGCTGGATTGCGCTCGTCGACACCGATCTTGAGAATGGAGGATTGTGCGTGGTACCGGGTTCGCATCTGTCCGAACCTCCGATGACGGATGAAACGGCATTTGCAGCCGAAGGCGGCTGGATCGAAAACGAAATGCGTGATCGCTCCGGCCACGTCTGGATCGACCGCTTCCAGTCCATGAAGTTCAGCCGCCTCGCTCCCGAAGCGATCGAGCCGCTGACGGTGCTAGCCGGAGGTGCGGTCTTCTTCGACGGAGCGCTGGTCCATGGCGCGGCTTCCAACGTCTCGCGCGACCGAGACAGGCTCGTCGCCAGCCTCCACTACGTCGCTCAAGGCAGCTGGGTTTTTCGCACCGACATCCAGGAAACCCTGGCGGTTGTCTGACGAGCCGGCCGATTTCGGAGCCCCGGCTTTTGCGAACATCCAATCGCCGATAACGCACAGATCGAGGCCGGACGCGCTGAAGCAAGCCAGTGCGTCCTCGGGCGTCTCGACGATCGCCTCGCCGGGACCATTGAAGGACGTGTTGACCAGCACCGGAACCCCCGTCAGCGCCTTGAACTCCTCGAGAAGGACGCGCAGGGGCCCGTCTCCCGGCGCGACAGTCTGGAAACGAGCGGACCCATCGACATGGACGACCGCGGGGATCAGCTCGCATACCTCCGTCTTGACCCGAACGATTCGGAGCATGAAGCGGCTTTCCCGATCTGGCCCGACGTCGAACCATTTTTCGGCGTCTTCGAGCAACACCACCGGCGCATAGGGTCGGAAAGGCTCCCGGTGCTTGATCGACGTATCAAGACGCCATTTGGTATCGCCGCGGCGGGGATCGGCCAGAATGCTGCGCTGCCCCAGCGCGCGCGGTCCGAACTCGCTTCGACCTTGAAACCAACCGCAAATTCTTCCCGCCGCGAGCTGAGCGGCGGTGGCGGCGGCGATGTCGGCACGCTTCGTCGCCTTCAAACCTGGAAATGCCCGGGCGCTTTCGGCGATCCTGTCATCGCAATAGACGCGCCCCAGCGCGTCGCTTGCCTGCGGCCGATGCGCCGGGCGATGGCCCAAGGCGAGCAGGCCCTGAATCGCGGCGCCATAAGCGGTCCCGCCGTCATCGGCCGAGGGAATGACGCACAGGCTATCAAAACCCGCTTCCCTGGCAAGTCGTTCATTGGCGATCGCGTTCAGCGCCACGCCACCGGCAAAGGCTAGCTGAGTCGCGCCGGTCCCCGCGCGCAGACTTCGGGCAAGGTGAAGCAGCGCCTCCTCCAGCGCGCGCTGCACCGACGCCGAACCGAGCCGCGCCGCCGCGCTCGATGAATCGCCTTGAGGAATCGCTCGAACCCGCTCGGGCAATGCGTTGACGAATTCGAGCCGGTCCGGCGGCAATCGCACGAATCGGTCGGCTGCGGTGTCAGGCGCCGCATAGGGCGCGAGACCCATCACCTTGCCCGCCTCCATCGCATCGCCGAAGATGCGGTGCGCGAAGGCAGCATACATTCCTCCGAGCGAATCGAAGGACGGGAAGTCATGGCCATCGACAGCGAGCCAATCCTTGAGCGACGCGACCTGCTTGCGAATTGGATCGAGCGTCCAGCCCCGCGCCCGATACATCGAAACCGTCTCATGCAAGGAGCTCCCGATCCGCGCGACCAGCGCCCGCTCATCCGGTTCGAGATCTTCCACGGGCGATCCCAGCCCATCCGCGACGAGAATCGCCGCGTCCTCGAAACCCGACCATGCCAGCGCGCTCAAGGCGTGCGCCCGATGATGGGAAATAAAGCGCAGCTTGCCAGATCGAAGCGCGGTCACGAGCTGCGGATTGGCCGAGACGTCATGTTCCGCATTTCGCCGCGAGGTTTGCGTGCAGACCACGACCAAGTCGAGCTGATCGGGCTCGAGGCCCGCTGAGTCGAGACAATAGGCGACCGCCGCCGATGGACGCCCGGCTCCCACACCCTGCCGCTTGACCCGAGTGACACGCTCTTCCTGCACGGCGACTTCGATCGACTCGCCGTGGATCAGGCAGGCCGCTCCGTTATGCTGCGACGCCGCAATTCCCAATATACGCGGACCGCCGGCACGACCTCTCATCGGGCCTCCGCCTCGTCTCCTGCCCGTACAAGGAACCCGTCGAGAACCAGCGATTTCACAAATGCCAGCTTCTCCTCGAGGGGTGCGCCGATCGGCAAGTCCGCCGGCCGGAACCGCGGCTCGGTCAGCAGCATCCGAAACGCTCCCAGCATTTCGGGGCCGGCCGAAAGGGTCGAACCTGGCAAGCCGAGCGTTACGCCGGACGCCGACCCCTGAACATCGCCGTAGATGCCGTCCGCAAGTCGCAGCCAGGTGCCGCCGTCGATTTCCACCGCGGCGCCCAATGGGGGACCCGCGGCGGGCAGCCGGTCGCTCCGGCTCAGCAGCCGGGCGCGCAACGCCGCAATCGCCGGACCCAGGCTATCGCTGAGCGCGAGCGCGTTCGCCTTGGCTTTCACCGCGACCAGACCCTCGGCGCCGGTCAAGCCCTCCACCGCGAATCCGATCGGCACCGATTCACGCAACGCCGGATCTTCGGCCAGGATGATCGCGAACAGATCGCGCCAGGTCGCCTGCTCGATGCTGAGCGTCAGATGAAGCGACGACGACGCTGATGTGCGCGCCTCGTGCAGGACCCCGCGCGGCAGGTAGAGCAGATCGCCCGGCCCAACCTCGAATTCCTGGCCGACCGGCCCTGCCTCGGCGGCCGTGAACGGTGCGCTCGGCGGCTCGACGGGGACTGGAAAGCGCCGTTCATAGACTCGCCAATGCTTGGTTCCCTCGAGCTGGAGAATGAGGACATCATGCGGGTCGTAGTGAATCGAAAAGCCCTGCGACTTCGGCGGCGACAAATACAAATTCGCGCCGATGTGCCGCGTCAACAGGATGCCGGCACCTGTGAGGGCGATCTCGATTTGCCTGCACAGGCGTCCCGTGGCCGGGTGCCGTTTCTGCGCCTGGTTGAGCAGCAGGCTGTGCCCGTCGTCATAGGCCTTGTAGACCTCGGCGAGGTCGAGCCATCCTTCGAAGGTCAAGAAGCTGTCGTCCGGCGGGCGGGCGCGTTCCTTGACCATGCTGAACCAGCCGGACTTGGGCGAAGCCAGCGACGCCATCAGATATTCGACATCGGCTTGCCCCGGCAGCCCCTCGAACCGCCGATTCCGCCCCGTGCCGACATAGGCTGTGCGCCCCCAATGGCGGGTGACCAGATCCCGCAACGAGAGCGGCGCGAGCAGTGCGTCGACGACGCCATAGGCTGCTTCGAAAACGGGCTCGGCGCGCCAGCTCATTGCGCGGCCATGGCCGGTTCCGCAAGGGCGCGCGGCGCACCGCTCGGAAGCCAGGCGCGCACCGGCAGGGCGAGCACCGACCGCCCTTCCTCGACGACGAGGCGATGCTTCCGCAGCAGCGCGAGCGCTTCCTCCAGCCTCGCCTCGTCGCGCCCGGGAATCAGATCGCGCAGGGTCTCGCGGTCGGTCACGTCGGCGGCGGCCAGCAGGATTTCGCGCAGCAGATCGCCGATCTTGATGACGAGCGGCTCGTCGCCTCGATGATCCTCGATCACCAACTTCCGCCCGGTGTCGCGGAAGGAGAGAAGGTGACGAATGCCGAGCCGCGCCGCCGCCTCATGGCGCGCGCTCCAGAGAGCGACCGCTGTTTCTATCGCCTCCCAGCCGCTCCGTAGCGCCGGATCCTCCGGCAAGACCACCGGCACCACCAGGCTGATACCCTTCGCCGCGAGGGAGTCGGGAAGGAAGGGAAGCGGGTCGCGATCCATGGTCGCGGCGTCGATTCCGAATTTTTCCGGTTCCGCGAAGATCCGGCTGCTTCGATCGAGGTAGAAATCGGCGAGAAGGGGAGCGGCATAGCCGAAAAGCGCGGGCAGCAGAGCGAGCGTTTCGTCGAGAGCCTCCTTCTCGATGCCCGGGAAGCGAATGATCAGATTATATTGCAGCGGTACGCCATGTTCCTCGCACAATTTGACCGCTCGGACATTATCAATCATTCGCACGCCCTTGGCCATCTTGCGCAGGATGGCCGTATTGAAGGCTTCGACGCCGAGTTGGACCTTCCGCGCTCCTGCGGCGGCGAGTAGCATCGCGGTTTCAGGGTCGAAGTCGCAGCGCATTTCGCAGAATATCGTCGTATCGGACGGTTGTGCGGCGAGCGCTCGCAGCAGCCCTTTCGCATAGCCGGGCGGAAGATAGGCGTCGATGAAGCTCAGCTCCAGCGCGCCGTGGCGTTCCACGCCGTGCGCGATCTCGTTGAGCACCGACGGCAGAGGCTTTTCGCGAAAATTCGGCGAGGTTCGGTAGATCCCGCAAAAGGTGCAGCCGCGCAGCCGTCCATCGCCGCGGCGATGCTCCCAGGCGCAGCCGCGCGACGCCTCGATCGGGAGGACGAGCATCGACGGATCGAGTCCGTGAGCCGCGGCCGAGATGAAATATTCGTCAAGATCGGGCGGACCGGCCGTGGCAAGATCGGCAAGGCTCCCCTTCTCGCGACCCGTCGCGGCGCCGGCCGCGTCGCGATAACGCAGATTGGGGATGGCGGCGAGCGAGCGGGGGGTCCACTCGCTTTCCCTTGCAAGCAGCGCCAGCGCCGCCTCGCCCTCTCCATCGACGACCGCATCGACGGCGGAAAGGCTTTCGAGCAGTCGGGCGCCGACCGTGCCGACCAGGCTGCTGCCGCCCATGACGATCTTCGCCTGCGGCGCCAGGCTACGCAACCTGTCGGCGAGATAGACCGCCGCGCCCAGCTGGAGCGCGCCTACGCTGAGGCCGATGAGCCGATACGCTTCAAGATCGAGGCAGGCGATCGCCTCGCTCGTTGCGGCCTCGAGCTCGGCCATGGTGTCGATCGTGCAGTCTCGGGCCGCCCCGGCCTGGCCCGAAGCGCTGAGACAATCGGCTGTGCGCGCCAGGATCTGATGTGCTTCGGACGGGCGATAGAGCGCGAAATAGAGGGCTTCGCCCACCTCCCAGCCCCCAGCGATCCGGTCGTAGCGGTCGAGCCCGAGCCGCATCGCCACGTCGAGATGAAGGTGGCTGCACTCAATCGGGATGCCGCACGCCGCCAGGCGCGACTTGAGCGTGCCGAGCGCCAATGAGGGCCAGAGCGAAGGACGCCAAGGCGGAGATATCAGCAGCACGTCCGCGTCAGGCATCGATCGACCTCGTGCGCGTCCTCCGGACGGTCAAGCGCCCGCGCTGCTCATGACCGGAAACCCTCCCGCGCGTGCGACGGGTCCTCGCGGCGTGCGCCTCCGCGCGCGGCCGGCGTCGCATCGCGACGCCAGCCGCCATGGTCAGCAGCCGGGGCCGCCCGGATTCGAGATGCAGCCCATGCTCGACACCAGTCGCGAGCGCTGGTCGCGCATCAGCGCCTGATTCAGCTTTGCGACGTTGAGCGTAAGGCCGCCCTGGGCGGTCCGCTCAACCGTGCCCGTCGGCAGCCGCGCATGGCCGGCGTCAGCTGGCATCTGCGCCTGGATCGTTAGTTTCGCAACATCGTCATCGACGAGGTCGAACCCCTTGGTAATTGCCTTGACGACCGGTGTCTTGATCTTGGCCATGTCAATCTCCTTCCACTGCTCAAATCAACGTTTGTCCTCTCCCATCGCAGGCCTAGCCGACCGGCTCCGGCGTAAAGGTCTTCACCAGATTGCCAAGCCGATGCAGCTTGTCGAACGCGGTGCAGTTCGAGACGCGGCGGTTTCCCGTGAACTTGCCGTTCTGGATCCGGCAGCCGCCGCCGCACAAATGACGGATGTCGCAGCGATTGCATCCAATCGTGTTGTTCACGTCATAATCGTCGGACGTGCGATGCAGGAGCTTGATAAGCTCGCCCATCGGTTGATCCTCGACATGCGTGATCGCGCCATCGAGCAGGTGGCACGGATGGATGGCGCCGTCGGGTGCGACAACGATCTGCTCGGCATAGCCGCAGCCGCTGGTGCTTCGTGCGATCAACGGACCTACTTCGCCCTCGAGCTCACGCATCAAGGCATCGACGACAGGCCGCACGTCATGGATTTCCAGGGTATCGTCCATTTCGTCGCCGCGACCATGGCGCGCAACCCCGTAACCAAGGCGCCATTCGACGCCCCGATCCGCCCATTGCCGCGCGAAAGGCAGGAAATCCGCGCGGACGGCGGCGATGTTGGCCTCCATCACGACCATGCTGATGCGCACCTTGACGCCGTTGTCGAGCAGCGTGTCGACCGCGCGCTTCGCCCGCGCGAAAGTGCCGGCGCCGCGGATGGGATCGTTGGTTTCGGCATCGGGTCCGTCGATGCTGATCTGGACCTGATCGACATAAAGCTTGATCACGTCGAGATGCCGGTCGATCAGCAATCCGTTCGAGAAGAGAGTGACATCGAGGTCGCGCTCGTGGGAGCGTCGAAGCAGCGTGTCGCAACCCGGATAGGTCAACGCCTCGCCGCCGGTGAACAGCACCCGCTCGCCGCCCGCGTCGGCAAAATCGTCTATCACCTTGAGCCACCGGGCCGCATCCATCTGCCCTTTGGTGCTCGCCCAGGGGCTCGAATCGGCATAGCAATGTGCGCAGGAGAGATTGCACAATTTGGTAAGGTGCAGCCGCATGAACCGCCCGGGCGACGGCTCCCAGCGATCGGTATGGCCTTCGACCCCGCGAATGAAGCCGGCGGCGGCAAGCCGGCCGACCAGCCGCTCGACCGGCGGCCATCCGCCCTTGAGCAATGCCGCGAGATCCGCCGGCGCGGCGCCGTCGCGCAGTTTCAGGAACAGCGCGTGCTCGTCATCGTCGAGAACGATGACTATACCTTCGCCCACGCCGATCCAAAGATGCGTGCGTTCGACCCAGCGATAGGAGATTTCATGGACCAGCGGCAGGGGCGACCGCGGCGGAACGATGCGCTGGCCATCGGGGCCTTCGATCGCGTCGGGGGCATCGCGACATGCCTGCGACACGCCCCCCAGATCAAAGTGCGTGTCGATGTCCAATTGTCGCTTGCTTTCGACAATCTCGGCTGGAAGCATCTCCTGGCGCGGCTTGGCATAGGATTCGGCCGGCGCCAGAACTGATTCAATCCTGAGCTTAGTCGCCATTGCCGCCCCTCAAACATCTGCTTCGCAAGCAGAATTAAATGCGACCAATCCGGGCATTTACGTTCTTGGAATGCTAACCGCAAAAAGCCTCGGAAGGATATGGAAACGCCAACGACTCCGTATCCAAGTAGCTACGCCCACTGGCCTGCGCTTACAAGGGTTGTTTTGTCGAAATGATGCAAGGTGACGCTTGCGCTGAACGTATCGGTGGAGCAGCATTGCCAGTCGTGACTGGGTCAGACTTACAAACCGTCAGCGAGTCGGGCGCCGCGAGTCCGCATCTCGATCTCGTTTGGTGTACCGACCGACTATCGGCGGGGGCCTGTACTGATTTCGAGATTCTCGGCAAGTCGTTCCCACGTGTCGCCACCACGGTCGTCGATCAGCGCGTCCTGAAGGACCATCGCGTGTGCCGTACCCACATGATCGCGCGTAGCGTAGCAGCCGAGCCACTTTATCGCCTGCTTTGGAAGGCTGCTTCCGACGCAGCGGTCCGCCATTATGGGTTTGAGCTCAGCCGAATCACGCGAATGCCGCATTACGTGGAATATCATGCGGGCAAGGGTCACTTCCACTGGCATAACGACTACAGTCATGAATCGGGGGAAGCGCCGCGCAAGCTGACCGTCGTCATCCAGCTCAGCGCGCCCGAAGATTATGACGGCGGCCGGTTCGAGACCTTCGGTCCGGTCGGCGCGACCGCGCCACGCGAGCGCGGGACGATCTTCTGCCTGCCGTCGATCATCCCGCATCGCGTGCTGCCGGTGACACGGGGCGTGCGCAAGGCGATTGTCGCCTGGGTGGCGGGTCCCCGGTTCACATGAGCTACGAAGGGAGGATGTTGATGCACGATCCATCCGAAGCCGATGTCGCGGCCATTATCGGCCAGATTGCTTCAACCGGCTTTTGCGTCGTCCCCGATTTGCTGTCCGCGGATCAATGCCTGCGGACACGCCGTGACTATATGCGTATTCTCGAGGCGGAACGAGCGGAGAACCTGCATCATTCCGGCCACCAGCGCATTCTCCATCTGCTGATGAAGGGCGCGTCCTTTGTCGATTTCGTCTGCCACCCCTTCATCCTCGCCGTCTGGCGGCGCTATCTCGGCGACGACGTAATCTGCTCGACGATGACCGGCAACGCGCTCTGGCCGGGCAGCGCCGAGCTTTATTGGCACGTCGACCATCCATTCTGGACGATGCCGCAGCCTTATCCCACCTTGCCGCTCGCCGGGCAGGTTATCTGGATGCTCGACGATTTTACGATCGAGAACGGCGCCACCGCGGGCATCGCCGGAAGCCACCGCCGCGGAGTGCTCCCGACGCTTGGCGAGACCTGGACTGACGATGCGACAATTCTCACTGGGAAAAGAGGCAGCGCGGTCCTCGCGGACGGGGCATGGTGGCACACCTCGCGCCCCAACGGCACCGCCGAAACCCGTTGCGCCGTTCTGGCGACCTATATCCGAAGCTGGTGCGTCACCCAGGAGGATATGCGTTGGCAGCTCGACGCGGTCGACGATCCGTCCGACGAAGTGGCCCACTTGCTCGGCGCCAATCAATATGTGCCCCGCCGCACCTTCCCTTATTAGGACCGCGGCAGCAAATCGGCGATCAGCGCACGCCGGGCACGCAGCCCCGTGTGGAAGGCATTGATCGTCTCCAGCCCAGGAACGACGACTCGCACGACGCGCACGGGCGCGATCGCGGCGCTCGAATAGTCCATCGCCAGCACGTGGCCGCAGCCCGCCTCGCCGAGCCGGTCGAGCAACCACCGCACATCCGCCCCGGAATCCGCGCTCGCGAATCCCGAAAGATCCTCGAAGTCGAGCATTGCAGCGTCGCCGTCGCGCTCGGCGAGAAAGGCCTCCGCCCGTCGCGAGTCGGACCGCTCGTGGCGGCCGAGGCTGCGCGCGTTCAGCGTCAGGTCCTCGCGCGCGCCGGCGATGTGGCTGATCACCGTTTGCGAGGCTTCGAGGATCGCCATGTGAATTGCGGTTTCGGGATGGGGATGGGCGGCCCAGCCGCTGGCGCGCGCCCAGCCGTCGCCGTGCAGCCGCCCCGCCATCAGGCCCTCCGGCAGGAAGATGGTCGCGGCAAAGACGGGAATCGCAATGTCTCCTCGAATGTCTCGCACGATCAGGCGTCGGCCGCTTCGAGCGATCTTGTCGACCAGGCCCGCGACCGGGCGGGGCACGGTGGCGAGATCGATTGGAGGCTTGGCAGCATAGGCGTGTGTCCCGGGATTCTCGCCGACGACGAAATCCATCGCTCGCGCATGCCTTTCGACGAACTCGCAAATCGCATGCGTCAGCGCCTCGGCCATGGTCATTCCCGCGGCCAGCCCGTTGGTTGTCACCGTCTTTCTGGCACCATAAGGTGAAAAATAGATGTCGTTGGAAAGCCGCCGATGCGTGAAAGCGGCGGCCGGCGCGAGCATCGCGCGGCCCGACCGCAGATCCTCGCAACGATACCAGTCGATCGCGCGGTCGGGCCGGTAGCAGCTGTCATAGGGCAGATCGAGCTGAGCCGGATCGACCGCGTCGGCGCTGTCGAGGTCGTCATAGGACGCGGTGCGGACGACCTGTTCGGAGTGCCGTTCGGCGAATCGTTCCTGCGACCATTTCTCGATCTCTTCCATGACCGCGCCGATCTTCGCGCCCTGCACCGAGTCGCTTTTGCCGCTGCCGACGGTGCTCGACCATTCGCCATCTGGACGGAAGGCTTGCGCGTTGGGAATGCCGATCGTTCCCAGGCCGGTGATCATCGCGACGCGGGTGACGCCAATGACCGGCTGAATCGCCTTGACCGCTTTGTGCGCCGCATCGAGCGTCGTACAGAATCGCCGGCTTCCCTCCGCCTTCGGGCTGGTGGCGAGCCAGGGATGGTGGGAAATGGCTGTCTCGCCATCGGCGCCTGGCGCGGCGATTCGGCGAGCGCAGGCCAACCGCGAAAGATAAGCTTCAACCGCTCCGGCGCCGACGCCCCATTCGGCAAGAAGGTCGAACGCCGCAGCGCCGTCCCTGACGTCGAGCGAGCGGCACAGGCGGGCCAGCGCCGCCTCCCGTTCGCTCGGGTCGACCGGGCCAAGCCGCGCACCGGCCAACGCGAGCGCGGCCAAGCTTAGCATCCGCGAGGCTTCGCGCTTCAGAATGAGGTCGTCGAAATACAGTTCCGCTCGCAGCGCCTCGATCATCGCTGGATGGTTGGCGCGTAGCAGGGCGCGCGCCTCGGCCGAGTCCCGGGCGCGATCCAAGGCGTGCCGGCTCAGCGTCGCTCCATCGAGGCCGAGATCCGCCAGGGTCGTGGCGACCTCTTCCTCGGTCGCCCATTGCCATGCCCGAGCCGCCTTGGCGAACAGCCGCTCCTGAGAGGCCTCGATCTGCTGCGGATGGACCGCGGGCGCGACCGCGGCGCGAAGGCGGAGCCGCGCCTGCTCGGCATAATGGGGGAGGGTCCCGGTAAGCCCCATGAAATCGAGGATGTCGCTGAAGGGTGTCGGCGGTCCGAACTCCCAGAAATGTACGCTGCCATTTGCCCGCGGTGGCGCGGGCGCCGGCGGCGATTCCGTCCTTCGCGGCCGCGCATCCTGCCGTGCCGGACCGAGATTGCGGACATGTTCCAACGCGCTCACGGCGTCCTCCCGCTTGAGATCGATCGAGGCGAGCATTCGGGCGAGCTGCGCGCGTTCGGGCGCGGATCCGATCCGGGCGGCCTCCAATATGGCTGGATAGGTGCGCTCGAAAAACGGAAGCGCCGAGGCCGCCTTGACGAGTCGCGAGGCGGTCACGACGCTGATCGTTCCGGTTTTTGCGAGACGCGACGCGGCGTGGCGGATATTGACCAGCGGCTCGCTCATCGTCGCCAGTGTCCGGGGGTCGAAGGCGACCGCAACTTCGTCGTCATTCTCAATCTCGCCTTGCGCATACATGCGGTAGATAGCGCCGATCCCGGTCATCCCCGGCACCTCCGCCGCGCGAAGCGCACCCATGCTCGACGCACCGAAAATCGTGACGGCTCGCGCGATCGCGTCACGTATTTCGGTCGTGCTGACCGCCAAGGCCCTTTCGAAGACGCCATCGATGACTATGACCAGTGACCGGTCCGGGATCATCCCGAAGTCGCCACGCTTTACGGGAGGTCTGTAGTCGGCCGGCAATATTTTCTTGGCGTCCGCGGAAGTGATTGACAGTCCCGCAAAAACGATCGGTCTCAAATCGCCACTCGGATGTATGTTCACGGCGCACCTTCATGAAGCGAGTGGCTCGATAGTATGCGATCGACAAGCCGAGGGCTATTCCCGCCTTTCTCGCGGCCACATTACCTATGTGAGGACGAAGTATGGCGGAACTGCCGATGCACAGGTAGACGAGATGGAATCTTCGGCAGCCCGTCGACGTAGATTAACTGGCGACGGGAGGGATTGGAATCTCCTTGCGCACGCTTCTCAAGCCTTGGCCATCGAAGACGAATCTCCCCCGCTGACTTTGTGTCGGTGGGACGAAAGTGGATTGAGGACCACTAGCTTGCCTCGCTCTTGCCTATGGAGCGCGCATGAACGGCGCCCGATTACGGGAAATTCCCTTCCGGAAAGACAGCAACTCCCTGTCGATATCGTGGGGACGTAGCCAAAAGAAGCGCGGCAATTCCAACCCTTATGCCCGGGAAAGAGCCGCGTCGGCCGCGCCCACTACGGCATCGAACGGAAGAAGAATGGCGGGATGCCGGGCGAGGTAGGGGCGTGCCGGGCCAAACACTTCGAATTCGCTTGCCAAGCCCGGCAGATCCGTGCCGGCCAAAAAGCTTGCGAGAGCATCGCGAGCCGCCGCCAACTCCTCCCGGCTTCGGCCGAGTGCGAACGCTCCCATTATCGCGGCCGATGCCTGCCCTAGGGCGCAGGCATGAACATCCTGCGCCAGCCTGAGCAAACGGCCCCCTCCGTCCAGGGCAACGTCAACAATGATAGTGCTCCCGCAAACGGACGAGCTTCGCTCCGCCGTCCCATCGGGATCACTGAGGCGCCCCAAAAGTGGAATCGCCGAGGCAAGCCGAAGGATGTTGCGGGTGTACAGAGAGCTTGGCACACGAGAAGCTCATATATCAGAGGCAACGATAGGTACAGAAGCTGACAAACTTGAGCTCTCGATGCCCCTCCTCCCAGCTCGTGAAATTAACTTGCCTCCTGACTATCTAAATAATTGTTCGCACTGGCCAAGTATAGTCCTGCGTGTGGCGCACCAATCGGTAGACATAGAGAAAGCCGCCCTTGACCGGTGGCTGCTCCCCTACCCTTGGCATTCTCGCGAGACTCTCCAAGAGTAACGCGGCGCGGTCGAGCCATCCACATTCAATCTATTGGGCCCACCTCCCGCTGGACGGCTTCCGCGCTGGGCGGAAGACGGTCGCTGGTTGGCTCTTTAGAGAACTTGCCCAATGAATGGCACACTCGTCGTGCGACGATGTCTGAGCGCTGCGCAAAGCCAATTCCGTGATTCAGCGCCCAGGACCGGACATCTATGTGCGCACGAAGGAGCGGAGTCTGTGATCTTTCACACGTTCGATTGCTCCTTGCCCATGCCGCTAGGCCCAGGGATCGCCATAGAGCGCCCGGCCGTTGCTGGCGATGACCTTCGCGTAGAACAGGGCGCTGTCCTTCGGCGTTCGCGCCTGGGTTTCGAAATCGACGTGGACGATTCCAAACCTCTTGGAAAAGCCCAGCGACCATTCGAGATTGTCGAGCAGCGACCATGCCATGTAGCCGCGGATGTCGGCGCCGGCGGCGATGGCGGCGTGGACTGCGCGCAGATGGCGGTGGAGATAATCGACCCGCAGCGGATCGCGCAGGCGCCCATTCTGCGCCTTTGGCGGATCGAAAAAGGCCGAGCCGTTCTCGGTGATGGTGACGGGTGGATTGCCGTAGCGCTCCTTCACCCAGAGCAATGTGTCGGTCAGCCCCTGCTCGTACACCTCCCAGCCGGTCTCGCTATAGGTGGCGTGGGGCTGGCGGACATAGCCGGCGCCGACCGGCCAGCAGCCCGGATCCTCCTTCATCACGCCGCGCGTGTAATAATTGACGCCGAGCCAGTCGGTCGGCTGCGCGGCGAGCGCGAGGTCGTCCGCGCTCCAATCCTGCCAGGCATCGCCGAAGATCGCCTTCATTTCCGAAGGGCAGCCGAGGCCGTAAGCGGGATCGAGATATTGGCGGTTCATATAAGCGGCCGAGCGCTCGGCGGCTGCGCGGTCCGCGTCGGAGGCCGGATATTTTGGCTCGAGGTTGACGACCAGGCCGATCTCATGGGCGCCGACGGCCCGGTAGCGCTGCACCGCGGCGCCATGCGCCCGCATCAGATTGCGCGACGCGATCGGCGCCTCGTAGAGGCTGCGATGGCCGGGCGCGAGCGCGCCGTGGAGATAGCCGCCGTCGGTCACCACCCAGGGCTCGTTCAGCGTCGCCCAGCGCTTGACTCGTCCGTCGAGCTTGCGGAACAACACCTCGCCATAATCGGCGAACCAGGACGCGATGTCGGGATTGAGCCAACCGCCGCGATCGTCGAGCGCCGCCGGCAGGTCCCAGTGATAGAGGGTGGGAAGCGGCTCGATCCCCCGTTCGAGCAAGGCGTCGACCAGCCGGTCGTAGAAATCGAGCCCGGCGGCGTTGACGGTTCCCGTGCCTTGCGGAAGCACGCGCCCCCAGGCGATGCTGAACCGATAGGCCTTGAGCCCGAGCGAGGCCATCAAGGCGACGTCGTCGCGATAGAGGTTGTAATGATCGCAGGCGATATCGCCGGTATCGCCATTGGCGGTCATCCCCGGCGTATGGGTGAAGCGCTGCCAGATGCTGGCTCCGGCGCCGTCGGCGAGCGGCGAGCCTTCGATCTGATACGCCGAGGTGGCGCTGCCCCACAGGAAGCCGTCGGGAAATTGGTAGGTGTCGGTCATGACGACTGGGCTCCGGAAGGCAGGCTGAGGGAAAGGCTGGGTCGTGTCATCGCGGCAGCAGCGCGTCGCCGCTGAGGCCGGTCAGCGCGCGTTCCGCGCCCAGGCCGAGGACGAGGCCGCCGGGCGGGGCACGGCCTTCGAGCCGCCAGGCGATGCGCAGGCGGCGGCCCTCGGCGCGCAGGCTGTAGCTCAAGCGGCCGTAGGGCGTTCGCAGCCGCTCCACCGAAATGCCGGCGCCGGCGAGCCAGGCATCGGGGATGCCGGCAGCGAGCACCAGCGCCCGGTCGCGCGGCCGTTCATAGGCGATCATGTCGAGGAGGGCGTTGATATAATCGGACGCCACCCAGCCGTGCGGCATGTCGCCGATGAAGCGTGGCTCACGGGGCAAGCGGCCGACCACCTCGGCCCACTGGTTCCAGCCGGCGGGGCGGCGATCGGCCATGAAATAATCGAACAGGCCGGCGGCGCGGCGGCGCCAGCCGAGCCGGACGAAGGCGCCGACATTGCGCCATTCATAGGGCGTGTAGGCGTCCCAGGCGCGGCGGCCGTCGCGGCGGGCCGTGAATTCGGCCCAATAGCGCTCGAACGTGGCGGCGAGCGCGTCGGCGGGCAGCAGATGCTGGAGCCCGGCCGGGGCGAGCGCGATCGTGGTCGAGGTCGCGTCGAAATCGCCGAGATCGGCCGCGCCCGGTATGAAGGCGATAGCGTGGACCCGGCGCGCCTCGGCGATCGACCCGCGCAATTCGGCGTAGAACAGCTGCGCGCGCGTCTCGAGCCGCGCCACATCCTCCCCCCGCCCGAGCGCGCGTGCGAGGTCGACGGCGTCGCGCAGACCGGTCAGCGCCCAGAAATCGTCCCAATAGGAATAAGCCGGCCGCGCCGAATAGCCTTCGTGGCTGATCGAGGGCGGCAGCAGCCCGTAGAGCGGCGTGTTGTGGTTGGCGGGAATCCGCGTGGTTTCAAGCTGGGCTTCGACATGCTCGGCGGCGGCGCGGACGCGCGGCCACAGGCGGCGAAGGCGCTCCATGTCCGGCGCATAACGATGGGCCTGGGCGACGAGGTGGATGAACTCGCCGTCGCTGTCATTCTCCGGCACCGGATCGGCGCCGCGCGCATCGACGCAGCAAGGCACCTTGCCGTCCGGATATTGGAAGGGCGCATAATATTCGAGGAAGGCGATGGCAGGCTGGTCGAGGCCCATGCGCAGGAGGGCCGAGGACATCATCGCGCCGTCCCGGATCCAGGCGCGTGCATAGGAACGCGAACCCGGCCGCAGCGCCGGCCCCTCGCGGGTCGCCAGGATATGGGCGAGCGCGGTGCGCAGCGTATCGAGCGCGGGCCGGGCGGCGGCGGGACCGGTGATACGGACGTCGCCCAATGCGTCGCTCCAGCGGGCGACCGCAGCAGCCTCGATCGCCGACACGTCCGCGAGCGCCAGGGGCCGCGGCGAACCATCGAGGCCGAGGCTGAGCGCGGCCTCCAGCGTGCCGCCGGGCAGGACATAGTGGTCATAGCTGATCGTCGCGGACGCGAGGCCGGTCGGATCCTCGACGGTTTCGGTCCACGCAATCGGGAAGCGTCGCTGATCGAACGGCTGCACGGTGACGAGTGGATTGGTCGCCCCACGATATCGCGCGGCCGCCATAACCCGCGGAGCGCCGTTGACCGACAGGGTGTCGTCCCGCCAGGCGAGAGTCCGGATCGGGCTGACGCCGCCGGTAATGTTGAGAAATTGCTGGGGCGAATTGACCTGGAAGGGGCGGACCTGGAGCGTCAGGGCCATCCGCTGCCTCGCCGTGCCGGTGTTGCGCAGCCGATAATGCGCGACGATGCGGTCCCCGTCGGGGATAGCCGTGACGGCGAGCGCCCAGCCATTGCCTTCCCGAACCACGGTGGGAATGGGAATGCCGTCCTCGCGCAATGACTGCGTGGCGCGGCTGTTCGCCCAATTGCCGTCCCCGTCCACATAGACCGACGGCTCGACCGAGAACCCGCCACGGCCCACCTCGATCGCGCCATCCTCGTCGATCAGGCCACTCTGCCCGCCGGTCGGCTCGGCGACCAGGGTCCAGTAATTCTGCTCGCCGACGAAACCGCGCGGGTAGGCGCCGCGCGGGGCCTCGGCCGCCACGGCGGCGACGAACGCATTGTCGCTGGCGCCGAAGGCAAGCGGCCGAACCTCCACCTCGGTGAGCGCGATTGGGTTCGCGGTGCCGTGCACATCGCCCCAATACAGGCCGGACCGGGGACGGATGCGAATGTAACGCGCCTCACTCTCCGGCAATTTCAGCCAGTCGGCGCCGCCATTGCCGCGCCGTACAGCCCCAACCTCGCGCCAGGCCAGGCCGTCATCGGACAAGGCGACGTCGTATTGCGACGCGCCCTGGCCTTCCGGCGGGGAGACCCGGCCCTCGTCGGCAGGACCGAGCCAGCGCAGCACCAGCCCGCCGAACTCCCGCCGGTAGCCGAGGTCGAGGACCAGCGCGCCGCCGTATCGCGGCGCGCGCCAGAAGGTGTCGCGGTTCCCGTCCACCGCCAGCGCCGCGCCTTCCCCTGCGTCGGCGCTGGCGACGATGGCGGGCGGCACGGCGGGCGGCTCGGGGAGCGGCACGATCTCCAGATCGTCGACCGCGATCCAGCCGCGGCCGCCGCCCGAACCCGCCGCGACGACGAACTCGATCGCCGCCGTCCGGCGCAGGGTGCGGTCGGCGGTCGGGCCCCAGGCGAACTCGATCTGGCGGCGGCGGATGCGGATCACTTGCCATTCGCCGGGCGGGACATAATCGGCGCGACGGTGCCACCAGACATTCTCGCCGCTTGCGTCGGTGAGCTTGATCTCGAGCGCATTGGCGGGCCCCTGCCCGCGCAGCCGGAAGCGCAGCTCGAAATTGGCGGGCAGCTCGAGCGGCAAGGCGCGGCGCAGATAAGCGTAGCCCGAGCCGCGCGAGAAATCGTAATCGAGCCTGAGCCCGCCCTCGAACGGCCGCATCGTGCCGGTGACGCCGTCCGAGGCCTGCGCCCGCCACGCGGCCGGCGCCGCGAAATCGTCGAGCAGCCGCGACTCTTGCGCCAGCGCGGGCGTGGCCAGCGCAAACAGGAGGATGAGAAGCCACCTCATCCCTTGACGCTGCCCGCCAGCAGCCCCTGCAGATAATAACGCTGCAGCACCAGGAAGAGCAGCAGCACGGGCAGGATCGTCAGCACCGAGCCCGCCATCATCAGCTCATTGTCCTGGACATGCTCGCGCGACAGAGCGGCGAGCGCGACCGGCAATGTGTAATTGTCCTGGTCGGTGAGAATGATCAAAGGCCACATGAAGTCGTTCCAGGTGGCGAGGAAGGTGAACAGAGCGAGCGTGATCAGGATCGGGGTCAGCACCGGCACCACGATCTGGAGGAAGATCCGCCCCTCCCCCGCCCCGTCGACCCGCGCCGCCTCCAGCATCTCGTCGGGGATGGAAAGCGCATATTGGCGGACCAGGAAGATGCCGAAGATGCTCGTCGCCACCGGCACCAGCACGCCGGCGAAGCTGTTGATCAAGCCGATCTCCTTCAGCATCAGGAACAAGGGCAGCATCGTCACCTGGGCGGGGATGACCAGAGCGGCGACGAGCGACTGGAAGATGCGGTCGCGGCCCTTGAAGCGCAATTTGGCGAAGGCGTAGCCCGCGGTCGCGTTGAACATCAGCGACAGCAACGTGCCGATCGTCGCGACGAACAGGCTGTTGAGGAAATAGCGGGCGATGCCGGTGGTCTCGAACAAGGCGCGATAAGCGCTTAAGGACGGCTCGGCGGGCAGGAGCGGCGGCGGGAAGCGGCTCGCCTCGCCCGGGCTCATGAAGGAGACCGAGACCATCCACAGCAACGGGAAGAGCGCGAAAGCGGCGAGCAGGAGGATGAGCGAGAGCCGCACGGCCCGGCCGGCGCGGGAGGGGCGGATCATGTCATCCCCCGCGCCCGGGCGAACCGGTATTGGAGGGTGGTGAAGACGATCATGATCAGGAACAGGCCGAAGGCGACGGCGGAGGCGAAGCCGAGGTTCCACCATTTGAAGCCCTGGTCGTACATGAAATAGAGCACGCTGACCGTGCTCTCGACAGGCCCGCCCTGGGTCATCACATAAGGCTCGGCGAAGAGCTGGAAATAGCCCGCCATGGTCAGGATCGAGACCAGGAGCAGCATCGGCCCGAGCGCCGGCAGGGTGACGTGGCGGAAACGCTGCCAGCCATTGGCGCCGTCGATCCGCGCCGCCTCGTAGAGATCGTTCGGAATGGTCTGCAGGCCGGCGAGCAGGATCACCATGTTGTAGCCGAAATTCTTCCACACGGCGAAAAGGATGATCGCCGGCATGGACGAGCGCGGATCGCCGAGCCAGTCGACCGGGGGCACGCCGGCGCTCTCGAGGCCGTAATTGATCATTCCGTAGCGGGTGTGGAGGAGGTAGCGCCAGATCACCGCGACCGCGACCAGGGTGGTGACGACGGGCGCGAAGAGGGCGGTGCGGAACAGGCCGGTGAGGCGGGAGACGCCGCCGTTGAGCAGCATCGCCGCGCCGAGCGACAGGCCGATCGACAAGGGCACGCCGACGATGACGAAATAGAAGGTGTTGCCGAGCGCCTTCCAGAACAGCGGCGTGCGCACCATCTCGGCATAATTGGCGAAGCCGACGAACTGGGTGTTGCGGTAATCGGCCAGCGAATAGAGATCGAAATTGGTCAGGCTGAGCGCGAAGGCGAGCAAAACCGGCACCAGGAAGAACAGGCCGAGCATGATCAGGGCCGGCCCGGCGAAGATCCAGCCGGCGAGCGAGCGGCGCCTCATGCCCTGCCCCCGCGCGCCAGCATCCAGCGCCGGCGCTCGAGGATGCGGTCGGCATCGGCGTCCATGGTCTCGCGGAAGCGGACCGGGTCGATCTGCCCCGCCACCGCGCGCTCGGAAACGATCCGCAGCTGCGTCGCGATCCGCTCCCACTCGGGCACCGCTGGCGGCGGCACGGCGCGCTCGAGCTGGTCGCGGAAGGCGGCGGCATAACGGTCCTCCGCCAGCACCGGCGCGCGCCAGACGCTGCGCCGCGCCGGCAGATCGCCGGTCAGCTCGAAGAAGCGCAATTGCACGTCGGGCCGCGACAGATATTCGACCAGCTTCCAGGCTGCCTCCTTGCGCTCGGACAGCGCGAAGATTGCGAGGCTGGCGCCGCCGGCGATCGAGGCGCCCGGCCCCGCCGGCCCCGGCAGCGGCGCGGTCATCCAATCGTCCTGCCGGTCCGGCGGCAGCCGGCGCTTGAACTCGCCGATGTTCCAGGGGCCGGAGATGTAGAAGACGAAGCGGCCGCGCCCGAATTCGTCATGGACGTTGGAGATCTGGGTGTTGCTGACCTGGGGCGCGAGCCCCTCGCGGAAAAGGTTCAGGTAGAAATCGGACGCGCGCACGAAGCCGGCCGAGCGGAAATTGCCGTAGCGGCCGCCGTCGCGCAGCAAAGGCTCCGGCTGCTGCAAGGCGAGCGCGAGTAAGGGCTCATATTCGTTCAAGGGCAGCAGGGCCGCATAATCGCCGGGCGCGGCGCGCGCCTTGATCGCCCGCATCGCGGCGAGCCAGCCGGCCCAGTCGGTCGGCGGCGCCGGAAAGCCGGCGGCGCGGAGCAGGTCGCTGCGGTAGAAGAGCAGCCGCGTGTCGGCATACCAGGGCACGGCCCAGGTCCGGCCGTCGATGACGTTGGCGCGCAGCGGGCCTTCGAAATAATCGCCCATGGCGACGACGCGCGAGCCGCGCAGGCGCGCGTCGAGCGGCTCGATCGCGCCCAGAGCGGCGAGCTCGGGCACCCAGCTCGATCCCAATTGGGCGAGGTCGGGGGTCGCGTCGCCGGCGAAGGCGGTGAGCAGCTTCTCGTGCGCGGAGATCCAGGGGATTTGCTGAATCCGGACCTTGATGCCGGGATTGAGCCGCTCGAACTCCGGCACGAGCTGGGCGAGCACCTCGCCCTCGCGTCCCATCGCCCAGAAGCGCAGGGTCTCGCGGTCATCGCCGGCGCCGCCGCAGCCGGCCAGAGCGGCGAGCCCGCCCATCAGGACGGCGCGGCGGGTCGCCCTCATGCCGCCAGCCAGCCGCCGGCGAAGCCGGCACGCTCGAGCCCGCGGCGCAGATGCGGATCGCCGCGCATCACCTGCCAGACCAGGCCGCTGCGGTGATTCTCGATCATCGCCAGGATCGGGCCCTGGTCGATGCCGATGTAGTCCGTCGCGACCCAGCCGACGTCCGGGACGACCTGGCCGTACTGCATCTTCACGTCGCTGTAAGTGAAGCTTGGGTTGATCGAGTCGAGGAAGCCGTACTTCTTGTAGAGGGGCGTGCCGTAGCGCTCGCGGAAGGCGTGGATGGTCGGAATCACGATCTCAGGCGCGAATGCGATCGAGGCGATGGCCGCAGTCGGCGCGATCGTGCCGTCATCGAGTGCGTGCACCGCGGTGGTGCCCCGGCCCGCGTAGCCGAAGAAGCGGCTCTTCTGACCGTTGAACATCTGGATCGTGTCGGCCGGGCCGTCGCAGGCGCTCAAGCCCCAGATCTGACTGTCGTAGCCGAGCCACTGCATCGGGTTCTGACGCGCATACTCGCGCTGCGCGTAGGCCGCGCGCCGGCTGTTCTCGAAGTAGTCGATGCCCTTGCCGCGCATGTACTCGTCCTGAATGCCGCGGAAGTCGACCCAGATGTGCGAGTACTGATGGCCGAATAGCGGACCGAACGAAAGCAGCTCCTGGCCGCCGTACTTGCCCCAGTTCTCGTCGTACGAGTGGG
>DASYKV010000039.1:0-50854 GCA_035994965.1 Allosphingosinicella sp.
TTCATCGGGCACGGGCACGTAGATCAACTCGTCGAAACGGCCCGGGCGCAGCAGGGCCGGATCAATCAGATTCGGCCGGTTGGTCGCGCCGATCACAACGACTGACTGCAGCTCTTCAAGTCCATCCATCTCGGAGAGAATCGTGTTGACGACGCGCTCGGTGACCTGGGGCTCGCCGAGGCCGCCGCCGCGGGCCGGCACGAGGCTGTCGAGTTCGTCTATGAAAATCACGGTCGGGGCGACCTGTCGCGCCCGGGCGAACAGCCGCGCGATCTGCTGCTCCGATTCGCCATACCATTTGGAGAGCAGATCGGAGGATTTGGTGGCGATGAAATTGGCCTCGGCCTCGCGCGCCGTCGCCTTGGCGAGCAGGGTCTTGCCGGTGCCCGGCGGGCCGTAAAGCAGGAAGCCCTTGGCCGGGCGGATGCCGAGCCGGCGGAAGGCGTCGGGATGCTTCAGCGGCAATTCGACGCCCTCGCGCAGCCGTTCGCGCGCCTCGTCGACGCCGCCGACATCGTCCCAGCCGATCGTCGGCGCCTGCACCATCACCTCGCGCATGGCCGAAGGCTGGACCCGCTTCAGCGCTTCGGCGAAATCCTTCTCGGTCACCGATAATGTGTCGAGCACTTCGGGCGGAATCGTGCCTTCCTCGAGGTTGAGCTTGGGCATGATCGCGCGGATCGCCTCGATCGCCGCCTCGCGGACCAAGGCGGCGAGGTCGGCGCCGACGAAGCCGTAGGTCTGCCGCGCCAGGCTGGCGAGGTCGACGCCCTCGGCCAAGGGCATGCCGCGGGTGTGGATGCCGATGATCTCGCGCCGGCCGCCCTCGTCGGGAACGCCGATCACGATCTCGCGGTCGAAGCGGCCCGGGCGGCGAAGCGCCTCGTCGATCGCCTCGGGCCGGTTGGTGGCGGCGATGACGACGACGTTCTGCCGCGGCTCAAGCCCGTCGAGCAGGGAGAGGAGCTGAGCGACCAGCCGCTTCTCGGTCTCGCCGGTGACCTGGCCGCGCTTGGGCGCGATCGAATCGATCTCGTCGATGAAGATGATCGAGGGCGCGGCCTGGGCCGCCTCCTCGAACAATTCGCGCAGGCGCTTCTCGCTCTCGCCATAAGCCGAGCCCATCACCTCGGGGCCGGCGATATGGAAGAAATTGGCGTCGCTCTCATTGGCGACGGCGCGCGCCAGCCGCGTCTTGCCGGTGCCGGGGGGGCCGTGGAGCAGCACGCCCTTGGGCGGATCGACTCCGAGCCGCTCGAAAATCTCGGGGTAGCGCAGCGGCAGCTCGACCATCTCGCGCAGCTGGTCGATGGTCGTGCCCATGCCGCCGAGATCGTCATAGGTGACGTCGGCGCGCCTCGTCTCCTTGGCCTCGGTATATTCGGGCAGCAGCTCGATCTCGCTATTGGCGTCGATGTGGACGATGCCCTTGGGCGTGGTCGACACCACGACCAGCCGGATCTCCTGGAGCGCGAAGGCGGGGGCGGTCAGCATCTGGCGCAATTCGGGCGGGATGTCGCCGCGCGGCACCTGCTGCTGGCCGGTGGTCGAGACGACGTCGCCCGCGGTCAGCGGCTTCATGCCGAAGCTGCGCTTGAGCGCATGGGCCGAGCCCTGGAGGCGCAGATTCTTCTGGGCGGGGGCGAAGACGACGCGCGAAGCGGGCTTCGATTCGGCCTTGCGGATCTCGACGAAGTCGCCCGAGCCGATCTCGGCATTGGCGCGCTGGAGGCCGTCGAGCCGGATGATCTCCAGCCCCTCATCCTCGGTATAGGGGCCGACCGCGCGCGCCGGCGTGACGCGCTTGCCGACCAGCTCGATCACGTCGCCCTCCGCGAGGCCAAGCTCGGCCATCACCGAGCGCGGCAGCCGGGCGATGCCGCGGCCGCTGTCGTCGGGCCGCATGGTCGCGACCTGCAGGCGCTTGGACTTGATCTCGACGTCGGCCATGGGCCCGCTGCCTCTCTTTCGGGGAAGCGCCCCACATAGGGTCGCAAAACGAGCGGTCCAACCGGCGGTTCAAAAAAGCCTTGGGGGTGAGCGAAATGGAGCGCGCAAATCCGATCGGGCTTGAAAATCCGAATTGGTGCCGCTCTACTGCCAGATCATGGCAGCAGGCCTTGAGCTCGGCCAGCCTCGGGAGAGCAGCCCCCATGTCTCGCGCGCAGCGGCTTCTCGACTTGATCCAGGTGCTGCGCCGGCATCGGCAAGCGGTTGCGGGTGCGGCCCTGGCCGAAGAGCTCGGCGTGTCATTGCGCACCCTTTACCGCGACATCGGCAGCCTGAAGGCTCAAGGCGCGCATATCGATGGCGAAGCGGGCGTGGGCTATGTGCTCCGCCCGGGCTTCATGCTGCCGCCTTTGATGTTCTCCGAGGAGGAGATCGAGGCGCTGGTGCTCGGCTCGCGATGGGTTTCGGAACGGGCGGACGGGCTGCTGGGCAAGGCCGCGCGCAACGTGCTGGCCAAGATCGGCGCGGTCCTCCCGGCCGACCTCAAGGACGGGATCGATGCATCGGGCCTGCTGATCGGCCCCGGCGAGCCGATCGCAGCCGGCGACGGCGAGCTTGCCGCGATCCGCCAGGCGATCCGGTCCGAGCGAAAGCTGCAAATCGCATATGCGGACGAGCAAGGGAGCGGTAGCAAGCGGATCATCTGGCCCGTTGCGCTCGCCTTTTACGATCGCGTGCGTGTCGTCGTCGCCTGGTGCGAACTGCGCGACGGCTACCGCCATTTCAGGACCGACCGCATCGCGGCGCTCGAGGCGACGGCCGAGCGATACCCACGCCGTCGTGCCTCGCTGCTCAAGGAGTGGCGCACGCTCCGGGGCGTGCCCGAGCAATGACTGCTGACATAAACTGACAGCAAGGTGTCGTAGCCTTCTTCAGCCGGCGCTCGATTCCGTGACGCCGAGGCGAGGAGGGTTTCATGCCAGACTTCAACTTCCTGCTCCTGCACGTCGCGAACCATGCAGCCAGCGCCGCACTCTACGCTGAGCTGCTGAATATCCCGATCGTCGAGCAGAAATCGGATATCGCCATATTGCCGCTCCGCGACGGCGTGATGCTTGGCCTGTGGTCGCAAGACACGGTCGAGCCGGAAAGCACGGGCCAATCCGGTGCGAGCGAGATTGCATTCTCCGTTGCCGACGCGACGGCCGTCGAGGCGACGCACGCCGACTGGACGCGACGCGGCCTGACCATCATCCAGGCCCCGACGCGGATGAGCTTCGGCACCACGTTCGTTGCGCTCGATCCCGATGGTCATCGGCTGCGCGTGTTCGCACCGGCGGCAGCCTGAACCGCAAATCCTGGGTGGCCGCCGCATCGGCTGGCCACCCAGTCGGTCCGTGACGGAGAGGCGGCGCAAAAAAAGGGCCGATCCGGAGACCGACCCTGTAAAGTTTTAGGAGAGGATGCCTGAAAGGCAGGCTCGTTTTTGCGCTTGCACAGTTTTTGTGCAAGTGCGAAGACGTCATGCATGATTGCGCCGGACGCAATCAGGAAAGGGCGGAAAACCGCCATATGCCTATGGAGGGGAAGATGTGCATCGCACAATTCCACCCGCTGGTTAGAGCGTTCGCGCGATGAAAAGGCTGCCGCCTTTGACCGCGGTGGAAGCGTTCGTCCAGGTCGCCCGGCTGGGCTCGGTCAAGGCCGCGGCGGAATCGCTCGCTTTGTCCTCGCCCGCGCTCTCCCGCCGGGTCCAGGCGCTCGAACGCCATGTCGGCCGGCCGCTGTTCGAGCGGCGCCACCAGGCGGTTTTGCTCAACCCGGACGGCGCCCAATTGCTCGCCGAGATCGGGCCGGCGCTGGAAGAGCTCGGCCATGCCATGGAGCGCGCCGCCGGCCAAGCCGAGCTGATGCGGCTCAAGCTCGCGGTGCTGCCGCTCTTCGCTTCCTACCGGCTGATGCCGCGGCTCGGTGAGCTGAGGCAGCTCCACCCCGATCTTCATATCGACATCGACACCCGGCCGCACGCTCTGGCCCGATTGGACGAAGGGCTCGATGCGGCGATCGTGCTCGCCCGCGAGGTCGATTCCTCGCTCTACAGCGTCAAGCTGGGCACCAACCGGGTGGTCGCGGTCGGCGGCGACGCGTCGCTGGCGCTGACCGACCCCGCCCAGCTCGCCGAGGCGACGGTGCTTCTCCATCGCGACCTTCCCGACGCTTTCGATTATTGGCGCGAGGCGGCCGGCGTGCCCGGTCTCGAGCCCGCGGCGATCGACCATTTCGATTCCGGCCAGCTCATCCTCGATGCCGCCGCGCAGGATCTCGGCATCGCCTTCATGTTCGAGATGCACGTCGAAGGCGCCCACGACCCGCGCCTCCACCCTTTGTTCGGCCTCGCCGTCGAGAGCCCCTACGCCTACTGGTTCGCCTGCCGCCGCTCGGCGCTTGGGCGGCGGCCGCTGCGGATTTTCCATGACTGGCTGGTGGGCGAAGTGGTTGAGGCGCCTGCGCCGTAGCAATGGGCAGTCACGTCACTGCCCCAGTGGATCCCCGACTCGTACAATTACTGGGAATCTTTATCCGCGCGCCGCGCTTAAGGACGCCTGGCAACCGAGATTAAATTCTCCGGTTCGGAGGGCGGGGTCGGATAGAGGTGTCTTTCCGGCCCCGCCTTTGTATCCCCATTTCAGTTCTTGATCCGGCCGATGATCCTGCGCATCGCGGCGCGGGTGAGGAAGCGGCTGGCCTGGGCGCCGATCTTGTTCTTGAGGCCGGGGATGACGACCGCCTTGTTGGCGTCGAGGCCGGCGAGGCCGGCGGCGACGACGGGGGCGGCGGGCATCTTCATCCGTTCCAGCGTCGGGCTGTGCGAATCGGCGACGTCGCTGAACTCGCTTTCCGTGGGGCCCGGGCAGAGCGCCGAGACGCGGATGCCGGTGCCCTTCAGCTCGTGGTGCAGCGCCTCGGTGAAGGAGAGGACATAGGCCTTGCTCGCATAATAGACCGCCATGTTCGGCCCGGGCTGGAAGGCGGCGGTCGAGGCGACGTTGAGAATCGCGCCCTTGCCGGCCGCGCGCATGGCGGGGAGGACGAGGTGGCAGAGCTCGGTCAGGGTGCGGATATTGAGGTCGATCATCTCGCGCTGGCGGTCGAGCGGCCGGTCGGCGAAGCTGCCGGCGAGGCCGAAGCCCGCATTGTTGATCAAGGTCGCGACGCTCAGCCCTTCGGCCTCCACTTCCGCGATCAGGCTCTCGGCCGCGCCGGCAAGCGCGAGGTCGGCGGCGAAGACATGGACGTCGCCGCCCAATTCGGCTTTCAGCGTCTCGAGCCGGTCGCGGCGGCGGGCGACGAGGGCCAGCGCCTCGCCGCGCTTGGCGCAGGCCCGCGCGAACTCGGCACCAAGCCCCGCCGAAGCGCCCGTGATGAGGGTGACCGGGCGCGCCATGCCGTCAGTCTCTCAAGCTGGCTTTGACGATCTTCCCCGGCTGGCGCGGCGGCTCGCCCTTGGGGAGCGCGTCGACATGCTCCATGCCTTCGGTGACTTCGCCCCACACCGTGTACTGGCCGTCGAGGAAGCCGCAATCGTCGAGGCAGAGGAAGAACTGGCTGTTGGCGCTATTCGGATTTTGCGCGCGCGCCATCGAGGCGGTGCCGCGCACGTGCGGTTCGTCGCTGAACTCGGCGGGAAGGTCGGGCTTGTCGGAGCCGCCCATGCCGCTGCCGGTCGGATCGCCGCCCTGCGCCATGAAGCCGTCGATCACGCGGTGGAAGACGACGTCGTCGTAAAAGCCCTCGCCGGCGAGCTCGCGGATGCGCGCGACATGGCCGGGGGCGAGATCGGGGCGAAGCCGGATGACGACGTCGCCGCCGCTGTCGAGGGTGAGAATGAGGGTGTTTTGCTCGTCGGCCATTGAAGGTCTCCTTTTCCGGGCCGCTTAGGCCGCGCGTATCGACAGGGCAAGCGCCCGCGCCTAGGAAGCGGCGGGCCGACACGCGAGAAGAGGAGGGCGAGATGAGCGACAGCGACCTCGAAACCTCCGACACTGAAATCGCCATCGCCGACACCAGGCTCGACGAGGACGACCGGCTCAAGCCCGAATATGTCAGCGAGGTGATCGAGCGGATCGAGGCGGGCGACGCCGAGGGTGCCCGCGCATTGGTCGAGCCGCTCCACCCGGCCGACATCGCCGATCTGTTCGAGCTGGTCGACCGCGACGACCGCCGAGCGCTCGCCGCGGCGCTCGCCGATCTGCTCGACGGCGACGTCCTGGCCGAGATGAACGATTGGGTGCGCGACGAATTGCTCGACGCGCTCGAGCCGCACCAGGTCGCCGAGATTGCCGGCGAGCTCGAGACCGACGACGCCGTCGCCATCATCGAGGACATGGAGGAGGAGGAGCAGCGCGCCGTGTTGCGCGCGCTCGATCCCGACGACCGCGCCGCGATCGAGGAAGCGCTTTCCTATCCGGAAGATTCCGCCGGCCGGCTGATGCGCCGCGACGCGGTCGCCGTGCCCGAGCATTGGACGGTCGGCCAGGTCATCGACTTCTGCCGCTCGGGCAACGAGCTCGCTACCGACTTCTTCGAGATTTTCGTCGTCGATCCGGCGCACCGGCCGATCGGGACGTGCCTGCTGTCCTGGATTCTTCGCACCCCGCGCCGGATCGCGGTCGCCGACGTCATGCAGCGCGAGCAGACCCTGATCCCGGTCGACATGGACCAGGAGGAGCTGGCGCTGCGCTTCCAGAAATATGCCCTGGTCTCGGCCGCGGTGACCGATCAGGCCGGCCGCCTGGTCGGCATGATCACCGCCGACGACGTCGTCCACATCGTCCAGGAGGAAGCGAGCGAGGACGCCCTTTTGATGTCGGGCGCGGGCACCGAGGGCGACATCAACGAGCCGGTCAAGGATAGCTATAAGGCGCGGGTGCGCTGGCTCGGCGCCAATCTCGGCACCGCTTTGATCGGCTCGTCGATCATCTACATGTTCGGCGCGGCGATCGAGCAGATGGTGGCATTGGCGGTGCTGATGCCGATCGTCGCCTCGATCGGCGGCAATGCCGGCACGCAGACGATGGCGGTCTCGGTGCGCGCGCTCGCCATGAACCAGCTCACCCGCTCCAACACGATGCGCACGATCACCCGCGAGATCCTGGTGGCACTGCTGAACGGTGTCACCATCGCGATCCTGCTCGGGCTCGGCGCCGGGCTGGTCTTCGCCAACCCGCAACTGGGCGCGGTGATCGCCGCGGCGATGCTGGTCAACATCGTCATCGCCGGCTTTTCCGGCGTGGTCGTTCCGGTGGTGCTGGAGCGGTGCGGCCAGGATCCGGCGGTCTCCTCCTCGGTGTTCGTGACGATGATCACCGATTCGATGGGCTTCCTCTCCTTCCTCGGCCTGGCGGTGGCGACCGGGCTGGTCGGTTGATCGCAAGACTTTGAGTCCCCATTAGGTTTTCATGCCCATCCTCCACATGAGCAAGGTCGCGTTCAGTTGCGCGAGCATCGAGACGCTGAAGCGGCGGCTGGAGAAGCGCGCGCAGGGCGGCGAGGTGCCGATCGTCACCCGCTTCCGGCCCAAGCGCGCCGACGAATTGGTCGGCGGCTCGATCTACTGGATCGTCAAGCAGCGCATCGCCGCGCGCCAGACCATCCTGGGTTTCGACGAGCGCCCGTCCGACCGCAAGACGATCATCCGGCTGGATGCCGAACTGGTGCCGGTGCGCGCGCTCGCCAAGCGGGGCCACCAGGGCTGGCGCTATCTGGACGCGGCCGACGCGCCGCCCGATCTGCGCGACGGCGACGATTGCGTCGACCAGCTGCCGCCGGACCTTGCCGGCAAGCTAGCGGTGCTGGCGCTGATCTGAAGCGGCGCCGCAGCGGACCTGGGCCGCGCCCGGGCCGCTCAGGGTGCAGGCGGGGCGGCCGGCGATGGTGACGTCGCCGAGGCCGTAGGCGGTGACCGCCACCGGGCCGTTCACGGTCAGCGCGACGCTGCCCAGGGTGTTGGCGGTGATTGTGGCGCCTTGGGCGGCGAGCTGGGTCGCCTCGACCGTGCCGGTCCCCTGGAACTGGCCGCGAAGGCTTCGCGCCGTCCCGGCGATTTCGAGCGCGCCCGAGCCGGTCAGGCCGAGCACGAGGTTTTCCGCCGCGACGCCGGTGGCGCGGATCGTGCCGCCGCCTTCGACCACGAATTCGACGTTGAGGCCGGCGGCGCCCTCGATTTCGAGCCGGGCCGGGCCGATCGTCCGGGCCGAGCGCAGCATGCGGGTGGTCAGCGCGATCGTGACCGGCCCGGGATCGGCGCCGGGCCGGCCGGTCCAGATGCCGCGGCCGGGGCGGATGCGCATGGTCTGGCCGCGGACCTCGACGCTGACCCGGTCGAGCCCGTCGCTCGTCCCGCTCGCCACCGCCCGGGTGGCGCCCCCGACGACGAGGCGGACCCGGAAGGGCCCCTCGACGATCACCCGGTCGAAGTCGGAGACCGGAAAGACCCGATCGGCGGCGATGGCGGGCGCGGCGAGCGCGCAGAAAGCGAGGCAGGCGATGAGGATCCGCGTCATGCGCCGACCATGGCGGGGCCCCGCCCAAATGAAAAGGGGCGGCCCGTCGCCGGACCGCCCGCTTTCGGAATGGGGACAGTTACGAGCAACTGTCCCCAGCCTTGCCTCAGGCTTCGGCCTCGACCTTCACCTTCTGGTGGGCGACGGCCTTGTTGAGGATGTCGAGCAATTTCTCGAGCGCCGCTTTCTCGTCAATCTCCTCCATCGCGCCGAGCTCGCGGGCCAGGCGGGTGGAGGCGGCCTCGAAAATCTGCCGCTCGGAATAGCTCTGCTCGGGCGCGTCGTCGGGGCGGAACAGGTCGCGGACCACCTCGGCGATCGACACGAGGTCGCCCGAATTGATCTTCGCTTCATATTCCTGCGCGCGGCGCGACCACATGGTGCGCTTCACCTTGGGCTTGCCCTTCAGGGTGGCGAGCGCCTCCTGCATGGTCTTGTCCGAGGACAATTTGCGCATGCCGACGCTCTCCGCCTTGTTGGTCGGGACCCTGAGCGTCATCTTTTCCTTCTCGAACCTGAGCACGTACAGCTCCAGCTGCATGCCGGCGATGTCGGTGCTCTGCAGCTCGACCACGCGGCCGACGCCGTGCTTGGGGTAAACGACATAATCGCCAACGTCGAAGCTCAACGCTTTCGTTGCCATCTATAAGACCTTCCTATGGAAATGGCCGCCCCATCCGGTTCCAGCCCGCATCTGCCCCAAAAGACGCAGTCCGAAATGTCCGATTTGTGCGGCAATTCTTCCGTGATCACCGGGTGCGGATGCGACGGCACCCGCTTCGATAGCTGGCTATATAGCAGGAAATTGCCCGGAAATCTAGCGCCGCGACTACGTTAGCCAAAGGGCCCCTAAGGGCGCGGCGGATGGCGGTTCGCGCGCGCTGCGTCGATGCTCCACGGGCCGGGCCCGGCGAAGCAGAGATAGAGGAAGACGAAACAATAGAGGATCGCCGCGTCACCCATATTGTTGACGGGAAACAGGTTCTGGGGCGCGTGCGCGGTCCAGTAGGCCACCGCCATCGTGCCCGAGGCGAGGAAGGCGGCGGGCCGGGTGAACAGGCCGACCGCGATCAGCAGGCCGCAAAGGAATTCGACGATCCCCGCATAGGCGCCGAGATTGGCGAACTCCAATCCCTTTCCGGCCATCGGGCCCGCCGGGAAGCTCAGGAATTTCTGGGTGCCGTGCTCGAGGAAGATCAGGCCCGAGACGATCCTGAGGATGCTGAGCATCACCGGGGCGGGCGCCACCGGGCGCATCAGTCACCCTCGCCAGGATCGGCCGAGAAATATTTCTCGAACTTGCCGTCCTCGGCTTTATGCTCGTCGGCATCGGCGGGGCTGTCCTTCTTGCGGGTGATGTTCGGCCATTCGGCGGAGTAAGTGGTGTTGACCTCCAGCCATTGCTCGAGGCCGGCCTCGGTGTCGGGCAGGATCGCCTCGGCCGGGCATTCGGGCTCGCAGACGCCGCAATCGATGCATTCGGAAGGGTTGATGACGAGCATGTTCTCGCCCTCGTAGAAGCAGTCGACCGGACAGACCTCGACGCAATCCATATATTTGCAGCGGATGCAGGCATCGGTGACGACGTAGGTCATGGCTTCACACTCTCCCCGGCCGGTGTCCTAGTCCCCGCCCGCTTCGCTCGTCAATTCGCAATAGTGCGCCCGCGCTTCGGCCGGTGGCCCGCGGCGGGCCGGGAGGGCCTCGATCCGGAGCACGCGGACCTCGCCGCGGCGGGCGAAACTCAGGACGTCGCCGACGCGCACGGCGGCGTGGGCCTTGTCGATCACTCGGCCGTTGAGGCGCAGCCGGCCCTTCTCCGCCAGCGCCTGGGCGAGCGAGCGGGTCTTCACGATGCGGGCGAACCAGAGGAACTTGTCGATCCTCAGCGTCTCAGCCACGCTTCAGCCCCGCAAGAGCGGCAAAGTGGTTCGAGCCCGGCGTCTCGGGCGCGCGCGGCCGGCGGCGGCGCTCGCGGCCGCGCCAGATCCAGCCCGGCGCCGCCTCGTTGGGGCGGAAGCCGATGTCGCGCATCAGCTTCGCCACCGTCTCAGGGAGCAGGCCCAATGAGGTGACCAAGGCGGGATCAACCGCGTCCGCCGCCTCGCCGGCGCGGGCTTCGTGGGCGCGGGCGGCGATCCGCTCGGCCATGTCGACGCGGATCATCTGCGGGCCGGCGGCGCGGAAGCCGAGCCGGCCGAGCAGGGCCCGGTCGGCGGGGGTCGGCAGGACCACGCTCGAATGCGCCGGCAGCTCGGGCATGCCGGCGCCCGACGCGGCGGCGCGCAGGGCGGCGCGCCAGCGCATCGCCTCGGGCTTGAGCAGAGCGGGCATGTAGAGATCGAGCGCGCCGATGCGGACTCCGATCCGGGTGACGGCGCGCCTCTGCTCCTTGTCGAGCGCGGCGAGCGGGCCGGCGACCGCGTCGCGCGTGATGATTCCGCCTTCGTCGACGAGCAAGGCGAGCAAGGCGCGCACCGCGGCCGGCGCGGCCTTGTCCTGGGCGGCATGGCCGGCGGCGCGCAGCGGGCCGAGCGCTGCCTCGGCGCCGGCGCGCAGCCAATCCTTGAGCCTCAGGATCATCGCCTCGCGGCCCTTGTCCGAGACTCGCTCGATGCGCCGGTCGAGCAGGATTCGGGGGCTGAGCAGGTTCTTGCCGGGGCCGAGCCTCGCCACCTCATGGCCGCGCCAGAGCAGGGCCACCGGCTGCCCGGGCTCGGTGCGCAGGGCGAAGCTCTCGCCGGCATCGGCGACCAGAGCGGCGGCGCGCTTCTCATATTCGCCGCCCAGGCGGCGCTCGGCGGTGGCGAGGAGCATTTTCCTGTCCGCATGACGCGCGCTCGGATCGACCTCGAAGGCGAAGCCGTTGAGCCGGCCGATCGCGTAGGAGCCGACGCTGACCTCGCCCTCGGCGTCGACCAGGACCGGGAACTCTCCGGCGCCCTTCTTGCCGAGATCGCGCATCAGCACCGCGGTGCGCCGGTCGACGAAGCGCTGGGTAAGCCGCTCGTGGAGCGCGTCGGAGAGCTTCTCCTCGACCGCCATGGTGCGCGCGGCCATCTCCGCGGGAGCGGCGAGCCAGTCGGCGCGGTGGGCGATATAGGCCCAGGTGCGGACGCCGGCGATCCGGTCGGCGAGCGTGTCGATATCGCCCTGGACGTTGTCGAGCCGCGCCACCTGCTCGGCATACCAGCCCTGCGGGATATGGCCCTCGGCCTCGCTCAGATGGAGGAACAGGCGGGCGACCAGCCGGCTGTGCGGGTCGGGGCCGGTCTTGCGGAAATCGGGCAGGCCGCAGGCGGCCCAGAGCCGGCGGACCAGATCGGGCGACGTTGCGCGCGCGTACACTTCGGGATCGGCCGCCAGCAATTTCAGCACCGCGAGATCGACCGCCTCGGGCGCGGCGCGGACCTCGCGCCGGACCGGACGGCGCTCGAGCGAGCGGATCAGCTCGTCGATCGTGCGGAAATCCAGCTCGCTTTCGCGCCAGTAGAGGAAATCGAGCGGTGCGAAGCGATGCTCCTCGATCCGCTCGACCTCGTCGGGGCGGAATTCGGCGAGCGCGTCACCCTCGAGCGTCAGCGAGCCGAACGTGCCGTCGCGTTGGTGGCGCCCGGCGCGGCCGGCGATCTGCGCCATTTCGGCCGGAGTCAGGCGGCGGCGCCTGTTGCCGTCATACTTGGAGAGGCCGGCGAAGGCGACATGGTCGACGTCCATGTTGAGGCCCATGCCGATCGCGTCGGTGGCGACGAGATAATCGACCTCGCCGGCCTGGTACATGGCGACCTGGGCGTTGCGGGTGCGGGGGCTCAATGCGCCCATCACCACCGCCGCCCCGCCGCGCATCCGCCTGAGCATCTCGGCGACCGCATAGACCTGCTCGGCGGAGAAGGCGACGATCGCCGAGCGCGGCGGCAGCCGGGAGAGCTTGGCCGGCCCGACATAGGACAAGGTCGAGAAGCGCGGCCTGGTCGTGATCTCGGCCTTGGGCAGGAGGGCGCGGACCATCGGCTTCAGCGTCTCCGAGCCCAGGATCATCGTCTCCTCGCGGCCGCGCGCGTGAAGCATCCGATCGGTGAAGACGTGGCCGCGCTCGGGATCGGCGCCGAGCTGGCCCTCGTCGATCGCGACGAAGGCGAAATCCCGTTCCAGCGGCATGGATTCGGCGGTGCAGCAGAACCAGCGCGCCTGATCGGGCAGGATCTTCTCCTCGCCGGTGATCAGGGCGACCTGGTTGGCGCCCTTGAGCCTGACCACCCGGTCGTAGACCTCGCGCGCCAGCAGGCGCAGTGGGAAGCCGATCATCCCCGAGGAATGGCCGCACATCCGCTCGACCGCGAGGTGAGTCTTGCCGGTATTGGTGGGGCCGAGAATGGCCTTGAGCTCGGCGTTCATCGCCCCAAGATCGTGGCAGACAGGTTGAAGCGCAACCTTTTCCGCCGCTCGTCCGGCGCGCCTGCCGCTTCGCCGCAAGAGCCGGGGCGGAGGTAGAATCCGTAATTTGACTTTAACCTCTTTTCTTCACAACTCTCGCTCGCTGCCGGGCAGGGTGCGCGGCGGGATTTTCAGGCGCGCGGGGACCGACCGGCCTTGTACCAAGTCAGCGAGATAAGCGGCGCGACGGCGGGCGGCAGCGGACAGCTGGCGCTCGACATCCCGCTCTATCGCGCGCCGCCGCTCCGGCCCGGATTCGGCCAGAAAGGCGAGCGCCGCAATGTCGGCGGCGTCGACCTCGTCACCGATCTCGGCCGGAATATCGGTTCGGGCCCGTGGTTTCGCGGCCTGATCACCTGCGGCGCGCTCTGCTACGCGACCTGGTCGCTGGCGCCGACCCTGCAGCCGATACCGGGCGCCTCGCCGGCGCCCTATGACGATGCCCAGCTCGAAGCCTCGCGCGCGCTCGCGATCGCGCCGCTCGCTTACGGCGCGGACACCGGCCGCCGGATGGCGCCGACCGACGCGGTCGAGGCGCTCGCCGACAGCCCCGAACGGCCGATCATCGACCTTCGCGCCACCTTGGGCCGCGGCGACGGCATCGCCGCTTTGCTCGAGCGCGCAGGCGTCGGCAATGAAGAGGCGGACCGGGTCGCCGCTCTGCTCGCCGGCGTGGTCACCGAAATCCGCCCCGGCACCACCGTCGACCTTACTCTGGGCCGCCGCCCGGACCGAAGCGTCGCCCGCCCGCTCGACCGGCTGAGCTTCCGCGCCCGCTTCGACCTTCGCGTCGAGATTGCCCGCGTCAACGGCGCGCTCACCCTCACCCAGATTCCGATCCATGTCGACGAGACCCCGTTGCGCATCCAGGGCCGGGTCGGCGCAAGCCTCTACCGCTCGGCGCGCGCCGCCGGCGTGCCCGCGCGCGCGGTCGAAGCCTATATCCGCGCCCTCAACACCCAGGTTCAGGTGCCCGCCGGGATCAGCGCCGAAGACCGCTTCGACATCATCGTCGAGCATCGCCGCGCCGCCACCGGCGAGATCGAGACCGGGCAATTGCTCTATGCCGGCCTGATCCGGCCGAGCGGCCGCTCGCTGCAATTGATGCAATGGTCGATGGGCGGACAGACCCAGTGGTTCGAGGCCTCGGGCATCGGCCGGCAGACCGGCGGCGGCGGCATGCAGATGCCGGTGCCGGGCCCGGTCACCTCCAATTACGGCCTCAGGATGCACCCGATCTTGGGCTATGCGCGGATGCACCGGGGCCTCGATTTCCGCGCCGGCATGGGCTCGCCGATCATCGCCGTCGCCGACGGCACCGTCGCCCGCGCCGGCTGGGCCGGCGGCTATGGCAACCAGGTGAGGCTCAACCATGCCGGCGGCCTTTCCACCTCTTATTCACATATGAGCCGGATCGCGGTCGCGCCGGGATCGCGGGTGCGCCAGGGCCAGCTGATTGGCTATATCGGAACGACCGGCCTTTCGACCGGCCCGCACCTCCATTTCGAGACCTACCGCAACGGCGTCACGATCAATCCGCGCTCGGTCCGCTTCGTCGGCCGCGCCCAGCTCACCGCCGCCGATCTCGCCAGCTTCCGCGCCCGCCTGCGCACCTTGCTTGGCACGCCCGTCGGCGCGCAGCAGGCGCAGACGCGGACGGCGGGCGGATCCGCGCGGACTGCACCTTAATTAAGGAAAGGGTGGATTCCCGCTTTCGCGGGAATGACGGGGAAGCTTAGCGCCCCTGGGCGCGCCAGCGCTTGACGACTCGGGAGACCATCGCTTCCTCCTCGCCGGTCTGCTTCCACAGCATCGAGAAGAGCGGGTCGGACGAGGCCGGGCAGCGGTCGCGCTCGAGATCGTCGAAGCTGACCCTGATCGGGATCGAGACGCCCTCGCCGCAGACGATGCACTCGCGATTGCGCAAGGCCGGGATGACGTCGAGGAAGCCGCGCGAGCCCTCCGGCATGGCCGACTTGACGAAGGCCTGGTCGCGGTCGTTGTTGAGGCGCATCGCGATGATCGTGCCGCATTGCGAGAGCACGCCCTCGGCGAGGTCGGACGGGCGCTGCGTGATCAGGCCAAGCGACACGCCATATTTGCGGCCTTCCTTGGCGATACGCTCGAGGATCTTCCTGACCGCCTGGCCGGCCGAATTCTTGTCCGACGGGATGTAGCGATGCGCCTCCTCGCAGACCAGGAGGACGGGCCGCTGGACCTCGCTCCTCGACCAGATCGCATAATCGAAGACCAGCCGGGAGAGCACGGCGACCACCACCGAGACGATGTCCGAGGGCACGCCGGAGACGTCGATGATCGAGATCGGCTTGCCCTTGGCCGGCAGGCGGAAGATCTTCGAGATGAAATGGCCCATCGTGTCGGCGACGAGCATGCCGGAGAACATGAACTGGTAGCGCGGATCGGACTTGAGCTCGTCCATCTTGGTCTTCAGCCGCATGAACGGCGCGGTGTCGGTGGCCTTGTTGAGCAGGCCCATTTCATGGGTGATCGAGTTGGTGAGATCGGACAGCGTGTAGGGGATGGGCGAATCGACGGTGAGCTTGGAGAGCCCCTCGGCGGCGCGGTTCTTGGCGCGGGCTTGGAGCAGGCATTTGGCGAGGATGTCCATGTCGCGCTGGCGCTCGGCGCCCTGGCTGGTGACGAAGACCTCGCAATGCTCCTCGAAGTTCATCAGCCAATAGGGCATCGCCAGATTGTCGACGTTGAAGAGCTCGCCATGGCCCTTGAACGCTGCCGAATATTCGCCGTGCGGATCGATCATGACGATATGGCCCTCGGGGCTCATGTCGCAGATCCGGTGCATGATGAGGGCGGCCGAGGTCGATTTGCCGGTGCCGGTCGAGCCCAAGAGGGCGAAATGCTTGCCGAGCAGGGCATCGACGTAGAGCGCGGCGCGCACGTCCCTGGTGGGATAGACCGTGCCGATCTCGATATGGGCGCGATCGTCGGCGGCGAACATCTGCTTCAGATCCTCGCCCGAGACCGGATAGGCCTTGCTGCCGGGGATGGGATAGCAGGTGATGCCGCGCTTGAAGTTGACCAGCCGGCCGCTGGCGCGGTCCTCGTCGCCCTCGCCGAGGAAATCGATCTGGGCGGTGATGTGGCCCGCCTCGGCGTCGGTGACCTTGAGCGTGCGGACGTTGGCGAGCAGCCAGCGCTGGCCCGAGCCGATCTTGATCTGGCTTCCGACCTGGCCGGACATGGCAATGCTCGGATCGGCATCGGTGGCGAGCTCGGCGAGTCGGCGGCCGACGATCTCGACCGAGGCGCCGCTGCCGCCGACTTCGACGATCTGGCCGATCGCCTCGTGGCGCGGCACCGGCCCCTGGCGCGGCTGCACGCCGAGGCCGGCGGGCTCGGATCCCTCCTCGCGCGGCGGAAAGCTGTGGAGGTTCATGGCGTCGGTCATGCAGCGGCCTTCGAAACGATGAGCCTGCAGCCCTAGAGCAAGAGGGTAAACAATCGATTGCGCAAGAATCCGGGGCTCAAGCGTATCTCCGCTGGAACGGCACGCTCGCCGCCCAGCCGAGCAGCAGCGACAAAGCGACGCAGACGATGCCGTAGGTCAGCGACCAATGCTCGGCCGCATTGGCGATGAAGCCCTCGAAACCCAGTTTCTCGATCCTGATCTCGCGCTGGGCGCCGGCGATCACCCGGCCGTCGGAGATCAGGAAGGTCTCGGCGGTATAGGTCCCGACCGGCACCCGCGCCGGAATGACGATTCGGGCGCGGTAGAGCACGCCCTCCCTGATCACCACGCCTTCCGGATATTCGGCATAGAGCTGGCTTCGGCGCCTCAAATCGATCAGGCCCGCCTCGAACCGGCGCAGCACGTCGGCCGAGACGCCGCCGCCGGGCGACAGCTGGAGATTGTCGAGGCCGAGCTCGTAGATCGCCGCCGTGCGCTCGTTGACCAGGCTCCTCAGCGGCCGCGACGAGGCGACCGCGTAAAAGCCCGGCGCCGAGCGGAAGCGGACCCGCTCGACGTTCATCCAGATGCCGGCGACCTTCTGCTTCTCGCGCAGCACGATCCGCTCGAGCGGCCCCTTGAGGACGACGGCGACGTCGGGCGGATGGCGCGGCGTCTGCCCGCCCGGATAGAGGATCGCGCCGAACAGGAGCAATTCGGCGCCCGAGAAGCTGTAGCGTATCTCGACCTGGTCCTGCGAGACGTCGGGCACCAGCCGCGGCTGGGCCTGGGCCTGGGCCGGCGGCTGCGGCGGTGCCAGCGGCTGCGCCTGGACGAGCGCCAAGGGCGCGAACAAGGCGAGGAGGACCGCTCCGGACCGCCTCACAGCATCTGCACCGTGTAGATCTCCTCGGGCCGATAGCCGAGCTGGAGGCCCATTCGGAAGGCGACGGCGAGGACGGTGATGGCCAGGATCAGGCGAAGCAATTCCGGCTTCATCTTCTGCGCGAAGCGGGCGCCAAACTGGGCGCCGACCACCGAGCCGAGCAGCAGCAGCCCGGCGAGCACGATGTCGACCGAGCGGGTGGTGGTGGCGTGGACGATGGTGGTGACCGCGGTGACGAACAGGATCTGCAGCAGGGAAGTGCCGACCACGACCTGCGCCGACATGCCGAGCAGGTAGATCATCGCCGGCACCATGATGAAGCCGCCGCCGACTCCGAGCAGGACGGTCAGCATGCCCGAGATGAAGCCCAGGCCGAGCGGCGCCAGCGGCGAGATATAGAGGCCCGAGCGGTAGAAGCGCCAGCGCATCGGCAGCGCCGCGATCAAGGGATTGTGGCGCCGCCGGCCGCGCTCGAGCGCCCGCGCCGAGGGCTTGAAGATGCCGAGCGCGGTCGCCGCTTCCTTCGCCATCAGAAGGCCGATGCTGCTGAGCAACAGGACGTAGAGGATCGAGATGACGGTATCGATCTGGCCGACCTCCTGGAGCAGCCGGAACAGGAAGCCGCCGAGGATCGAGCCGAGCACGCCGCCGGTGATGACGACCGCGCCCATCCGGACGTCGACGCCGCGGCGCCGGCGGTGGGCGAGCACGCCCGAAATGCTGGTGCCGGTGATCTGGGTGGTCGCCGACGCCACCGCGACTGCGGGCGGGATGCCGTAGAAGATCAGGATCGGCGTGGTCAGGAAGCCGCCGCCGACGCCGACCATGCCGGTCAGCAGGCCGACCAGCCCGCCCAAAGCGACGATCACCAGAGCGTTCACCGATAGGCCCGCAATCGGGAGGTAGAGGTCCATGGGCCGGGGACCCTAACGGGGAATGAGGGCGCGCGGAAGGCGGGCTCAGAAGTCGGTGGCCAAAGTGAGCGCCGGGCCCGAGCCCGGGGCGGCGGCGCCGGCGACGCGGAAGCGCCAGTCGGCCTCGATGCGGACGCTCGCGCCGCGCAGCGGGAGCCGGTAGGCGAGACCGGGCCCGGCATCGAGCCGCGCGGCGCCGGGCTGGGCCGCGCCGCGCGCGCCGACTCCGATCTCCACGGGGCCGACGGGCGCGGAGAGGCGGACCGCGCCATCGGCGAACAGATCGCGCGAGCGCAAGCCGACGACGCCCGCCTGCGCGTAGGCGTCGAGGCGGAGGCGGTGGGGCAGCGCGAAGCTGCCGCCGCCATGGAGCGTCAAGGCGAAGGCCGAGCGGCCCTCACGGCCCAGCGCCTGCCGCCGCTCGGCGAGGATGTTGACCGGGATCGCCGCGACCGGGCGCCACTCCACGCCCGCCGCCGCCTCGGCGCCGGCGGTGCGCCGTAGCGGAAGATAGGCGCGCACGCTCAGGGCGAAGCCGTCGCCAAGCCGGTACGAGACCCGCGCCCCAGCCTGGCTGCCGCCCAGCGTCCCGGCCGGCGCCAGCGCCGGCCCGCCCGGATCGTGCCGGACCAGCATCCAGCCCGAGACCGACCAGCGGCGCGGTGGCCTGCCGGCGAGAGCGGCGGCCGGACGATCGTCCCACCCGCGCCAGAGCGTCGGCGGCTCCGCCGCCGCCAAAGCGGGGCTTGGCCCCAGACCCACAGACTCGATGACCAGCGGCGTCGGGGGCGTCCCGATGACGGCGATATCCGTCCCGCGGTTTCGGGCCATCTCCCCGGCGAAGGGGAGGGCAGCCGGGGCCGGGGCGGCGCCCGGCGCCGGGGACGGGGTGGCCGTGGACGCCGAGGCGGGTGGCGCAAGCGCGTCCCGCTCCGGCCACCAGCCCGGCGCCAGGATCGCGGCGCGGGCGCAGATCCAAAGGCCGACCGCCAGCACCAGGAAGCGGAGCGGGCCGCGCCTCATTCGGCGGGGAGCTGTCGTGGGAAACTGTGCGCGGTCTTGTCCCAGGTGGCGCGGTGCCCGGAGACATAGCGGCCGAGGGCGCGGCGCGCCGCCATCATCGCGACGATGTTGCCGATGATCGCGCGCGGCAGCGCCCGCAGCCCCTCGCGCCAGCCATAAGAGCAGGTGACGAAGCCGAAGCGCATCGCCAGCCGCCACAGCAGCAGCGCCGAATTGACCGCGATCAGCAGCGACAGCAAAGGCGTGAAGGACGGCATCGTCCAGCCGGTCGTCAGCCGCGCCGCCGCGAGCGCGGCCCACAGCAGAAGCGCCAGATAGGCGGCGGCGAGCAGCAGAGCGGCGAGCGGCGACTGACGGTCGCGAAGGCGCATCCAGCGCTCGGCGAGGCCGCCGCTCCAGCCGAGCCGGTCCCAGCCCGCAAGCGCGATGCCGGTCATCCAGCGCGCCTTCTGCGCGACCGCCGCCTTGAGCGTCGCCGGGAAATATTCGCGGGTCGCCACCAGCGGCCGGCCGGGGCCCGCGGCAATGCGGACGAAGGCGGCCCGCCGGCCGATCGCCTTGAGCCGAAGCCCGAGCTCATAATCCTCGGTGAGGCTGTCCGGATCGAACGGCGCGCCGCGCGCGTCGGCCAAGGCGGCCAGAGCGGCGCGCGAGACCGCGCAGCCGACCCCGGCCGAGGGCAGGCTGGCGCCGATCGCCGCGCGCACCATCAGCTCCTTGCCATGGGCCTCGCAGAATTCGTCGATATAATGGCCGCCGATGTAGCGCGAGCCGGGGTCGGCCAGAGGCAGGACCGGCAGCTGGACGAGGTCGAACCGCTCGATCAGCGCGTCGAACAGGGCAAGCTCGGCCGAATGGACGACGTCCTCGGCATCGTGCAGCACCACCGCCTTGACGTGGATGCCCTCGGCCGCCTCGTCCTCGACCATCCGCTCCCAGAGCCGGTTAAGGCAATCCGCCTTGCTGGTCGGCCCCGGCGCTGGGCCGACGACGAGGCGCAGGCGCGGGCCGGCGGCGGCCCGCACCGCCGCGATCGTCGCCGGATCGTTGGGATAGCAGCCGACATAGAGAAGATGGTCGGCGGCGCCGAAGGTGGCCTGCGCGCAGGCGAGCATGTCGCCGATCACCGCGGCCTCGTCCCAGGCGGGCACGAAGATTGCGAGGCGGCCCGGACGTTGGGCGACTGGGAGTTCAGGCGGCTGCCGCCGCTGGGCCAGGCGCAGACCGATCCACAGCAGGTCGACCGCCAGATCGCTCAACCCGAGCAGCAGGAAGCCGCACGCCGCGAACAAAGCCGCCTCGCGCATGACGAAATCGCACAGGGCAAGGACCGTCTCGGCACCCCCCATGACATCCCCCGAATCGGACCAGATATCATCGGATTTGCATGAAAATAGCGCAAGTATTTTCGGAAAGCGCTTATCTTTTCCATTTCGGATCAGTCTGAACCCCGCCAGGCGCCCGTCCGCGCCATTTCGGATTCAGCTTGGCACGACCGCTTCTGCCGATCGGCGCAGCCTCCCCGCGAGGGGGACTCGCCATGCGCAAGCGGATATTGATCATCGCGGCGACCGCGCTCGCCGTTTCGGCGCCGGCCATCGCACAATCGGTCTTTTTCGGAAGCCTGCACGCTCACACATCCTACAGCGATGGCAGCGGCACACCCGAAGACGCCTACAAGGCCGCCCGTGCCGCGGGTCTCGATTTCTTCGCGATCACCGAGCACAATCACCGGAGCGCCGAATCGGGCGCGGGGGCGCGCGCGGATGGCCGCCTCATCGCCACGGATCCCGGCCTCTATCGCGGCCGGGCCGATTCGCTCGTCGAAACGGCGGACAGGCTCAACGACGACGGCGATTTCGTCACCCTCTACGGCCAGGAATATTCGACAATCTCGAGCGGCAACCATATGAACGTCTTCGGCGTGCCGGACGTCATCACTGTCGCCAACGGCGCCTTCAACGCGTTGGTTGCCTGGGCGAACGGGCTCCCCGCTTCCGCCGGAGGCGCGCCGCTCATGCAGATGAACCACCCGAACAATCCGGCGAGCGCCCGCAAGGACTATGGGCGGGACGATTTCACCAGCGACAGCCGCTGGGTGGCCGCGCTCGATCCGCTGGTCGAGTTGATCGAGGTTCTCAGCGGGCCGGCGCTCAACCCGGGCATCGGTCTCAGGCCGAGCCCGGACGAGGCCCCCTATCTCGCCTATCTCGATCTCGGTTTCCATGCCGCTCCGAGCAGTGGCCAGGACAATCACTTCCGGAACTGGGGCACCTCGACCGACACGCGCACCGCGGTGATTGCGAGCCGTCTGACGCGGGCCGACATCCTTGCGGCGCTGCGCGGCCGTCACGCATATGCGACGCAGGACAAGAATTTGCGCATAATCTATCGAGCCAATGGCGCGTTGCAGGGCGATGTCGTGCGCGCGCCCGCGTCAGGCTCAAGCCTCAGCCTGTCGGTCTCCGTCAGAGACGATGACGAACCCACCGCAAACTATCGCGTCGAGGTTCTGACGGACATGCCTCGGGACGGCCGGCCGGCAGCCCGGGCGGGTTCTCCGATAACAATCCGGGGCAATACGCCGTCGCCGGTGACGCTGCCCGCGCTGCCCTTCCAGGGGCGCGGTCAATATGTGCTGTTGCGGATCACGCAGACCGATGCGGGCGGAGGGGCCGACCGCGCGTGGACCGCGCCGGTCTGGTTCGAGTGACCGGCCCGCCGGATTTCGATTCCTTCCGGGCATCGGATTCGCCATGAAGCGGGGATGACCTGGTTCCGCACCCTCATCGCCGCCTTTTCCCTCACCCTGCTCACCGCGGCCGCCCAGCCGAGGCCGCCGCGCGACAGCCTCGATGCCGTCGCGCGCGATTATGTGCGGCTGGTGCTCGAAATGGGCGAGCGCGACGACGGCTATGTCGACGCTTATTACGGGCCGGCCGAATGGCGGGCGGCGGCGCGGGCCAATCCGCGGACCTTGCCTCAGCTCGCCGCCGCCGCCGAGGCGCTGGCGGCGCGGCTGGGGGACGGGCCCGAGCCCCGGGGCAACACGCCCGCCCAGCTCCGCCCGGCCTTCCTGCGCGCCCAGATCCGCGCGCTCAGCGCCCGCATCCGCCAGCTCCGGGGCGAGCGGCTGAGCTTCACCGAGGAGGCGCGGGAGATTTACGGCCTGGAGCTGAACCTGCGCCCGCTCACTGATTTCGATCCGGTGCTGGCGCGGATCGATGCGCTGGTGCCCGGCGACGGGCCGCTCGCCGGGCGGGTGGACGCGCTGATGGACCGGTTCGTGATCCCGGCCGGCCGGCTCGACGCAGTGATGCGCGCCGCCATCGCCGAATGCCGGCGCCGCACCGTCGCCCACATCTCCTTGCCCGCCGGCGAGGCCTTCACGCTGGAGTTCGTCACCGGCCGAAGCTGGTCCGGCTACAATTGGTATCAGGGCAATTATCACAGCCTGATCCAGGTCAATACCGACCAGCAGGTTCGGATGGGCCGCGCGATCGATCTCGGCTGCCACGAAGGCTATCCGGGCCACCATGCCTACAACATGCTGCTCGAGCGCGATCTGGCGCGGGGCCGGGGCTGGGTCGAATATATGGTCTATCCGCTCTATTCGCCGCAGAGCCTGATCGCCGAGGGCTCGGCCAATTACGGGATCCAGCTCGCCTTTCCGGGCGACGAGCGGCTCGCCTTCGAGACCCGAATCCTTTATCCGCTGGCCGGCCTGCCGAGCGACGGCGCCGCCATTTATTTGCGGGTCCAGGAGGCGATCAAATTATTGGGCGGCGCCCGCTTCGTCATCGCGCGCGACCTGCTCGAGGGTCGGATCAGCCGCGAGCGGGCGATCGAATTGACCCAGCATTATGCCTTGATGTCCCGCCCCCGCGCCGAGCAGTCGATCGCCTTCACCGAGCATTATCGCGCTTATGTGATCAATTACGGGCTCGGCGAGGAGATGGTGAAGGCCGCGGTCGAGGCCCGTGGCCGGCGTCCCGCCGACCGCTGGCGCCGGTTGCGGCAAATCCTCTCCGAGCCGACGCTGCCGGACGATCTCGCGCGGCGCTGAGCGGCGGGCCCCCTCGGCGCGCCAAATATTCATATCAAGCCTCCTCTGCCAAGCTGCGAGTCGAGCGCAAGAGGAGGATGGTTCTCCGTCAATCATTGCGGCCGTGGAGACTTTGGTGCCGGTCAAATATATCAATGTGCTCGGAAGACGGGATAATATACATATGTCCAGATCGTAAGTCCGAGCTTGTCGAGCATTGCGACCCAGTGGCCGCCTCCGCTCGAAGACCTGTTCAAGGGCCGCGCCAGGAGGCCTGGACGCCATCGGAAGGAGAGACGACCATGACCACGCCCAATATCGCCGTTTATGCCGGAGATCCAATGGGGCCCAATGGCAGCCCTGAGATTTTCGCGCAGGCGGCGCAGGCCGGATGGACGACGATCATCCTCGGCCTGTTCCATATCGGCCGGCCCTCCATCCCGGGGCAGCAATATGGCGACATCATCTTCGGCGCCGACCCGATCATCATTCAGGACGGAAATTGGAAGCTGCCCGACGACAGCTGGCCCACCGCGGTGGCGCAGCTCATGGCGGGCGGCCTGGTCACCCAGATCTACGCGTCGTTCGGCGGGGGCGGGGTCGAGGATTTCGAGTCGCTCAAGGCGATCTACGAGCAGAACGGCAATTCCTACGCGGGCACGCCGCTCGAGACGAATTTCCAGCTCTTCCGCCAAAAGCTCCCGGCCATTACGGGTATCGATCTCGACTGCGAGGAAACCTATGACGAGCCCTCGTTCATCGCCTTCTGCCAGCTGGTGGCGGGCCTGGGCTTCTCGCTCACCTTCTGCCCCTATGACAACCAGCCCTTCTGGGCGAACGCCCTGGCGGCGCTGATCGAGAGCAACCCCGGCGCGGTCAAATGGTGGAACCTGCAATGCTATGACGGCGGCTTCGGCAACGACCCGCAGCAATGGGTCGAATATGTCGCGAGCGTCATCCCCGGCTTCCAGGGCAACGACTTCATCCTTGCCGGCGGCTGGACGAATAGCGGGGTGCAGGGAGTGCAGGCGCTGATCGCGGGCCTGGCCGCCGAGCCGAGCCTTGCCGGCGGGTTCCTGTGGAACATAGACGGCGTCATCGAATCCGGGACCGGCATGGCCGCCTGGGTGGGTGCCATACGCAACGGCTATGGAGCGGGGCCGGCCGCCGCGCCGACGGCCGCCGCTTACGAACCGGCTTCGTAACGCGCCGCCGCCGCCCGCTTGCTCCATGCCCGGACCGCTTGCGGTCGCGGCGGCTCGCTCTTAGGCGGGGCCAATGCGGTGTTTCTGGGACGGCAGGCAGCGGCGGCACGCGCCGGAGAAAGAGCTGATGAATGGCGGCTTCGTGCCGTTCGCCGAAACGCCGGCGCGGGCCGAAGCTATCCTCGCCGCGCTCGGCCCGGCCGAGGCGGCCATCGACCATGGCGAGGGGCCGCTGCGCGCCGTTCATGACGAGCTCTATCTCGCCTTCCTGTGGTCCGCGCACCAGGATTGGCGCGCGGCGGGGCGCGCGGGCGATGCATCCGGCTATGCCTGGCCGGTGGTGCGCCGCCGCCCGCTCGACCTCGACCGGATCGACGCCAGGCTCGGCGCCTACAGCTTCGACGCGTCGAGCCCGATCGCGGCGGGAACCTGGGAGGGGGCTTACTGGTCGGCGCAGAGCGCGCTCACCGCCCTGGATCATGTGCTGGCCGGCGAGCGCGCCGCCTTCGCCTTGTGCCGGCCGCCGGGCCACCATGCGGGGCGCGACTATCTGGGCGGCTATTGCTACCTCAACAACGCCGCCATCGCGGCCCAGGCGGCGGCCGCGGCGGGCCGGCGGGTCGCCATCCTCGACGTCGACTATCATCACGGCAACGGCACGCAGGACATCTTCTACGGCCGCGGCGACCTGCTCTTCGTCTCGATCCACGCCGATCCCAGGACCGACTATCCCTATTTCTGGGGCCACGCCGACGAGACCGGCGAAGGCGAGGGCGACGGCGCGACCTTGAACCTGCCGCTGCCGCGCGGCACCGGTCTGGCCGCCTATCTGCCCGCGCTCGATAGCGCGCTCGAGCGCATCGCCCGCTTCGCGCCGGACCTGCTCGTCCTCTCCTACGGGGCCGACACCTTCATCGGCGACCCGATCTCCCATTTCCGGCTGGAAACGCGCGATTATGCGGTCCTGGGCCGCCGGATCGCCGGCCTCGGCCTGCCGATTGTGACCGTGATGGAGGGCGGCTACGCCGTCGACTCGCTCGGCGCCAATGCCGCGGCGTTCCTGGAGGGCCTGTCATGACCTTCGGCCTCACCGATCACCTCTTCGTCATCGTCGTGATCGGGCTCGTCTTCCCGTTCTTCGGCTGGTGGGCCTATCGGCGCTTCCTCGAGCGGCTGAAGCGCGAGGGCGGGGCGGCGCTGATACGGGAATATCAGCAGACCCTGATCTGGCTGCTCGGCCTCGGCCTGGGCGCCATGGCGCTCTGGCATTTCGCCGGCCGCGACTGGGCGGCGATGGGCTTTGCCGTGTCGCGCGACTCCGGCGCCGCCGCCGGGATCGCGATCGGCGCGTTCGCCGGGCTGGCGCTTCGGCCCATCCTCGTCGCCTTCAGCCCGAAAGCCGCGGCCGGAATCCGCAAGCAGTTCGGCCCGCTCGAGGCCATCCTGCCCCGCGACGGCCGGCAGCTCTGCTGGGGCCTCATCGTCTCCGTCTTCGCGGGGGTGTTCGAGGAGATCGCCTATCGCGGCTATCTCATGGCCTATTTCGGCACCTGGCAGGGCCCATGGGGCGCGCTCGCCGCCTCGTCGCTGCTGTTCGGCCTCGCCCATCTCTATCAGGGCAAATGGGGCGTGCCGGTGACCGCCTTGCTCGGCGCCCTGTTCGGCTGGGTCTATATCGAGACCGGCTCGCTGCTCCTGCCGATCCTCCTCCACGCCGCCGTCGACATCTCCTCGATGGTCACCGCCTGGATCGTGCTGCGCGCCGCGCCGCCGTCATCCCCGGAGAGCCAGTCATGATCCGCATCCTGCTTGTCGTCTTGCTGCTGCTCGGCGACGCGCCCGCTCTTGCCCAGGAGCAGGGCCCCGCGGGCCGCTGGGCGTTGCGCGTCGACGGGCGGACGCTGCTGATCCTCGAGCTGTCGCGGACCAGCGACCGGCTCGGCTTCTGGCGCGGCGGCTTTCGTCAGCCGCGGACGATGCGCTGGTCGGGCCAGCCAGGCTCGGGCACCTTCTCCTTCACTGCGGTCGAGGGGCCGGCGATCGAGCGGCCGATGCGCCTCGCCATGCCTCGCAACGACGGCGTCCATATCGAGTTCGCGGCGCCGCTGCCCGGCCAGCCCGACCTATTCCTATTCAACCTCGCCGCCGACGGCAGCGGCGCGCTCGACATGCCCGGCTCCGGCCTGCCGCCGCTGCGGCTGGTGCGCGTCGGGCCAGGCGAGGCGGTCGCCGACGGCTGGGATCCGGCGAGCACCTATATCGCCGACCGGAGCTGGCCGACCAATGCCGAGATGACCCGCATCTTCGAGGCCGACCAGGCGGACCGCGCGCCCGGCGGCCCGGCGATCGACTGGTCCGCGGTGACTCCCCGCGACGAGGCGCGGCGGGCGCGGACGCTGGCGCTGGTCGCCGCCGGGGCGCTGGCCAGCGGCGACGATTATTGGCATGCCGCCTTCGTCCTCCAGCATGGCAGCGCGCCCGACGATTTCCTGCTCGCCCATACGTTCGCGGTCATCGCCGCGGCGCGAGGACGGGCCGACGCGACCTGGATCGCGGCGGCGACGCTCGACCGCTATCTGCAAAAGAGCGGCCGGCCGCAAATCTACGGGACCCAGTATAGCTTCTCGAACGAGACGGGGACGGCGACCCAGGACCCCTATGACCGCGCTTTGGTCTCGGACGCGCTCCGTCAGGCGCTCGGCGTGCCGCTCCAGGCCGAACAGGAGCGCAACCGCGCCGACATGCAGACCAGGTACCGCGCCCGCGCCGCTACGCCGACACCCGCGCCGCCGACGCGCTAGATCGGATCATGGGGCCGCCTCGGTTCACCGATGGAAAGAGCCGCGATTCGCGACATTGCAGCTCAAATCCAACATTGATCCAACAAATGCGTCCGGCCCCGCCGCCTCAAAGCTTCTCCGTCAGCTCCGGGACGATCTTGAACAGATCGCCGACCAGGCCGACGTCCGCGACCTGGAAGATCGGCGCGTCCTCGTCCTTGTTGATGGCGACGATGACCTTCGAATCCTTCATCCCGGCGAGGTGCTGGATCGCGCCCGATATGCCGATCGCGATATAGACTTCCGGCGCCACGATCTTGCCGGTCTGGCCGACCTGATAATCGTTGGGCGCATAGCCCGCGTCGACCGCCGCGCGGCTCGCGCCGACGCCGGCCTTGAGCTTGTCCGCGAGCGGATCGAGCAGCGAATGGAACTGGTCCGACGAGCCGAAGGCGCGGCCGCCCGAGACGATGATCTTGGCGCTGGTCAACTCGGGCCGCTCGGATTTGGAGAGCTCGGCGCCGACGAAGCTCGACAGGCCCTTGTCGCCGGCCGTGGAAACAGTCTCGATCGTGCCCGATCCGCCTTCCGCCGACGCCTTCTCGAAGGCGGTGCCGCGCACGGTGATCACCTTCTTGGCGTCGGACGATTTGACCGTGGCGATGGCGTTGCCGGCGTAGATCGGGCGGGTGAAGGTGTCGTCGCTCTCGACGGAGAGGATCTCGCTGATCTGCATGACGTCGAGCAAGGCGGCGACGCGCGGCGCGACGTTCTTGCCGGTGGTGGTCGCGGGCGCGAGGAAGGCGTCGTGGCCGGCCATCAAGGCGGCGATCAGCGGCGCGACATTCTCGGCGAGGTTGTGCCCATAAGCGGCGTCGTCGGCGACGTGGACCTTGCCGACGCCCGCGATCTTCGCGGCGGCCTCGGCGACTCCCCCGACATTTTGGCCGGCGACGAGGAGGTGCACCTCGCCCAGCTTCGACGCGGCGGTGACCGCGGCCAGAGTGGCGTCCTTCACCTTGCCGCCCTCATGCTCGACCAGAACCAGCGTCTTCATGCCACCACTCCCAGGGTCTTCAATTTGCCGATCAGCTCGTCGACCGAGCCGACCTTGACGCCGGCCTGGCGCTTGGAAGGCTCGACGACCTTCACCACGGTCAGCCGCGGCGCCGTGTCGACGCCGTAATCGGCCGGCGTCTTCTGGGCGAGCGGCTTCGATTTGGCCTTCATGATGTTGGGCAGGCTCGCATAACGCGGCTCGTTGAGGCGAAGATCGGTGGTGACCACCGCCGGGACGTTGAGCTTGACCGTCTCCAGCCCGCCGTCGACCTCGCGGGTGACCTCGACCTTGTCGCCGCTGACCTCGATCTTGGAGGCGAAGGTGCCCTGCGGCCAGCCGAGCAAGGCGGCGAGCATCTGGCCGGTCTGGTTCGAATCGTCGTCGATCGCCTGCTTGCCGAGGATGACGAGGCCCGGCTCTTCCTCCTGCGCGACCTTGGCGAGCAATTTCGCCACGGCGAGCGGCTCGAGATCGTCGTCGGTCTGGATCAGGATCGCGCGGTCGGCGCCCATGGCCAGCGCGGTCCGCAAGGTTTCGGTCGCCTTGGCCGGGCCGATCGAGCAGGCGATGATCTCGGTGGCGACGCCCTTCTCCTTGAGGCGGATCGCTTCCTCGACCGCGATCTCGTCGAACGGGTTCATGCTCATCTTGACGTTGGCGAGATCGACGCCCGTCCCATCCGCCTTGACCCGCGGCTTGACGTTGAAATCGATCACCCGCTTGACGGCGACCAGCAGCTTCATTTTCGTTCCCTTCCAACCCCCTCTCCCTTGAGGGGAGAGGGATACGGAGACTTGCCAGCTTGCTGGCTAGTCGGAGTTGGGTGAGGGTGACAGCGTTCGAGGCAAATCGCCAGCGCTGCCACCCTCACCCAGCTACGCCTAAGTTCGCCAAGTGGCTCACCAAGGCTACGCAACCCTCTCCCCTTCAAGGGAGAGGGGAAATCAAGCGGCCTCTTTGACCTCGGCCACGATCTTCCTCGCCGCATCCCCGAGATCGTCGGCCGGCACGATCGCCAGCCCCGAATCCGCGAGGATGCGCTTGCCTTCCTCGACATTGGTGCCTTCGAGCCGGACCACCAAGGGCACGTCGAGGTCGATCTCGCGGGCCGCGGCGACGATGCCGTCGGCGATGATGTCGCAGCGCATGATGCCGCCGAAGATGTTGACGAGGATGCCCTTCACGGCGGGGTCGGAGAGGATGATCTTGAACGCCGCCGTCACCTTCTCCTTGTTGGCGCCGCCGCCGACGTCGCAGAAATTGGCGGGCTCGCCGCCCTCCAGCTTGATGATGTCCATCGTCGCCATGGCGAGGCCGGCGCCGTTGACCATGCAGCCGATATTGCCATCCAATTTGATGTAGGCGAGGTCGAAGCGCGACGCCTCGAGCTCCATCGGGTCCTCCTCGCTCTCGTCGCGCAGCTTTTCGAGATCGGGGTGCCGGAATTCGGCGTTCGAATCGAAGCCGACCTTGGCGTCGAGCACGAGCAGCCGGCCATCGTCGGTGACGGCGAGCGGGTTGATCTCGATCTGGGCGGCGTCGGTCCCAACGAAAGCGTCGTAGAGCAATTTCGCGACCTTCTGCGCCTGCTTGTCGAGATCGCCGGTGAGGCCGAGCGCGTGGGCGACGGTGCGGCCGTGATGGGGCATGAAGCCGGTGCCCGGGTCGACCGAGAAGGTGTGGATCTTCTCAGGGCTGTCGTGGGCGACGTCCTCGATGTTCATGCCGCCCTCGGTCGAGGCGACGAAGGCGATCCGGCCGGACTTGCGGTCGACGAGCAGGGCCAGATAGAATTCCCTGGCGATGTCGACGCCGTCGGTGACGTAGAGGCGGTTGACCTGCTTGCCCTGGGCCCCGGTCTGGATGGTGACGAGCGTGTTGCCGAGCATCTCCGAGGCGGCCGCGCGCACCTCGTCGAGCGTGCGCGCGAGGCGCACGCCGCCCTTGGCATCGGGGCCCAGCTCCTTGAACTTCCCCTTGCCGCGCCCGCCGGCATGGATCTGCGCCTTCACGACATAAAGCGGCCCGGGCAGCGTCGCGGCGGCTGCCACAGCCTCCTCGACGCTCATCGCGGCATAGCCGTCCGGGACCGGCACGCCGAACTTCGCCAGCAATTCCTTGGCCTGATATTCGTGGATGTTCATGGGCCGGGCCTAAAGCACAGGCGAGGGGGCGAATCCAGCCCGGGGGGCCGCGGAAGTTTCATAAGGTTCAGGTCCCCTGGGGCGAAAAAAGTCCGGGGCCGGCGCGGCGAAGATGATGAAGATGACAGCTCCCATCTGTGTGTCATCCTCCCGGGCAAAAGAGGGGCGGCGGGGGCGGCGACGAGCGGAGCGAGGCGCGGAACGGCGTGCATCGCGCCGGTGAAGCAGGTGAAATCCTATTTTGAAAGGGCCGGACCGCTCAACCCAGCCCCACCGCGCACAAGGCCGCCGAGCTCGAGCTGACCGCGAGAATCTGCGCATCGCCGAGCGAGCGCACCCGATGCAGGAATTGCTCGACGGAGACGGAGGAGGAGGCGCGCGGCAGATCGCCGATGCGGCGGAGCTGTATCAGCGAGAGACGCTCGGCCATCCGCTCGGCCATGCAGGCGGCGAGCGAGCGAGGGAGGCCGGCATTGACGAGCCCGGCGCGCAGCCGCGCTTCGGGGACCGCGCAGGAGGCGAGGAGGGCCAGGGCGAGGGCGCCTGACAGGATCGTGGGGATGGTTCGCATGGCTTCTGCTATCGCGCGGACCGGTATCGGACAATCCGTTTCCCGATCTTGCCCGGGGCCGGTGCTAGATCAGCATCGCCTTGGCGCGGGTGAGAAAGTCCTTCGCCTCGTCGAGGCCTAGCGCGCCGCCGTTGACGCGCTTGCGGACCTCCTTGACGTCGTCGGCGTCGGCCGGCTCGTTAATGCGCCGCGACGTCCAGTAGAGGCTGGCGACCTGGACCGAGGTTTTGGGATCGGCCGCGATCTCGGGATGGTCGACCAGCGGGAGCCCGGTTTCCTTCGCCCGCGCCTCGTAATTCGCGCGTCCGGTCAGCTGGATCAGGCCGCGCCCCCGATAGGTGAAGCCGTCGCCCGTCGCAGGCGCGCCGTTGCCGAGCCGATTGCTGTAGACCTTCAGCGCGAAGGCCCTCGGATTGCTCACCAGGCCCGCGGTGGACGCCAATGTGGGAAAGCGCGCCGGAAATACGGCCATCATCCGCTTGGCGGAATAGCTCAGATTCTCCTCGAGGGCGTGGAAGCCGCCGGTTTCGGTCGCGGTCTGGGCGAGGAAATGGGCGAGCCGCAGCCCGGTGTCGATCGACGCGGCCGGCAGGAAGGCGACGCAGCCTTCGCCGATGGCCAGGCCCTTGTCGCCAAGGTCGGTCCTCGCGACGCTCCCGAACAAGGCGGCATAGGTCCGCTTGCCGATCAGCCCGTCCACGATCCCCTTGTAGAAGCCGGCCGCGGCCAGGCGCGTCTGCAATCGATTGACGTCGATCATACGAAATCTCCCTTCCAGGCCATCCGGCCGTTCGGCAGGGTCCGCTTCGATATAGTCTTCGGTTCGTCCTGCCAGGCGATTGGTCCGCCTTTCTTGGCAGGATGCTCTCGTTCGATAAGTAGTTCAACTATAACCCTGCGGCACGATCTCTTTTCGGCGCCAGGTCTCATCTTCCGCTCTGCTTTCGACATCGGGACTGCCGAGGCCGGCGGTGGCGCGAAGTTCCTGGTTCCGGGGAGGGACTCAGGCCGCGCGCCCGATCGCCTTCTGCCGCCGTCGCTGCACCGAGGAGCCAAGCCCGATCGCCTCGCGATATTTCGCCACCGTACGCCGCGCGATGTCGAAGCCCTCGGCCTTGAGCATCTCGACCAGCTGGTCGTCCGACAGGATCTTGTCCGCCTCCTCGGCGCCGATCAGGGCCTTGATGCGGCTCTTGACCGCTTCGGAGGAGGCCGCGTCGCCGCCGTCGTTGCTCTGGATGCCGCTCGTGAAGAAATATTTGAGCTCGTAGAGGCCGCGGTCGCAGGAGAGGTATTTGTTGGAGGTGACCCGGCTCACGGTCGATTCGTGCATGCCGATGGTCTCGGCGACCGCGCGCAATGTCAGCGGCTTCAGCTGCGAGACGCCGTGGCGGAAGAAGCCCTCCTGGCTGAGGACGATCTCGGTGGCGACCTTGATGATGGTGCGGGCGCGCTGGTCGAGCGCCTTAAGAAGCCAGTTGGCGCTTTGCAGGCATTCGTTGAGCCAGGCGCGGGATTGCCTGTCCTGCGGGCCGCTCGAAAGCTCCTGATAATAAGAGCGGTTGACGAGGAGCCGGGGCAGGGTCGCGCTGTTGAGCTCGACCGCCCAGCCGCCGCCGCGGCGGGCGACGAAGATGTCGGGGATTATGGCGTCGACGCGCTCGGAGGTCATGAACCTGCAGCCGGGCTTGGGGTCGTAGGCGCGAAGCTCGCGGATCATGTCGGCCATGTCCTCGTCGTCGACGGCGCAGATGCGCTTCAGGGCGGAGAGGTTGCCCTTGGCGAGATAGTCGAGATTGGCGATCAGCCGGGCCATGGCGGGATCGTGGCGGTCGGCGTCCCTGGCCTGGAGGGCGAGGCATTCGGAAAGATTGCGGGCGGCGATGCCGGCGGGATCGAAGGTCTGGACGATGAGAAGGATGCGCTCGGCCTCGGCGAGCGGAACGCCGAGGCGCTGGGCGAGCTCGCTCAAGGGGCTGAGGAAATAGCCGGTCTCGTCGATCCTCTCGATGATCTGCTCGGCGACGACGAGGTCGGCGCCGGACAGCATCTCGCCGGCCTGGCGGCGGAGATGGTCGTGGAGCGAGACCTGGTCGCTGGCGAAAGCGTCGAAATCGGGGCCTTCGCCCGAGCCGCCGCCGCTCATGCCGTCGCCGCTCACGCCCAGCCCGCCGTCCAGCCCGCGCATGGAATCGACCTGGCTGTCCTGGTGGAGATTCTCATGGTCGATATCGATGTCGAGCGCGCCCTCGCCGCCGGCCGCGTCGGCCTCGGGGATCGCCTCCGCGGCGGACTCGGCCGGCTCCGGCTCGGGGCCGGACTCGGCGCCCGGCTCGGCCTCGCCGCCGGTCTCGAGCAGTGGGTTCTTCTCCAGCTCCTCGGCGATGAAGCCCTCGATCTCGAGGTTGGAGAGCGCCAGCAGCTTGATCGCCTGCTGGAGCTGCGGCGTCATCACCAGCGATTGGGATTGTCTCAGGTCGAGGCGTGGCCCCAAAGCCATGGTCTAAAGCTCGAAACTCTCGCCGAGATAGAGGCGGCGGACATTCTCGTCGGCGACGAGATCTTCGGGCGAGCCGGCGAACAGGACCTGGCCGCCATAGATGATGCAGGCGCGGTCGACGATGTCGAGCGTCTCGCGGACATTATGGTCGGTGATGAGCACGCCGATATCGCGCTGCTTCAAGGCGACGATGAGGTCGCGAATGTCCTGGATCGAGAGCGGGTCGATCCCGGCGAAGGGCTCGTCGAGGAGCATGATCGACGGGTTGGCGGCGAGCGCGCGGGCGATCTCGCAGCGGCGCCGCTCGCCGCCGGACAGGGCCATGGCCGGCGAATCCCTGAGCTTCTCGATATGGAATTCGCCGAGCAATTGCTCGAGCCGCTCGGCGCGCGCGTGTCTGTCGGGCTCGGCGACCTCGAGCACGGCCATGATGTTCTGGCTGACGGTGAGGCCGCGGAAGATCGAGGTCTCCTGCGGCAGATAGCCGATGCCGAGGATGGCGCGGCGGTACATGGGCAGGCCGGTTATGTCCTGGCCGTCCAGGAGGATTCGGCCGCTGTCCGGTTTCACCAGGCCCATGATCGAATAGAAGCAGGTGGTCTTGCCGGCGCCGTTGGGGCCGAGCAGGCCGAGCACCTCGCCCCGGTCGACGCCGAGCGAGACGTCGGAGAGCACCGCCTTCTTGTCGTAGGATTTGGCGATCGAGACGACCGACAGGCCGTGCGACGTATCACGAAGCGCGGCGCCCGTATTGGGCCGTTCGATGGCGACGCTGTCGTTCATGGATACTCCGCTACATCCTCGGCTGCATTAGGCGAAGCGCGCGCCGGCCTCAACTGGCAAGCTTTATGCATGCCCGCGATCGTCATCCCGGACCTGATCCGGGACCCATGAACACCGGCATCGGCGGAAAGTCGCGACTTCCGTGTTCATGGGTCTCGACTTTCGTCGGGATGACGTGGATTCGATTACCCGCTCAGGTCAATTCCCGCCGGAGCGTTGCGGGACGGTGAAGCGGCCGCTGACCCGGCCGCCGCTGGTGCCGCCGTCCATCACCGCGCGGTGGCTGTTGAGATCGAGCACGAGCCGGCCGCCCTGGACGCGGTTGGCGCCCTGGACGAGGCGGACGTTGCCGATCATCGTCACCAGCCGCCGGTCGACGTCGTAGATGGCGAAATTGCCCTGCGCGGTCTCGCTCGGGGTGCGCAAGGTGACGCCGCCGCTGGCCTCGAGCCGCTCGACGTTGACACCGTTATTGTTGTTGTAGGCGACGGTGAGCCGGGCCGAGGTCATCCGCAAATTGCCTTGGGTCGCGGTCACGCCGCCGGAGAAGATCGCGCGGTCGGCGCGGTCCTGCACCTCGATCCGGGCGGCATCCACATCGACAGGCGCGTTGCTGTTGAAGCTGCTTCCCCGCCCGCCCGATTGCTGGCCGGCGGCGGGGGCAACCGCCAGCAGCGGCAGCAAGACGAGGAGGCGAAGGGGCTTCATCCGGCTCATCTGAGGCCGCCCTGGACAATATGCAAGCGCGCCCTGCCGGTCAGAACGACGCTGCGGCTGCCGAGATTGGCGTTCATCTGCCCCGCGCTGAAGGTGCCGAGCGGCATCTGGCCCTCGACCGCGCCACGGCTCTGCATGGTCCGGGCGCGCAGATCGACGTTCACGTCACGGGTCTGCATCCGGTAGCCGTCGGCGGCGGTGAAGGTGATCGGGCCGATCACGTTCACATGGTCGCGCTCCATCTGATATTGGGCGCGGCCGGCCTCGAGCCGGGCGGGGCCGCTGTCGAGCTGGATCTGGGCGTTCATGTCGTGAATGTCGACGATCTGGACGGCGGAGGTCTGCTGGACGCCCGAGCGGGCGGAGAGAATGAACGGGCGCCCCTCATTGTCCTGGCCGCGATAGGTAACCTGGGTCAGCTTCAGCCGCTCCTCGGCGGTCTCGACCTTGTGCTTGTCGAGGACGAAGCTGACCTCCTGCTTGTCCTCGAGCGGGGCGAAGAAGAGGAAGGCGAGCACCACCCCGATCAGCGCGGGCAGGACGATCTTGAGCGTCCGGACGAGCTTGTCGTGGGAGCCGCCCGGCCGCGCCCATCCGCGCTTCTGACGCTGCTCGGTGTCGGCGCGCTTCGACATGTCATGCCTCAGACATGGGCGAAGATGTCCTGCTCGGCCCAGCCGGCGAGATCCAATGCGGCGCGGTGGGGCAGGAAATCGAAGCAGGCCTGGGCCAGGGCCGCGCGGCCCTCGCGCGCCAGCCGGACGTCGAGCCTTTCCCGGAGCGCGTGGAGATAGCGCACGTCGGCTGCGGCATAATCCTTCTGCGCGTCGGAAAGCTCGGGCGCGCCCCAGTCCGAGCTTTGCTGCTGCTTGGAGATTTCCTGGCCGAGCACCTCCCTGACCAGGTCCTTGAGGCCGTGCCGGTCGGTATAGGTGCGGATCAGCCGCGAGGCGATCTTGGTGCAATAGGCCGGCGCCGCCACGATCTGGAGATATTGCCGGATCGAGGCGAGGTCGAAGCGGGCGAAATGGTAAAGCTTGAGCCGCCCGGGGTCGGCGAGCACCGCTTTCAGCACCGGTGCATCATAGGCGCTGCCGGGGCCGAAGCGGACGAGATGCTCGTCGCCTTTTCCGTCCGAAATCTGCACCAGGCAGAGCCGGTCGCGCGGCACCTGCAGCCCCATCGTCTCGGTGTCGACGGCGACGGGACCCGGCCCGAGCGCGCCCTCGGGCAGGTCTTCTTCGTGGAAATGGACGGTCATGATGGTCGCATAGGCTCCGAAACCTTAACTCTCAATGGGCCGGGTCGGTGCCCCGGCCTTCGCCGCATTGCGCTCGCGGCGCTTGCGGGCGAGGATGTTGAGCGTCTCGACCGCGCCCGAAAAGGCCATGGCGGCATAGACATAGCCCTTGGGCACATGGACTCCGAAGCCGTCGGCGATCAGCACCACGCCGATCATCATCAGGAAGGCGAGCGCGAGCATCACCACGGTCGGATTGCCGTCGACGAAGCGGGCCAGCGGCTCGGCGGCGAGGAGCATCGCGCCGACCGAGATGATGATCGCCGCCGCCATCACCGGCACGTCGTCGCTCATGCCGACCGCGGTCAGGATCGAATCGATCGAGAAAACCATGTTGAGCAGGCCGATCTGCGCGATCGCCGCGCCCATGGTCAGCGCCCGGCTGCTCTTCTTGTCGAGCAAATCGTCGCTCGGATGGGCATCGATCGAATGGTGGATTTCCTTGGTCGCGTTCCAGACCAGGAACAGGCCGCCGGCGACCATGATCATGTCGCGCCAGGAAAAGGCGGTCTCGAACATCGGCTGGCCATGCTCGCCCGGCGGGCCGGTGAGGCCGAGATCGAAGACGGTAGTGGTGAGATTGACGATCCAGGCGAGGCCGAGCAGCAGCAGCAGGCGAAGCCCCAAGGCGATGGTGATGCCGATCTTGCGCGCCTTGGCCTGCTGCGCCTTGGGCAGCCGGTTCGACAGGATCGAGATGAACACCAGATTGTCGATTCCGAGCACGATCTCGAGCACGACCAGGGTCGCCAGCGCCACCCAGGCTTCGGGTTGCGCGAAGATGCTCAATGCTTCGATCATGTCCGCCTCTGCCGTCGCCGTTCGATGCCGCCAATGCATGAACTGTGGCGCGGGAGCAATCCGCACCGGCCATTCGAAATTATCCACAGCCAAAAGCGCTCGCGGGATTGGATATTTTCGTCTATGTGAGTCGCCAGTGCGCCCCTTCCGGCGCCAAAGGCCGTTGCGCGCTTTGCCCGGCGCGGTGGTTTTAACAGGGGTTCGGGCGTACGAAAGTTATAGAACGGATGGGTTTCGACAGAGGGCGCCGCGGAGAGCGCGGCGGGCGCGGCAGAGACAAGCGCGACGGGTTCGGTGAAGACAGCAACTTCGGTGGCGGCGGATTCGGGGAACGGGGCGGCGGCGACCGCTTCGGCGGCGGTGGCGGCGGCGGCTATGGCGGCGGCGGCGACCGGTTCGGCGGCGGCGGTGGCGGCGGCTATCGTGGCGGTGGCGGTGGCGGCGGCGGCGGGTTCCGCGGCGGCGGCGCCGGCGGCGGAATGCCTCCCCAGGTCGTCGGCGAAGCCAAAGGCGTCGTCAAATTCTTCAATGGCCAGAAAGGCTTCGGCTTCATCGTCCGCGACGATGGCGGCGACGACGTCTTCGTCCATATCAGTGCGGTCGAGCAGGCCGGGCTCACCGGCCTCGCCGAGGGCCAGCCGCTCGAATTCACCCTGGTGGATCGCGGCGGCCGGGTGTCGGCGACCGATCTCAAGATCGAGGGCGATCCGCTCCCGGTCGAGGATCGCGGCCCCCCGCGCGACCGCGCGGGCCCGGGCGGCGGCGGCGGCGGACCGCAGCGCGAGCTGACCGGCGAGAAGGCGAGCGGAACGGTCAAGTTCTTCAACGCGACCAAGGGTTTCGGCTTTATCACCCGCGACGACGGCCAGCCCGACGCCTTCGTCCACATTTCCGCGGTCGAGCGGGCCGGCATGATCTCCCTCAACGAGGGCGACCGGGTCGAGTTCGAGCTCGAGGTCGACCGGCGCGGCAAGACCGCCGCGGTGAACCTGGTCCCGATCCAGTAAGGACCGGGCACGGCTAGACGAAAGGGCGCGGCGGCCTTCGGGTCGCCGCGCCCTTTTGTTTTTCATGCTTATTTTTCCGTCAACCATTGCTGGCGACACCGCATCCACCTTTGCCGTTTACCAAGGCGGCCATGGAAAGCGTGCTACTCGCGGCCGCAATGATGGTCGCTTCACCAGCTGCGCCGGTCAACGAACCGGTCTCCGGATCTGCGCTCAACCAGCGCTGCTTCCGGCTGATGGCCGATCTGGCCGAGGACCGGGACCCCAGGGTCCAGGGCCTCGGCCGCATGGCCGCGCAATATTTCTTGGGCCGGATCGACGCGGCGGAACCGGGCTTCGACCCGGCTTCGGCGCTCGAGGCGGAAGCGCCGACGGGCCCCGAGCGCGCGCAATTGCTCGCCCGGTGCGGCGATGCGATGCAGGCGGGCGGCCACGACTTCCGCTCGATCGGCGAAGCGCTCGTGCCGCGGGGGCGGCCCACCGTCTGAGCTATCGACGCATTGAGAGACCGCTTAAATCTTACGTCGCCATCCGAACCAGCGTCTCGATCCGGTCCGCCTCCGCCGCCGGCTTGTCCGTCCTGATCCGCGAGATTCGGGGGAAGCGCATGGCGAGGCCGGATTTGTGGCGCCTGGAGAGGTGGATCGAATCGAAGGCGACTTCGAGGACCAGGGTCTTTTCGACCTCGCGGACAGGGCCGAAGCGCCCGATCGTGTGGTTGCGAACGAAGCGGTCGAGCCATTTCAGCTCCTCGTCGGTGAAGCCGAAATAGGCCTTGCCGACGGGCAGCAATTCGCCCGCCTCGCTCCAGCAGCCGAAGGTGTAATCCGAATAATAAGAGGAGCGCTTGCCGCTGCCCCGGACCGCGTACATCAGCACGCAATCGGCGACGAGCGGATCGCGCTTCCATTTGTACCACAGGCCCGCCCGGCGGCCGGCGACGTAAGGGCTGTCCCGGCGCTTCAGCATCACCCCTTCGATCGAGGCGTCGCGGGCGCCGGCGCGGATCGCCTCGAGCGCCTCGAAATCCGCCGCCTCGATCAGGGCCGAGACGTCGAACCGCTGGGCGTCGAGGCCGGCGGCGAAGCGCTCCAGCCGCTCCCGCCTTTCGGTCAGCGGAAGCGCGCGCAGATCCTCCTTGCCCCAGAAGAGGATGTCGTAGAGCCGAACGAAGGCCGGATAGTCGCCGAGCATCCTGGCCGAGACGCTCTTGCGGCCCAGCCTTTGCTGGAGCGCGTTGAAGCTCGCGGCGCCGCCGCCTGAATCCTCGCCGCCCTGCGCTTCGCCCTTCACCAGCAATTCGCCGTCGAGCACGCCTTCGGAGGCGAACGCCTCGGCGACGTCGGGGAAGCTGCCGGTGATATCGTCGCCGGCGCGGCTGTAGAGCCTGGTCTCGCCGCCGGCATGGACGAGCTGGACCCGGATCCCGTCCCATTTCCATTCGGCGAGATAATCGTCGAGCGACACCCGCGCCTCCTCGAGCGCATGGGCGAGCATGAAGGGGCGGAAGACCGGGACGTCCTCGGCCTTGGGCTGGGCCCCGCGCCCCTCCGCCCAGGCGAAGATCGGCGCGTAAGGCGGGCCGATGCCGTGCCAGACCTCCTCGACCGCATCGACGTCGAGCCCGAAGGCCTGCGCCAAAGCGACCTTGGCCAGGCGGGCGGAGATGCCGATGCGAAGCGCGCCGGTGGCGAGCTTGAGCAAGGCGAAGCGGCCGCTGGCGTCGAGATGGTCGAGCATCGAGGCGAGCGCGCCCGGCGCCTCGGCCCGGCCAAGGGAGGCGAGCCGCTCGACGACGTTGGCGAGCCGCAAGGTGCCGTCGTCGAGATCGGCCGGCTGGGCGTCTTCCTCTCCTGGCGGCGCCGGCCAGAGCAAAGACACGGTCTCGGCCATGTCGCCGACATAGTCGCGGCTCATGTAGAGCAGCACCGGATCGACCCGTTCCTCGGCGATGGCACGGATCGCCGCCGGCTTGACCGCGGGCAGGTTCAATTCGCCGGTCAGCGCCGCCAGCGCATAGCCGCGGTCGGGATCGGGCGTGCGCTTCAGATAATCGCCGATCAGCTTCAGCTTGGCGGTGCGCGAGCGGGTGTAGACGAGCGCGTCGAGCAGCTGGGAGAAATCGCGCATATCCGGGCTTTTCTTTCCTTAAGCGAGCCGCCACGCAAGCCTCATGACGTGGAGACGCTTCGCCCTCATTGTGGTTGCGCTCTGCCTGCTGCTCCTCGGCTGGTGCTATTGGAGCGCGGTTGCCGATCCGTTGGTGCGCGAGGCCGAGGTGCGCTTGCCCGGCTGGCCGGCGGGCACGGCGCCGGTGCGCATCGTGCTGATCGCCGATCTCCATGTCGCGGGGCCGGACATGCCGCCGGAGCGGCTCGCCCGGATCGTCGAGCGAATCGGCGCGCTTCAACCGGACCTGGTCCTGATCGCCGGCGACTTCGTCAGCGACAAGAGGGCCTCGACCCATCGCTACAGCTTCGCGGACGCCGTGGCGCCGCTGGCGGCCTTGCGCGCAAGGCTCGGAACGATCGCCGTGCTCGGCAATCACGATTATTGGCGCGGCACCCAAGAGGCGCGCGCCGCCCTTGCCGGCATCGGCATCCGCGTGCTGGCCAACGAGGCGGTGCAGGCCGGCCCGCTCGCGGTCGGGGGCCTCGACGACGCCTTCACCGGGCACAATCGCGACTCGGCGACCTATGCGGCGATGCGCCGCCTGCCCGGCGCCCGCATCCTGCTGAGCCACAGCCCCGATCCCTTCGCCACCCTGCCGCCCGACATCGGCCTGATGCTCGCCGGGCACACGCATTGCGGCCAGATCCGGCTGCCCTTCATCGGCGCGCTCTCGACCATGTCCGACCATGGCGAGCGCTACGCCTGCGGCCTCGTCGAGGAGAATGGCCGCACATTGATCGTCACCGCCGGCCTCGGCACCAGCATATTGCCGCTCAGGCTGTCGGCGCCGCCGGACCTCTGGCTGGTGACGATCGGGCCGCGGTAGGACTCCAACGGATTCACTATTTGTTCTATACGCGAGTCGCGATGGGCCCGTATTTCCGTCTCTTCTTCGCCTTGCTTCCGCCGCCGGGCGTCGCGGCGGAGATAGGCTGGTGGCGCGACCGTTCGGGAGGACAAAGCGGCCCGGTCTGCGACGACCGGCTGCACATGACCTTCCTCAGGATCGGCGACTTTCCCGCCTCGCCCGCCGGCCTGATCGCGCATCTCGCGGCGCGCATGGCCCGGCTCAGCCTTCCCGCCTGCCGGATCGTGCTCGACCGGATGGTGTTCGACGCCAAGGCGGCGCGGCTCGTCGCCAGCGAGCGCATCGCGGCGCTGGCATCGGCGCAGCGGCGCCTGCGCGATGGCCTGAGCCTGCCCCGGCACGCGCGCTTCAGCCCGCACGTCACCCTCCATTACGATCCCGGCACGGCCGGCGCGACGTGGATCGACCCGATCAGCTGGCGCGCGACCGAGCTGGTGCTGATCGAGAGCGTGGTCGGGCGGCACGTCCACACGATCCGCGGCCGCTGGCCGCTGGCCGCTCAGGTCAGCTGAAGCGCATTCACCGCAGTGATGAAGCCGGCAATCAGGAAGAGGGCCGCGACCCCGTAACGTATCCCCCGCACCGGCACCGACGCTGCGAGTTTATCCCCCATCAACACCGCCGGCATGCACCCCGCGACCATCCCCAGCGTCGCCCCCGCCGCCGCCAGCGGCGCGCTGTCGAACCTCCCGGCCAGCGCGAAGGTGAGGAATTGGGTGCGGTCGCCGAGCTCGGCGGCGAGGAGGAGGATGAAGGCGGAGAGGAGGAGCAGGCGTTTGGGGGCCTGGGCCTTGGGCGGGCGGCGGCGGATCAGGCCGGAGGCGCCGGCGAAGAGGAGGGCCATTGCGGTCAAGAGGGTCATGGCGCGGATATTGACGGTCTCGGCGATCCAGGCGCCGGCGAGGGCGGCGACGATATTGCCGGCGAGCGCGGCGAGGACGAGGCCCGCGGCGACGGTCGCCGGGCGCTTCGTGGTCGCGGCGAGCATTGCGCAGACGAGCTGGGCCTTGTCGCCCCAGGCGGCCAGGAAGGCGGCGACGAAGGCGGTGAGCAGGGCGTCCATGCGGTGGCTATAGGATGGGGACAGTTACGAGTAACTGTCCCCTCGGCGCTTTTTCTACGCGCCGAGGCGGATCGAGACGGAGGCGAGCATGGCCTGGCTGGCGGCCTCGTCGAGGCGGGTGCAGCCGATGGCGTCGCGCAGCCGGTCGAAATAGAGGCCGGCGGGGCAGCCGCGCGGCTCGGTGGCGATGGCGCGCTCGAAGGCGTCGGCCAAGCGGGCGACGGGGACGAGGCCGTAAGCGAGCGCCATCGTCCGGATCGCGCCGATCCGCTGCATCAGGTCGCGCACCGCGATCTTGCCGGCGGCGCGCTGGAGGCTGTCGAGCCGGTCGCAGAGGTCCGCGCGCACCAGCAGCATTCCATCATGATCCGTGCGCATCGGCGCTTGCTCCTTCGTTCGGGTGGAGCATGGGCCTTCATGGTTACCAGGTGGTTAACCATGCGCGTCGGAATGGGGACAGCCTAGCTGTTCCCCGGCCCTTCGACTGCCTGCAAGGCAGGCGCTCAGGATGAACTTCAGCCAAAAGGCTGAAGGCCGGGGCCCAGTCCCCTCCGTCCGTGCCGCTGGACCCCGGCCTTCGCCGGGGAACAAGGAGGGATGTGCCCCTCCCGCCCTTGACAATCGGGACCTCGCGGGGCAGAGGCGCAGCGCAGCAGGGCGGCGGTTTCGCCGCTTTTTTTAATCGCACCAGACCTGAGAGAGGCCCGTCATGGCCAAGCCGACCACGGTCAAGATCAAGCTCGTCAGCACCGCCGACACCGGCTTCTTCTACGTGACCAAGAAGAATCCGCGGAACATCACCGAGAAGATGAACTTCCGCAAATACGATCCCGTCGTGCGCAAGCACGTCGAGTTCAAGGAAGCCAAGATTAAGTGACGCACGACCTTAGGACGTTTCGTCCTTAGGTTCTGCGTCATCCCGGCGAAGGCCGGGATCCAGCTCTTCTTCGTCTTCGTCGATTCCACCTTCGTCTGGACCCCGGCCTTCGCCGGGGAACTCAGCGGCCTCGCCCTCGGGTTCGGCCGCTTCCTGCGTTTCAGGGGGCTCGGCCTCCTCCGCCATCGGCTCCTTCGCCACCGGCGCCTCCTCCGCGTCCCGCGCCTCGGCGGCGTCAAGCAGGGCCCGCACCGCCTCGACGAACCTCAGCACCGAGATCGGCTTGGAGACGTAGCCCTCGGCGCCGGCGTCGCGGATTCGTTCCTCGTCGCCCTTGGCCGCATAAGCGGTCACCGCCATGATCGGGGTGGCGCGCAATTCGGCATCGGCCTTGAGCTGCTCGATCAGCTCCAGCCCCGATATGTGCGGCATCTGGATGTCCATGACGATGAGCTCGGGGGCGAAGCCGCGCGCGGTCTCGACCGCCTCGCGGCCGTCGCGCACGGGCTCGACCGCATAGCCATGGGCGCGCAGCAGGTCGCAGAACAGCTTCAGATTGAGCTCGTTGTCCTCGACAACCAGGATTTTTTGTCCCACCGGGCCTCCCTAGAAGATGCGAGCTGAACAGACAAATGACGATGAGGCGCTGGCCTTGGGGGCGCTCGGCTGGACGCTGAGCGACGATGCGCGCGCGGCGCGGCTGCTCGCGCTGACCGGAGTCACGCCCGATCTCCTGCGCGAGCGGCTCGAGGACCGCGCCTTCCTTGCCGCCGTTCTGCTGTTCCTCGAAGCCCATGAGCCGGATCTGCTCGCCTGCGCCGACGCGCTGGGCGTGACGCCCGCCCGGCTGGTCGTTGCGCGCGCGGGGCTGGAGGCATGAGCCGCCCGCTGCTGATCAGCGATTGCGACGATGTGCTGCTCCATTTCGCGCCGCATTTCGCCGAATGGGTGGCCGAAGCGCACGGCCTCGTCTTCAACCTCGATCAGCCCAATTTCGCCGGCGCCCTGCGCGACGCCGATGACGAGCCGGTGGCGCGGGAGCGGGTCTGGCCGCTGCTCGACCATTTCTTCGATCGGGAAATGCACCGCCAGCATCTCGTTCCCGGCGCGTTCGCGGCGCTGAAGCGGATCGCCGAGGAGGCGGACATCGTCATTCTCACCAATATCGGCGACCAGCACCGCGCCAACCGGATCGCCCAATTGGAGGCGTTCGACATCCGCCACCGGGTGCTCTGCAACCAGGGCGGCAAGGGCGCTCCGGTCGCCGAGCTGATCGCGGACATGGGCCCAAGCGCGGCGGTCTTCGTCGACGATCTCGCCCATCATCACGAATCCGTGGCGAACCACGCGCCAAGCGTGTGGCGGCTGCACATGATCGCCGAGCCAAGGCTCGCCGCGATCAGCCCGGCCGCGCCTTTCGCCCATGCCCGGATCGATCGCTGGGACGAGGCCCTGCCGTGGATCCTCGCCAAGCTCGCCTGACGGGAAGAGATTGATCACTCTTGCTTTTTTGGGCTAGGGGCCTTGCCGATCGCGTGCCGCCATGATTGGGGCACGCGCTTCGGGGCTCAATCGAGAAAGACTGCCATGACTTCGCGCATTTCCCTGCTCGCGCTTGCCGCTTGCCTTGCCTTCGCCGCGTCGCCGGCTTCGTCCCAAGCTCGCCCCGCCGCCGCCGCGCCGAGCGCTTCGGCCTGGCCGCAAACGGCGAGCGACCTTGCCGCCGACCCGGACGTGCGCTTCGGCGCTCTGCCCAACGGCATGCGCTTCGCGATCCGCCGCAACGCGACCCCGCCCGGCGGCGCCTCTTTGCGCCTCAGGATCGACGCCGGCTCGCTTCACGAAGGCGAGGACCAGCGCGGGCTCGCCCACTTCCTCGAGCATATGGTCCTGAACGGCACCGCCAACGTGCCCGAGGGCGAGTTCGTCCGCCGGCTCGAGCGGCATGGGCTGAGATTCGGGCCCGACACCAATGCGTCGACCGAGTTCAGCCAGACCGTCTACAAGCTCGATCTGCCCCGCACCGACGCCGAGACGGTCGACACCGCTTTGTTCCTGCTGCGCGAGGTCGCCGGCGAGGCAACCCTGGCGGCATCGGCGATCGACGCCGAGCGCGGCATCATCCAGTCCGAGGAGCGCACCCGCGCCGGGCCGCAGCTCAACACCCTGATCGACGAGCTCGGCTACATGCTGCCCGGCCAGCTCCTGCCCAGCCGGATCCCGATCGGCCGCTCCGAGGTGATCGCAGGCGCCCGGCGCGAGCGCTTCGCCGCTTTCTACGATGCTTATTACCGGCCCGAGCGCGCCACCCTGATCGCGGTCGGCGATTTCGACATGGACGAGATGGAGCGCAAGATCCGCGCCCAGTTCGGCAGCTGGCGGGGCCGCGGCCCGGCCGGCCGCGATCCCGATCTCGGCCGGGTCGCCGCGCGCGGCGGCCAGGCCCGGATCCATGTCGAGGCGGGAGTCCCGACCAGGGTCGCTCTGTCCTGGGTGCGCGCGCCCGATCTGAGGCCCGACAATGCCGCGACCCGGACCGCCCGGCTGATCGACCAGCTGGCGCTGCAGATCCTCAACCGCCGCATGGAGCGGATCGCGGCGACCCAATCGCCGGCGCCGTTCATCGCCGGGATCAGCGTCCGCACCACGCTCGCCGACAGCGCCGACATCACCCAGCTGATGGCGATCACCCAGCCCGGCCAGTGGCAGGCCGGCCTCGCCGCGATCGAGGCCGAGCAGCGCCGGCTCGCCTTGCACGGAGTCACCCAGGCCGAGCTCGCCAGGGAGGTCCAGGAGCTGCGCACCGCGCTGACGGCGGCGGCCGCGGGCGCGGCGACGCGCCAGTCGGCGGCGCTCGCCGAGGGGCTGGTCGCGACCGTCGACCAGGACGACGTGTTCACCGCGCCGGCCGAAAATCTGCGCCGCTTCGAGCAGGCCGCGCCAGCGATCACGACGGCCCAGGTCGATGCCGCCGCGCGCGCCATCTTCGCTGGCGATCCGCTCGTCTACATGACCTCGCCGACGCCGGTCGAGGGCGGCGACACCGCGCTGCTCGCCGGCTGGCGTACCGCCCATGCGGCGCCGGTCGCCGCCGGCACGGCGCAGCAGGCGCAGGCCTGGCCCTACACGTCGTTCGGTACGCCGGGGACGATTGCCGAGCGGCGCGAGCTGGCCGGGCTCGGCGCGACCGCGGTGCGCTTCGCCAACGGCGCGAGGCTAACCGTCAAGCGCACCGCTTTCGCCGACGATCAGATCCTGGTCTCGGTGCGCACCGGCAACGGCCGCCAGGATTTCTCCGCCGACCGGCCGAGCCCGGAATGGGCGCTGCCGACCGCCTTCGCCAACGGCGGCCTCGGCCGGATGAGCTATGAGGACATGCAGGAGGCGCTCGCCGCGCGCACCTACGGCGCCGACCTGCTCGTCGGCGACGATAGCTTCCAGCTGATCGGCGGCACCCGGCCCGGGGATTTCGCGCTGCAGATGCAGCTTCTTGCCGCTTATGTCACCGATCCGGGCTGGCGGCCGACCGGCTGGGATCGGATGCGCGGTTTCAGCGGCACCATCCAGGACCAGGCGGCCTCGACCCCAAGCGGGGTCTTCGGCCGCGATTCGGGCCGGCTGCTCCACAGCGGCGACCGGCGCTGGGCGGTGCCCTCGCGCGAGGAGATGGCGGCGAGCAGCATCGCCGATGCGCGCGCGGTGCTCGACCGGGCGCTCGGCCGGGGGCCGATCGAGATCGTCATCGTCGGCGACGTCGACGTCGAGGAGGCGATCCGGCAGGCCGCGGCGACCTTCGGCGCGTTGCCGGCCCGCGCCGAGGCCGCGCCGCCCACCGCAAGCGCTCGCTTCCCGGCGGGCACGGCCGAGCCGGTGCGGCTCACCCATGGCGGCCGCGCCGACCAGGGCCTCGCGTTCATCGGCTGGCCGACGATCGGCCTTTATGCCGATACCCGCCAGGCGCGGATTCTCGATGTTCTCTCCGACGTGTTCGAATTGCGGCTGCTCCAGAAGATCCGCGAGGAGCAGGCGACGACCTACAGCCCGATATCCTCGCACGCGGCGTCCCCGGCCTTCGCCGATTACGGCATCTTCTCGGCCCAGATCGAGGCGCGGCCCGAGGCCCTGGCCGGCTTCCTGCGCGACGCGGAGGGGATCATCGCCGATCTTCGCGACCGGCCGGTCTCGGCCGACGAGCTGCAGCGGGCGCTACGCCCGCGGATCGAGACGCTGCAGCGGCAGCGCAGCGGCAATCCCTGGTGGCTGCTCGCGCTCGGCCGCGTCCAGACCGATCCGCGCGTCGCCGCCTCGATCGCCGCCATGGTCGGCGAATATGAGGGCGTCACCGCCGCCGATCTGCAACGCGCGGCGCGGACCTTCCTGCAGCCGGCGCGGGCCTGGAAGCTGGTGGTGGTTCCGGGTCAGGCGGCTCCCGCGTCCTGAGCGGTCAGCCGCCGTCGATCGCTTTCCAGCTTGCCGGGCCGACGATGCCGTCGGGATCGAGGCCGTGGCTGCGCTGGAAAACGCGCACCGCGGCATCGGTCGCCGGGCCGAAAATGCCGTCGTCATGGACTCCGACCTTCGCCTGGACGATCTTGACCGCATCGCCGCGGGCGCCGAGGCGGAGCGTCGGGCGTCCGCCGGCCGGAGCCGGGGCGGGCGCCGGGCCAGGGGCAGGGGCAGGGGCAGGGGGCGAGACCGCGCCGCCGGCCATGATCGCGGCGACCTTGTCGCGGAACGCCTTCATGTCGAAGCTCGGATCGATCTTGCGGCGCGGCGCCCATTCCTTGTGACCGATGCACATATCGACGCCGGCGCCGAGCTTCTTGAGGAGGGCGGCGCAGCCCTTCGCGTAGGAGTCGACCTGCGCCGCCGGCCAGGGATCGGCGGGAATGCCCTGATTCTCGGCCTCGATGCCGATGAAGCTCATATTGCCGGCCGTGATTCCCTTCCAGGCCCCGGCGCCGGCATGGTTGGCGCGGCCGGCGGCGATGACGAACCAGGTGCCGTCGCGGCCGAGGCCAAGCTGCGCCAGCGGCCCGTCGAGGCCCGGCCGGCCGTTGGTGACCACCGTCAGGCTCGGCATGATCCCCGATTTCGGGCCGGCCGTATGGTGGCAGATGACGCCTTTGACATTTCCCATCGCCCCGCGCCCGCGCGATTGCCAGCCCGGCTGCTCGGCGACTTTGAGGCCGGCATCCTTGAGCACCTGCGCGAGCCAGGACAGCGAAAAGGCAGGCGCCTCCGTGCAGCCTTCCTCCGCCTGCTCGTCGCCGGTTCGTGGCTGCGGCAGCTCGTCGTCGCCGGTGATCTCATCCTCGCCGAGCTCAATGTCGGCGATGCAAGCGTCGATCTCATTCTCAACATGGTCGGCCATGAGTCATCTTCCTCTTTGCGAGGAGGAAGAGTGATCCAACAAATCCAACCTCACAAGGGGAATTATTCCGCCGCCGAACCGGTCCATGGCCGGCGCCGGCTTCTTGACCTCGGCGGCTGACAGGTTCACCGGGCGCGCCATGACCGACTTGATCTCCGCCCGTCTCGCCGAGCTCGGCATCGTCCTGCCCGAGCCCGCGGCGCCAGTCGCTTCCTACGTGCCGGCGGTCGAAGCGGGCGGCTTCCTCTACATATCGGGCCAGCTCCCGTTCCGCGCCGACGGCTCGCTGATCACCGGGCGGCTGGGCGAGGATTACGACGTCGCCCATGGCCAGGAGGCGGCGACACGCTGCGCAATCATGCTGCTCGCCCAGATGAACAAGGCCCTGGGCTCGCTCGACCGGGTCGCGCGGATCGTCAAATTGGGTGCCTTCATCGCGTCCGACCCGCATTTCACCCAGCAGCCGCAGGTCGCCAACGGCGCCTCGGAGCTGATGGAGCGGGTGTTCGGCGAAGCGGGCCGCCACGCCCGAAGCGCGGTTGGCGTGCCGGTCCTGCCGCTCGGCGCCGCGGTCGAAATCGATGCAATTGTCGCCGTCAAGGGAGGCTGAGCTCCGGGCGCTGATCGCGAAGCCGTTCGCGCATCGCGGCCTGCATGGCGCGGCGGTGCCGGAGAATAGCCGCGCCGCCTTCGAGGCCGCGATCGAGGCGCGCCACGGCATCGAACTGGACGTCCAGGCGAGCGGCGACCGGCAGGCGATGGTGTTCCACGACGAGGAGCTCGGCCGGCTGGCCGAAGAGGAGGGGTTCCTTCGCGGGCGCTCGGCGGCGGAGCTGAAGCGGATCAGGCTGCGCGATTGCGACGAGACCATCCCGACGCTGCCGCAAATCCTGGCGCTGATCGCCGGCCGCGCGCCGCTGCTGATCGAGGTGAAGGCGCCGGGCCGCGAGGTTGGCGCGCTCTGCCAGGCGGTCGCCGACGCGCTCGACGATTATCTGGGCCCGGTGGCGGTGATGTCGTTCAATCCCGAGGTCGGGCATTGGTTCGCGAGGCACGCGCCGCAACGGCTGCGCGGCCTGGTGGTGACCGAGCGCGGCCGGAAATGGCGCGGCGGCCTTGTCCGGCGGCTGGCCGCGTGGCGGAGCAAGGCGGAGTTCCTCGCCTACGACATCCGCGATCTGCCCTCGCGCTTCGCCGAGGCGCAGCAGCGCCGGGGCCTGCGCGTGCTGACCTGGACGGTGCGCTCGCTCAAGGACCGGGCCAGAGCGGCGCAGCATGCGGACCAGATCATCTACGAGACTGCGTCGCCATGAGCGGCGAGCCGGTGGTCGCGCGGATCGGCGGCGGCGTCGCCGATTTCGATGCCGGGGATTGGGATGCCTGCGCGGGCGTTGCCGATCCCTTTCTCAGCCACGCTTTCCTGTCGACGCTGGAGGATTCGGGCAGCGCCATCGCGGAGACGGGCTGGCGGCCGCTGCCGGTGGCGATCGACGGGCCGGACGGTCGGCCGGCGGCCTTGATGCCCGCTTACCTGAAGAGCCATAGTCTGGGCGAATATGTGTTCGATCATGGCTGGGCCGACGCCTATGAGCGCGCCGGCGGCGCTTATTATCCCAAGCTCCAGATCGCGGTGCCGTTCACGCCGGTGCCGGGACGGCGGTTGCTGGCGCGCGATCCGGCGCTGGCGCCGGCCCTGATCGCCGCGGCGTAGCAGGTGGTCGATGCGAACCGCCTGTCCTCGGCCCACGCCACCTTCATCCTGCCCGAGGAGGTCGCCTTGTTCGAGCGCGCGGGCTGGCTGATCCGCGCCGACAGCCAGTTCCACTGGATGAACGAGGGCTTCGCCGGCTTCGACGATTTCCTTGCCACCCTGGCGTCGCGCAAGCGCAAGGCGATCCGCAAGGAGCGGGCGCAGGCCGTGGCGGGTCTGGAGATCGTTCATCTGACCGGGGCCAAGATCGGGGAGGCACATTGGGACGCCTTCTGGGCCTTCTATCAGGACACCGGCGCGCGCAAATGGGGCCAGCCTTATCTGACCAGGGCCTTCTTCTCGCTGCTCGGCGAACGGCTGGGCGACCGCGTTGTGCTGATGATGGCCGAGAACGCGGGAAAGCCGGTGGCGGGTGCGCTGAATCTGGCCGGCAGCGAGGCGCTGTATGGCCGCAACTGGGGCTGCCGCGGCGACTGGCCGTTCCTGCACTTCGAACTTTGCTACTACCGCGCCATCGAGTTCGCCATCGCGCACAAGCTGCCGCGCGTCGAGGCGGGCGCGCAGGGGCAGCACAAGATCCAGCGCGGCTATTTGCCGAAACCGACCTATTCGGCGCATTGGGTCGCCCATCCCGGGCTGCGGGACGGCATCGCCGGGTTCCTGCGGCAGGAGCGCG
>DASYKV010000040.1:0-49250 GCA_035994965.1 Allosphingosinicella sp.
GTTCGCGCGCGCGGCCCGGCTTCATCCGATATTGGTGGGTGATCGGCAGCGGGAAGTCGGTCGCCAGCATGTCGATCCGCGCCAGCGTGCGCCACGACCCGCCGACCATGTAGAAGGACCGTTCGCTGCCGAGCCCGGCGAAGCCGGACGCCTCGATCGCCTTGGCGAGCTTGCGGGCCGGAAAGTCGTCGCCTTTCTTGGCAAAAGCGGCGAGCCGGAGCACTCCGAACGGGAGCGAGGCGCTGCGGCGCACCTTGCCGCCGGCCACGTCGACCAATTCGAGGCTGCCACCGCCCAGATCGCCGACGATCCCGTCGGCGTCCGGGATTGCGGAGAGGACTCCAAGCCCCGCCATCATGCCTTCCTCCTCGCCGGACAGCAATTCCGGCTGAAGGCCCAGCCCACGGACCCGATCGAGAAAGGCCTGGCCGTTGGAGGCATCGCGGACCGCGGCGGTGGCGACGACTCGCGTTCGGCGGACGCCCATCTGGCGGACCAGGATCGCGAACCGGTCGAGGGCGACGATCGCGCGCTCCTGGGCGTCGTCGGAAAGCGCGCCGGTGGAAGCGACGCCCTTGCCCAGGCCCGCCATCAATTTCTCGTTGAATATGATCGACGGGATGCGCGTCGGCCCCGAATAGACGACCAGACGGACCGAATTGGACCCGATGTCGATAATGGCGACCGGGGCCCGGATCGACGACATGCTCAGCTGCCGCGGCGCAGGCGCAGCTTGGGGACCGCCCCGCTGTTGCGAAGCGCGGCTCCGCGGCCCGAAAGCGACGGATTGGTCATGAAATAAAGATGCAGGTTGAAGGGCTTTTCGTCCGGTCCCGGCTCGAGCCTCGAATAATTGCCGTCGGGCTGGAGCTGCCAGCTCTGCTCATTGTCGATCAGGCTGGCGACCATCACCTGGTCGAGGATCTGGGCATGGACGGTCGGATTCTCGATTTTGATCATATATTCGACGCGGCGATCGAAGTTGCGCGGCATCCAGTCGGCCGAGCTGATATAGACCAGGGCCTTGCGGCTGGGCAGCGCCTCGCCATTCCCGAACGCCCAGATCCGGCTATGCTCGAGGAAACGGCCGACGATCGATTTGACTCGAATATTGTCCGACAGGCCGGCGACGCCCGGGCGAAGGCAGCAGATGCCGCGGACAATCAGCTCGATCCGGACTCCGGCATGGCTGGCGGCGTAAAGCTTGTCGATGATCGCCGGATCGACGAGCGAATTCATCTTCGCCCAGATCGCGCCGGGCTTGCCGGCGCGGACATTCGCGATCTCTGCATCGACGAGGCGGCAGAGCTCGGCACGCATGCCGTGCGGCGACAAAGTGAGCAGATCGAGGTCGCGCGGCTCGACATAGCCGGTGATGTAATTGAACAATTGGGCGGCATCGCGCCCGGCCCTGGGATCGGCGGTGAAGAAGCTGATATCGGTGTAGATGCGCGCGGTGACGGGATGATAATTGCCGGTGCCGAAATGGCAGTAGGTCCGGTAGCCTTTCTCCTCGCGCCGAACGACCATCGATATCTTGGCGTGGGTCTTCCAGTCGATGAAGCCATAGACGACCTGGACGCCGGCGCGTTCGAGCGCATTGGCCCAGAGCAGATTCTGCTCCTCGTCGAAGCGCGCCTTGAGTTCGATGACCGCGGTGACCGACTTGCCCGCCTCGGCCGCGTCGATCAACGCGCGGATGATCGCCGACTGCTTGCCGGCGCGGTAGAGGGTCTGCTTGATCGCGACCACCTCGGGATCCTCCGCCGCCTGGCGAAGGAAGGCGATGACGACGTCGAAGCTCTCATAAGGGTGGTGGACGACGATGTCCTTGTTGCGGATCGCCGCGAAACAGTCGCCGCCATGTTCGCGGATCCGTTCGGGAAAGCGCGGCGTCGAGGGCGGGAATTTGAGATCGGGACGATCCTCCTCGACCAGGGGCTCGAGGTCGGCGATGCCGAGGAAGCCGGTCGATTCGAAGATCAGCGCATCGCCGGCGGCGAGCCCCGAGCGGACCATCAGCTCGAGCGCGTCGGGAATGTCCTCCTCCAGCTCGAGCCTTATGACGCGGCCGCGGCGGCGGCGCTTGATCGCGCTGCGGAAGAAATGGACGAGATCCTCGGCTTCCTCCTCAACCTCGATATCGCTGTCGCGAATGACCCGGAAGGCGCCTCCGCCGAGCATCTCATAGCCCGGAAAGAGCATCGATATATGGCGCCGGATCAGGGTTTCTATGGCGATATAGCGGGCCGCCTCGCCGGGCAGGCGGACGAAGCGCGGCAAGGTGGAGGGCACCATGAGCAATTCACGGATCGGCTCGCCATCGGCCAGGCGCTTCAGGTCGAATACGAGCGAGAAGCCCTTGTTCGGGATGAACGGAAAGGGATGGGCGGGATCGAGCGCCTGGGGGGTCAGAACCGGGAAGATCTGCTCGCGAAAATGCAAATCGAGCCATTCGTTGGAAGCATCGTCCAGCGGCGTGGTGCTGCGGATCACCTCGATCCCAGCCTGGCGCAGCGCGGAGCGAAGCTCGCGCCAGACCTCCTGCTGCGCCGCGGTCAGCGCGTCGGCCTGCTCGCCGATCGCGGCAAGCTGCTGAACCGGATTGAGGCCGTCGGCGGAGCATTCCTCGACATTGAGCAGCTGCTGCCCCTTCAGGCCGGCGACCCGGACCATGAAGAATTCGTCGAGATTGTTGCCCGAGATTGAGAGGAAGCGAAGCCGCTCGAGCAGCGGGAAAGCGGGGTTGCAGGCCTCCTCGAGCACGCGCCGGTTGAAGGCGAGCCAGGAGAGCTCGCGGTTGAAATAGCGCGCGTCCTCGTCCGCGTCGTTGGCGGGCCGGGCCTGGGGCTGGACCATCAGCCGGCGCTCCGCGCGCGAAAGATCAGGCCGACCTCGTCCAGCGCCCGCTTGGCGAGCGGAACGGTCATCCGGCGGTGGTGCGAGAGCATCACCCGGTCGAGGATGTCGACGATCATGATCACGCTTACATAGGAGCGTTCGATGCGCGGAACCAGATAATCGGCCAATTCGGGCGGCGCGGCGATGCCGCGGTCGCCGAGCAGCTTGAGGATGAGCTGGCCGAGCAGGACGTCGTCGGGCGGGCCGATCTCGACCTGCGGCGTGGCGGCGATGCGCGAGCGCAGATCGGGGAGCTTGATCGCCCAGGCCGGCGGGGGCGCGTCGGCGACGATCAGCAGCGGCCGGCGCCGCGCCTGCGCGTCGTTCCAGGCGTGGAACAGCGCCTCCTCCTCATGGCTTTCGGCGGTGTCGAACAGCCGGCCGCCGGTCTTGCGCACGAAGATCCGGCCGAGCAGGCTGCGTCCCGATTTGCGCGGGCCGGTGACCAGGGTCGCCATGACCGGCCATAAAGACCAGCGGGCGAGATGATCGAAGGCGGCGCGATTGGCATCCGAAAGCAGGAAATCCTCGTCCCTGTCCGCCACCGGCCAGGCCAAAGGGAGCGCGATCTGGTCGGCCGGGCCGGTCAGCGCGAGATCCTCAGCGTATTGCCGCCCACCACCTGCACCGCCCAGCCCTGGGCGCGCAAGGCGGCCTGGAAGGCGGCGGCGTCGCCGGCGAAGGTGACCCGCATCACCGAGGTGCCGCCGGGCGCAAGGCTGACCGTGATCGCCGAGGTGACTCCGTCGGCGCGGCTCACCGAGACCTCGGCCTGCTGGACCGCGCCGGCATTGGGGGTGGCGACCTGGAGGTTGAAGGTCTGGCTCGGCGCGGTCGGCACCGCCGTGGTCGGAGCCGCCGCCTCGGCTTCGGCGGCGAGCGGATCCTCGGCCGTCTCCTCCGGCGCCGGCGGCCGCGGCGCGGCGAGGATCACCAGGCTTGGATCGGGCCGAAGCAGGCCCTGGTCGAACGCCTGGCGGTAGAGCACGTCCATCCGCCTTACGCCCTCGTCCAGCATCGCCTGCACGCCCGAGCTGTTCGCCGTCCGAAGCACGAAGCGGCCGAGGATGATTGCGTCGGGCCCGTAGCGCGCGGTGAAGATGCCGACCGCCGGCCCGCCCGGATAGAGCCGCCTGAGGTCGACCTCGGCGATGAGGATGTCGGCGGCGCCATATTGGTCGAGCAGCATCCGCCACCAGCCGCGCCCGCGCCTATGGGTCTGGGCGGCGTTGAGCAGCAGCGGATCGATGCCGCGGCCGGCGGTGCGGACATAGTCGATCGGGCTGCCGGCGGTGCGGTAGGTGGCCCAGGCGCGCTGCCAGCCGTTGCGATATTCGAAGCTGTAGGCGGTCGATCCGGTGGTCATGACCGGAATGACGAGCATCGGCGCCGAGCGCGCCGTGAAGCCCGAGACGCCGAGCAATTGCGCGGTCCGCGAGCGGTCGAACATCACCCCGAGGCGGGCGATATAGCGGCGCGGTCCGATCTGCTCCTGCTCGATGATGATCCCCGTGACGATCCCGCTAAGCGTGGAATCGGGCAGATCCGGCGCCTCGGCCTGCGGGCGGTTGTGGGTTCGCGCCCAAAGCATCCGCCAGCCCAGGATCTGGGCGCGGCGCCAGCCCTCCGAGCGCGCCGCCTCGGCATTGGCGGCGCTGACGTCGACCTGGACTCCGCTAATCTCGAAATTGGCGAGGCTGTCGACCGGCGCGATGCCGCGGTCCGCGCCCTCGAGCTGTGCGTAGAGGATGCCGCCCCCGACCGCGAGCAGGACGGCCACGACCGGAATCAGCAAGGCAAGCGGGCGGCGGAACGGCGTCACGCGCGCCTTTTGGCGAGTTGGCCGTGGAAATCCAAGCGCGTTGTGGCTAGTCCGCCCCGATGAGCGAGGAGGAATCCTACACCTACGCCAAGGCCGGCGTCTCGATCGCCGCCGGCAATGCGCTGGTCAGGGCGATCGCTCCGCTCGCCAGGGCGACGGCGCGGGCCGGCGCGGACGCGGCCCTGGGCGGGTTTGGCGGCTTTTTCGACCTGAAGGCGGCGGGCTATCGCGATCCATTGCTGGTCGCGGCCAATGACGGGGTCGGCACCAAATTGAAGCTCGCCATCGACAGCGGCCGCCACGATGGCGTCGGCGTGGACCTGGTCGCGATGTGCGCCAACGATCTCATCGTCCAGGGCGCCGAGCCGCTCTTCTTCCTCGATTATTTCGCCTGCGCGACGCTCGACGCCGGCATTGCCGAGCGGGTGATCGCCTCGATCGCCGAAGGCTGCAAACAGGCGGGCTGCGCGCTGATCGGCGGCGAGACCGCCGAGATGCCCGGAATGTACGCAGCCGGCGATTACGATTTGGCCGGCTTCTGTGTCGGCGCGGTCGAGCGCGGCGAGGCGCTGACCGGCGATCGCGTCGCCGCCGGTGACGTCATTATCGGCGTGGCGTCGTCGGGGCTCCATTCCAACGGCTTCTCGCTGGTCCGCCGCCTTGCCGCCGACAAGGGCTGGAAGCTCGACCGGCCCGCTTTGTTCGATCCGGACCGGCTGCTGATCGACGCCCTGCTCGAGCCCACGCGCATCTACGTGAAGTCTCTCCTGCCCGCGATCCGCGCCGGCAGAATCCGGGCGCTGGCGCATATCACCGGCGGCGGGCTGCTCGAGAATATCCCGCGAGTGCTGCCCAAGGGCCTGCACGCCAGGATCGATGCGAGCGCCTGGCCGCAGCCGCGGCTGATGGCCTTCCTCCAGGCGCAGGGCAATATCGAGCCCGGCGAGCTCGCCCGGACCTTCAATTGCGGCATCGGCATGGCCCTCATCGTTGCGAGAGATGATGTAAAGAATGCCGCTCAAGCATTGAAAAATGCTGGAGAAGAAATTTTCGAGATCGGCCAGATCGAGCCGGGTGGGCGCGGCTGCACATTGGCGGGGCCGGCGGAAAGCTGGTCGTCGCGCGAGCCCTGGAGCGCCACTTATCATGGCTGATCCAGTCCGGGTCGCGGTGCTGATCTCGGGCCGCGGCTCCAACATGCTGGCCTTGTCCGAGCATAAGCGCCGCGATCCGGAGCGCGCCTACAGGATCGTCCTGGTCGCTTCCAACGTGCCCGGCGCGCGCGGCCTCGTCCTCGCCAAGCGGCTCGGCATCCCGATTTGGGCGAAGTCCCATGAGGGCATGAAGCGGGCCGAGTTCGACGCCATGCTCGACGAGACGCTCAGGGCCCATGACGTCGAGATCGTCGCGCTCGCCGGCTATATGCGCCTGCTCTCGGCCGGCTTCGTGGCGGCCTATGAGGGGCGGATCCTCAATATCCATCCCAGCCTGCTGCCGCTGCACAAGGGTCTCGACACCCATCGCCGCGCGTTGCTGGCCGGCGACGCTTATGCCGGCTGCTCGGTCCACCTCGTCACCGCCGATCTCGACTCCGGCCCGGTCCTCGCCCAGGCCGAGGTGAAGATCCTGCCGCGCGACGATTCCGACAGCCTCGCCGCGCGCGTGCTCGCGAAGGAGCATTTGCTCTACCCCCTCGCCCTTGAGGAATATTGCCGCGCCCTTCGGGAATCGGAGGGCGGAGGGGGATCGCCGGAATGACTCAGGTGGGAGGCGTCGGCCTCAATCCCCCCGGGCCCACCTCACCGTGCCGTCCCCGGCGATCCTGAGGCCCGAATCGGGGAAATCCTGGGCGGTCAAAGCGGCGATTTGGCGCGCGGCGCCGCCGGCCGGATCGTAGACGGGGCCACCCGGCCGCTCCTGCCGCGCCGACACGATCCGCGCCGACAGGAGCCGGCCGTCGCGGGCCACTTCGAGCGCTGCGATCGGCGCCAGCGTGCTGGAGCCGCGCAGGCTGAACCGGCCGTAGGTCCAGAAATTGCCGAGGCTGTAGGCGATGAAGCGGCCGCGATAGACTTCGATCGCGCGCGGAACATGCGGCCCGTGGCAGAAGACGATGTCGGCGCCGGCGTCGACCGCGGCGTGGGCGAAGGCGTAGGGATTGCCCCTGTTCTCGCCGAGGAACAGCTCGTTGGCCCGGGTGATCGCGCTTCGGCCCTCCCCTTCGGCGCCGATATGGCACGAGACGATGACGACGTCCGCCTGGCGCCCGGCCTCGCGGACCATGGCGCCGAGCCGGGCGAGGTCCGTCACCTGCATCAGCCCCGGATTGTGGCCGAAGGCGACCAAGGCGAAGCGGGTGCCGTCCGCAAGCGTCTGGACGCCGATCCGGGTCGTCGGCGTATCGGCGCCGCTGACCGCGAGGCCGGCGCCGGTCAGGTTGCGATAGGTCTCGGCGCGGCCCGGCTCGCCGAAATCGCGGCTGTGATTATTGGCGTTGGAGACCAAAGTGAAGCCGGCGCGGCGCAGATAGGCCGCGTGGAAGGGCGGGCTCCGGAAGGTGAAGCAGACCGCGGGATTGCCGCAGGCCTTGGCATTGTCGGAGCGGGTGTGGATCGTGCCCTCGACATTGCCGAAGACGACGTCGCCGCCCCGGAACAGCCCGGCCATCTCGCGTCCGAGCAGGTCGGCGGGATCGGCGGACGGCGTGATCCGCTCATCCATGATCGGGGTCGGCCAGTCGCTGCCCATCATGATGTCGCCGACGCCGATCACCCGATAGCTGGCGCGGGCCCGGCGGCGGCCAGGCGCGCCTGGCGCCGGATTGGCCTGCGCCAGGCCGGCGGCGGCGCCGGTGTAAATCTCTTCACGCGGCGGCGCGCCCGGGGCGGCGGGCGCGGCCGACTCGGGGGCCGGGCCGGCGCCGACCGGCACCGTCACCGCGCCGGCGTCCGCGGCGGGGCTAAGCCGGCCGGTGCCGATCGCGAGCGCGGCCGTCGCCACCCCCACGCTCAGCGAGACGAACGCCAAGCTCTTGAATCTCAACTCTTACCCCTCCCGAGACGCCGAGTCGCACCGGCGAAAAAGCCAGCATAGCAGGCAATTTCGGGCGCTCCGAATCGCATTGTCCCGGATTCGGCTCCGGAACGTTCGTCCCATCCCAATCACGACTCGCCGTACTTAAGTTGCATCCCTGGAACCGCGCGGTCAAAGCGGCGGACGGATCTACGGGGTAGCGTAATTTCCCAGGATTAAGACGTGAAACGCGGCACCGCGCGGCATTTGTCGTTCGCGCGTGAGGCCCCTTTTGGCGCATTTGTTGGAGTATTGAATGTCTGTTTTCGGAAAGCCTCTAGTGGTGGCGCTCGGCGCCGTCGCGCTTTCCGGCACCGCGATGGTGCCCTTCGCTTACGCGCTCGCCGAATCGACCGGCCAGGCGCAGCAAATAACCCCTTTCACTGCGCCGACCCCTGCTCCCGCCCCGGCGCCCGCCGTGCCGGCGCAGCCGGAAGCGGTCGTCGCGCCCGCGATCGATGAGAACGAAGCCCCGGCCCAGCCCGCGCGTCCCGCGAGCGACGTCGTCGACGCCGAGCTGACCTGCCTCGCCAAGGTCGTCGTCCACGAGGCCGGCAATCAGTCGCGCGAGGGCCAGATGGCCGTCGCCCAGGTGGTGATGAACCGGGTCAACGACAGCCGCGGCCGCTTCGGCCGCACGGTCTGCGGCGTGATCATGCAGCGCGGCCAGTTCTTCAACGTCCACGCCTACAATCCGCCGCGCAACGCGCGCTGGCGGACCGCCGTGGAGATCGCCCGCCAGGCGCGCGACGGAACGCACCCGCCGGTGATCGGCAATGCCCTCTTCTTCCACGCCGCCTATGCCGCGCCCTTCCGCGGCCGCGCCTTCGTCGGCCGGATCGGCGATCACGTCTTCTACCGCTAGCACCTATTGAGTCATCCCGGCGAAAGCCGGGATGACTCTATTGGGAGGTCTCTGGCTCTTCCAGCCGGACGTCCGGCGGCGCGGGCTCCTGGCCGGCGAAGCGCAGGTTCATCACCTGTCGCCAGGCCTTGTGCAGCGATTCGACCGGCCGGTTGAGGCCCAATCGGGCGGTCGCGTCGTACCAGCTCTCCGACGCCGACACGACCTTCGCATTGGTATCCGTCGGGTGGAGCTCATAGGCCCAGCCGCGCAACGTATGGGCGTTGAACACCAGCAGGATGAGCGTCGCCAGCGCAATGATAGTGCTCGTCCATCTGAGCCCGTCATGCGGCAGCGGCTCGGCCGGCTCGGGCAGGTCGACCGGCGACAAGGTGTGGGCGAGCCCGGTCGGATCGGGCAGCGGCGCCCGCTCGGGCTCGGTCCTTTCGATCTCTTCGCTTGCTCCGACTGTCTCAGGCATCGTCCTCGTCCCCGTCAGAACTGGTAATAGATGAAGGGCGCGACGCCCTCGGGGCGCATCGCGTCGACGACCAGGATCAGAATGCCGACGGCCAGGCCCACCCAGACCGCCGGAATCGCGCGCACCCGCATCGCCACCCGCTGGATCGTGTAGGGCGGCGCATAATGGAAGCTCATCCCGATGAGGATCATGCCGAGCAGGGCCGGAGTCAGCAGGGTCGCGGCGCCGCCGGCGGTGAAGATGCCGGAGAGGAAGGCGAGCGCGCTGTCGAAGCTGGTCGCGCGGAAGAAGATCCAGCCGAGCAGGACGATATGCAGCGTGATGATGACGCCAAGCACATGGGGCAGCGGCTTCCAGCCCTTGGGCCGGAATTCGCGCCACAGCCGCTCGATGGCGAGGACGGAGCCGTGCAGCGCGCCCCAGATCACGAAGTTCCAGCTCGCGCCGTGCCACAGGCCGCCGAGCAGCATGGTCGTCATCAGCGCGATGCACAGGCGCGTCAGCCCGTGCCGCGAGCCGCCCAATGAGACGTAGAGATAGTCCCTGAGCCAGCTCGACAGGCTGATATGCCAGCGCCGCCAGAAATCCTGCAGCGAGGAGGCGCGATAGGGCTGGTTGAAATTGTGCGGGAAGCGGTAGCCGAGCAGGGCCGCGAGCCCGATCGCCATGTCGCTATAGGCGGAGAAATCGCAATAGATCTGGACCGCATAGCCGTAAGTGGCGGCAATCAGGTCGACGCTGCCATGGGCCGAGGGGTCGAAGAAGACGTTGTCGACCAGGCCGGTGGCGAGCTCCGAGGCGATGATCGATTTCTTGAACAGGCCCCAGACGATCAAGGAGAGGCCCATCGCCGCCATCGAGCGGGTGAGCTCGGGCACCTTCCTGAACTGCGGGATCAGGTGCGACGCGCGCACGATCGGGCCGGCGACGAGATGGGGGAAGAAGCTCATCAGCAGGACCATGTCGAGCAGCACCGCCGGCTGGGTTTTCCGGCGATAGATGTCGATGACGTAGCTCATCCCCTGGAAGGTGAAGAAGGAGATGCCGACCGGCAGCACCACCTGCATGATCGCCAGGTCCCTCCCCCAGCCGAGCGAATGGAGGAGGTGGTCGACCTGCTCCATGAAGAAGCCGTAATATTTGAAGAAGCCCAAGATGGTGAGGTTGATGGCGATGCCGACGGCGAGCCAGAGCTTCCTGAGCTTCGGCCTGTCCTCGGCGCTGACGATCAGCCGCGCCGCGCCCCAGTTGAGGATGCCGCTCGCGATCAGCAAGGCGACGAAGCGCGTGTCCCACCAGCCGTAGAAGATCCACGACGCGACCAGCAGCACGATCTTGCGCCACTCGTTCGATCCCCTGAGCGCCCAGGCGAGCGCGAAGACGAGCAGGAAGAAGAGCCCGAAGGTGAGTGTCGGAAATAGCATCTAGGGGCGTCTGCGCTCTGGAGGGTCGATGGCGGCGTCGATCATCGCGCCGATCCGGTCGCCGCCGGTGCGGGTGAAATGGACATGGTCGCCGCGCATCAGCTCGGTCAGCCGCCATTGATAGGAGGCGCAGCGCCCGCCCATCGCCGCCGCCCAGTTCCAGAAGGCCACCCGCATCTGGCGCGCCACGATCATCTGCCGCTCGCGCACGCGGGAAAGCGCGCGCGGCTCGAGCCAGCCCTCGCCGCAGGCCCGCTCCGGATCGCCGATGCCGGCGCTTCTCGTGCCGGCGTCGGGCGGGCCGAGCAGCAGGATCGGCACGTTGGCGCCGGCCAGCCGCCTCACGCGGGCGATCTGGTCGCGGAGCACGGCCTCATAGGCCTCGCCGCCGCTCGACGGCGAGAAGGCCTCGTTGGTGCCGAAGGCGATCACGATCAGATCGGGCCGGTAGGCGGCGAGCTCGGCGCGGACGACGGCATCGTCGGTGCGGCCGAAATGGGTAAGCTGGGCACCGACCACGCCGAGATTGGACAGGACGATTCCGCCGCGCCGCCGGAAGGTGCCGAAGGAGGTGATGCTGACCGGACCGTCATCCTCCGTGGTGACCGAGGCGGACGCGACCGGAGTGGCGCTGTCGACGGCATGGCAGGCGGGCAGCCGGCGCGGCGCATCGAGGCTCCAGCGCCTTTCCTCGTCGCCCATGGTCACGCGGATGGTGCCGCCGCCGGGCTGCGCGACCGCGCACAGGATGATTCTGTCGAAATTCTGCTCCGGAGAATCGGCGGTGACTCCGATCGTCTGGCCGGCCGCGCTCGCGGTCTGGGTGAAGCCGGAGATGCCAAGGGCCGGCCCGCCCTCGCGCCAGCGGCCGCCGAAGGTCGAATTGACGCTCCAGCCGCCGGTCTGCGAGGCGGTGACGCCCCAGGTGAGATAGCCGGCATAAGGCCGGCCGGCGGCGAGCGCGCCGCGGCCGCCGAAGCCGTGGCGCGCCTGCAGCCGGCTTCGCCAGCCATTGGTGATATTGTCGCCGGCGGTGTGGCTGTCGCCGATCTGGATGATGTGGACCGGCTGGCCGCTCTCGCGCCGGCTCGCCCTCAATTTGGCCAGGAACGGCCCAAGCGACTCCCCGTAGCAGAGCGTACCGTTGCAGCGGACCGGGTCGGGCGCCTGCGCCACCGCGAGGGCGGCGGCCGCGCCGATAAGCGACAGCATCAGCTCGGCGACCCGCTTTCGCGCCGGGCGCGGCTCGGGGTGGCGGCGGGCGCCTCGTGCTGGGCGCTCTGCCCCGCCTGGGCGCGCGCCTGGGCGACCGTCCGGCGGATGCGCTCGGTCAGCGGGCGCATGACGATGATGTAGCCCGGAATGGTCATGTGGATGCCGTCATTGGTGCGCGCATTGACCCGGTCGTGCGTGCGCGGATCGACCAGATAGGGCGCATAATGGCCGCCAGCATCGGCGCTGAGCGTCGCCGTCTCGAAATAGGGGACGCCCAGCTGTTGCATGCGCGTGGCGTAGAAGGCGTTCATTCGCACCATGTCGGCGTCGAACGCGGCCTCGCGCATCTTCGGCAGGCCGACCCAATAGACCTGGACCCCGCGGCCGCGCAGCAGGTTGACGACCGCGGTCACCCGCTCCGTCACGATCCGCTGCCAGCCCTCGCTCATGAAGGTGCTGCCATGGCCGTCGAGGAAGATGCCCTGCGTGTCGTTGGCGCCGAAGGAGACGATGGCGATGTCGATCGGCTGGCGGTCGAGCTTCGAGCGGATGTCGTCGAGCAGGTTGAGGCTGCGATAGCGGGTGAAGCCGGTCGAGCGCTCGGAATATTGGTGGACCTCGAAGCCTGCATCGCCGCGCAATATGTTGTAGAGCCCGGCCCAGACGCCGTCGCCGAAGCTGTCGCCGAACACGCCGATATGGATCTTGCGATTCTCGGCCACCGCCGAGGCGAGCCGGGACGCCGGCGCGTCGGCCGCCTGGCCCTGCGCGGCGCCGACCGCGGCCGGGATCGCGGAGGCCGGCAGCACCGGCGTCGCCTGGGCCTCGGGGCTCGATTGGCCGCCGGTGAAGAAGGAGATGCCGACGACCGCGCCCACCGCGATGCCGATGAACAGCACCAGGGTCCGATCCAGGCCGAAAAGAATTTTGCTCATCGGGCGCGCACTGCCCCCTCATCCACAAGGCACGGCCCGGATTTCGGGTCGAATGACCCGTGCCCGCCGCCCGCGCTAACTATGTTCGAACTGCCCGATCTTGGCAAGAGTCGCCCGCCGCCGCGAGACCGTGTTTTCCCGTGAGGCCTAAGGGCTTTAGAGCGGCATGCCGCGCATCAGGTCGGCGAACAGCATGCCGCCGATCCGGTCGCCGCCGTCGCGGGTGAAGTGGATATGGTCGTCGCGCATCAGGCCGGCGCGGTGCCAGGCGCGCGCCGAGCAGCGGCCGCCCATCGCCGCCTCCCAGTCCCAGAAAGCGAGGCCCAGGTCGCGCGCCACCGCGCGCTGGCGCCGCCGAATCTCGCCGAGCCCGGCGGGCGTGTAATAGCCCTCGCCGCAGGCGCCGCCGGACGCCGTGGAATCGCGGGTCGCTGCGTCGGGGGCGCCGACGATGAGGATCGGAACGCCGGCGCCGGCGAGCCGGCGGAGCCGGGCGATCTGGGCGCGCAGTCCGGCCTCATAGTCGCGCGGCGAAACGCGGCGGTCGAAGCCTTCGTTGGTGCCGAAGGCGAGGATGATGAGCGCGGGGCGATAGGCATCGAGCTCGGCGCGCAGCACGATGTCCTCGCTTCGGCCGAAATTGGCGAGCTGGGCGCCGATCACGCCGAAATTGGAGAGGATCGCGCCGCCGCCGCGCCGGAAGGTCGCCAGCGAGGTAATGCTGACCGGGCCCTCGCTCTCGGTGGTGACCGAGGCGGAGGCGACCGGCGCTGGGCTGTCGACGGCGTGGCAGGCCGCCAGCCGGCGCGGCGCGTCGAGGCTCCAGCGCCTTTCCTCGCCGCCGATGCGAACGACGATGGTGCCTCCGCCGGGCTGGGCAAGCGCGCACAGGACCAGCCGGTCGAATTCATGCTCGGGGGCGTCGGCCGAAAGGCCGATCGTCTCGCCCGCGGCGCGCGCCGTCTGGGTGAAGCCGGACAGGCCGAGCGGGGGCGAATCCGGGGTGGAGCTGGTCCAGCTGTTCGCGGTCCAGCCGCCGCTCTGCGACGCGGTGACGTTCCAGGTGACGTAATTCTGATAGGGCCGGCCCGGCGCCGTCGCGCCGCGGCCGCCATTGCCGAAGCCGGATTGAAGGGCCGTGCGCATGCCGTTGCTGATCGCGTCGGCGCTGGTGTGGCTGTCGCCGATCTGGACGATGTGGACCGGCGCGCCGCCCGGCCCCGCGCCCAGCCGCGCCTGGAAAGGCGCGAGCGCTTCGCGATTGTACAGTGTCGGGCCGGATGGCTCGGGGATCATGAGCAATGGCTCGGGCATGGGGGGCAAGTGCATCGCCGCCGCCCCGGAGAAGATCAACCCGAGGAAAAAGCCCATCAGCCTCGCGAGCCGGCGCCGCGGCGCGGGTTCGCCGCCTGGCGAAGCTCGGGCCGGCCGGCCTGCCGGCGCGCCGCGGCGATCGTCGTCCGGAGGCGCTGCGCGAGGCCGCGGGTGAGCAATGTATAGCCCGACATCGTCATGTGGATGCCGTCATTGGTCCGCGCCGGGGTGACCCGGCCGGTCTCGGGATTGGGCAGCGAGGCGACGAACCGTCCATGGGCATCCTGGGTCGTTGCCACGGTGTCGATGAACGCGACATTGAGCGCGCGCATGCGGCTCGCGAAGAAGGCGTTCATCCGCTGCGCCTTCTCGTCATAGCGCTCCGAGCGCATTCTCGGCAGGCCGACCCAATAGACCTGGATGCCGCGGCTGCGCAGCAGGGTGACGATGGCGTCGACCCGAGCGCCGATCACCCGCCGCCAGGTCTCGCCCATATATTCGGCCGCCCGGCCCTCGTTCATGATCCCCTGCGTGTCGTTGGCGCCGAAGGAGACGATCGCGATGTCGAGCGGCTGGCGGTCGAGCTTCGCCCGGATGTCGTCGAGCAGGTTGACGTTCTGGTAGGAGGTGAAGCCGGTGGCGGGGCGGCTGAGGCGATGAATCCGGATGCCGTTCTCGCCATCGAGCTGCTGGTCGAGCGCCCACCAGATGCCGTCGCCGAAGCTGTCGCCGAACACGCCGATATTGACGTCGCGGCCGAGCGCGGCGGCAGAGGCGAGATTGGGCGCGATGCCGCTCGCCGCCGCTTGCGGGCGCGGGGCCGCGGCCGGCGCGGCCTGGGTCCGCGCCTGGCTGTCGTCGACCGGCGCGAACAGGGAGAAGGCCAGCCCCGCCGACGCGAGCACGACGAGAGGAACCGCCAAACGGTCCAGCAGGGGAATCAGGGCGTTCCTTCTAAACACTTCGTCCCCCCGGACGCCGTCGGCTGTGCGGAATTGCGCGCCGCTCGCGCGGCAAATATCTACCGCCATAACCGGACGGGAAACAAGGCATCCCTACTACGACGTCCGCGCTTTTTCCGGACAGCCGCTAAGATTGTGCTTTTCCAGCAACTTAGCCCGATCGTCTCTCCGGTCGGCCTTCAGCCGACGATTTCGTCGGGCGTGAAGAAGAAGTCGATCTCGATCGCGGCATTCTCGTCGCTGTCGGAGCCGTGGACGCTGTTCGCCTCGATCGATTCGGCATGGACCTTGCGGATCGTGCCCTCGTCGGCATTGGCCGGGTTGGTCGCGCCCATCACCTGGCGGTTGCGGGCGACCGCGTCCTCGCCCTCGAGCACCTGGACGACGACCGGGCCCGAGGTCATGAAGGCGACGAGATCGTTGAAGAAGGGCCGCTCGCGATGGACTCCGTAAAAGCCCTCGGCCTGCTCCCTGGTCATCCGGATCCGCTTCGAGGCGACGACGCGAAGCCCCGCATCCTCCAGCATCGCGGTGATCGCGCCGGTGCGGTTGCGGCGGGTGGCGTCGGGCTTGATGATCGAGAAGGTGCGTGTCGTGGCCATGGCCCGCTGAAGCTCCGTGATTGAGGGATTGGTTTGGCCGGTCCCCTAACGGCCGACTGTGACAAGGGCAAGGCTTCGGCCATCTTCCGTCATCCGCGCGAAAGCGGGAATGACGAAATTCCCCTCTAGCCGCCCGCCGGGCGCACGACGATGCTGTAGGGCACGTAGAGGATGACCTCGGTCGGGCTCGCCCGGCTCCATTCGACCGGCCGGTCGAGCCCGCTCGCCTCGACCGCGTAACTGGGGCCGAAGCGCGCGGCGGTGGCGCGGCTGTCGGCGGCGATCAGATCGAGGATCTGGCCGCGATACTGGTCGGGCGCGACCACCGAGAGGGTGAGGTCCCCCGACGGCCGGATCTCGGCGCGGCCGTTGGCGGGCACCGAGCGGACGAATTGCTGGAGCCGCTGGAGCGCGGCATTGCCGTCGGCCTCGCCGGCGAGCCGGGTCTTGATCAGGAAGGTGACCCGGTCGCTGTCCGGCCGCCCGTCATTGACCATCGCCAGGGTGCGGTAATTGGCGGCGGTCAGCGGCGCGAGGATGAAGTCGCCGGTCGAAAGCTCGATGCCCGAGCGGCCGGCGAGCTCGATGGCGCTGCGCACCATCGTCAAGATCTCCTCGCGGCGGCGGTCGGTCTCGCGGGTGTCGCCGACGATGCTGACATACATGACCGCGAAGTCGGCGGTGCGGCGAAGGCCGATTGCGGGCCGGTTGCCGCCGGGCTCGTCGCGATCGGTGATCCGCGATCCGGTGACCATGACCTCGGCCATGCCCGGATCCTGCGCCAGCGCGGGCGACGGCAGCAGCATGAGCATGAGCAACGGCAAGGCGAAACGGGCGACGAGCTTCATGGCATCCCTCCCTCAGTGACAGTTACGTAACTGTCACAGTGACAGTTGTCACAGTGACAGTTGCGAGGCCTCGGCCGCATTCAGGCGGCGGGCCGCCATCTCTCGGAGCACCGGAGATCGGTGCCCCGCACGCCACCCTGGGCCAACATGCCGTTAGGCGCGAACGACGCGATCATCAGACCGCCCTCGCCATCGGGGCGCCGGAACTCGATCAGTAGCTGGCCTTGGACGGATACGGCGGAGCCGACGAACGCGCCTCGGTCGGTCTCCCAGGTCAAAGCATAGAAGGTTTCGTTCGCGCCCCGCGCGATGCGCAGGGTCCCGCGATATGAATAGCTGGGGCGGGTGTACGACCCACACGAACTTTCGATTAGATAGTCGCCGCTCCAAACCGGCTCCCAAGCTGGGACGGATAATGCGGCCAGGGCAATTGCGGCGTGCAGCATGGTGGCTCCGGTCGATCAGCTCTCGTGATTGTCCGCCAGGTAACGGTCGAGCAAGGCGACGCCGTAGCCGGTGGCGCCCTTGTCGTAGAGGTGGCCGGCCTTGTCCGACCAGACCATTCCGGCAATGTCGAGATGCGCCCATTTGACGCCCTCCTCGACGAATCGCTCGAGGAAGCAGGCCGCGGTGATCGAGCCGCCTTCCCTGCTGGCGCTGTTCTTCATGTCGGCGACGGGGCTATCCATGATCTTGTTATAGGCCTCGCCCATCGGCAGCCGCCACAAATGGTCGCCGCTCGCCTTGCCCGCCGCGAACAAAGCGTCGGCGAGGCCGTCGTCGTTCGAGAACAGGCCGCCATATTCGTGGCCGAGGCTGATGATCATCGCGCCGGTCAGCGTGGCCAGGTCGACGACGATTTCGGGCCGATATTGGCGCTGCGCCCAGGTCAGCGCGTCGGCGAGGACGAGCCGGCCTTCCGCGTCGGTGTTGATCACCTCGATGGTCTGGCCCGACATCGAGGTGACGATGTCGCCGGGACGCTGGGCGTTGCCGTCGGGCATGTTCTCCGCAAGCGCGCAGATGCCGACCACGTTGACCTTGGCCTTGCGGGTGGCGACCGACTTGATCAGGCCGGCGACCGCGCCGGCGCCGCCCATGTCCCACTTCATCGCCTCCATGCCGAGCGCCGGCTTGATCGAGATGCCGCCGGTGTCGAAGGTGATGCCCTTGCCGACGAAGACCACCGGCTTGGCGCCGGCCTTGCCGCCGTTCCAGCGCATGACGAGGAGCCGCGGCGGCCGCACCGAGCCCTGGGCGACGCCGAGCAGGGCGCCCATGCCGAGCTTGGCCATTTGCTTCTCGTCGAGAGCCTCGATCTCGACTCCGCTGCCGTCGAGCGACGCGCGGACCCGTTCGACGAAGGTCTCGGGATAAACGATGTTGGCGGGCTCGGTGACCAGGTTGCGGGTCAAATCGAGGCCGGCGAGCAGGGCGCCGAGGCGCGCATGCTCCTTTTCGGCATCGTCGCCGGCGCCGACCAGGGTCACTTTCTCCAGGGTCGGCTTCTGCTTGCGCGGCAATTTGGTGCGGTAGAGATCGTGGCGCCAGCTGCGCGCCGCGGCGCCGAAGGCGAGCCGGGCGGCGTCGCGGCCGGAAAGGCCGAGGCCGGTCAGGTCGACGACCAGGTGAGTCTCGCCCGAGACCAGCAGCCTGGCGGTGAGCGCGCCCCCTGCCCGCTCATAGCCGCCGTCGGCCCCCGGTTGCGGGCCGAGCCCGACGAGCAGCAACCGGCGGACCTGGCCGCCTTCCTCGACGAAGGTCTCGGCGAGTCCGCCCAGATCGCGCTCGAAGCGCTGCGCCTCGGCGGCGCGCGCGGCGAAGGCGCGGGCGGGATCGCCGAGGGCGCCGAGCCGGTCGTGAAGCACGTCCTCGGCGCGGACGGGAATGGCGAGCGCATAAGCGCCTTCAGGGCGCGCGGCGGCGAATTCGACTTTGATCACCTATGGATCTCCCGAGGCGGGGATTTTCCCCGACTTGCCTGCGCCATTGCAGGGAGCGGCCTCAGGTGCAATAGGCTCGGGACTGTCGCCTCGGGCTGAGCGGGTTTTGTGAATAGATTTCAACTGATCTGCCGGACCGCGCTCCCCCTCTTGCTGAGCGCGCCGTGCGCGGCCTGGGCCCAGGAGACGCCCGTCCCTCCACCGGACCCAATTCCCGCGGACAATGCCGCCAATGTCACGGTCGATGGAGCGCCGGTCGAGGTCGCCTTCAGCTCGGACCATCTCGTCTATGACGAGAACGCCAATGTCGTTACCGCCTCGGGCGAGGTCCGGATGACCCGCGAGGGCTATAACCTGCGCGCCAACAGCGTCACCTGGAACCGCGGCACGGGCCAGGTCCGCGCCGAAGGCAGCGTCCGCATCGTCAGCCCCGGCGGCGACGTCGCCTACGGGGATTCGGTCGAGCTCGAGGACACGCTCAAGGACGGCGTCGTCGAGAACATGCTGATCGTGCTCGCCGACGGCGGCCGGCTCGCCGCGATCCGCGCCGAGCGGCATGACGGCGTCACCACGCTCCATCGCGCCGCCTACACCGCCTGCGCGGTGGTGACGCCCGAAGGCTGCCCCAAGGATCCGACCTGGCAGATCAACGCGGTCCGCGTGGTCCACGATCCGGTCCGCCACCGAATCTCCTATCAGGGCGCGACGCTGAACCTGTTCGGGACGCCGATCTTCGGCCTGCCGGGCCTCTCCCATCCCGACGGCCAGCAGGGCGGCGGCACCGGCGTGCTCGTCCCCGAGATCCGCTACAGCCGGCGCAACGGGCTCGAGCTCAGCGTGCCTTATTATCTCCGGCTCGCCCCCAATCGCGACGCGACGATCACTCCGCACGTCTACACCGGCGTGCTGCCGATGCTCGAGGCCGAATATCGCCAGCTGACCTCGAACGGCGCCTTCTACGGGCACGGCTATTTCACCTACGGCTCGAGGATCGCGCTCGACCCGCTGGCGCCGCCCAACGCGACCGGCAACGAGGGCATCCGCGCCTATATCGAGGGCGGCGGCCGGCTGATCCTCAGCCCCGAATGGAGCGTGACCGCCTTCGGCCGCTACGCCACCGACCGCACCTTCATGCGCCGCTACGACATTTCGCGCGACGATCGCCTCCGCTCCTTCGTCAATGCCGAGCGGATCACGAACGGCAGCTACATCTCGATCGCCGCCTGGGCCTTCGAGGGCCTGCGCGTGACCGACGTCGAGGGGATGCAGCCGATCGCCTTGCCAGCGATCGACGCGCGCTGGCGGATCGCCGATCCGGTCGCCGGCGGCCAGATCGAGCTTCAGGCCAACAGCCTCGCCATCCTGCGCACCGAAGGCCAGGACAGCCAGCGCGCCTTCGCCAGCGCGCGCTGGGACCGGCGGATGATCACCCCGCTCGGCCAGGAGCTGGTGCTGACCGCTTATGCGCGCGGCGACATCTATCACACCAACGACACCCTGCTGACCCAGACGGTCAGCTATCGTGGCGAGGAGGGCTGGAACGGCCGCTTCATCGGCGCCGTCGCCGCCGACATCAAATGGCCGTTCGTCGGCGAGTTCCTGGGCGGCACCCAGCGCCTCACCCCGCGAATCCAGTTCGTCGCCTCGCCGCCGACCAGCAATCTCGACATTCCCAACGAGGATGCGCGCTCGGTCGATCTCGAGGATTCGAACCTGTTCGCGCTGAACCGCTTCCCCGGCTACGACCGCTGGGAGGACGGCGTCCGGGTCACCTACGGCGCCGATTGGACCTTGGACCTGCCGAGCGTCTCGGTCCGAAGCACGATCGGCCAATCCTACCGCTTGAGCAATCGCGCCGCGATCCTTCCGCCCGGCACCGGCCTTTCCGGCCGCTTCTCCGACATCGTCGGCCGAACCAACGTCCGGATCGGCCGGATGGTGAGCATCACCCACCGCTTCCGCATCGACCAGCACAGCTTCGCGCTCCGCCGCAACGAGATCGACGCGACCATCGGCGGCCGGCGCACTTATGCGACGATCGGCTATTTGCGGCTCGACCGCGACATCGATCCGGCGATCGAGGATCTCCGCGACCGCGAGGAGATCCGCTTCGGCGGCCGGATCGGCTTTGCGCGCTACTGGTCGATCTTCGGCTCGGCGGTGATCGACCTGACCAGCCAGACCGAGGATCCCCTGTCGCAGGCCGACGGCTTCACGCCGATCCGGCACCGGCTTGGAATCCTCTACGACGACGATTGCATCGAGCTTGGCCTGACGTGGCGGCGCGATTATGAGGACAGCGGCGACGCCCGGCGCGGGAACTCCTTCCTGATCCGGGTGGCGCTGAGGAATTTGGGACGCTAAGAACCCCCCGATTGCCGCTAAGCTGCGGTTCAGCAAATTCGATGCAGGACGCATTCCTGCTTTCAGTGGAGGAATGATGAAGCTCGGTAGGTTGGCAAGGGCGGCGATTCTGTTGATCGCGCCGATGCTGTCGGCGATGGCCGCGGCGCAAGGCGGGGGGCAGCCGCCGGCAAGCGGCCCGCTCAATCTTCCCGGCAACGTCCAGTTCGTTGGCCAGCAGGAGCCCGGCGTCCGCAAGGCGACGGCGATCGTCAATGGCGACGTCATCACTGGCAGCGACGTCGACCATCGGATGGCGCTGATCATCGCGTCCAACCAGATCCAGCTGCCGCCCGAGGAGGTCGAGCGCTTCCGCGCCCAGGTGCTCAGGAACCTGATCGACGAAGCGATCCAGATCCAGGCCGCGGTGCAGCAGGAGCTCACCATCGAGGACCGCGAGGTCAACCAATATTACGAGCGCTTCGCCGGCAGCTTCCGGCAGACGCCGGCGAACTTCAGCGCCTTCCTGCGCTCGATCGGCTCGTCGGAGCGCTCGATGAAGCGCCAGATCCGGGGCGAGCTCGCCTGGCAGCGGCTGCAGCGCCGCAACGTCGAGATCTTCGTCACCGTCGGCGACGACGAGGTCCGGGCGGTGATGGCGCGGCTCGAGGCGCAGCGCGGCACGACCGAATATCGTGTCGCCGAGATCTTCCTCTCCTCCACGCCGGAAACCGCCGCCGAGGTGCAGGCCAATGCCACGCGAATCGTCCAGCAGATCCGCGCCGGCGCCTCCTTCGGCGCTTATGCGCGCCAATTTTCCGAGGCGACGACCGCGGCGGTCGGCGGCGATCTGGGCTGGGTCCAGCTCGGTCAGCTGCCACCGGAGATCGACGCGATCCTGACCCAGATGCCGGTCGGCGGGGTCAGCGATCCGATCGCCAATTCGGGCGGCTATTCGATCGTCGCGCTCGTCGATAGCCGGCAGATCCTGGTCGCCGATCCGCGCGACGCCCAGCTCAGCCTGCTGCAGATGACCGCGAGCCTGCCGGCCGGGACGACCGCGGCCCAGGCCGAGGCGCGCGCCCAGGAGCTCGGCCGCGCCGCTCAGGCCATGGGCGGCTGCGGCGGCGCCCCTGCGACCGCCGAGCGGCTCCACGCCGAGCTCATCTCCAACGACACGGTGCGGGTGCGCGAGCTTCCGCCAGCGCTCCAGCAGATGCTTCTCAACCTCAGCGTCGGCCAGGCGAGCCCGGCCTTCGGCTCGGCCGAGCGGATCAGCGTCCTCATCCTGTGCGGCCGCGACGACCCGCCGGCGGTCGGCGCGCCGGATTTCGACCAGACCTACGGTCGGATCAACCAGCAACGGGTCGCCGCGCGCGCGCAGCGCTACTTGCGCGACCTGAGGCGGGACGCGGTGATCGATTATCGCTGACCGGGGCGCCATCCCGCTTGCCGTCTCGCTGGGCGATCCGGCGGGAATCGGCCCTGAGGTGATCGCGAAGAGCTGGGAAAGGCGGCGGGAGGACAATATCCCTCCCTTCCTCGCCGTCGGCAGCGTCTCGGCGGTGCGCGCGGTCTGGGACGGGCCGATCGCCCTGATCGAGGATCCCCTCGCCGCCTGGGACGAATATGACGAGGCGCTGCCCATCCTCAGGGTCAAGACCGACACCGAGGTGGTGCCGGGGCGGCCCGATCTCGAAGGCGCGCGCAATTCATTGGACGCGCTCGAATTCGCGGTCGGACTGACCCGGTCGGGCGCCGCCGCCGCGCTCGTCACCGGCCCGGTCTCCAAGGCCCAGCTCTACGCGATCGGCTTCGTCCATCCCGGCCAGACCGAGTTCGTCGCCGAACGCTGCGGGGTCGCCGGCGATCTGGTCGCGATGATGCTGGCCGGGCCGACGCTCAGGGTAATCCCGGTGACCACCCATATTCCCTTGCGCGAAGTGCCCGACCGGCTCTCGATCGAGCGCATCGTCACCAAGGGCCGGGCCGCGATCCGCGGGCTTCAGCGCCAGTTCGGGATCGAGCATCCCCGGCTCGCCGTGGCCGGCCTCAATCCCCATGCCGGCGAGGACGGAACGCTCGGGCGCGAGGAGATCGAGATGATCCTGCCCGCGATCGAATATCTGCGCGACGAGGGCTATGACGTCAGCGGCCCGCACCCGCCCGACATCATGTTCCACGAGCGCCGCCGGCGCAATTACGACGCGGCCTTGTGCATGTATCACGACCAGGCGCTGATTCCCTTGAAGACGCTCCATTTCGACGAGGGCATCAACATGACGCTCGGCCTGCCAATCGTTCGGACCTCGCCCGATCACGGCACCGCCTTCGACATCGCCGGCAAGGGCATCGCCCATCCCGACGCGATGATCGCCGCCATCCGCACCGCCGGAGAATGCGCGCGGCGGCTCGCCGAGGCGTGACGCTCGAAGGCTTGCCGCCGCTGCGCGAGGTGATCGCGCGGCACGGGCTGAGCGCGTCCAAGGCGCTTGGCCAGAATTTCCTGCTCGACGAGCAATTGCTGGACCGGATCGCCCGGGTGCCGGGCCCGCTCGACGGCGAGCGCGTCTACGAGGTCGGCCCGGGCCCCGGCGGCCTCACCCGGGCGCTGCTTCGGGCGGGCGCTCGGGTCACGGCCGTCGAACGGGACCGGCGCTGCCTCGCCCCGCTCGCCGAGCTGGCCGAAGCGGCGGACGGGCATCTGATCGTTGTCGAAGGCGACGCGCTCGCGGTCGCGGCGCCGGCGGACTCCCATATCGTCGCCAACCTGCCCTACAATGTCGGCACGGCCCTGCTGGTGCGCTGGCTCGGCGGCGAGGCCTGGCCGCCGGCCTGGAAGTCGTTAACGCTCATGTTCCAGCAGGAGGTGGCGGAGCGGATCGTCGCGAAGCCCGGCACCGGTGCTTATGGGCGGCTGTCGATCCTCGCCCAATGGCGCTCGCGCCCGACGCTGGCGATGAAGGTCCACCGCTCCGCCTTCGTGCCGCCGCCCAAGGTGATGTCGGCGGTCGTCCATATCGTCCCGGGCGCACAGCCCGAAGGCGTCACCGCGGCGACGCTGGAACGCCTCACCGCCGCTGCCTTCGGCCAGCGCCGCAAGATGCTCCGCGGGAGCCTGAAAGGCCTGCCCGGCGCGCTCGAGGCGCTGGCGACGCTCGGCATCGACCCGGAGCGGCGCGCGGAAACGCTGGCGGTGGCAGACTTCGCCGCGGTCGCCCGCCTGCTCTGAGCGAGCATCATCCCGGCGAAGGCCGGGACCAATGAACATTGACTTGGGAGTGACGGGCGAGAAGCTTTCGCTTTCCGTCGATCAACCGCATTCACGGGTCCCGGCCTTCGCCGGGACGACTCCCTCTAGCGTCCCCTAGCGTCTTGACTGCGCTCAGTTCGGCCGCGGCGCCGGTGGCTGGGTCGGGGTCGGCGGCGCGCCCTGCTCGGGCCGCTGGGCGGCGAGGACGTCGGCGGGCGGCCCGCGCTGGATCACGCCGGCGAGCTGCTGCGCCTGCGGGCAGGGCTGGCCGCACAGGGTCTGGACCCGCTGCAGATTGGCCCGCGCCCGGTCGATGGCGCCGCGCTGGACATAGGCTTCGCCCTGGCTGGCGAGCGCGGTGACGTCGTTGGGCTCGAGCCTCAGCGCGTCGGCATAATAGCGGACCGCCTTGCCGGGCAGGCGCTGCGCCTGGGCGACCCGGCCCAAGGCGATATAGGCGCCGCGATTGCCGGGATCGACGGCGAGCGCGGTCTCGAGCAGGTCGATCGCTTCCTGGTGGCGGCCGGCGGCGGTCTGCGCCTCGGCCTGGCTGACCAGGCTGGTTGAGCGCGGATCGATCTGATCGTCCGGGCGCTGGCCATAGCCGGAGCTCGAGATGGTCGCCGCCGCAAGCGCGAGCGAAAGAACGATTGGCGTAAGGCGCATCAAATACTCCATCTCACTGTCGGGCGCGCTTCTAGCATGGGCTTCGCCAGCGCGCGACGAAAAAGCCGTCCGTGCCGTCCTTGGCCGGGCTCAGCAGCAGGCCGTGACCGGCGGGCCGGCCGGCCTCGATAGGAGGGGCCTCCGGAACCAGCGATGAACGGGCCGCGAGCGCCTCGGCCTGTCCCCGCCCCTCCTCGGTCAGCAGCGAGCAGACCGCGTAGACGAGAATAGCGCCCGGCTTGAGCAGGGTCGCCCCGATATCGAGCAAACGGGCCTGGAGCGCGGTGAGCCGGTCGAGCCGCTCGGGCGTGACCCGCCAGCGCGTCTCCGGGTTGCGCCGCCAGGTGCCGGTTCCGGAGCAGGGCGCGTCGACCAGGACCAGGTCCGCTTGGCCGGCCATGTCGGCGAGCGCATCGGCCTCGCGCCCCGGATCGAGCAGGCGGCTTTCCGCGATCGAGGCGCCGGCGCGGGCGGCGCGCTGCGGCAGGCGCGAGAGCCGGCCGCGGTCGGTGTCGCAGGCGACGAGGCGGCCCTCATTGGCCATTTCGGCGGCCAGCGCGAGGGTCTTGCCGCCGGCGCCGGCGCACAGGTCCACCGCCAGCATGCCGGGCGCGGCGCCGGCACCGAGGCAGATCAGCTGGCTGCCCTCGTCCTGGACCTCGATCTGGCCGAGCCGCCACGCCGCCAGCTGCTCGATCTTGGTGCCTTCCGGAAAGCGCCGGCCGATCGGGGAGAGCGGCGTCGGCTCGCCGTCGAGCGTGGGGACTTCCTTGAGGCGGTTGATCCGGACGTCGAGCGGCGCGCGCTGCAGCAGCGCCGGAAGCTCGCCCGCGCCGACCAAGGGATCGAAGCGCGCGAGCAGCCAGGCCGGCGCGATCCCCGCCGCGGCAACCGGCTCGCCGGGCTCGATCGCGGCGGGGCCGTGCGGCGAGCCGTCGAACAGGGGATGCGCGTCTTCGAGTCCCAGCAAGGCGGCGCGCCCGGAGGCCGGCCGCTCCCATGCCCTGCGGATCGCGCGGAAGACGAGCTCGCGCACCGCGCGGCGGTCGCCCGAGCCGGCATAGCGCCGGGCCTTGAAATAGCGCGCGATCAAGGTGTCGGCCGCAGCCCCTCCCTCTCGCGCCGCGACAAGGATCTCGTCGACCAGCTCGATCGCGGCCTGAAGGCGGGCTGATGGGGTCATGCCGGCAAAGGAGTCATCCCGGCGGAGGCCGGGGCCCATGAACACCGAGCGAAGAGGAAGAGGCGGCAAGGCATTCGCGGACTGTCGACCTCCGAGTTCATGGGTCCCGGCCTCCGCCGGGATGACTCCGCGCTAACGCTGCGGATAATTCGGCGCCTCGCGGGTGATGGTGACGTCGTGGACGTGGCTTTCGCGAAGGCCGGCATTGGTGATCCGGACGAACTCGGCCCTGCGAAGGTCGGGCAGCGTTGCGGCGCCGGTATAGCCCATCGCCGCCTTCACCCCGCCGACGAGCTGGTGGATGACGTCGGCGGCATGGCCCTTATAGGCGACCTGCCCCTCGATCCCCTCGGGGACGAGCTTCAATTGGTCCTTGATGTCCTGCTGGAAATAGCGGTCGGCCGAGCCGCGCGCCATCGCGCCCAATGAGCCCATGCCGCGATAGGATTTATAGGCACGGCCCTGATAGAGGAAGGTCTCGCCGGGCGCCTCCTCGGTGCCGGCGAGCAGCGAGCCGATCATCACCGCCGAGGCGCCCGCCGCGAGCGCCTTGGCGACGTCGCCGCTGGTCCTCAGGCCCCCGTCGGCGATGATCGGCGTCCCCGAGGCCGCGGCCGCGCCGGCGCTGTCGAGGATCGCGGTCAATTGCGGAACGCCGACGCCCGCGACGACGCGGGTCGTGCAGATCGAGCCCGGGCCGATGCCGACCTTCACCGCGTCGGCGCCGGCGCCGATCAGCGCCTTCGTGGCCTCGGCGGTGGCGACGTTGCCGGCGACGATCTGGACCGCGTTGGAGGTCTTGCGGATGCGCTCCACCGCCAGAGCGACGTCGCGATTGTGGCCATGGGCGGTGTCGATGACGATGAGGTCGCATTCGGCGTCGATCAAGGCCTGGCTGCGCTCGAAGCCCTTGTCGCCGACCGTGGTCGCTGCGGCGACGCGAAGACGTCCCGTGCCGTCCTTGGTCGCGCCGGGATAGGCGACCGCTTTCTCGATATCCTTGACGGTGATCAGGCCGATGCAGCGCCGCGCCTCGTCGACCACCAGCAATTTCTCGATCCGGTGCTGGTGAAGCTGGCGGCGGGCCTCGTCCTGGCTGACTCCGGGGCCGACCGTGACCAGATTGTCGTGGGTCATCAGCTCGGACACGGGCTGGCACGGATTCTCGGCGAAGCGGACGTCGCGATTGGTGAGGATGCCGACGAGGCGTCCGTCCGCATGCGTGACCGGGATGCCGGAGATCCTATGCCGCTCCATCAAAGCGCGCGCGTCGGCCAATGTCTGGTCCGGGCGGATGGTGATCGGATTGACCACCATGCCGCTCTCGTAGCGCTTGACGCTGCGCACCGCCGCCGCCTGCTCGTCCACCTCCATGTTGCGGTGGAGGACTCCGAGCCCGCCCAATTGCGCCATCACGATCGCCATCTCGGCGCCGGTCACCGTGTCCATCGCCGAGGAGAGGATCGGAATGTTGAGCGCGATCTCGCGGGTCAGCCGGGTCGAGGTGTCGGCCTGGCTCGGCATCACGCTCGACGCCGCCGGCTTCAAGAGCACGTCGTCGAAGGTCAGGCCCAAGGGGATTTCGGGGGCGCTCATGAGGCTGGCCTTTGCTGGCGCTGATAGGTTGCGGGATCGGCGAGCCGGCCGGCCAGAGTAACGATGAGGTTCGCATCCTCGGCGGCGCCGTCGAGCATGAGCTGGCCGTCGGCCTCGTCGTCGGGGCCGTGATAGCGTCCGCCGAGAAAGGCGTTGAGCAAAGCGAGGTTCGAGAAGGAGCCGCCGACCATGATCGCCGGGACGCCGTGCCGGGCCAGCGCCCAGCCGTCCTGGCGCTGGACGAAGGCGGCGGCCTCGTCGTCGGGGTCGATCCGCCGGCCCATGTCGACGATGGTCGCATCGACCAGCCGGTCGAGCGCCGGCGTGCCCCGGCCCATCATCGCGACCGGCTCGCCCGCCGGGTGGATGGCGACCGTGTCCATGTTGATCGCAGCGACGATCGAGGCGAGCGGGACGATCGGATGCTCGGCGAAATAGCTGGCGCCGAGCAGGCCCATCTCCTCCGCGGCGGTCGCCATGAACAGCATGTCGCGCGGCTGGCGGGGCAAGAAAGCGAGCCGGCCGGCGATCTCGATCAGGCTGGCGACGCCGCTGGCATTGTCGACGGCGCCGTTGCAGATTCGGTCCGCCTCGCCCGCCGGGCGGCACTGGGAGCCCAGATGATCCCAATGGGCGAGCAGCAGCAGGCTCTCGCCGGTGGCGCGGCTGCCGCGCAGCCGGCCGATCACGTTGCTCGTGTCCAGGGGCGTCACCTGCGTGGTCACGTCCATCCGCGCCCTGGCGTTGAGCGCGACGGCGCGGAAGGAGGAGCCCGGCTGGTCGTTGAGCAGCCGCCCCATGTCGCCGCCCGCCGCATTCACCAGCCGCTGCGCCGCCGCCATCGGCATCAGCCCGTAGAGCGCCGGAGTCGGCGTCGCGGCATCGCCGGTGCTGCCTTCGCGGAAGGCGGCGGCGACTGTTTCCCAGGGGAGGTCGTCGCCGACGATGCCGATGACCGCCGCGGCGCCCGCCTCGCTGACCGCGAGCATCCGCTCGCCGGCCGAGGGGAAGCCGGCGATCTCGGGGCCCTGCATCAGGATCAGCACCACCTTGCCGCGAACGTCCGTCCCGGCCAGCTGGTCGATGCCGCGTTCGATCAGGCGGGCGCCATGGCCGGCGAAGACGATGGCTGCGTCGGCGACGAGAGTCCGCGGCTCGCGGCCGGTGAGGACGATCTTGTCCGGCGCGATCTCGACCGGGCGGCCGCCGGCGGTCCAGCGGACGGTGGCGCTGCCGGGCCTGCGCTGGACGAGATGGAGAGTCTGCAGCCAGGTGCCGTTCTCCCCCGCCGCCTCGAGGCCGCGGGCGCGGAACTGGGCGACGATGTAGTCGGTGGTGCGCCTTTCCCCCGCCGTGCCCGGCGCGCGGCCCTCAAATCGGTCGCTGGCGAGGATGGCGATGTGGCGCAGCAGGTCCGCCGGCGCGATCGGCGCCGGCGCCCGCGGCGCGGCGAGCGGCGTCGCGAAAAGGAAGAGTGTAAGGATCAGGCCCTTGAACATGGCGCTGCTTAAGGAGGCAGGCAGCGACTCGCAAGCGATTCGCTCCCCCGGAGTCACCCCGGCGAAGGCCGGGGCCAATGAACATGGTCGGCCTCGGAAAGGCGAAGTCCGCCTCGCAAATCAACGAGCGCGGTGTTCATGGGCCCCCGCATTCGCCGATGACTCTTTCGTGGCCCCGGGGGTCAGGCGCGGGCCCTGGCGAGCAGCGCTTTGGCCGCCTCGACGTGGAGGCTTTCGATCATCCGGCCCTCGTGGCGCTCCGCCCCGCCGGTTGCCGCCTCGACCAGCCGGCGGGCGGCGGCGAGCTCGTCGGCGCTCGGCCCGAACAGGCGGTTGGCGGTCTCGATCTGGCTCGGGTGGATGACCGACTTGCCGTCGAAGCCCCAGGCGCGGCCCTGCCGGCATTCCTCCTCCAGCCCTTCGTCCGCCTCGAGCCGGTTGTAGACGCCGTCGAAGGCGGCACAGCCGGCGGCGCGGGCGGCGACGACGATCCGCTGCAGGGCATAGGTCAGCCCGTCCCGGCCGGCGCCCGCCGGCATGCCGAGGCCGGCGGCGAGATCGTTGACGCCGGCGATCAGGCCGCGCGAGACCAAGGCGATCGCCGCCGCGTCGATCACCGCGCGCGGAGTCTCGATCATCGCAAGCACCGGCTTCAGCATCAGCGAGCCCGCATCGGTCACCTGCCGGGCGCTTTCCGCCTTGGCGAGGATGACGAAATCGGGCGCGGCGCGGCGCACCGCGACGACGTCCTCGCCATAATGCGCCGAGCCCGCCGGGTTGACCCGGATCGCCCTCATGCGCCCGCCAAAGCCTTGCTGGGTGGCCGAGACCGCCGCCGCGCGCGCCGCCCCCTTGTCCTCCTCGCGCACCGAATCCTCGAGGTCGAGCACGACCATGTCCGCGGCGAGCGTTCGCGCCTTCCCGATCGCGCGGGGATTGGACGCCGGCAGGAACAGCAAGGTGCGGGCGAGGCGCGGATCGATGGGGTCCATATCCTCGCGATTCTTCTTGGATCGGGGCGAGTTTGTCTACATGATAAGTCGCGCAAGCTTAGGGGAGTGCCGGCATGGACATCGTCATCCTGGTCATCGTGGGCCTGGTGGTCCTTTGGCTGTTCGCCAGTGTGAAGGTCGTGCGCCAGGGCTATCAATACACGATAGAATATTTCGGCCGCTTCACCACGACCGCGCGTCCGGGGCTGAATTTCTTCCCGGCCTTCTTCTATCGCGTCGGCCGCAAGGTGAACATGATGGAGCAGGTGCTCGACATTCCGGGCCAGGAGATCATCACCAAGGACAATGCGATGGTCGGCGTCGACGGCATCGTTTTCTTCCAGGTGCTCGACGCCGCCAAGGCCGCTTATGAGGTCTCGGACCTCTATCTGGCGATCATGCAGCTCACCACGACCAACCTGCGCACGGTGATGGGCTCGATGGACCTCGACGAGACCCTCTCCAAGCGCGACGAGATCAACGCCCGCCTCCTGGTGGTGGTCGACCAGGCGACCGAGGCCTGGGGAGTCAAGATCACCCGCGTCGAGATCAAGGACATCCGCCCGCCCGCCGACATCGTCAACGCCATGGGCCGGCAGATGAAGGCGGAGCGCGAGAAGCGCGCCTTGATCCTCGAATCCGAGGGCCTGCGCGCCTCCGAGATCCTCAAGGCCGAAGGGCAGAAGCAGGGCCAGATCCTCCAGGCCGAGGGCCGCCGCGAGGCCGCCTTCCGCGACGCCGAGGCCCGCGAGCGCGCCGCCGAGGCCGAGGCCAAGGCGACCCAGATGGTCTCCGACGCGATCGCCGGCGGCTCCACCCAGGCGATCAACTATTTCATCGCCCAGAAATATGTCGACGCGGTCGCCCGCTTCGCCGATTCGCCCAATGCCAAGACGATCCTGTTCCCGGTCGAGGCGACCCAGCTGATCGGCACGCTCGGCGGCATCGGCGCGCTCGCCCGCGACGCGCTCGGCCAGAGCGACCAGGCCGCCCCGCGCCGCGGCCCGTTCGAGGGAGGAGGCCAGTCATGACCTTCCTGCAGGGGCTGGCCTATCATTGGTGGTGGCTGCTGATCGCGGCCGTGCTCGGCATATTGGAGATCCTCGTCCCGGGCATCTTCCTGGTCTGGATGGCGCTGGCGGCGGGCATCACCGGCCTGATCGTCGCGATCGCGCCGATGCCGCTCGCCTGGCAGCTCGGCACCTTCGCCCTGCTCGCCTTCGCCGCGGTCTATTCGGGCCGCAGCGTCTATGCCCGCAATCCGGTGGCGAGCTCCGACCCCAACCTCAACGAGCGCGCCACCCGCCTGATCGGCCAGACCGTCACCGTCGAGACCGCGATCGAGAACGGCAAGGGCCGCGTCACCGTCGGCGACGGGGTGTGGAACGCGCGCGGGCCGGATTTGCCGAGCGGGGCGAAGGTGCGGGTCGTGGGGGCGGACGGGACTTGCTTGACGGTTGAGGCGGCTTAGGGCGGACCCGAGCTTCGGTCCCGGGGAGCGGGTTTCGTCCGAACGAGGTTGAGCCGGCTTTGCCCATGGCGGTCTTGCGCCCGCTTCGTTAATGAACGGTCCGCGGTTTCCTAGAAAAGAACGGCGCATTTGTTGACCTCGACCGAGGTGGCGAAGTCGCGCGGAGTATGGGGCGGCTCCGGGTCGTCCCAATCAGGAGGCTCTGAACAAACGGGACTTGAAAACCGACCCGAAGATTGATCTTGTGGCAGTGGGTTGAGGGTAAGGTCGAACTTGGCAGATCAACTGATATTCGTTTCTTCCTCCGGGGATTTGCGTGCCTCGCGCAATTCCATACGCGATCAATTGGACGAATGGCTACGCGGCCACGGCGTGGACGATCGCATGGCTCCCTATCTCTGGGAAGACGACGTCGAGAACACGGCGATGCTGACCAGCCGGGTGTTCATCCAGGAAAGCCTTCCGGATCCCGCCTATCGCTCGGTCGGCCTCACCATCTGCCTCTTCGGCGAGCGTTGCGGTCTGCCCCTGCCGGCCAAGTTGCCGTCAAACTGGGAGGAACGGATCACGTCCTGGCGCGCCGGCGAGGACGGCAGCGGCCTGGTCCATCCCTGGCCGATAGAGCGCGACGAGCAGGCGACAATTCTTCGGCAGGGCGGCTTCCCACTGACCGGTACGGTCTTCGAGATGATTTCGGCATTCTCCTCGGAAGACAGCGCGGATGACATCATCATCGGCTACGTCGCTTCCCGCCCGGTCGAGCTGGAAACCCGATTGACGGAAACCGATTTCAACGAACGCCGGCTCTGGGAGCGGCTGACCAAAGAATGCGGAAGCAGCGACGCGCGCGAAAGGATCCGTGAGCAAATCTACCAGCCTCAGACACACGGCCTGCTCAATCTGCTGAAATATCTGTCCCGCCGGTTCGGTGCGCAGGATTGCTTCCCCACCGCTGAAGCCATGCAGCGCAGCGTTCTGGACAAGGCCAAGACCTTCCTTCGGAAACGTTACGGCTTCACCTCGCTCGACAATCCGTTCAAGGGCACGCTTGAGCACTGGACGCTCAACGATCCTCGCGAATTGCCCGGACGGTTGCGCCATCTGAGGGAAATACCGGCGCGGATCACGGCCCATCCGCGGGCTTTCACGCTGCTCAAGGGTCGCAGCGGCTGCGGCAAGTCCTCGCTTTTGCAGCGCGGCGTGCTCGCGCGGCTGAAGGACCAGGGGTGCCTCGTCCTGCCTTGCCGTCCGACCGAGATCGAACCGCGACGGGAAAATGAGGATCATCTCGACGTGCTGTTCGACCTGATGGCCGAAACCGCGAATTGCCCGATGACGCGCGGAGATCGCGAAGCGATTCGCCGGACCGATCGTCCCCGGCCGTTCGCCAGACATCTGGTCGGCATGCTCGAGCGCCGCAACCAGCGCTTCGTCCTGGCTCTGGACCAGTTCGAGGAGGTCCTCGACGAACTGCAGCAGCTCGACACCGAGCGAGGGCGCAGGCAGGGCTGGTGGCTGGTGATGCGCTTCCTCAGCGAGATGGCCCGATGCGGCCAGGTCACTCTCATCGGCACGCTCGAAAGCAGTCGAGCCGGAACGTTCGAGGCGCTCCGGATCGAGAGCGAGATCGGACTGCAGCGGCAGGTCATCGACGTCGACGTCAACGGCGACGACGTGGCCGAGATCGCCGAGACCGGATTCACGCGGGCCGGCATTAAGCTGGACCTGCGGCTGGTCGAGAAGATCAAGAGCCGCTGGGAAGAGTTCGAGGCCGGCAACGATGCGCGATACAGTGCCTCGCCGCTTCCTCTCGCCTGCCTGTGGCTCGCCCATTTGTTCGACCGCTTCGAGGACAAGGCTCGGGTCCGGCGCGGTGCCGGCACCGGGGATTCGGCCCTTCAAGCCTTCAGCGACGATGTGACTCTGACCCTGGAGGAGCTGGGAGGCGAGGTTTCCTTCAGCGAGACGATCTCACAACTGGCCGACGCGGCTTGGTCCGCCGCGCGAGGAACGCCGCTATTCCCGGCCGCCCTCAAGTCCGACAGGGACTTGATGAACACTCTGAACAACCTTCTGGCTCCGCTCGTCGCCGTCGACGCGGACGGTCATAAGCGCCTGCTGAGCGTCGGAACGATCGCGATCGATCATACGACGAAGGAACTCCGGGATAACTTCCGCCGCTCTCGCCTGCTGGTTCCGGCCAGCGAATATGGTGGTCGTAGGGCGGCGCAACGCTACAGACTGGCACATCAGGCCATCATCGATCACTGGCCTCCGGGCCGCATCTGGTTCGAATGGAGCCAGCCCCTCAAGGCGATGACGCATGTCTTCGCGCTGGACGCCCAGCGCTGGGCACGCAATCCCGGCAGCAAGATGCGCAAGGGGAAGCGCTTCATCCAGGCCGCTGCGGTGGTTCTTAACCATCGAAGCTCGGAATGGGAGACGGGTGCTCTCGAGGATCTGGGCCCCGAAGACGAAGCCCTGCGACGCTATGCCATCGCAGTATTCCATCAATCGCGGGACCCCAGTGCGCTGATAAAAGGCAACCTGGTGCGCAAACGCCATATTCATCTGGCTGCCCAATACCATTTCGTCGATCTGATAAGACAATGGAGCGGCCAGGATAAGGGATGCCTGGCAAGAAAGACCCGCGACGGGGATTCGGTCCTGCATTTTGCTGCCTGGGTTGACGGCCCAGCTGTAGCTTTGATCCTCGAGCAGGCCGGGGCGCCGGAGCTCAACGCCGACAAGTGGCACCCGATCGAGGCGAGCATCCAGATGCATGCCATGGAAAACTACAGGCATCTGGTCGCCTGCATTCCGGATCTGGAAACGCCTATCGGACCCGATGGGCGGACAATGCTGTGGAGCGCCGCAAATTACAGCAATCACGCCGTGCTCAACGACCTTCTCGGCAAGGGCGCGAACCCGAACCCCACGGGTAGCATGGGGTGGACGGCGCTGCACATGACCGCCTTTCGCGACGACATCGCCGGCTTCGACGCGATCTTACACCATTGCGAAATAGATGTCCGGGATGAGAACGGCCGCTCGCCCATCGCCCTGGCCGCCAGCGTCGGCGCTTCGCGCGTCTTGAAACGGTTCGTCGACAATCAGGACATATCTCCCGAAACCGCCGACAGCGTTCTGCGCGGACGGGATCGGGAAGGTCTGACGCCGCTGATGCTGGCCGCGGAGTACGCGCAGGTCGAATGCCTGCGCCTGCTGCTGTCATGCGAACAGGGCGATATCGATCATCGTGACGAGAAAGGCCGGACGCTGCTGCACCGGGCGGTCATGAAGCCGGACTGGCACAGACCTTCCGAGGAGGAGAAGATCCGCGTTCGACGGACGGTCGAAACCCTTCTCGAGGACGGGCGGATCGATCCGGCCGACAAGGACGCGGATGGCAAGACGGCCTTCGATCTCGCAAAGGTCTACAAGGACGCGCGACGCGTGATCCGACGGCATATGCCCGAAGACTATGCCAGGATGAGTGCTGCCATGCGCATCGAGGACCTGGAAAGTCGGGACAATGCCGTCGTGCTTCGCCTCGTCCGCAACGCGCCTCAGGTGCTGTCGGACGTTCACGATGAGGAGAGCGTAGCGCCGAGCCTGCGTCCCTTGAAAAAGCGCGATCCGCGGTCGGGACTGCGAATCCTGATGGATGCCGGGAATGTCCCGGCGCTTGCGACCCTGCTCGACGAGAAGCTCGTCACCGACGATCTCCTGATCGCTGCCGCGGCCGACATGGTGGGCCTCGCGGCCGGGAACGAGGCAACGGAATTGCGCAAGGCACTCCTCGACAGGATCGCCGCGACTCCCGGGCTTGCGGACGTTCTGTTGGGTCCGAAGCTGCTCAATCTCGCCCTGGACAACGAGGATGACGATGCCTTCGACAGGCTCGTCGCGACCGGCGTCGCCTCGGTCCAGGGTTCCGGCCCGCTGCAGTCGACCGCATTCCATGATCTTGCCGCACTCGGCGACCGTGCGCGGTTTCACGCGCTTGCGCGGCGCCACCGGCTGGTCCTGCCGCTCGATGATTGGGGGCGTCGCCCCTCAGACCTCGCGGCCGACCGACTGGCGTCACAATTCCGGGAACTTGAGGCAGACCTGTTCGATCCGCCCCAGCCCGTGGCAGCGCCGCCGCCTTCGGATACCAAGTTCCATAAGCTGGCAAGAGCGCGCGATCTGAAGGCCTTCGAGCGGCAGGCCCGGGGCGCCGCGGCGCCTCTGCCGCGCGATGCCGAGGGACGAATTCCGTCCGATGTCGCCCCCGAAGACGTTCGCGAGGCGATTGCCGCGATCGAAGCAACCTATTTCGCGAGAAGCAATTGAGCATGAAGCCTCTGCTTTGCATCGAGCACGAACCGCACGTCCCCGGCAGGCGGGACCGCCAGGTCTACGTCGAGGGCGTCAATGCCCTGGAGAAGTTCCCGCGGGAAATCGTCGCGACCATGGACGTCCAGGTCTTCGAACTCGATTTCTACGAAGATGTGGAGCTGGGCGTGCTTACCAGTCCGCGCCTGACCCCGAGCGACGCGCGCCTCTGCTTCTTGCGGCAGGGCCAGCGCACTTGGTGGCTCGACGGCTCGTCGTTGCCGATCCATCAGGTCAACGCCCTGGCCGATCTCCGGATCGAGCAAGGCAACGTCCTGGAATATCTCGCCTTCTTCTGCTTTTTCGTGCGAGGCGACGACGGGCCGTTTTTCGTTGTCGACAGGACGGACAACCCGTTCGTCCCGCCAAGCCCCAAGCGTTCAGAGATATTCGAGAACTTCAGGCAACCGAAAATTTGGGGGCAGGATGGGAACGGCGACTGGCGCCTGTCTGCTCTCATCTATTATGGCGACGCCGTCTTCGATTGTCCCTTCGTCGTTTCCCTGTCCGGCATGATCGACATGCTCAGCGACTTCGCGCTGGTTCCCGAGATGGGCGCAAGGATCGCCGCGCCTTTGGACGCGGAAGGGGTACTCGCTGGCTGACTGGGCAGGCGCTGCCGTCGGGCTGGCGCGATGCAGCGCGCCGTTCCACCCGGAAAGATCGTCGCCGAGCCCTTGCGGCCAAGACCGCAAAACGCCCATTGCCGGCGATCCCATCGACTGGCAGACCGGGCCCCGCCCCCAACAGGAGACCCGGATTGATCGACCGCCGCGAATTGCTTGCCGGCGCGGGCGCGCTCGCCATCGCCTCGTCCCTCCCCGCCTGGGCCGGCCAGGACGCGGGCGTCCCGGTCGAAGCCGTCCCGGCCGGCATCGCCGAGGAGCTGCTTGCCGATTACCCCGAAAACGCCACCGCGCTCGGCCTCGACAGCGGCGCCCGCGCCGCGCTCAAGTCGCGTCTCGCCGACCGCTCGCTCGCCGGCCAGCGCAGGCTCGCCGAACGCGCGGCGGCACGGCTGGCGCGGCTCAGGGCGATCGATCCCGCCACCCTGACCCCGGCGGCCCGCATCGATCTCGACGTCGTCCGCACCGCGCACGAGACCGCGGTCGAGGGCTTCGCTTTTCCTTATGGCGACATGGCGGTGCTCAACCAGAACTGGTCCTATCGCAACGCGCCTTATGCGGTGGCGCAGAATACCGGGGCGTTCGTCGAGATCCCCGACCTGCTCGACAGCAACCACAAGGTCGAGAGCGCGGTCGACGCCGAGGCCTATCTCGCCCGGCTCGAAGCCTATGCCGCCGCGCTGGACGGCGAGACCGGCCGCCTCGCCCATGACGCCGCGCTTGGCGTGGTCGCGCCCGATTTCCTGCTCGACAAGAGCCTGCGCCAGCAACGCGCGGTCCGCGCCTCCCCGATCGCCGCATGGGGCCTCGTCACCTCGCTCGCCCGCCGCACCGTCGCCATGCCCGGCGGCTTCGGCCGCCTCGCCGAGGCGCTGGTCACCGAGAAGGTCGCGCCCGCGCTCGACCGGCAGATCGCCGAGCTCGAGCGCCACCGCGCCCGCGCCACCGCCGATGCCGGCGTCTGGAAGCTCCCCGACGGCGAGGCTTATTATGCCTGGGCGCTCAAGGCCGGGACGACGACGACGCGCACGCCGGACGAGGTCCACGAGCAGGGCCTCGATCAGCTCCGCGAGCTCCAGGCGGAGATGGACGTCCTGCTGCGCGCCCAGGGCCTGACCCGCGGCAGCGTCGGCGCGCGCATGACCGCGCTCGGCGAGGATCCGCGCCAGCTCTTCCCAAACAATGACGACGGCCGCCGCCAGCTGCTCGCCTTCATGAACGCGCGCATCGACGACATGCGCACCCGCCTGCCCCGCGCCTTCGCCACCCTGGTCGCCGGCAACCTCATCGTGAAGCGGGTGCCGCCGGAGATCGAGATCGGCGCGCCGGGCGCTTATGCCGCGGCCGGCTCGATCGACGGCACCGTGCCCGGCAACCTCTACGTCAACCTCCACGATCTATCGACCAGCCCGCGCTTCGGCCTCACCACCCTGGCCTTCCACGAAGGCATACCGGGCCATGTCTGGCAGGGCGAATATACCTACAGGCTGCCGCTGGTCCGCTCCCTGCTCGCCTTCAACGCTTATTCCGAAGGCTGGGCGCTCTATGCCGAGCAGCTCGGCGCCGAGCTTGGCGTCTATGACGAGGACCCGCTCGGCCGCCTGGGCTATCTCCAGTCGATCGCCTTTCGCGCCTGCCGCCTGGTCGTCGACACCGGCCTCCACGCCAGGCGCTGGACCCGCGACCGTGCGATCCGCTGGTTCGCGACCACCAACGGCTCGCCGCTCGACGACGTCCGGAGCGAGGTCGACCGCTATTGCGCCTGGCCCGGCCAGGCCTGCGGCTACAAAGTCGGCCATAGCGAGATCAACCGCCTGCGCGCCGCGGCCCGGGCGGCGCTCGGCCCGCGCTTCGATTTCCGTGCCTTCAACGATGCGCTGGTGACGGGCGGCAACGTTCCCCTGGTCGTGCTCGGCCGGATCGTCGAGGCCCATGTCGCGGCGCGCCGGGGCTAGTTCGAATTGAGCCGCGCCTCGCCGAAGCACCGCCCGACCAGGTCCGCCGCCTGCGCGCGGCTCATCTCGGCGCCGCGATGGCGAACGCGATACGCCGCCCTGCCGTCCCGGATGCATTGCTCCCGGAGCGCGGCCTCCCGCTCGCGCCGCTCGCCAGCGCGCGGATCGCTCGCCAGATAGAGGGCGCCGGCGGCCACGACCAGCAAAGCGAGGCAGCCGACGGTGGAGTTCCGGTCCCAGCCTGTCCTCATCTCGCGTGACGGCCTTCCGCGTTCAGCGCCTCGCGCGGGAAGCGCCGAGCTCCTCGCGCGCGCCCCGCACGAAACGCTCGAAGACTTCGGCGCCCTGCGCGGGTCCGAAAGCGGCCGCCGTCGCGGTGCGCATCGAATCCTCGTGCGATCGGCACGCCGCGAACGCGGCCTCGAGCTCCGCCTGGCCCGGCTGCCGCGGCCGGGGCGGCGGCCCGAGCCGGCCATCGAGGCACATCCGCCAGTCGATATAGGCGCCGACCGACGCGGTCACGTCGATCCCGGGCCGAGGCGCCGGAGCGGGAGCCGGCGCGGGCTGGGCAAAAGCGAGGAGAAGAGCGGTCAGCATCGCGCCGGCGTCGGCCCCGAACGCCGCTTCGTCAAGATGCCGCCGGCCGCGGGTCCGTCCGCCTTTCGGCGGAGAGAAGGCATCATGCCGCCTCAGGGCCCGGTTGCGCTGAACATGGGGACGCAAAGCTGCGCGTCCCCGCCCGCGCGCTTTATTTCCCGAAGGTGACCTTCAGCGCCTGGACGCGGTCGACGGTCTGCCGCGCCTCCTGCTTAAGCGCGTCGCGCTCCGCTTTCGAGCGGCAGCGGCGGACGAGCGACAGGCGGCTGCCTGTCTCGTGCGTCGTTTCGCAGGTCCGCCTTTCGGGCTTTGCGGAAGGCTCGGCGGCGGGCTCCTGGCCGACCGCGGCGATCGGCACGGCGATGACGGCGAGGATGGCGGCGGGCAAGCGATAGTACATCGAGAATCTCCCTCTGGCGGCGGCCAGGACGCCCTCCCTGTATCGGGGGCGGCCGCGATCTCGTCAAGCAGCCGGCGGCCGCCGGCTGTCGGGGGACACAATGCTGGGTGTCCCCAATGTCCGGCAAGCGGTGAGCCCACGAACCCATAAGGTAAAAGAGCTTTCCTACAGCGTTCCTGATATGTTCTAATTCGCTCATGGACGGCGGGAGCTGATTCGGGTGCGGCCCGGCAAAACACGCGTCGATGCGGCGGCGAAACGGGATTTCCTCGCGGGCCTGCGCGCGGGTCTGAAGCGCGACGGCGCGGCGAAGCGGGCCGGCTTCACGGCCAATGCTTTCTATTATGCGCGCCGCGGCGATCCAGTCTTCGCCCTCGCCTGGGCCTGGGCGGTGGACCTCTCCGCCGCCGACGCGCACGCCGCCCGGATCGCCGCCGCTCCGTTCGATCCGGACGAGGCGGTGATTGCGCCGAACGCCGGCCGCCGCCTCCAGCTTCGCCCGATCCGCCGCGCGCTGTTCGACGCCCGGCGCAAGCGCATCTACCTCGATCATTTCGCCGCCACGGCGGATGCCCGCGCTGCGGCCGCCGCCGCCGGAGTCTCTCCGTGCACGGTGAGCGCGCACCGCCGCTCCGACCCCGAATTCGCCGCCGCCGAAGCCGACGCGCTCGCAATCGCTTATGCGTCGCTCGAGGCGGAGGCGGTCCGCCAGCGGCTCGAGGCGCAACGCAATTTGCGCGAGGGCCTGTGCCCCACGGGCGAGATCGCGCAGGAATTCGACCGCGTCATCCGCCTGCTCGCCCGCTACGAGCGCAAGAGCGGCCGGATCGGCCTGCGCACGCCGGGCGTCGGGCGGGAACGGCGGATGAGCTTCGACGACGCGATCGCATTGCTCGACCGCAAGCTGCGCGCGCTCGGCGTGCGCCGCGGCCTCATTCCGCCCGCCGCCCTCCCTCCGCCACCTGTGAAGGATGATGAGTCGGAAGAAGAGAAGTGATGTTCGCGCAAAGACGCAAAGGCGCAAAGGAGCTTTCGCTCCCCTCCCGCGAAGCGGCGTCTACGCCTTCGCCGTGCGACGGACCGCCGCCCCCGTCGGGAAGGCGCTGCCGCGCCACTTACACGGCGCCTTCGCGCCCTTGCGCCTTTGCGTGAACCAAAGAATGTCCCCTGCCGAAGCGCTCGAAGTCCTGGAAGATCTGTTCCTGCTCCCACCCGAGCAGCGGCGCTTCGTCTTCAAGTCGATGCCGGCGACGGCGCAGCGCGCGATCCTCGACGAATGGTTCTGGCAGGCCCATGGCGGCCAGACCGAGCCGGACGCCGCGCCGGACGGCCTGCCTTGGCGCGTCTGGGCGATCGTCGCCGGCCGCGGCTTCGGCAAGACCCGCGCCGGCGCCGAATGGGTCTGGGCGCGCGCCCGCGAGGAGCGCGACGCGCGCATCGCCCTGGTCGCCGCCACTTATGACGAGGTTGCCCGGGTGATGGTCGAGGGCGAAAGCGGCCTGCTTGCAATCGCCCGCTGCGACGAACGCCCGCGCTGGATCGCGAGCCGGGGCCTCCTTCTTTTCCCGTCGGGCGCCGAGGGCCACGCTTTCTCCGCCGAATGCCCGGAGAAATTGCGCGGTCCGCAGCACCATTTCGCCTGGTGCGACGAGCTGGCGAAATGGCCGCGCTTGCGCGCCGACGCCACCTGGAACAACCTCATGCTCGGCCTGCGCCTCGGCGCCCGCCCGCGCACGATCGTCACGACGACGCCGAAGCCCGTGTCGCTGCTGAAGCGCATCCTCGATCTCGAGCGCTGCGTCGCCACCCACGGCCGCACCGGCGAGAATCTCCACCTTCCGGCCGATTTCATCGAAGCGACGGCGGCGATGTTCGCCGGCACCCGCCTCGCCCGCCAGGAGCTCGAAGGCCTGCTGCTCGACGAGCATGAAGGCGCTTTGTGGAGCCGGGAGCTGCTCGAGAAGGCAAGGGAGGAAAAGAGTGGCAGTCACGCTTTTCAGCGCACCGTCGTCGGCCTCGATCCCCCCGCCAGCACCGGCGGCAACAGCTGCGGCATCGTCGTGTGCGCCATGGACGAGGACGGCATCGCCTACGTCCTCGCCGACCTCACCGCCAAGGGCCTTTCCCCCGAAGCCTGGGCCCGCCGCGTCGCCGACGCCGCCGACCAATATGGCGCCAGCCGCGTCGTCGCCGAGAAGAACCAGGGCGGCGACATGATCAAAAGCGTCCTGCGCGCCGTCGACGCCGACCTCCCCATCCGCCTGGTCGCCGCGACGAAGAGCAAGGCCGCCCGCGCCGAACCGATCGCGCTGAGGTTCGAGACGGGCCGGGCACGGCTGGCGGGGCGTTTCCCGGAGCTGGAGGACCAGCTCTGCGCGCTGACCTGGTCCGGCTATCAGGGCGCGGGCAGCCCGGATCGCGCCGACGCCATGGTCTGGGCGATGACGGAATTGTTCGACAAGCAGCGCGGGGTGCCGCGGGTCAGGATGCTATAGGCGAGGCCGGCCCTGCCATAGCGCCGCGGACGCGGAGCGGCTCCGAAGCTATGGCCGGAGTCGGCCCGCCCGGCCGGCGGGGCGGTCGGCCCGAAAGCCGACCGAACCCGTCCGACGTCACGGCATTATGGTGCCGCGACGCCCTGCCCTCTTCGTGACCCCGGGGAATCGGGGACACACACCTTTGTGTCCCCATTGTCTGATGCTGGCATCGCCGAGGGAGAACCGGCCATGCGCCTCACGCTGACGCTGCTATTCCTGTCGCTCGCGACGGCGGCTGCCGGAGCAAGCGCTCCGACCAGACGCGCACCTCCGGATTTATTGCGATATGCCTGACGTTATCCATCCGATCGAATAAGCGGAATTTCCTTCCGGACGCACCCCCTGGTCCGCGCCGCGATCGATGCGGCCGCGCCGGCGGGCATTCGCAGCGACATTCTCTCCGGCCCGGTCGAAATCCCGATCGCGGTCTTGCCGAATTTCATCATCGGGCATTCGTGCGAGGCTCATAATTGTGGAAATCACAACACATCCGTCGTGATCAACTATCAGACTCGCGAAGCCGCAGTCTGCCGGATAACGGATGGACGGGATGCCATTTGGTACCGCAACGGGCACGCGACAGGCGGTGACAGTTACGTAACTGTCACCGGGACTGCTGCGTCCGCCGCCGAACGAAAGGCCCATCGTCGCGCCAGGTTGCCTGCCGGTGACAGGTACGTACCTGCCACTACGCTGAAGGAGTGCCGGTCTCCGGATCAGGTTCGCCCTGCCGGCTCTGCCTCGTAATTATCGAACCGACAATTTCGCCTAAATTCCGGATAAAGTTCTCGTCGGAGTAGAGGCGGCTGTGCCGCAGACCCATACCCGCGCTGACGTTCACGTCGAGATGTGTGAACCGTCTTGCACAAGAAGGCGTGATGGTCGCGCTGATCGACACCAAGAAATTGTGAAATATACCCTCGCCGCCGAACACCCACCTGTTCCCTCTGATGGCCCACGGCAGCAACGCCCTCAGCCACGCCAGCGCGCCGATGAGGGAAAGGGCGGGGAGGAGGAAGAAAAGCACGGATAACCAAATGAGATCCTTGCCGCCATGCCCGCCGGTCTCGAAATCGTAGATAGCCGCCGGCACCAACAGCAAGGCCAACAGGATGAAAATCGCTCTGAGAGCGGGAAAAGCCAGGCGCCAGATCGTCGCCGGAAGCTCTCCCGCGGCGGCGGCCGATCGCAGCCAGAGGCGCGCTTCGTCCATCGTCACCGATGCGGACACGACCGGGACGGAGACAGGAACCGGAGACAATTCTTCGATTATGGCCCGCTGCTTTCGTTCCGCCCAGCGCCGCAGCCGGCCATCGACGCCTTTCTGGGCCCTGATGGCGACGGCAATGCTCAGATACAAGGTGAGAAGTGCGGCTCCGACGCTGCCAAGGATTAGGTCGTTTGGCGCGACGACGATGACGAGGAACAGCGGCAATAAAGCTGCGAGGAACCCGGCTGCCAAAGGAAGCGACCAGCGTAAGTAGCTGAACAGCGAAGAAAGCTCGCGTGCCTGACACGCGATGAAAGGGGTTGCGAGACAGACCAGGCCGAAAACGCGATGGCTGACGGGGCTCTGCCCCAGCGCATATAATGCAACGTTTCCGCCATGGCTGTGAGCAATGAGAAGGAGCGGTGCGTCCGGCGTCTCGGCGGCCGTGTCGACCAGGATTTGCTGCAGCTCCGCCCCCGCGGCGAGCCTCGCGCGATGACTGTTCCTGCCCGACCAAAGGAACGGCCGGACGTTTGCCCCCGGAAACCGGCTTATCAGGTGTGTCGCCAGGGGAGAGTCTGCCCTGGTCCAGGCCGCGTCGGGCGCGAAGGTCCCGTGGACGAGAATGAATATCGGCGGGGTGGGGCCCGCTTCAGCTTCGTCCGCACGGTCCATCTTAAGCCTCGTTCGCAGCATCCTGTACTGAAGTCTCGCTGCCATCAAGCCGGCGGCGATGCCAAATCGGGCTCCACCCACCCCAGCCGCGCCGCCTTCGAAAACAGCAGCTCTGCCGAATAAAACCGCAGCGGCCAGTCCCGCCGCCCCTCCGGCGCCAGCAGCAGCGCGTTGACCCGCTCCGCCAGCCCCCTGCTTTCGCTCCCCGCCAGCGCCGCCCGCAAGGTGCGGATGAAGAGCTGGGTGATCGTCTCGTGATAGCCCTGCGTGTCGTCGTTCACCCCGCCGACGCTTTCATTGTAGCGGCGGATGAGGTTCGGCAGGTCGCGCTCGGGCGCGATGTCCGGCCGTTCGAGGATGATCCACGAGGTCGTCGAGATATGCGCTTCGTGCGTCCATTCGCTCTTCGGCAGGGTGCAGGCGAGGAAACCCTCGCCCACCCGCCTTATCGCGTCGTCGTTCGGCCAGAGCCGCGGGTCGTGTTCGTTCATTGCAGGTCTCCACAAAAGAAAAGGAGCGCGCCGACTTGCCGCCGGCACGCTCCCTTTTCATCTGCCCCCTCTCCCATCTGGGGAGAGGGTCGGGGTGAGGGAATATGTTGGGCGTCAGGCCGCGTTGATGACGGGCTCCCGGATTTGTTGCTGGGCTTGGCCGGCTTGCGGCGCGGCGGTCAGCACGTTCGCGTCGACGTGATCGGCGAATTTGGCGAAATTGTTGGTGAACAGGGTCACCAGCCTGGCGGCGGTCGCGTCATAGTCGCTCTTGTCCGCCCAGGTGTCGCGCGGGTTGAGGATCGCGCTGTCGACGCCGGGCACGCTGATGGGCACGTCGAAGCCGAAATTGGGGTCCTTGCGGAATTCGACGTTGGCGAGCGAGCCGTCGAGCGCGGCGTTGAGCAAAGCGCGGGTCGCCTTGATCGGCATGCGGCTGCCGACGCCATATTTGCCGCCGGTCCAGCCGGTGTTGACCAGCCAGCAATGCACGCCGCCCTTGGCGATCCGCTCCTTCAGGAGGTTGCCGTAGACCCAGGGGAAGCGCGGCATGAAGGGGGCGCCGAAGCAGGTCGAGAAGGTCGCCTCGGGCTCGGTGACTCCGATCTCGGTGCCGGCGACCTTGGCGGTGTAGCCGGAGAGGAAATGGTACATCGCCTGCTCGGGCGTCAGCCGCGCGATCGGCGGCAGCACGCCGAAGGCGTCGGCGGTGAGGAAGACGATGGTCTTCGGCACCGGGCCCATATTCTCGGCCGAGCAATTGGGGATGAAGTGGATCGGATAGGCGCCGCGCGTATTCTCGGCGAGGCTGGCATCGTCGAGGTCGAGCGCCCGCGTCGCCTCGTCCATCACCACGTTCTCGAGCACCGTGCCGAAGCGCTTCGTGGTCGCGTAGATCTCCGGCTCCGCCTCCGCCGAAAGCCGGATCATCTTCGCGTAGCAGCCGCCCTCGAAGTTGAACACCGCCGTATCCGACCAGCCATGCTCGTCGTCGCCGATCAGGGTGCGGCTGGCGTCGGCGCTGAGCGTGGTCTTGCCGGTGCCGCTGAGGCCGAAGAAGACCGCGGTGTCGCCCTTGGGGCCGATATTGGCCGAGCAGTGCATCGGCATGACGCCGGCCGGCGGCAGCAGGTAGTTGAGGATGCCGAACACCGACTTCTTCATCTCGCCAGCATAGGCCGTGCCGCCGATCAGGATCAGCTTCTCGGTCAGGTTGACCGCGATCACCGTCTCCGAGCGGGTGCCGTGGCGCGCGGGGTCGGCGCGGAAGCTCGGCAGGTCGATGATGGTGAATTCGGGCTCGAAGCCGGCCAGCTCCTCGGCGCCCGGGCGAACGAGCAGGGTGCGGACGAAGAGGCTGTGCCAGGCGAGCTCGTTGATGACCCGGACGCGGACGCGATGCTCGGGCTGCGAGCCGCCGTAAAGGTCCTGGACGAACAGCTCCGTCTTCCCACCGAGCGCGGCGAGGAAATCCTCCTTGAGCGCGGCGAAATGATCGGGCGCGATCGAGGCGTTGTTGTCCCACCAGATATTGCTCTCGGTCTCGGCGTCGCGGACGATGAACTTGTCCTTGGCCGAGCGGCCAGTATGCTTGCCGGTCTTGACGACGAGCGGGCCGTCCGCGGCGAGCAGGCCCTCGCCGCGCTTCAGCGCCTCCTCGACCAGCATGGCCGGCCCGAGGTTCCAGTACAGCGCCGCAGCTGTGTCGATGCCCTGATAGGAAAGATCGAAAGACGGGACCTTCTGGGCCACGTGATATCCTCTTGTTGCGTGCCAGCCGGCTCCGGCGAAGGGGCCTGGCGTTCATGCCGGGCGCATATCGAAGCCCGGCTTCCGCGTCAAAGGGTAGCGCGGCGAAGCGCCCTTGGCTAAAGCCCGGACAAGCAGAGGAAGGCGGGCGGGAATTGCAATGTCGATCACGATCGCGCTTGTCGACGACGACCGCAACATCCTGACCTCGCTTTCGGTCACCTTGCAGTCGGAAGGCTTCATCACCCGCCTCTACTCGGACGGCGAGGCGGCGCTGAAGGCGCTCGTCGACAATCCGCCCGACCTTGCCGTGCTCGACATCAAGATGCCCCGAATGGACGGAATGGAGCTGCTCCGCCGCCTGCGCGAACGCAGCGACTTCCCGATCATCTTCCTCACCTCCAAGGACGAGGAGCTGGATGAAGCGCTCGGCCTCGCGATGGGCGCCGACGATTATATCGCCAAGCCCTTCTCCCAGCGATTGCTGCTGGCGAGAATCCGTGCCGTGCTCAGGAGGACCGAGATGCGTGCCCGGCCTCCGGCAGAGGACGATGCGCCGGACCAGGCCGAGATCGCGCGCGGCCGGCTGCTCATGGATCCGGCCCGGCACCGGGTGAAATGGGACGGCGGCGACGTGACGCTCACCGTCACCGAGTTCATGATCCTGGAAGCGCTGGCGCAGCGGCCCGGCGTGGTCAAATCGCGCAACCAATTGATGGACGTCGCCTATCAGGACGACATCTATGTCGACGATCGCACCATCGACAGCCACATCAAGAGGATGCGCCGCAAGTTCCGCGCCGTCGACGACAGCTTCAATTCGATCGAGACCCTCTATGGCGTCGGCTACCGCTTTGCCGAAGAATAGGAAGACCGGCGCGATCCGCGGCTGGTCCAAGCGGCTGTCGCTCCGCCAGCGCATCCTGGCGGTCAACATCTTCGCGCTCGCCATTCTCGCCGGCGGCATCTTCTATCTCGACAGCTTCCGCAGCCGGCTGACCCAGGCAAGGGTCGATCAGGCGCAGTCTGAAGCGGTGATGATCGCCCACATGCTCGCCGCGATTCCGGCCGACCGGCGCGAGCCGATCCTGGTCCGCCTCGGCCGGGATTCGGGGACCAGGCTGCGCCTCTATGTTGGCAATGGCGCGCGGGCGGCGGATAGCTGGCACAATGCCCCGCCGACCTACACGTTGCGCGATCCCGCGGTGGAGCCCTGGTATCGCGACGTCGCCTTGTGGCTCGACAATGCCTTCGACACGATCGTCGCCGCGCCGCCGCCGCCCGAATTCGTGCCGCCGGCCCAGGACGTGCTGTCTGCCTGGCCGGAGGCGCAGCAGGCGCTGCGGACCGGGGCGCCGGTGCCGATGCTGCGCCGCGCCGCCGACGGCACCCCCTATATCGCGGCGGCGCATCGCATCGAGGGCGCGGACCGCCAGGTGCTGCTTTTGACCGTCAACGCGCGCGACATCCGCCGCGTCGTCCGCGCCGAACGCTATTCCCTGTTCCTGATCCTGGTCGGGACGCTGATCGTCTCGATCCTGCTGTCGCGCTTCCTCGCCCGAACGATCGCCAGCCCCTTGCGCAAGCTCGCCCATGCCGCGCACCGGGTGCGGCGCGGCAGCGCGCGCGAGGTGGATGTGCCGACCCTGCCGCTGCGGACCGACGAGATCGGCCAGCTCGCCCGGGCGCTCAGCGAGATGACGCAGAGCCTCAGGCAGCGGATCGACGCCACCGACGCCTTCGCCGCCGACGTCACCCACGAGCTGAAGAACCCGCTCGCCTCCCTGCGCTCGGCGGTCGACACGCTCGAGCGGGTCGAGGATCCGGCGCTTCGGCGGCAGATGCTCGATGTCGTGCGCCACGATGTCGCCCGGCTCGACCGGCTCGTCGTCGACATCGCCGAAGCCTCGCGGCTCGACGCCGAATTGTCGCGGGCCCGGTTCGAGCCGGTCGACCTCGGCAAGACGATCGAGACGATGGTGCCGGTCTGGGAGGAGCGGTCGGAGGGGCGCGCCGAGATCGCCTTCGCCCGGCCGCGCGTGGCCACGGCGGTGATGATGGGCGACGAATCGCGGCTGGCGCGGCTGATCGACAATCTCGTCGACAACGCCATCTCCTTCTCGCCGCCCGGCGGCCTCGTCCAGATCGGCGCCGTGCGCCTCGACGACGAGGTCGTGATCTCGGTGCAGGACGAAGGCCCGGGCGTTCCCGGCGACGCACGGGAAGCGATCTTTAACCGATTCCATAGCATCAGGCCGGAAGAGGATTTCGGCCGCCACAGCGGGCTTGGGCTGGCCATCGCGCGGGCGATCGTCGAAGGGCATGGCGGGCGGATCGAAATCGAGGACCGCCACGACGGACGAACGGGGGCCCGCTTCGTCGTCCGCTTTCCGGGAGTCAGCGCATGAGCCCCCCTTCTGTTTCCTCCGAGACGCTTCACGTCAGCGCCGTCTCCATTGCCGGCCGCGCCGTCCTGATCGGCGGCCGCTCGGGCACCGGCAAGTCCGACCTCGCCTTGCGGCTGATCGACCGAGGCGCGGATCTGATCAGCGACGATTACACCTTCATCAACCGGGTGCAGGGCCAGGCCCTGGCCAGCGCGCCGGCGACCATCAAAGGGAAGATCGAGGTGCGCGGCGTCGGCATCGTCGAGCGCGAGTCGGTCGCCGACGTGCCCGTCGCCTTGTTCGTCGACCTGGACGGGCAGCCCGAGCGCCTGCCCGGCGGCGAGGAGCGGATCGCCGTCGCCGGCGTCTCGATCCCGACCGTCGCCCTCGAAGGCCACCATGCCTCGGCGCCGCTGAAGGTCGAGGCGGCCCTGCTCTTGTTCGGGCTGCCGGCCGGATGAGCGCCCAGCTCGATATCATCTCCTTCGCTTTCTCCCGCGGCGAGCCGCCGGACGCGAACCTGGTGCTCGACATGCGCTTCCTGAGGAACCCGCACTGGCAGGAGGAATTGCGTCCCCTGTGCGGCCAGGACCCGCGCGTCGGCGAACATATTGCGGGCGATCCGGCCTATGCGGACGCGATGGCGCGGATCGAGGATCTTCTGCTCGCTCTCCTCCCGCTCTATCTGGCCGATGGAAAAGCCTGTGTCTCTGTCGCATTCGGCTGTACGGGCGGGCGCCATCGCTCGGTCCATGTCGCCGAGCGAGTCGCGGCACGGTTGCGCGCGGCGGGTTTTTCGCCCAGTCTGGACCATCGCGACCTCGCCACGCCGCCTCGCGACGGTATCGAGCGATCCGCAGGGGCAACAGAGTTGGGA
>DASYKV010000041.1:0-83976 GCA_035994965.1 Allosphingosinicella sp.
CCTGACCTACAATCCGAACGCCAATTTCAACGGCTCGGATGCGATCTCGGTGGTCACCACGGACGGCGGCCAGACCGGCACCGGCCCGGTCGGCACGGACAGCGATTCGATCGCGGTCAGCATCACCGCGATCAACGACGCGCCGGTGGTGATCGGCGACGGCACCGAAAGCGCGACGACGATCAACGAGGATATGCCGGGCGTCGGCCAGACCATCCAGGCTTTGTTCGCCGGCCAATATTCCGACGCGGCCGACAACCAGATTCCCAATGGCGGCGCCTCCTCGCCCGGCCAGTTCTCGGGCATCGCGGTCACCGCAAACGGCTCCAGCGCCGCGACCGGCCAGTGGCAATATTTCAGCGCCGGCGTGTGGACCGACATCGGCGCGGCCTCCGACGCGGCGGCCAAGCTGCTCGGCGATCCTTTCGTGACGCTCATCCGCTTCAACCCGGCGCTCAACTATAACGGCCCCGCGCCGACGCTGACCGTCCACCTGATCGACAACAGCCTTCCGTTCGGCATCGTCAACGGCCAGGTCGTCAACATTTCGGGCCCCGGCGCGACCGGCGGCACGACGGCCTATTCGACCGGCACGGTGGTGCTGAGCCAGGACGTCACTGCGGTCAACGACGCGCCGGTCAACACCGTCCCCGGCACGCAGACGATCAACGAGGATGCCAGCTTCACGCTCTCGACCGGCAACGGCAATGCGATCAGCGTCGCCGACGTCGACGCCACGACTTTGACCGTCACCCTGACGGTCGCGCACGGCACGCTGACGATCGCGAGCACCGCCGGCCTGAGCTTCTCGGGCGGCAGCGACGGCACGGCCGACGCGACGATGACCTTCTCCGGCACCGCCGCGGCGATCAACGCGGCCCTGGGCAGCGGCCTCACCTACAACCCGACCGCCAATTATAACGGGCCGGACTCGATCAGCGTCGTCACCACCGACGGCGGCCAGACCGGCACCGGCCCGGTCGGCACCGATACCGACACGGTCAACATCACGATCAACTCGGTGAACGACGCCCCGTCGGGCGCCGACAACACGCTGACCGGCAGCGAGGACGACCCGCTCGTCCTCACCGCGGCGGACTTCGGCTTCACCGATCCGATCGACGGCAATGCCTTCGCGGCCGTGCGCATCATGACCTTCCCGGCCAACGGCACGCTCTTCCTCGATTCCGACGGCCCGGGCGGTGCGGCGCCGGTCAATCTCAGCTTGCTCGGCCCGGGCGTGTTCGTCGGCATCGCCGACATCAACGCCGGCCATCTCTACTTCCAGCCCGACGCCGACGAATATGGCAACGGCTATGCCAGCTTCACCTTCCAGGTGCAGGACAATGGCGGCATCCTCAATGGCGGCGTCGACATCGATCCGACCTCGAACACGATCAGCATCAACATCGAGCCGGACAACCTCCCGCCCGTCGTCGACCTCGACGGCGTCGCTCCGGGCGTCAATTACACGACGACCTTCGTCGAGGACGGCGCCGCCGTCGCGATCGGCAGCGGCGTCCTCGTCTCCGACCCCGATTCCGGCCTCGGCGACCAGATCGAGAGCGCGACCATCACGCTCACCGACCGGGTGGCGGGCGATTCGCTGACCCTGACCGGCGCGCTGCCGCCGGGCATCGTCGCGGTCACCACGAACCTGGCCGGATCGATCACCATCCAGATCACCGGCCCCGGCAGCGGCGCCCAATATCAGGCGCTGATCGAATCGATCCTCTATGCGACGACCAGCCAGGATCCGACCGTCGGCGGCACCGATCTCGCGCGGACGATCACGGTCACGGTCAATGACGGCACGATCTCGAGCGCGGTGGCGACGACGACGGTGAACGTCACCGCGGTCGACGATCTGCCGCTCGCGCAGCCGGACGCCTTCACGATCACCGAATCGGGCACAATCGTCGCCGGCAATCTGTTCGCCAACAACGGCTCGGGCGCGGACAGCGATCCGGACGGACCGCCGCTCAGCATCTCGGCGGTGAACGGCTCCGCCGCCAACGTGAACAACACCATCTCGCTCGGCTCGGGCGCGCTGCTCACGGTCAACTCGAACGGCACGTTCAATTACGATCCGAACGGCGCCTTCCTGCCGACTCCGACCCCAGGCTCCGGCGCGTCGAACACGCCGGGTCATGACGGCTTCACCTACACCCTGGCTGGCGGCAACACGGTCACGGTCAGCATCACGCTGACCGGTCTCGACACCAACGATATCCTGATCGGCACGGCGGGCACGGACATCCTGATCGGCGGCAACGGCAACGACACTTATTATGTCGGGAACAGCTCCGACCAGGTGATCGAGACGGCGGGCCAGGGCTTCGATGTCATCTATACGAGCGTGGACTACACGCTGGCGGCGGGGTCGGAGATCGAATGGCTCTCCGCCGACGCGGTTTACGGCACCAACGCGCTCAGCCTCACCGGCAACGAGCTCGCCAACACGATCCTGGGCAATCAGGGGATCAACGTCCTGAACGGCGCCGGCGGCGCCGATGCGCTCGTCGGCTATGGCGGCAACGACACTTATTATGTCGACAATGCCGGAGATCTGGTCGTCGAGGAGGCCGGCGGCGGCTTCGACGCGGTCTATACGAGCACCAGCTACACGCTGGCGGGAGGCTCGTCGGTCGAATGGCTTGCCGCCGACGCCGTTTACGGCACCGCCGCGCTCAGCCTCACCGGCAATGAGCTCGCCCAGACCATCCTCGCCAATTACGGCGACAACGCCATCACCGGCGGCGGCGGCGCCGACGTGCTCGTCGGCTATGGCGGCAACGACACCTATTTCGTCAATGAGGCTTCGGTCCTGATCATCGAAGCAGCGAATGCCGGCTTCGACGCCGTCTATACGAGCGTGAGCTACACGCTTGGCGCCGGCGCCGAGGTCGAGTGGCTGTCGACCGATGCGACCTACGGGACCGCCGCGATCAACCTGACCGGCAACGAGCTCGCCAACATCATCCTCGGCAATCAGGGCAGCAACATCATCACCGGCGGCGGCGGCGCCGACCTGCTCGTCGGCTATGGCGGCAACGACACTTATTATGTCAGTTCCGCCAGTGCGTTCGTGGTCGAGAGCACGGGCGGCGGCAACGATGCGGTCTACGCGTCGACGAGCTACACGCTCGGCGCCGGCCAGGAGATCGAGTTCCTGTCGGCGGACAACTTCTCGGCCACTGCGTCGATCAACCTCACCGGCAACGAGCTTGCCAACACGATCTACGGCAATGACGGCAACAACGTGCTCGATGGCAAGGGCGGCAACGACTCGCTGATCGGCCTCGGTGGCGCCGACACCTTCGCGTTCACCACCGCTCTGGGCGCGAGCAACGTCGATCTGGTGTTCGGGTTCACGCAGGGCGTCGACAAGATCGGGCTCGACGATGCGGTGTTCACCGGAATCGGCGGCCTCGGCACGCTGAACGCCAATGCGTTCTACAGCGGCGCCGCCGCTCACGACCTCGACGACAAGATCATCTACAACAGCGCCACCGGCCAGCTCTTCTTCGATGCCGACGGCACTGGCGCGGGCGCCGCGGTCCAGTTCGCGACCCTGAGCCCGGGGCTGGCACTTACCTTCAGCGACTTCCTGGTGATCTAGAATCCCGCCCGATCAAGGTGCGGATGTCCCCCGGGACATCCGCAGCCTTGCCCGGCGGACATATTTCGATAGTCGGATCGATCTAGGGTCTCGCCGGGCCGTGGCTCTGTGATATGCGGGGCGCCATGAGTCTTCCGCTCGTCTCCCGCCGTGGCTTTCTGTTCGGAGCCGGAGCCGCGATGTCCGGCCTGGAGGCGCTTCCCCTCGATCGCCTCGTCGACCGCGACGGCACGGCATTCGGGCAGGGGCAACTGGATTTCTTCCTGACCGGGAGCACGACGCGCGCGCCGGTCTACCGCTCCGCGGACCTCAGCACACCGCTCCCCAATCCCATAATGGCCGATGCCCAGGGGGCGCTGCCGCCGATCTTTCTCGATCCGGCGCTGACCTATCGCGTCAGGGCACGGACCAGCGCGGGCGAGGCCATTGCGGGAATGGATTTCGATCCGATCTCGGCGAGCAATGCCCGGGACATTGGCTATGCCCAGAATGACCGCCAGGCCGTCGCCCGATCGCTCCAGTCTAAGCTCGGCGATGTCGTCAACCTCCTCGATTTCCACGAGCCCGCCCGCGGCCGGGACGTTACCGACGCGCTGGAGCGGCTGCTCTATCGCGCCTTCCCCGATTTGCCCGCCTTGGAGGTTCACATTCCGGCCGGCAATTTCACGGTCTCCCGCCAGATCATCATCGGGCGGCAGGTCACCATTCGCGGGGCGGGCATGTATGCGACCGTGCTGGACTTCCACGATCTGCCGTCCGTCAACCCGACGATGCGGGGCGCGATCGCGATCGGCCCCGCCGACAGCCTCGCGGCCTATGATCCGGCGCATCGGAGCAAGATTGGCGAGGGGTCGAGCTACTCGACCCTCGAGGACCTGCAGATCAAGATCAGCGGCACGCGCCCCCCCGGCATGCATTACGGCCTGTGGACCGCCGGGCGCGTCCAGGCCCGCAACCTGATCCTGAGCGCATGCGGGTTCAAGGCGGCGGCGGGCAATTCGCTGACCGGAGGCCCGGGCGTCCTCGGCAATGTCGACCAGAGCGACCTCTACAACGTGACGAGCGTGTCGGCGACCGAGCATGCGTTCGTCTTCGACGGTGGCGAGGCGCAGACGTGCCGGATATTCGGATGCAATGCCTTCCTCCCGGCAAGGATCGGCTTCTACGAGGCCAGCGCCTACGGCAACACCTATCTGGGCTGCGTGGCGCATGGCGGCGGCAGATCGACGTCGGGCTACAAGACGGCGGGCAGCGCGCTCGGCACGCCGAGCTTCATCGGCTGCTATTGCGAGAACGACTTCACCGGCGCCCCCTGGGATCTGGGCACCGGCGCCCTCATCCTCCAGCCCCAGGGGGTCTTTCCCCAGGTTCCCGGAGCGACCAGGAACGCCTGCATCGCGTCGGTTCCCACCGGAGGCCTCTGGGCGAACGGTCCGATCACGTTGACAGAGGACCCGACCCCGAACAATGTGTTCAGCGTTGGCGACGCCACCCACAGGGCCGCCCGGTTCCAGCCCGACGGCCTGTCAATCAGGGGCTATGACAACGCCCTCCACAGCATCACCGCATCGGCCAGCTTCTCCAACGCCATCCTCATCAACATGAAGCTGCCCGGGCCCTATCCCGACAATGCGGCGGCGCGCAGGGCAGGCCTTGCCGCCGGCCAATGGTATCGCGTGACGACGACCAACGCTGTCGCGGTGGTGGCCTGATCGCCGCGCCGCATATGCGGGGGCCTCAGTTGAAAAAATGGGGGGTGAGCGGACAGGCCGCGCCCGGCGCGACGGCCCTGGAATAGTCTCTGCCGAGATATTCATAGACGCAAATGTTCCGGCCGGCGACGCGCTGCCGTCCCTTCAGGGTCGCCATGGAAGGAATGACGCTGGTCCGCAGGTTGCGCTGGCTCGGATAGCGGATGGGGCAGGGCTCGCCGCTTCCGATCATCCGCGAGACCATGGGCACGGTCTGCCGCCTGCCGGCATTCGGATTCTCGTAACGGCAGACGCGGTTCACCCCCGCGACATATTGCGAGACCAAGCGGGCCTCCGCAGCCGGAGCAGTGGCCAGCAACAGAGCAACTATGGCGATACGGCGCAACATGGCCCATGGTGCGCCGGGCAAGCCCGCGCTGTCCAGCCCATTCGCTTCCCGTGTCATCGATCGGGAAGGCCCGATTCGTCACCGACGGCAGCGACCCCGTCAGGCGGCCCGGTCTCCGCATTCCTGGCTTTGCGGTCCTGCGCCCAGCCCGAATAGCGCCCGAAGATGAGGAAGGCCGTGGGCCATAACATGGTGTTCCAGATATCCTTGGCGCCTTCGGTGATCAGCCAGTGCGCCGGCGCGCCCCAGTTCAGCCAGAGGTCGTGGAGCTCGTTCGCGATCTCGAAGAAGAAGACGACGGTCCAGGGCAGCAGGCTCCGCCGGTTCCGCCGAAAGACGAGCGCGGTCAGGATATAGATGAACAGCGCCGCATGGATGTGGAGCGCGTCCTTCTCCAGCCCGGTATAATAAGCGATGGCGTCCTTAAGCTCCATGAACTTCATGCGCGGAGCCTAAAGGTTCCGCGCGCGCAGGAGTCGTTGGCGCTCGCGCCGGGCCGCCGCGGCCAATGCGTGCCCCGGATGCCTGGCCAGGAAAAGATCGTAGGCGGCAAGCGTGCCCGCCCGCCGCGCGGCGTCGAGCTCCTCCTGGATGGCGACATCGCCGTCGCGGGGCAATGGCAGCACGGTCGAGCGCGCGGGGGGTCGCTTGGTCAAACCGGCTCCTTCCGGACCGCGCGCGCCGGCCAGCGCGAGGCCGGCCAAAGCGAGCGAAACGATGCGGGCGGGCACGTCACGCTCCCTAGAATGTGAAATCCGTTCCGGCGAGAATGGTCACATTGTTCACGATGATCTCCATGTCCGCGATGCCGTTGCCGTCGACGTCGGCGAAGACGTGGGCGCTGCCCCCGGTCACGTCGTAGCGCACCTCGCCCGCGACGTTGTGGAAGGCGGCTGTGCCGATGAAGGCGAAGGCGTCGTCCACGCCCGTTGCCGGATTGGCGTCGATCGCCGAAAGGTCGATCTTGTCGGTGCCGCGCAGGAAATCGAGGATATGGTCGGCCGCCGCGCCGGTGCCGGAATCGCCGCTCGCCGCCCATTTGAAGATGTCGGCGCCGCCATTGCCGGTCAGCTGGTTGGCGACCTGGTTGGCGATGAGCGTATCGCCGGCAGAGCCGCCCTTCGCATTCTCGATCAAGGAGGCCGTATTGCCTTCGAAGAGCAAGGCATTGGCGATGTTGCCGCGGGCAAAGACCGGGTTTTGGGCACCGCCCAGATTGGCAAGCTGGACCTGCGACGTCGTCGTCCACTCGCCGGGCCTGAGGTCGACCGTCATGCCGGTCGAATAAGCGGACAGATCGTACGTGTCGTTGCCGCCGCCGTCCCAGACCGTCATGAGAATGCGGTTCGCGCCCGGCGCGCCCTGGCCGGTGCCGTTGATCGACATCTCGCCGCTGGTCGTGCTCCAGGTGTAGATGGAATCGCTCGAGTTGAACGCCCAGTTGGCGCCGTCGTAGATCTTCTGAAGCGCCGCAATGTCGTACATCATCAGCGTCTGCGGGAAGCCGAACGTCTCGTTCTTGTAGCCGCCCTCGACCTCGCCGCCGGGGAAGGAGCGGTACGTCATCACCGAATATTCGAGCGAATCGCGGCCCGGGCTGATCGCCGGCGGCTCGTGACCATGCTTGAGCCCGAGCGCGTGGCCGGTCTCGTGCAGCATCCCCATCCAGGCGTAATTGCCCTTGATCGGGGCGTTGAAATTGGTCTTGTTGAACCAGGCGCTGCCGGCCTCATCCGAACCGCCCGGATAATAAGCATGGGCCGCCTCGGTCGCGTTGGTCATCGCATAGCGAAGCTTGGCGTCCCTGTCGGCGGCGCCGGTGAGCTGCTGGAAGGTGAGCACGCTCACGTTCGAGACATGCTGCAGCAGCTGCTGCACCGCCTGCTGCTGGAACGCGCTGAATTGCTGGAAGCTGACCGGCTCGGGATCGTCTGGATCGCCGAAGCCCGCCGGATAGTCGCTGGCCGAATCCGGGAAGGAATAAGTGATGTTGGTGGTCGGCCAGGCCGAGCCGCTGATCAGCGCGTCGACATCCTCCTGGATGAGCTGAGCGGCCGTCGCCGGCGGGGCGACGGTGACGTTGATCTCATAGGTGCCCGTCGTCGGATTCTGCGGGTCCTGGAAGGATTCGAGCGAGAAATAATAGGTGCCCGAGGTGGCCGCGCGGAAGCTGAAGAAGGAATCGGTGTTGTGGCCGTAGACCGGGTGGGCGGCCGAGCCTGGGTCGAGCCCGCCGGCATCGTCATTGGCGCCGATCTCGACGCCGTTCGGGCCGTAGACCCTGAGGTGGGTGTCGAGATTGCCGCTGCTGTTGTCGACGTCGAGGATCAGCTTCTCGCCCGCCTGCAGCGTGATGCTGAAGAAATCCCGATCGGTGCTGGTCGAGATGTTGCCGACGATCGTCGCCGAGGGCAGATCGTCGTCGGGCAGGTTTGGATTGGCCGCGATCAGGAACAGGCCGCGGTCGATCGCCTGGGCGGTGCCGGTGCTGTCATTGGCCGAGGCGGTCTCGTTGATGATCGGCGTCGCCGCGGTGTCGGCGACGTCGGTGATGGTGAGAGTCACCGCCTTGCTGGTCGAAATCGCCGAATCCGAGGCGACGACGCTGAACGAATAGCTCGTCTTGGTCTCGAAATCGGCGGGGGCGATTAGCCGGACCGCGCCATTGGCGTCGATCGTCAGCAGGCCGGCGTCGGCGCCGGTCAGCGCATAAGTGATCCGGTCGCCGTCGGCGTCGTTGGCGGCGACCTGGTAGACGATGGAGCTCGCCGGGCTGTTCTCGGCGATCTGGGCGGTCGCGCCGGAGGTGATCGCCGGCGCGGTGTTGGCCGCGCCCGAGACGAGGAAGTCGGAGGCGGTCAAGGCGACGCCGGCCGCCAGGGTCGCGAATTGGACCGCGGCGGCGCCGCCGGCGCCGTCGGCGTCGTAGAGCAGGGCGCCGGTACCGCTATTGTAGATGAGATAGTCGTCGGCATCGAGCGCGGCCGTGCCGACCGCGAACGAACCCGCGCGGAGCGCGCCGGTGGCGAGGCTGGCGAAGGGCTGGCCGGCGAAGCCGCCGAGCTGGATCTTGTCGATGCCGGCGACGAAGTCGATGGTGTCGACATTGCCGGCGCCGAGCGCGGTGGTGAAGGCGAAGATGTCGGCGCCGCCATAGCCGAACAGCTGGTCGGCGCCGCCGCCGCCGTTGAGGACGTTGACGCCGTCATTGCCGAGCACGAAATTGGCATATTCGTTGCCGGACAGGTTGATCGCGCCGGTGCCGTAGGCGGCGTCCGCCGACAGCCATTCGACCTCGACGCCCACGCTCAGCGCATAGCTGACATTGGTATAGATCGCATCGAAGCCGCCGCCGGCCGCCTCGCCGATCGTGTCGGCCGCGCTGTCGACGACATAGGTGTCGTTGCCGCCATAGCCGATCAGGACATCCGCGCCGCCGCCGCCGTTCAGCAGATTGTGGCCGTCATTGGCGAGCAGGTAATTGTTATATTCGTTGCCGACCAGGGCGATCGCCTCGGTGCCGTAATTGGTCGACGCCGAAAGCCACTCGACCTCGCTGCCCGCGGCCAGCCCGTAGCCGACGCTGGTATAGACCGCATCGAAGCCGCCGCCTGCATTCTCGCGCACCTGATCGCCGATATTGTCGACATAATAAGCGTCGTTGCCGCCAAGTCCGATCAGCACGTCCGCGCCGCCGCCGCCGTTGAGCACGTTGGTGCCCTCATTGGCGATGATGACGTTGGCGAACTCGTTGCCGGTCAGCGCGATCGCCTCGGTGCCGTAATTGGTCGAGGACGACAGCCACTCGACCTCGACGCCCGCGGCAAGCGCGTAATTGACGCTGGTATAGACCACATCATAGCCGCCGCCCGCATCCTCGCGCACCTGATCGCCGACATTGTCGACATAATAGACGTCATGGCCGCCAAGCCCGATCAGCACGTCCGCGCCGCCGCCACCGTTCAGGATATTGTTGCCCTGGTTGGCGATGAGCAGATTGGCGATCTCGTTGCCGGTGAGGTGGATCGTCTCGGTGCCGTAATTGGTCGAGGCCGACAGCCACTCGACCTCCGAGCCCGCCGCCAGCGCGTAGCTCACGCTCGTATAGATCACGTCGAAGCCCTCGCCGGCCAGCTCCGTCACGAGATCGCCCGCATCGTCGATATAATAAGTATCGTCGCCAATGCCGCCTTCGAGCTGATCGGCGCCTTCGAGGCCGACCAGGATGTCGTTTCCGCCAAAGCCCCTGATGACGTCGGCACCCGAAGTCCCGATGAGCGTCTCTCCAATCGGGGTGCCGTCGATATTCGCCATGGTCGCTTCCTTCAGTCCGGGAATTTCCCCATTGAGGGAAAAAGGGCAGGCTTTCAAGGGCCTTAGCATACGAATTTGTACGCACCGACCCGGCTGCCATCCCGCCCCTAATACCCTCTTGGGCAGATAAAGCTAATAGCCCGTTCCCGGATGTCCTCCTCGCCGTCCGGCCTGGGAGGCGAGGCTTGAGTTTTTTCCGGGCACCGATATGCACTGCTCGTGCACGCATGACAGCGGCGATGAGGATCAAGAGTCACAATGCTGGCCTTATTGACCCGGGCCCCGACCCGGATGCGCGTCAATTTCACCATCGTCTGCTTGTTTCTGGCCGCGACGATGATCTTCGGCGGCGCATCCCGCCCCGACGTTCAGTCGCTTCCCGTCGTTCGTCTGACCGCGATCGCGATGATTGCCATCGCGGCGGTGCAGATCGACCGCGAGCAGTGGAGGGCGATGAGACTTCGCTTTCTCTTCCTGCTGGCGATCGCGGCCGTCGTCGCGGTCCAGCTGATCCCGCTGCCACCGCAGACCTGGGCGTCGCTCCCCGGGCGGTCCTTCTATGTCGAGGCGATGACGGCGGCGGGCGTGGGCGATGTCTGGCGGCCGCTTTCGCTGACTCCGGACCTGACCTTGAACACCCTGCTGGCGGTTCTTCCGCCGCTGGCAACGATCCTGGCGCTGGGAACGATCGATCGCGCCTTCGACCGATTGTTCGTGCCGCTTCTGCTGATCGTGATCGCGATGAACGCGATTGTCGGCCTGCTCCAGGTCGCCAGCAACGGCCTCTATTTCTACAGCATCACCAACGAGGGCGCCGCGGTCGGCTTCTTCTCCAACAGAAACCATTTCGCCGTCCTGCTTGCGATCGGCTTTCCCTGCCTTGCCTGCTGGGCGTCCCTGCCCCACCCCGATCCGGCCTTCCGGCGCCTGCGCCGCTGGCTCGCTTTGTGCGCGGCGGCGGCGATCTTTCCGATCCTGCTCGCGACCGGCTCCAGGGCCGGACTGATCCTCGGCGTCATCGCCGCCTTGATCTCGATCGGGATCGCCGTCGGCAGCCGCCGGGTCCGGGCCGACGGAGCCCCGCGTCCGCGGCGCCGCATTTCGCTTCTTGCCTTGCTTCCGTTCGCGGTCGGGGTGGTCGCTATCCTGGCGACGATCATGCTGTCGCGAGACGCCGCGCTGCACCGCCTGCTCGAGGGATCCGAGGCGGAGCACCGGGCCCAGTTTCTGCCGATCTATGTCCAGATGGTGCGGGATTTCTTTCCCGTCGGATCCGGCTTCGGCTCGTTCGACTCGGTCTTTCGCGCCTATGAGCCCGCCTCGTCCATGATCGCCGAATATTTGAATCACGCCCATAACGACCTCGCCCAGATCCTGATCGAAGGGGGGCTCCCGGCCGGGATCCTGCTGGTCTCGTTCCTCTTCTGGTTCGTCGTCCGCAGCGTCGGCCTGTGGTTCCGAAGCATTCGCACCCCTGCCGATTTGATCGGACGCACGGGGTCGGCCGTGGTCCTGCTGCTCCTGCTGAGCAGCCTGGTCGATTATCCGCTGCGCACGCCCTGGATGGCCGTTTTGACGGCCATTGCGTGCGGCTGGATGTCGGCGCGGCGAGACCCGCCGAGAGACGAGAAGATCATTGAGAAAGACGGGGTTGGAAGTCATAGCGGGTTGCGGTAATCCTCGTCGCGCTGCGCTGGTCACACCTTTCCTGGATCGCTGAATGTTGGTGAAATCGAGAATATTTGCTGCCCTTGCGGGACTGGCCGCGCTCGCGTCCTGCTCGAATCCGCGGGCATTGCAGCCCGGAGCGCACCTTACCGTGCTGGCGGCGACGGAATTGCCTCCTCCGGCCGGCGTCGATGCTTCGGCGGGCGCGCGCGCCTATCGGGTCGGCGCGTTCGACAAGCTCGCGATCAACGTGTTCGGCGTGCCGGAGCTCAGCCAGACCATCCAGATCGACGCCGCCGGCCGGATCGCCTTCCCGCTCGCCGGGACGATCGAGGTCGGCGGAAAGACGCCCGACGAGATCGCCACCGAGATCGCCTCCCGGTTGCGCGGCCGCTATGTCCGCGACCCGCAGGTCTCGGTCAATCTGGAGGAGACGGTCAGCCAGGTGGTGACGGTCGACGGGCAGGTGGCGCTACCCGGCCTCTACCCGGTGGTCGGCCGCATGACGCTGATGCGGGCGATCGCGACCGCCAGGGGCGTGACGGAATTCGCGCGCCTCGAGGACGTCGTGATCTTCCGTACCGTCGGGGACCGCGACATGGCGGCTCTCTACAATCTGGGCGCGATCAGGCGGGGCTCCTATCCCGATCCCGAGATCTTCGCGGGCGACATCGTGGTGGTCGGGGATTCGCCGGCGCGCCGCCTCTTCCGCGACGTCCTCCAGGCATCGCCGCTCTTCCTGACTCCCATCATCGCCGTGCTCCAGCGACTCTAGGGCCTAACGCTTCAATGAACGATATCAGCTTGAACCGGGAAAACGGGACCTATCGCGGCCGTGTCGGAGCAGACATGGCGACGGACCCGGGGGCCATCCCGATCCTGTCGCAATATCTCCGCATCGCCGTCCGCTGGCGGTGGCTGATTTTTGGCGCGATCGGCCTTTCACTCCTGGTCGCGCTCGTCCTGACCTTGCTGGCGACGCCGGCCTATACCGCGTCCACCCGCATCGAGATCAATCGCGAGAGCGCCCGGATCGTCCAGGTCGACGAAGTCCAGCCCGAAAGCCGCTCCGGCGAGCAGGAATTCTATCAGACCCAATATGGCCTGCTGCGGTCGCAATCGCTGGCCGAGCGCGTTGCGCGCGAGCTCCGTCTCGCCGAGAATCCGGACTTCTTCGCAAAATACGGACGCAGCAGCGTCTATGAGAATCTCGCAGGCGGGAATGGCGCCACGTCCTCATCGGCGCGCGAGCAGCTGATTCGCGCGGCCGCCGGCATCCTGCTCGACAATGTCACCATCACGCCGATGCGCATGTCGCGCCTTGTCGACATAGGCTTCACCAGCACCGATCCGGCGCTCGCCGCACGCGTGAGCAATGCCTGGGCGACCGGCTTCATCCAGTTCAACCTGGAGCGGCGTTTCGAGGCGACCTCTTATGCCCGCCGCTTCCTCGAGCAGAGGCTTGCCCAGCTTCGTACGCTGCTGGAGGCCTCGGAGCGGCAGCTGGTCGGCTATGCCTCGCGCGAGGCGATCATCAACATCCCGGTGGGCGGCGGCGCGCCGGGCGCGCCGTCCCAGGAGCGCTCGCTCACGGCCGACAGCCTCTCCGCGCTCAACGCCGAGCTGGCCCGCGCGACCGCAGAGCGAATCCAGTCCCAGAGCCGTCTGAACCGCCCCGGCGAGGGGGCGAACGCGGAAGCATTGAACAATGGCGCGATCACCTCGATGCGCTCGCGGCGTGCCGAGGCCGCCGCGGAATATTCGCGGCTGCTGACGCAATTCGAGCCCGGCTACCCCGTTGCCCAGGCGCTCGCGGCGCAGATCCGCCAGCTCGATGCCAGCATCGCCAGGGAGGAAGGACGCGTCCAATCCTCGATGCAGAACGCCTATCGGGAAAGCGTCGCGCGCGAGCGGTCGCTGCTGCAGAATGTCGAGGCGCTCAAGCAGGGCTTCCTCGATCAGCGCCGCCGCTCCATCCAGTACAATATCTTCCAGCGCGACGTCGATACGAACCGCCAGCTCTATGACGGGCTGCTCCAGCGCTACAAGGAAATCGGCATTGCAGGCGGCGTCGGCACCAACAATGTGTCGATCGTCGATCAGGCGCCCGTGCCGTCCCGGCCCTCCCATCCGCGCCCGCTGACCAATTTGCTGATCGCCCTCCTGGTTGGCATCGTCGTCGGCGTCGGGCTGGCGATCGCGCGCGAGCAGATCGACGAGACGGTGGCGGATCCGAGCGACCTCGAGCGCCGGATCGGCATTCCGCTGCTCGGCGTCGTGCCGACGAGCGATTCGAGAGACCTGTTGCTCGAGCTGAAGGATCCCAAGTCGATCCTGATCGAATCCTATCTTTCGGTTCAGACCAATCTCGCCTTTTCCACGGATCATGGCATTCCCCGTTCGCTCGCGGTCACCAGCACGCGGCCCGCCGAGGGCAAATCGGTCACCGCCTTCGCGGCCGCCTACACGATCGCCCGCAACGGCGCCCGGACGCTGCTGGTCGACGGCGACATGCGATCGCCCTCGGTCCATTCCGAAGTCGGCATCGACAATGACCGGGGCCTCAGCAATTATCTGTCGGGCATCGGCGATCTGGACAGCCTGATCCGGCAGGTCGAGGGCGAGCCCTTCTCGGTGCTTCCCGCCGGGCCTCAGCCGCCGAACGCGGCGGAATTGCTGAGGAGCAATCGCTTCGAAACGCTGCTCGTCGAATTGATGAAGAGGTTCGATCACATCATCATCGATTCGCCGCCGGTCATGGGCCTGGCCGACGCGCCGATCATTGCCAGCCGCACCGAGGGGACCATCTTCGTGCTCGAGGCGCGCGGCGTGAAGGCGCGGATCGCCCGTCTGGCCTTGACCCGGCTGCGTCAGGGCCGGGCCCAGCTGCTCGGTGCGATCCTGACCAAGTTCGAGACCAAGCGGTCGAACTTCGGTTACGGCTATGACTATGGCTATGGCTATGGCTACGGCCGGGACGACAAGAAAACGGCATGATGCGGGGGCGGCGGCGGCGGAGAGAGGGGCGTCGCTGGACGCTCAGCCGAGCTACGCTCTTCCGCCTGCTGCTGGTGGTTCCATTCGTGGTTGCGGCGGGCTGGCTCAGCGTCGGAGTCAGCGGATCGAATATCCTGCGCCTGGAGCGCCCGGATCGGGCGCTGAGCTTCCAGCCGGCGGATGCGCGCGCCCGGGCCAAGGCCTCCGAGCAGATATTCCTGCTGGCGCAAGGGCGGCCCCCCCAGCGCCCCCGGCCCCTCACGGAACCGGAGCTCGCCGCCATGGAGCAGCTCGCGCGCGACGCGCTGCGGCGCGATCCCACCGTGGTGATGGCGTGGCGAATGCTCGGCGTGGCGGCGGCCGCCCGCAATCAGGCGGCCCGCGCGGCCCGGATGTTCCACTTCGCCGGCACGCTTTCGAAGCGCGATCTGCCAACGCAATTATACCTGATCGAGGAGCGTGTTCAGCAGAACGATATCGGGGGCGCGCTTCGGCAATATGACGCGACCCTGCGTACCAGCGGCGCCAGCCACGAGATCCTGCTTCCCATCCTCGTCAGCGCGATCGGCAATGACGGGATCGTCGAGCCGCTCGCCGCGCTGCTGAACTCGGGGCCGCCCTGGCGCCGCGCGTTCATGGAACGGCTGGCCGCCGGCACCCCCGATCCCGCCGGCCTCGTCCAGCTCATCCAGCTGACGCACGGGTCGGCGTCGCCCGAGGAGAAGGCGCAGATCGCGACGGCGATGCAGGCGATGATCAATCGGCGCCAGTTCGCGCCGGCGATGCGCGTCTACCAGCTGCTGGCCGCGGCCGATTCCCGCGGGAGCCAGCTATTGCGCAACGGCGGCTTCGACCGGCCCAATCCCTATCCGCCGCTCGATTGGCAGCTGCTGAGCGGCGTCGACGTGGGTGGCGAGCAGCAGAGCGACCGTCTTCGAATCCATGCCGCGAGCGGATCGGGGGGCCTTGCCGCCCGTCAATTGCTGCTGCTTGCGCCGGGAAATTACGAAATCAGCGCCGATGCCGGAGCGACCGACGATGCGCGCGCGGCGCGCGTCACCTGGACGGTCCAATGTGGTGGCAACGACCAGGGGATCATGCTGCTGGAGCAGGACCTGCCGGCGCTCTCGGGCCGAATCCGGGCCAGGGCCTCGTTCAGCGTGCCGGCGGGGTGCGGCGCGCAGTGGCTCCGCCTGAACATACGGCCGGATTTCGATCCGGGAGGGGTCGCGGCCTGGATCGATTCGTTCGCGCTTCGCCGGCTGGGCGGATGACGGCGCGGCATCGGTGGACGGATACCCGGTTGTGAAAAGCCCGGCCCAAGACTAGACGCGGCTTCGAAGCGGGGCGCGAACATTGTGCCGCCCGCCTGGCACGGGGTCTGGCAGGAAGAATGCGCAAGGGAATCGTGCTTGCGGGGGGATCGGGCACGCGGCTGTCTCCGATAACGTCGGTGTTCAGCAAGCAGCTGATGCCGATCTACGACAAGCCGATGATCTATTATCCGCTGTCGACGCTGATGACGGCCGGCATACGCGAGATATTGATCATCACGACGCCGCACGACCAGCCCGCCTTCAGGCAGCTGCTCGGCGACGGCGCGCAATGGGGGATCGCGCTCGATTATGCGGTCCAGCCGGAGCCGGCCGGCCTCGCCCAAGCCTTTCTGATCGGCGCCGAATTCGTGGCCGGCGGGCCGAGCGCGCTGATCCTCGGCGACAACCTCTTTTATGGCCACGGCCTCGCCGACCTGCTGGCGCGGGCCGACGCGCGGGAAGAGGGCGCGACCGTCTTCGCCTATCATGTCGCCGATCCCGAGCGCTACGGCGTGGTCGCGTTCGACAAGGATCTGCGCGCCTCCTCGCTCGAGGAGAAGCCGGAGCGTCCCAAGTCCAACTATGCCGTGACCGGCCTCTATTTCTATGACGGCGACGTCGTGGATCATGCCCGGTCGATCACACCGTCGGCGCGCGGCGAGCTGGAGATCACCGACCTCAACCGCCGCTACCTCGAGGCGGGCCGGCTCAACGTCGAGCTGATGGGTCCCGGCTTCGCCTGGCTCGACACGGGGACGCACGGCTCGCTGCTCGAAGCGGCGCTCTACACCAAGATCATCGAGGACCGGCAGGGGCTCAAGATCTGCTGCCCCGAGGAGGTTGCCTGGCGCCAGGGCTTCATCTCGGACGACGCGCTCGCCGCGCTCGCCGCGCCGTTGCGCAAGAGCGGCTACGGTGCCTATCTGCTCGGCCTGATGGAGCCGGGGAGCAGGCGGTGACGATCTCGCCAACCGCGCTGCCCGACGTCAAGATCATCGAGCCGGCCCTGTTCGAGGACGATCGCGGCTTCTTCATGGAGACGTGGAACGCCCGCGCCTTCGCGTCGTCCGGGATCGAGGCGTCGTTCGTCCAGGACAATCACAGCCGGTCGGCCAAAGGGGTGCTTCGCGGTCTCCATTATCAAATCGGCCGCCCGCAGGGGAAGCTGGTCAGGGTCGTGGCGGGCCGCGCCTTCGACGTCGCCGTCGATCTGCGCCGTTCGGCGCCGTCCTTCGGGTCCTGGGCGGGGATCGAGCTCTCGGCCGAGAACCGGCGGATGCTCTGGGTGCCGCCGGGCTTCGCGCACGGCTTCCTCGCGCTCGAGGTGGGCACCGAGCTCCTCTACAAATGCACCGATTATTACGCGCCGGAGCTCGAGCGCACCTTGCTCTGGTCGGATCCCGGCATCGGCATAAAGTGGCCTCTCGAGGAGGGCGGCGCCGCCATCCTGTCCGACAAGGATCTGGCGGGCCTCACGCTGCAGCGTGCCGAGACCTTTCCATGAGGGCGCTGATCCTCGGCGCCACGGGCCAGGTCGGCCGGGCCCTCGCCGCCGCGGCGCCGGCGCGCGCGCGGATCGTCGCGCTGGACCGCGCCGCCTGCGACATCGGCGACGCCGGCCAGATCGAACGGGCCGTGAGCGACGCCGCGCCGGATATCCTGTTCAACGCCGCCGGCTATACCGCGGTCGACAAAGCCGAGGAGGAGGAGGAATCCGCGACGCGCCTGAACGCCGCCGCGCCGGGCCTGATCGCCGCCGCCGCGCGCCGGGCCGGGGCACGGACCGTGCACCTCTCCACCGATTTCGTGTTCGACGGCCGCTCTTCGCGCCCCTACCGGCCGGACGACGCGACCGCGCCGCTCTCCGTTTATGGCCGGACGAAGCTCGACGGCGAGCGCGCGGCGGTAGCGGCGGATCCGGATGTCCTCATCGTCCGGACCGCCTGGGTCTATGCCCCTTCAGGCGCCAACTTCGTCAACACGATGCTGCGGCTGATGCGCGAGCGCGAGCGGATCGAGGTGGTCGCCGATCAGCTCGGCACGCCGACCCGCGCCGCCTCCCTCGCTTCGGCCCTGTGGGCGCTCGCGCTCGCCGGCGCGGCCGGCGTTCATCATTTTACCGATGCGGGGGTGGCGAGCTGGTACGATTTCGCGATCGCCGTGGAGGAAGAGGGCCGCGTCGCCGGCCTTCTCGGCGCGCCGGTCGAGATCGTTCCGGTCACATCCTTGGCCTATCCCGCCGCCGCGGTCCGGCCGGCTTATGCGGTGCTCGACAAGCAGGCGACCTGGGTGCTGCTCGGCGGGGCGCCGCCTCACTGGCGCACCAATTTACGCGCCAGCCTGAGGGAGGCGGGCGCCGATGGCTGAGCTGCTGATCACCGGCGGCGCCGGGTTCATCGGCGCGAACTTCGCCCATGACTGGCGCCGCCGCGCGCCGGGCGACGGCATCGTCATCCTCGACGCGCTGACCTATGCGGGCAATCGCGCGAACCTGGACGGCGTCGCCGGCCTGGAGTTCGTGCGCGGCGACGTTCGCGACACCGGGCTGGCGAGGACGCTGATCGCCGATCACGCGATCGACACGATCGTCCACTTCGCCGCCGAAAGCCATGTCGACCGCTCGATCGAGGGCCCGGACGCCTTCATCGACACCAATGTGGTCGGCACGCACAGCCTGCTGAAGGCGGCCAAGGCGATGTGGCTCGATACCGGCAGCGGCCGTCCGCACCGCTTTCATCATATCTCGACCGACGAGGTCTACGGCAGCCTGGGACCCGGGGATCCGCCCTTCGCCGAGACTTCCCCCTACGCGCCCAATTCCCCTTATTCGGCGTCCAAGGCGGCGAGCGACCATCTGGTCCGCGCCTATCACCACACGTTCGGGCTCGAGACGACGACGACGAATTGCTCGAACAATTACGGCCGCTTCCAATTCCCCGAAAAGCTGATCCCTTTGTTCCTGATCAACTGCCTGACCGGCCGGCCGCTGCCGATCTACGGCGACGGCATGAACGTGCGCGACTGGCTCCATGTCGAGGATCATTGCGCGGGGATCGCGCTCGTGCTGGACAGGGGCGCGGTCGGCGAGACCTATAATATCGGCGGCGGCGAGGAGCTGCCCAATCTGGCGGTGATCGAGGAGGTCTGCGCTGGCGTCGATCGGGCCTTCGCCGCCGATCCGGAACTCGCCGCGCGCTTCCCCGGCGCCCCGGCCGCGCGCGGCATCGCGTCGGCGTCGCTCAAGACGTTCGTCACCGACCGGCCCGGCCACGACCGCCGCTACGCGATCGACGAGCGCAAGATACGCGACGCGCTCGGCTATGCGCCCTCGCGGCGCTTCGCGGCGGGCCTGGCGGAAACGATCGCCTGGTATCTCGACAATGAGAGCTGGTGGCGCGCGGTGCTCGACGGCAGCTATCGCGGCGGCGCCGCAAGCCTTCCGCCCGGAACCACCTCCAGCTCGGGCAGTGGAAAGACCAGCTGAGTCCCGGCAAAGGCCGGCGACCGCTCGAAAAAGTCCCGGAAATGCCACGGCAGCACGATGAGATAATCCGGCCTGGCCTCGAGCAGCTCGGCCTCGGGCACGATCGGGATCCAGCTGCCCGGGGTGAAATGGCCGAACTTCTCCTCGTTGACCTCGCCGACCGCGACGATGTCGCTCTCGGTCAGGCCGCAATATTGGAGGAGAACATTGCCCTTGGTCGAGGCCCCGAGCGCCGCGACCGTCCTGCCGTCCGCCTGCGCCGCCGTGAGGAAGGCGCGCAGGGCATCCCGGGAGCGGTCGACCCGGTCGGCGAAGGCCCGGTAGGGCTCCAGATCGTCGAGCCCGGCCGCCTTCTCCGCCTCGAGCACGCGCCGAGCCTCGGGAGACATCTCATCCCCCCGCTCCGTCCTGGCCACGGTGATCGAAAAGCTGCCGCCGTTGACCTCGTTGAACTCGACGTCGACGATGGTGAAGCCGACCCGGGCCGCCATCCATTCGATCTGCCGGAGCGCGTAGAATTCCAGATGCTCGTGGCACACGGTGTCGTAGGAATTGGTGCGCAGCATGGCGGGCATGTAGCTCTGCTCGAAGACCCAGATGCCGTCGTCGGCGAGGATGTCGTGGACCTGCCGCATGAATTCCAGCGGCGCCTCGAGATCGTAGAACATCGAAAAGGAGGTCACCACCTTCGCCTTGCGCCCCGGGAAGCGCTTGTGGATCAGGCCGGCGGAGAAGAAATCGGCGATCAGGCCGATATGGTCCGGATAATAGTCCCGGAACTTGGCCCCCGTGGGATCGATGCCGACCAGCTCGACGCCGGGCTGCGTATAGGCCTGGAGCGTGGTGCTGTCGTTGCTGCCGATGTCGACGACCAGGTCGCCCGGCGCCAGCTCGACGAGCCCGCCGATCCGCTCGACCTTCTGGCGCAGGTGCGCGACCATCGACGGGTTGAGCCCCGAGCGATAGCCGTAATTGTCCCCGTACATCTCGCCCGCATCATAGCTGTGCTCGAGCTGGAGAAGGCCGCAGGCCTCAATATCGCCGACGCATTTGACGAGCCGGAGCGGGCCCCGCGTGACCTCTTCGCCGCGGCGCGAAGGGAACACGCCGGTCAGCATCTGATCGCCGAGATCGAGGACGCGTTCCAGCTGGCGGTTCCCGCAGATCCGGCAGGCGTCTACCTTTTTATACATCGGGTCCTCATTGCGGATATGGAGCGAGTTCAGTGGTTGCCGGGCCGGCTGGGCAGGGGCTGCCCGGCGAGGCGGCCGATCGCTCGGCTCAGCGGGTTAGAATTGCGGCTGGAGACCAGCAGGTTGTAGGCGAACGAACCTCGGCGCAGCGGAGAGATCGCAAGCGCGCCAATGGTCATGATGTGCGCGAGCCGCCCGGGCACCATCAACATCAGCTGGACCCGCAGCCGCGCCAGCCTGCCGAGACGATGGGCGAGATGCTTGCGATATTCCGGGCGGCCGAAGCTGCCATAGGCGCGATGGACGAGCAGCGATCGCAGCTGCCGCCAGGGCTCGCGCGGCCGGACCTTGGCCTTGGCATCCTCGGAATAACCTTCGAAGCCCCAGATCAATGCGGGCCACTGGAACATCCAAATCTCGAAGGCGCGGCCGATCCAGGCTGCATTGCCCATGCGGATCTGCACCAGGGAGAGCGGCAATATCCGGATATGGGAGAGGGCCGGAGGCTGGAAGATCACGCAGACGTGGATGAAGCCCGTGCCGTAATATGAGGCGCGGTCGCGTTCGAGCCAGCTCGCCCGGCGAATGATCACGGTGCCGACGAACGACAGCGAGGAGCCGGCATCCGCCATGAACGCGTCGCGATCGTCGGGTCCGTAGTCGCGCCGCTCGCTCAGGCTGAGCCGGTGTCCGTCGAGCACCTGCTTGAGCGCCAGGTCGCGCACCTCGGCATCGATCACGAGCAGGTCCGGATCGCCGTCGGCGAGATCGTCGAGGACAGTCCGGATCGCCCCCGGCACGATCAGATCGTCGTCGGTGAACAGCCAGCAATGCCGGCCGCGCGCGAGCTCGACCGCCCAGTCGCAGTCGCGATCGAAGCCCTCATTGGAAGGAATGCTGTCGGCTGCATCGCGCCGCACGTAGCGGATCCGGTCGCAGTGGGCGGCATGGGCGCGGACGATCGACTCGGTGTCGTCCGTGGAGCCGCCGTCGACGATCACGAGCTCGACCTCCGGCGTCAGCTGAGGGACGATGGCGTCGAGGGTCTCCCCGATGAACTCGCCCCGGTTGAGGGTCGGGATGCAGATTGAAAGCTTGCAGGAGTCGCTCAATTCCGCAGCTCCTTGAACGCGACGACGAGCCGGCCGGAAGGGGTCCTGTCCTCGAAATCCTCGAACCGGTAGCCCATGCGTTCGTACAGCACGATCCCCGCCGCGTTGCCGTCGCCGACGCGCAGCCGCACCCGTGCGCTGCCTCGCATGCGCGCGGCGCTATGCAGGAATTGCATCAGCGCCATGCCGAGTCCGATGCCGCGATGTTCGGGGTGAATGGCGATGCCGAGGCTCGGGACGTCATAGCCTTCGTCCCAGCCGCGCAGCAGGCCATAGCCGATGACGTCGGCCCCCCGCACGAGCAAATAATAGAGATCGCGAACCGACGGCATCGCGATGCCGCGCACATGGTCCGCGGTAAACGGGTGCGGCCGGAACCACTCCGCCTCCGCCGTATTGGCCAGCTGCTCGAGGAAATCGAGCAAGGCCGCCGAACGCGAAGGATCGTGCCGGACGATCTCGATCGCCGCCGCATCCCCGTGGTCCGTCATCCCGAGCGCCCGCTCTCGGCCAGCGCTGCGACGATGAAGTCGATCTCCTCGTCGGTCACGGTCGGGCTGGAAGGCAGGCTGACGACGTTTCGTCCGAGCATGGTCGCGATCTCGGTGTCGGGCGCCGAATAAAGGTGGGGCATCTCGCTCGCCGCGTAAAATCCCGGCCGCGTCTCGATCCCGCGCTCGGCGAGCCGCGCCATGACGGCGTCGCGTCCGCCTGGAAAGGCGTCTGGCTCCAGCCGCAGCGCCACCGCCCACACCAAGGCCTGCACATCGTCCGCGAAATGTTGCAGGACGACGCCCGGGATCGCCGCCAGCGCCGACGCATAGCGTTGGAAAACCCGCTCCCGCTCGCGCCGGATCGGGCCGATCTGCTCCATTTGCGCGCAGCCGATCGCCGCCTGCAGGTTGGTGAGACGGAAATTGTGCCCGGCGACGTCGTGCCAGTAGCGGCGCGATTTGACGCCGTGGCTCCGGTAGAGCTGCATGAGGTCGCGCAGCTTGTCGCTGCGCGTCGCCACGGCCCCGCCCTCGCCGGTGGTGATCGTCTTGGTGGCGTGGAAGCTGAACGTGCCGATCTCGGCGATCGTGCCCGCCTGCCGGCCGCGATAGGTCGAGCCCAAAGCTTCGGCGGCGTCTTCCAGCACCCACAGGCCCCGCGCCTCCGCCAGATCGAGGATCGGCTGCATGTCGCAGACATTGCCGTAGCTGTGGACGGGCACCACGCCGCGGCAGCGGGGGGTGATGACCCGGGCAACGGCGTCGGCGGTCACGCACCAGCTATCGGGATCGACGTCGGCGAACACCGGCGTCGCGCCCATATGGAGCGCGATATTGGCGGCGGCCATGAAGCCGAAAGCGGGAACGATGATCTCGTCGCCCGGCGCCACGCCGAGCGCCAGAAAAGCGGCATGGATCGCGGTGGTCCCGTTCGAGGTGGCGACGACGTGCGGGGAACCGCAATAGTCGGCGACCGCCGCTTCCAGCCGCTCGATGAACTCGCCGCCGGAGATCCAGCTGGAGCGCAGCGCCTCCAGGACATAGGCCTCCTCGTTGCCCCAATATTTCGGCTCGGCCCAGCGGATGTTCCGCCGCCGGCGCGGCGATGCGTCAGCCATTCCCTGGACCCTCCGGCTTGACGAATTCCATGGCCACGACGCCCATGCCGGGAAGCTGGTCGAGGCGATCGAAGCGGCGATAGTCGCGGGCCATCATCAGCGGTTCCCACCAGAACGGATAGCCGGGATCGGTGCGCTTGCGTAGCACGTTGGCGTCGTACAGTCCGGAAACCTTCTCGCCGTAGATCCGCATCTCTCGAGGCGGGCCGGTGACCGACCAGATCCGGGCCGAGAGCGCCGCCTCGTCATAATAGCGCTGCCAGTAGACGAAGCCGTCTCCCCCGGTGTCGAACAGCTCATATTCGTCGAGGTTGGTATATTCCTCGCAGGCCGCAAGGGCGCAGGGCAGCGTCAGCAGCAGCCGTCCGCCGGGGCGCAGCAGCCGCCACATCTGGGCGATCGCTCCGCTGTCGTCGGGGATATGCTCGACCACCGAGATGCTGGTGATGAGATCGAACGAATCCGCCCGATAGTCGGCATCCTCGATGAACGTCTGCCGCGTCCGGCAGCGATCGGCGAGACGGAGCACCTCGGCCAGCGAGCGTGTCTCGGCCAGATCGCCGGCGATCGGATTGATAATGTCGGCGACAAGCGCTTCGTCGGCATCGACGATCATGAGCGGCACCAGCCGCGGCGAGGACACGTCGAGATAGGCCGATGGCTTGCCGCGCAAGGCGAGGTCGCGAACGAAAGCCAGCTCGAAATAGCGCACGGAATCCATCGGATTGGCGATCAGCTGGAAGGCCGGGCGCCATTTGCCGCGGAGGAGCGCGCGCAGGCCGAGCAGGATGCAGCGCATCCGCACCGCCATGCCGGGCGTGCCGCGCAGGGATGCGACGATCAGGACGAACGGCAAGAGCAGCAGGCCGAGCGCCGAGCGCATGATGCGCCGCACAGGCGTCAGCCGGGGTCCGCGAGCCGGGAATCTGATATAGCGCTTGGCGTCGATGGCGTGGGGCGAGTTCATCAAGCGGGGACCGTGTCCGGAATGTTGAGGCGGGACGCGAAGGTCGATCGCAGCCCCGGAGAAATCAGCAGGAAAAGGAGCGGCGCCACCCCGGTCGATGCGACGATCAGCGCCAGTTTAAGCATCGACCCCGCGGGCGCATAGGAAATAAGCGGTTGCAGGGCAATGCCCACGGCCGCGCAGACGGCCGCCGGCACCGCCACGCTGCGCCACAGCCATGGAAGCCCGCCGATGCCGATCCAGCGCCGCGTCAGATAGGTGCCGAGGAAGAGATAGATGGTCTGCAGGCCCGCCCAGGCCCCGGCCCCCCCGAGCGCGCCGAAATGCGCGGTCAGGAACAGGATCAACGGCGCGAAAACGACCAGCAGGATGCTGTTGATCAGCAATGGCATGCGGCTCTGTCCGTAGGCGAGCTGCAGCGAATAAGGAAAGAACATCATGCCGTTGATCGCCCAGCCGACGCACAGCAAGCCGACGAACGGGGCGACCCGGGCGCCGATATCGGCATGTCCCGTCCATATCGAGACGATGTCGCTCGCATAGAGACCCAGAGCGATGACCAGCGGCAGGTACAGCACGGCGAAGGCGCGGCTCCAATCGTCGTAGAGGCGCCGCAGGACGTCATGGCGCTCGGCCGCGACGAGCGCCGAAAATTGCGGATAGATCAGGTTGAACAGCGGCCCGAGGATGACCGACACGCCGGTCACGAGGGTCACGGCGAGCATATATTCGCCGAACGAGGCGAGCGGCAGCAGGCGGCTGAGCAGCGCCTTGTCGAGCTGGGTCAGGGCGATCGTGGTGATCGCCACGCCGCCCATCCCCGCGCTGAACTTCCAGATCCGGCGGACCGCCCCCCATTGCACTGGCGCGCGATGATGGCCGCCGAGAGCGCGCCAGGCCAGGCTGCGCATCGCCAGCGCCGCCGCCAGCGCGACGACGGCCTGAGTCAGGAACAACGCTTTCAGGCTGGGTTCGATGAGCAGCACCGCAGCGATCGATCCCATCGTCATTACGGTGCTGATCGCGGCGCTGGCCAGGCTCGCAATGCCCAGCCGACCGAGCCCGATCAGCACGTTCTGATAGACCGCGACCGGCCAGCGGCACCCGATCACCAGCCCCATGAGCATGATCGTCTGCGCGATCTCCCCGCTGCCGAGGCGCCGCGTGTCGAGCCAGCCGGTGGCCAGCGGCAAGGCCGCGGCGGCGATGGCGCCTGCTATGGCGATGCCCATCAGCCAGTAGATCCGGCTGGTGGTGTGGACGAGGATGCGGGCGATCTCGATCTGGCCCAGCGTCGAGGTTCTGGCGACCTCCCGGCTGATCGCCGGCGCAAGGCCGAGGTCGAGCACCAGCAGGATCGCCTGCAGCGACACGAAGAAGCCGATCAGGCCATAGGCCTCGATGCCCAGCTGCGAAACATAGATGCGCACGGCGAGCAGCGACAATGCCGCGCTCCAGATCGCGCCCCCGACCGCTGCTAGCGCTCCGTAGACGCGCTGCATGATTTATTCGTGATAGTCATTGGCGTGGTAGCCGTGCGCCTTCACCAGTTCATCGCGCTCGGCGGTTCTCAGATCCTCGCGCACCATCTCGCGCACCAAAGCGTCGAAGCCGATCTTGGGGCTCCAGCCGAGCTCGCGCCGGGCCTTGGAGGAATCGCCGAGCAGGGTGTCGACCTCGGCGGGGCGGAAGTAGCGCGGATCGACGCTGACCAGGCACCGGCCGGTCTCGTCGCTGCCGATCTCGTCGACGCCGGCCCCGGTCCAGCTCAAGGCGATGCCGAGCTCGCGGGCGGCGGCGGCTACGAAATCGCGCACGCTATAGGCCGTCCCGGTGGCGATGACATAATCCTGGGGGGCGTCCTGCTGGAGCATCAGCCACTGCATCTCGACATAGTCGCGGGCGTGGCCCCAGTCGCGCCGGGCGTCCAGATTGCCCAGATAGAGCCGGTCCTGCAGGCCGAGCTTGATGCGGGCAAGGCCCCGGGTGATCTTTCGGGTCACGAAATTCTCGCCGCGCACCGGGGACTCGTGGTTGAAGAGGATGCCGTTGCAGGCATAGATCCCGTAGGCCTCGCGATAATTGACCGTGATCCAGTAAGCGTAGAGCTTGGCGACGCCGTAGGGCGAGCGCGGGTGAAAGGGCGTCGTCTCCGTTTGCGGGGTTTCGACGACCTGTCCGTAAAGCTCGGACGTGGACGCCTGATAGAAGCGGACGCTCTTCTGCAGCCCGAGGATCCGGATCGCCTCAAGCAGCCTCAACGTGCCGAGCGCGTCGACGTCGGCGGTATATTCGGGCACTTCGAACGAGACCGCGACATGGCTCTGCGCGGCGAGATTGTAGATCTCGTCGGGTTTGACCTGCTGGATGAGGCGGATCAGATTGGTGGAATCGGTCAGGTCGCCATGGTGGAGGAAGAAGCGCACATCCTCCTCGTGCGGATCGCGATAGAGCCGGTCGACCCGCGCCGTGTTGAACGAGGACGCACGGCGCTTGAGACCGTGAACGATATAGCCCTTCTTGAGCAGGAATTCGGCGAGATACGAGCCGTCCTGGCCGGTGACCCCGGTGATGAGGGCAGTCTTTGTCACGATGGCTCCGCGCGGATGGGGGGAATTTGAGGGATGGCCGATTAGGGCTGCGCGCCAGCGCAGGTCAAGGCTCAATGCCCCCGGCGCCGCCGGGCCGCGCCCGCTTTAGATGGCATCCTCAAGGCCTTGGCCGAGGGCGAACTTGTGATCGCCGCGGTGCCGGGCTATCGGACGCGCGGTGGCGCCTGGAGCGATCGGCATGGCGGTCGCGGTGCTGGAGCGGATGGCGTCATTCAGGATGAAGAACCACCCTTGACCAACCCGCCGCAGCAGCGGACGGCGCTCGTCACCGTGACCTATAACAGCGCCTCCGTCCTCCCCGCTTTCCTCGCCTCCTTGTCCGCCCAGACCGGGGGGGGCTGGGCCCTGATCGCGATCGACAACGCCTCCTCCGACGACAGCGCGGCGCAGGTGGAAGCATGGCGCGGCCCGCTTCACGCGCTCGTCCGGAATGACGAGAATCTCGGCTTCGCCCGCGCCAGCAATCAGGGCATCAGGATCGCGATGGAGGCCGGCTTCGCGTCCGTCCTGCTCATCAACAACGACACGGAATTCGGCCCCGATTTCCTGCTGCGGCTGCTCGAATCGCCGCATCGCCAGGCGGCGCCGATCATCGTGCCGGTCGTCCGCGAAGCGGCCGCGGGCGGCTGCTGGTATGCGGGCGGCCGATTCAGGATGCGCGGCGGCCTGGAGGTGGTGATGGACAAGGCGCCGCCGGACGCCACGTCCGACGCATGGCCGGCCGCGTTCGCGCCGGCCTGCTGCAAGCTCGTCGACGCCGAGATATTCCGGCGGATCGGCCTCTTCGACGAGCAGTTCTTCGTCTATTGGGAAGATGCGGATTTCTGTCTTCGCTGCCGCGACGCGGGCATCCCCATCCTCGTGGTCCGGCACCCTGAGCTGGTGCACCATGCCAGCTCGCTGACCGGCGGCGCCCTGTCGCCCTTCTTCATCGACCAATATCACCGCAACCAGATCAAGCTCATCCGCAAGCGATATGGCCGGGCCTCCCTGGCCGTGCAATCGCTGCTGATCGCGGCCAAGATCGCGGCGCGGCGGCTGCTGGGGCGCGACCCGTCCTCTGTCTCGCGGGCGCGGTGGCGCGCCGTACGGGCGGCATTGTCCGGCAGGGCCGCCGCGCTTCCGGGAAAGGATCGATAGCCGATGAATTGGCAGAAACGCACCGCGGACCTGGCTGCTGTGACGTTCGGTTTCCTGACCGGGCCGATCCTGCGCTTCCTGGCCAGGCACCGCCGGCAGCTGCCGCGGTTTCAGCGGCTCGGGGATCGCTTCGGCTTCCAGCTTCGCTCGGTCCATTATTATGAGCCGACCTATACGTTGGCGCATCTTCCCGCCCGGACCGATGTCGAGCGCTCCTTGCCCGGGATCGATATGAACGAGCCGGGCCAGCTGAAGATGCTGGCGCGGTTCGTCTTCGCCGACGAGCTTAGCAAGGTGCCGGTGCAAAAGCCGAGCGAGAGCGAGTTCGGCTACGAGAACGACATGTACAGCTATGGCGATGCGGAAATCTATTACAGCATGGTCAGGGCAACCAGGCCCAGGCGCATCATCGAAATCGGCTCGGGCAATTCGACCCTGATCGCCAAGCGCGCGATCGAGGCGAACCGGGCGGAAGACGCCGGCTATTCATGCGAGCAGATTTGCATCGAGCCCTATGAGATGGCTTGGCTCGAATCGGTGGGTGTGCAGGTAATCAGGGAGCGGGTGGAAACGATCGATCCGGCTATCTTCCAGACCCTCGCCGCCGGCGACATCCTGTTCATCGACAGCTCGCACGTGATCCGGCCCTGGGGCGATGTGCTGCGCGAATTTCAGGAGATCCTTCCCGGCCTCGCCGACGGCGTGCTCGTCCACGTCCACGACGTCTTCACGCCGCGCGACTATCCCGAGCCCTGGCTGCGCGCGGACCGGCGGCTGTGGAACGAGCAATATCTGCTCGAGGCCTTTCTCGCCTTCAATGTCCGCTTCGAGATCGTCTGCGCGAACAACTGGCTCAAGCACAATCATTGGGAGGAATTCAGCCGCGCCTGTCCGATGATCGGGAGAAACCCCGGGAGCGAGCCGGGGGGATTCTGGTTCGCGGCCCGGATGCGCTGAATGCCCCTCGCTGTCGACAATTGGGCGCTCGGCCGGCGCAGCCACGGCGTGCAGGCTCCCTTGCTCGAGGCCATGGCCGGCATGGCGTCGCTCGATCTGCGCGGAATCATCTCCGACGTTAACGCCGATATTGCGGACTATCGGGCCCTGAACCTGCCTTTGCTGGTCCTTCCCGCCGCCGCCAAAGCGAGCCGGCTGCCGGGGCTGGCGGCGCGTCTCCTGCCCGCGCGGCGCCGGCTGGCCCGATCGGCGGGCATGAACGGCCGGCTGGTGCACGTGACCATGTGGTCGCCGTGGGACCTCTTCTATCTGCCGGTCGCGAAGCGCGCGGGGGCAAAGGTCCTGCTCACCGTGCATGACGTCATGCTGCATCCGGGCGAGGAACATTGGCTGAAGCAGGCGGCGTGGGACAAGGTGATTCGCCTCGCCGACCATGTCGCGGTCCTCACCCGCCACGTCGCCGACGAGCTCGCCGGGCGCGGCCTGTCGGCGAAGCCGGTCCATATCGTCCCCAACGGCCTGCTGACGACGGCCGGGCCCTTGCTGGCGCCCCGCTCGTTCCCGGCCGGCCGGCCGCTCCGGCTCCTCTTCTTCGGGCGCATCATCCACTATAAGGGGCTGGACCTGCTGCTCGACGCGGTCGCCAAGCTGCGCCGCGAGGGGACGCAAATCCACCTGACGATCGCCGGCGGCGGCGACTATGCACCCTATCGCGCGCGGATCGACGCGCTCGACTGCGTCAGCGTCTTCGACGGATGGATCTCGGTCGAGGACAAGAACCGGCTGTTCGCCGAAAACGACGTGAACATGCTGCCCTATCGCGAGGCGAGCCAGTCCGGGAATGCCATCGACGGGCTCTACGCCGCCATGCCCAGCATCGCCACGCGCACGGGCGGGCTGGTCGAGCAGCTCGGCGACGGCCGTGACACGATCTTCACGCCCACCATCTCGGCGGCCGATATCGCACAGGCCGTCCGCGTGCTGGCCTCCGATCCGCCCCTGTTCGAAAGGCTGTCGGCTGGGGCCCGCGCCTCGGCCACGAACCGCGGGGCGGGGCGGGCGGCCGAGGATTGGGCGGCCCTGTACCGCGAGATCGCACCCTAAGGCGGTTTGACCGGCAATAAGCGAGCCTGTAGATGCGGGCCCAGCGGTGGAATGGCCGGACCCTCGGCGCAAATTGGCTTACGCGCCGTCACGGGACTTTGATTGAATGTGGTTCCTAGTCACCTCCGAAGACCTGTTGGCGACCGGCTTTATTTTCGTCCTGATCGCGCTCGCCGGCTTCTGGCAGGCCCGCATCCTTCATCTGCGCCCGGCCCTCGCGCTTGCCTTCACGGTCAGCGCGCTCTTTCTCGCCCTCGTCCGCTACATGATCGAGGTCGGCACGCCGGCCGATGCGGCCGGCTATTATGTGAACAGCCTGTCCTGGGCGGAATTCGACGTCGGCACCGAGCTCATTCCCTATCTGGCCTCCTTTTTCACCAAGGGCCTCAATTTCGGATTCCTGCCGACGATGATGGTCTTCAGCGTGTTCGGCCTGATGGCCCTGCAGCTTTTCTACGCCGCGTTCCTCAAGGTGGGCGGCGAGATTCTCGATGTGCGCTGGCATATCGTCTTCCTGTCGCTGGTCGTGCCTTCGATCGGCTTCTGGGGCTCCGGCATCTCCAAGGAATCGCTCGTCCTGCTCGGCCTTGCGATCTTCTGCTGGGCCCTTCTCAAGGAACGCCGGTCGCTGCTGCTTTATGGCGTCGGCATCGCCCTGGTGACCTTGATCCGTCCCCATATCGGGGTGATCATGCTCTGCTCGCTGGCCCTGGCCATGCTGATGAGCCGGGGCGTGAAGTCGGGCGAGCGTCTCACCATCCTCGGCATCGGCGGGATCATGATCGCGATCGTCGTGCCGCTCGCGATCGAATATATCGGCTTCGGCAACATCTCCTCGCTCGACGATGTCAGCTACCGGGTGGAGACGTGGGCGCGGGGCTATGAGGATACCGAGGCCTATCTCAATATTTCCGACATGCCCCTGCCGCTTCAGGTCGTGACCTATCTGTTCCGTCCCTTCCCCTGGGAAGCCGGGATCCTGACGCAATATATCGCGGCGCTGCAGAACGTGATCCTGCTGGCCATCCTCGCGCTTTTGACGCCGCGCCTGTTCGGCCGGAACAGCGGCCTCAGGACGCTGCCGCAGATGACCTTCCTGATCTATGCGGCGGTCGCGCTGCTGGTCCTGTCCAGCACGACCGCCAATCTGGGCATCGCCGCGCGCCAGAAGTGGATGGTGGTGCTGCCCTTGCTGCTGGCGCTGACCCATGGCCTGGCCCAGCATAAGCGGCGCGAGGCCGGCCTGCGCGCTGTCGCCGTCGAACCCGAGCCGCTGCCCGCCGACGCCGTCGCGCCGTCGCGGAGCTAGGCCGGGCGCGCCTTGAGAACCGGCCCATCCACCGCGGCGCCCGAGGCCCGCTCGGTCGCGCTCGTCACGAGCATCGCCCATTCGCTGCCCAACTTCCGCGGGCCGCTGATCGCGGCGCTGGCGGCTTCGGGCGTGCGCGTCTTCGCGCTGGCGCCCGATTATGACGAGCTCACCCGGGAGCGGGTCCGGGCGCTTGGCGCCGAGCCGGTGGATTATTCGCTGGAACGCGCCGGCATGAGGCCGCTTCGCGACCTTGCCGATGGGGTGCGCCTCTGGCGCCTGTTCCGGCGCCTGCGGCCGGACGCGGTTTTGTGCTATTTCGCCAAGCCGGTCATCTACGGCAGCCTCGCCGCCTGGTTCGCCCGGGTCCCGCGGCGGATCGCGATGATCGAGGGCCTTGGCTATGTGTTTACGCAAGGCGAGGGCAGCGACGGCTTCAAGCGCCGGGCGCTGAGGGGCGCCACCCGCTTCCTCTATCGCCTGGCCCTGGCCACGGTCGCGCGGGCGGTGTTCGTCAACCGGGACGATGCCGCGCAATTCGTGCGCTCGCGCCTCGTCGCGGAGCGCAAAATCGTCAATATCGGCGGGATCGGCGTCGATCTCGACGCCTTTTCCGCGGCGCCGCCGGTCGTCGCTCCGCCCACCTTCCTGCTGCTCTGCCGCCTGCTGCGCGAGAAGGGGATCAGGGAATATGCTGAGGCCGCCCGGCTGGTGAAGGCGCGCTGCCCGGAGGCGCGCTTCATCCTCGCCGGAAGCCTCGATCCCAATCCGGGCGCCATGGCCAGGGAGCAGATCGAGGCCTGGGTCGCGGAGGGGCTGCTCGAATGGCCCGGCCATATCGACGACGTCAGGCCCTGGCTTCGCGCGGCGAGCGTCTATGTCCTTCCCTCCTATCGGGAGGGCGTGCCGCGCAGCACGCAGGAGGCGATGGCGATGGCGCGGCCGATCGTCACCACCGACAGCATCGGCTGCCGCGATACGGTCGAGGAGGGCGTGAACGGCTTCATGGTTCCGGCGCGGACGGTGGAGCCGCTGGCCGGGGCGATGATGCGCTTCATCGAGGAGCCCGGCCTGATCGAGAGCATGGGCAAGGAGAGCCGCCGCCTCGCCGAGGCGCGGTTCGACGTCAACCGGACCAACCGGCTTCTCATGGAGCTACTTCTTCCTAGTGGTTAGACCCGATTGCCCTTAGTGGAGGAACCGGACGCCCTGGCGGGGCGCTAGGGAATCGCCGGCGACCGGCGCGCCGCCTTATGGAGACTGGCATGACCGTGTTGCTGCTGGAATTGAACGAGATCAATTTCGAGCATGTCCGTGCCTATGTCGCTCTCGGCAAGCTGCCGGTCCTTGGGCGCCTCCTCGACAAGCACGGGCTGACCGAGACGACGTCGGAGCAGAATTACGAGGAGCTCGAGCCCTGGATCCAGTGGGTGACCGCCCATACCGGATTGTCGCTGGCGGAGCATGGCGTCTTTCGGCTCGGCGACATCGTCGACAGCAACCTCAGGCAGATCTGGGAGGCGCTGGAGGAACATGGGCTGAAGGTCGGCGCGATCAGCCCGATGAACGCCAAGAATAACTGCCGGGACGCGGCCTTCTTCCTGCCCGATCCCTGGACCCGCACGGACGTCACCGGATCCGCAATCCTGCGGCGGCTGCATGGCGCCGTCGCGCAATCCGTCAACGACAATGCGCAGGCGCGGCTGACCCCGGCGAGCGCGGTCAAGCTGCTGACGGCCCTCGTCGCTTATGCGGCTCCGGCCAATTACGGCGCCTATCTGTCGCTGATGGCCCCGGCGCTGCGGCACAAATGGCTGAAGGCCTTGGTGCTCGATCGGCTGCTGGCGGACATCTTCGTCCGCGAGACCAGGCGCAAACGGCCCGATTTCGCGTCGCTTTTCCTCAATGCGGGCGCGCATATCCAGCATCATTATATGTTCAATGCCGAAGTCTATGCCGGCCCTGGAACGAATCCCGACTGGTATCTGGCGAAGGACGTCGACCCCGTCTTCCAGGTCTACGAGCTTTACGACCGGATCGTGGGCCAGGTGGAGCGCGCGTTTCCGCAGGCACGGCTGATGATCGCGACCGGGCTCCATCAGGATCCCCATTCGGAAGTCACTTATTATTGGCGGCTGAAGGATCACGCCGAATTCCTGCGGTCCGCCGACGTCCCGTTCCAGCGGGTCGAGCCGCTTATGTCGCGGGATTTCATGATCTTTTGCGCGTCGCCCGAGGAGGCCGCGCAGGCCGAGCTCCGGCTGGAGAGCATGCGGGCGATGGACGGCACGCCTCTGTTCGAGGTCGACAATCGCGGCCGGGACCTGTTCGTGATGCTGACCTGGTCCCACGATATCGGCGAGGATTTCGAATATCGCCTCGGCAACCGGACAAAGCCCGGCCTGCGCGACGCGGTCTCCTTCGTCGCGATCAAGAATGGCGACCATAATGGCGTCGGCTATCTGATCGACACCGGCATCACGTCCGGCGAGGCTCCGGCCCGCATCGCCTTGCGCAGCCTTCCCGAGCGGATCGCCGCGGCGTGCGGCGTGCCCTGGCAAGCCGCCGCCTAGCGGGCTCCGAAGCCGGTCATGATCGTCGTGATCGTCCTGCCGAGGATCAGCAGGTCGAGCCAGGCTGAGAAGTTCTTGATGTAGTAAAAGTCGAAGTGGAGCTTCTCGAACACCTGATCGAGCTGGGCGACATGGCCCTGGTTGACCTGAGCCCAGCCGCTGATTCCCGGCCGTACGATGTGCCGGTAGGTATAGAAAGGCAGCTCGGCCTCATACCATTCCGACAAAGCCAGCGCTTCTGGGCGCGGCCCGATCCAGCTCATCTCGCCGCGCAGGATGTTGAAGATCTGCGGCAGCTCGTCGATCCGCGTACGGCGCAGGAAGCGGCCGAGGCGGGTGACGCGGCTGTCATGATCGCGCGTGATCGCCTCGTCCCTGCCCGGCCGGGCCTGATCCTCGACGCTATGAACCATGGTACGGAATTTGATCACCCGGAATTCGTTGCCCCGATAGCCGCGCCGTTTCTGGCGGAAGAAGGCCGGGCCCGGCGATTCGACCTTGATCATGACGGCCACGACGATGCCCGGAACGATCAGGAGCGGCAGCAGGATGAGCGCGAGCGCGAGATCGAGCAGGCGCTTGACTTTGCGATAGCTGTGATTGGGCAGAAGCGAGCCGAAATGGTTTTCGGAAAGGTGCTCGATCTCCACCCTCCCGGTGATCGACTCCTGTACCTGCTTCAGATGGTAGACCGGGTGGCCCGCGAGAGCCGTCGCGGCGATCAGCCGCTCCCATTCCTCGCTGAGCTCGGCGCGCAGATCGGCGATGAGAACGGGCGCGCGGTCCGCCGGAAGCTTCGGCTCGCGAAGCAGGATCCACTCGACATTGGGAATCTCCACGAGCGCGGCGACGCCGGGCGATGGAACGAGATAGAAGCGTTGGCCCTTGCGGCGCCTCAGGTACATGCCGACGACGAAGAAGAAGATCGCCGCCGCGACGAAGCTCATGCCGAAGCTGAGGCGGCTATAATCGAGCCTGAACGCCAGGATGATGACGAAGACGATGCCGTAGCCCGCCGCCAGCGCCGGCAGCACGTGTCCGGCCACGCCCACGCCCGGCAGGGTCACGACCCGGCGGAAAAGATAGATGGCGATGAAGAAGGCGACCAGGGCGCCGGCGCCGGTGCCGAGCGTGCTCGAAGCGGCCCAGGCCACGCCGATATCGTCGAAATAATAGAGGACGGGCGGGAGGATGACCGTGCCCAATATGCCGAACAGCAATTGGTAACGAAGGCGCGCGAGAAAGCGCGCCGGAGTCACGGCGTGCATCCCGCTTTGGGCGATCTGAGGCCTTTTCGGCGCCGCCGCCTTTCGCGGCACAGGCGTCGAAATCCGATCCCTCACCTCGTCGTCCTTTAGCATTTCGCGCGGAGATTCCCCACAACCCATTGAAGCGCGGGGCCTATCAGACGCCACGCCGCGCGTCACCTGCCGCAGTGCGGTCCTTTTGATATTGCTTGTACCAGTCGACGAACCTGGGAACCCCGATGTCGATCGGCGTGCGCGGCTCGAAGCCCATCTCGGCCCGGATCGGTCCGATATCGGCCCAGGTCTCGGGCACGTCCCCGGGCTGCATCGGCAGAAGCTCGACCTGCGCCTTGCGTCCGCACGCGCTCTCCAGAAGCGCGATCATATGCATCAGCTCTTCGGACCGATTATTGCCGATATTGTAGAGCCGGTGCGGCGCGATGCTGCCTCCCGCCTTGACCTGGCCGTCATCGGGTGGGGGGGCGTGGAGGCAGGCGATGATCCCGGCAACGATGTCGTCGATGAAGGTGAAGTCGCGCCGCATCCTGCCGTGATTGAAGACCCGGATCGGCTCCCCGGCGAGGATCTTTCGCGTGAATATCCACATCGCCATGTCGGGCCGTCCCCAAGGGCCGTAAACGGTGAAGAAGCGCAGGCCGGTCGAGGGGATGCGGTAGAGATGGGCGTAGGTCTCGCTGATCAGCTCGTCCGCTTTCTTGGTGGCGGCATAGAGCGAGACCGGGTGGTCGACGCGGTCCTCGACGCTGAACGGAAGCCTGTCGTTGCTGCCGTAGACGGACGAGGACGAGGCATAGACGAAATGGGCGACGCCGCGATTGCGGGCCGTTTCGAGCATGTTGAGATGACCGGCCAGATTGGCCGACACATAAGCGCGCGGATTGTCGATCGAATAGCGGACCCCGGCCTGCGCGCCGAGATGGACTATCCGGTCGATCTCGGCGTTGTCCAGCGCCCGGTCGAGCGCCTCGTGATCTGAAAAATCCACGCGCAGGAAGCGGAATGCGCCGGTCTTCGTCGCCTCGAGCGCGGCCAGGCGATCCTCTTTCAACCGCGGATCGTAATAAGGGTTTAGATTGTCGATGCCGACGACGCTCTCGCCACTCGCGAGCAGGGCGCGGGTCACGTGGTAGCCGATGAAGCCGGCGGCGCCGGTGACGAGGATTGCCATGAGCAGCGGCCTAGAGCGACCAGCGGTCCATTGTCACCGGGAAATCGCCGTCGCGCCAGAGGCCGTGGAGATCGGCGAGCAGCGCGCCCTCCGTGCCGAGCCCGGCGACCTCAGCGGCGCTCAGCGCGCGATACTGGCGGTGCGGGACCGCGGCGACGATCACGTCGTATCGGCGGTCGAGCGCGCCGGCGTCGAGGCTCAGCCCATATTCGCGGGCCGCGGTGGCGGGATCGACCAGCGGATCGTGAATGGTGATGTCATGCCCGAGCCAGGCCAGGCGCCGCACCACATCGACCACCTTTGAATTGCGCACGTCCGGGACGTCCGGCTTGAAGGCGAGGCCGAGCATCAGAACCTTGCCGGTGCGGCTCTTCCGGCGCGAATGAATGGTGTCGGCGATCCATGTGCCCATGCCGTCGTTGATCGCGCGCCCGGCCAGAATGACGCGCGGCAGATGGCCGAGGCTTTGCGCGCAATGGCTCAGATAATAAGGATCGACGCCGATGCAGTGGCCGCCGACCAGCCCCGGGTGGAAGCCGAGGAAATTCCACTTGGTCTGCGCCGCCTCGAGCACGTCACCCGTCGACAGGCCGAGCTTGGCGAAAATCTGGGTGATCTCGTTCATGAAGGCGATGTTGATGTCGCGCTGGGCGTTCTCGATCACCTTGGCCGCCTCGGCGGTCTTGATCGAGCGGGCCTTGAAGGTCCCGGCCGTCGTCATCCGGCCGTAGACGTGCGCCAGCTGCGCGGTGACGGCGTCGTTCTCGCCGGCGACCACCTTCACGATGCGGTCGATGCTGTGCTCGCGGTCGCCCGGATTCACCCGTTCGGGAGAATAGCCCAAGAAGAAGTCGGCGCCGCGGACGAGGCCCGCCGCCCGTTCGATGAGCGGCCCGCACACCTCCTCGGTGACGCCGGGATAGACGGTGCTTTCGTAGACGATGGTCGTCGGCCGGCCTTTGCCGATCAGGCCGGCGACGGTTTCGGTCGCGGCGAGCAGCGGCGAGAGATCTGGCCGATTCGCATCGTCGACCGGGGTCGGCACGGTGACGATATAGAGGTCGGCGCCGCGCGCCTCCGCGGCGCTGTCCGTGAGCGCCAGCGGCGAGCGGCCGAGGCGATCCCCATCGACCTCGTTGGTCCGGTCGTGGCCCCGGCGCAGCTCGGCCACGCGCGCGCCGTCTATGTCGAAGCCGGTCACGTCGAAATGGTCGGCCAGCGCGACCGCGAGCGGAAGCCCCACATAGCCCAGCCCCACCACCACGATCCGAGGGTCGTTCGTCAATTGCATGGCGCGCTCATAGCGCCGAGGCGTAAAGCCCGGGTTAGCGCCCCGCCGGATCGCGGGCAAAAAAATAGCGGCCCGAAGGCCGCTATCCTTTGTCAGTATGCGAGGCTCAGGGGCTCGACGGACGGTCGCTGCCGCCGGTCGCCGCGAGAACGCCGAGGATGATCGCGACGATCGCGATCAAGGGAATGATGACGCCGCCACGAAGCTCGTTCGATTCGTCGGTGGCCGCACCGCTGCGCGCTGCAACGGAGAGCGGAGCAGCGGACTGCGCCAGAACCGGCGCGCTGACCATGGTAACAGCGAGCGCCGCCGCCACGGATGCCTTCTTCAAACTCATCTTGAACTCCCTGTTGAGCTGTTCGGTTTTGGCACTGCCACAGTGCTATTGGGTTGACAACCCCAAAATTGGTAATGGTTTCGACCTCTCGCGGGGTGTTGCCCGATTGCACTGCCAGCCATTAACGGGGTGGGAAGTGCCGTCTGAAGCGATATTGCCGGGAAAGGTTCCATGAGACGCCTATTATTGATCCCGCTCGCCTGGGCCTTCGCCGCGCCCGCCGCGCCGGCCGCGCCGCTGCCGCCCCCCGAGGAGTCGCTGGCGGCGATGCGCGCGCTCGACCAGAGGGTGGCGACGATCGGGCACCGGCTCGCGGTCGCGAGCCTCGGCCTGTGCGCCGAGCGCGCCTGGCTGCCGGGCCTGGCGGTTCACGATCTCTCGCAATATGGCGCCGATTTCCGCCCCGCCGCGATCCGCGCCTTCGGGCTCGACGCCGGCCCGGCCGTGCTCGCCCTGGCCGCCGGCGGCCCGGCCGAGCGCGCTGGCCTGCGCGCCGACGATATCCTGCTCGCCTTCGACGGACGGCCGCCGCCGCGCGGCGCGCCCGGCCGCGGCGGCTCGTTCGAATTGATGGAGCGCATTCTCGCCGCTTTGGACGAAGCCTTCGCCGACGGACGCGCGACGATCGAAATCCGGCGCGGCGGCGCCCGGCTCGCCATCGAGATAGCGGCCGAGCAGGGCTGCGCGACCCGCTTCCAGCTCATCCCCGGCCGAAGCCTCAACGCGCGCGCCGACGGCCGCTACGTCCAGCTCAGCACCGCCATCGCCGAATATGTCGCCGACGACGGCGAGCTGGCGGCCGTCCTCGCCCACGAATTCGCGCATAACGTGCTCGGCCACCGAATCCGGCTCGACGAGGCGCGGGTGCGGCGCGGCATTCTCGGCAATTTCGGCCGCAACGCGCGGCGCATCCGCGAAACCGAGATCGAGGCGGACCGGCTGAGCGTCTATCTGATGGAACGGGCCGGCTACGACCCGCAGGCGGCGGTGCGCTTCTGGTCGCGCTTCGGCCGGCGCGGGCTCAACTTCCTGGGCAGCCCGACGCATCCCAATTGGCGGTCCAGGATCGCGCTGATCGAGGCCGAGATCGCGGCGATCCGGCGGGCGCGGGCGGCGGGGCAGGTCCCGATGCCGGCCTTCGCGACGCTGCCGCGCCCCTAGGTCGACAGGAACCAGCGCTCCTCGCCCTCGAGGCCGATCGCGGTAAGCCGGCCGCTGGCGAAGGCGCCGGTGTCGATGCCGATGCGGTTGGCGCGGACGTCGATCTCCTCGGTGATCGAATGGCCGTGGACGACCATCTTGCCGAAGCTGTCGCGATGGCGGAGGAAATCGTCGCGGATCCAATAGAGATCGCTGACCGCCTGCTTCTCGATCGCGACGCCCGGCCTGATGCCGGCATGGACGAACAGATAATCGCCGACCGAGATCCATTTCTCGAAGCCGGCGAGGAAGGCGCGATGGCTGGCGGGCACCCTCTCGATCGCCATCCGGAGGAGATCGTCATAATCGTGGCTGCGATATTCCTCCTCGCCGATCCCGTAGCTCAACAGGGTCTCGCGCCCGCCGATCCGGACCAGGAAGCGAAGCGCCTTGACGTCGCCGTCGAGCGCGCGCAGCAGCACCTCCTCGTGATTGCCCATCAGGAAGCGGGCGTCGAACCCGCTCTCGGCCAATCGCATCAGCCGCTCGACGACGCCGCGCGAATCGGGGCCGCGGTCGATCAGGTCGCCAAGGAAGACATAGAGCGTGCGGAGGCCGGTCCCGCGGGCGCGGTTGTCGGCGGCTATGGAGGAAAGCAGGTCATCGAGAAGATCGAGGCGGCCGTGAATGTCGCCGATCGCATAGACGCGTAAGCCGTCCGGCAGGCCGTGCGGGCGCGGGGCGGCTCTCCTGGAGACGAATTTGAGCAGCGATTTTACCGGCATGATGTCGAGTTGCGATCCAGTCGCGGGGGAGGGGCAGCAGATAGGGCGTGCACGATATGACTTCAATCGCGCCAACGGCCGGGCCGCCATCTTGATCCCGCCGGGCGGGGCCTCTATTCGAGCCGCGCAAGCTCCAAGGCCGAGGACTTTACCGATTGCGTGATGAATGGTTTTGGGCGGCTCTCCTGTTCGCCGCCCCCTTTGTGATTTTCGGCGCGTTCGAAACCGTCGGGTTGATTCGCCGCCGCCGCCTCGAAGCCGTTGCCCGCCGGCCCAAGGATCCGCGGCCCGGCCGGTCCCGCGGGTGATGAAAGCGGCCGCCCGCGCGCTCCGCTGCGCGCTCGCATTGCTGCTGGCCGCCCTGCTGCCGGAGCCCGCCTCGGCCGCGGTCGAGATATCCTTTTATTCGCGCGAGCTTGGCGGCAGCACTTTCCCGCACGCCTTCATCATCCTTCGCGGCACGCTCGACGGGACCGGCGAGCGGATCGATACCAGCCTGGGCTTCACCGCCCATTCGGTGACGCCCGCTCTGCTGTTCGGCTCGGTCCGCGGCGAGGTCGCGGTCGAGGACGAGGGGCGGGTCAGGCGTTCGGACCGGCAATTCGCGCTCATCCTCACCGACGAGCAATATCGCGCGGCGATGGCGGTGGTCGAGCGCTGGCGGACGCGGCCGCAGCCTTCCTACAACCTCAACCGGGCCAATTGCGTCTGGTTCGTCTCCGAGATCGCGGCGGCGATCGGCTTGCGCGTCGAGATCAGCCAGCGGCTGTCGAAGCGCCCGCGCTCGTTCCTCCAGGGCCTGATCCGGCTCAATCCCCAGCTCGCGCCGCCCGCCCCGCCCGGGGGCTGATTCGCCATTGGCGGTGCATGGCATTCTGCTATGCTCCCGCTTTGCGAGCAGATCAGGGGTGGTCCGCGCATGGGTGAGCGTTTGCCGAACGGACCAGCGCGCCCCCGGGCGCCGCGCGCGCTGCGCATCGGTCTGGCCGGCTCCGCGGCCCTCGTCGCCTTCCCGGCTCTGGCCCAGCTCCCGCCCGGCCAGCCGGTCGCCCCGACCCGCGAGGAGGTCACCCGGCCGCCGCCATCTGGCGAGGAGCGCCCGCCCGCCCGGCTCACCGTCGAGGGCGACGTCGAACGGGCGCCCTGCGCGCTCGACCGGCCCGAATATGCGTCGATCCGCTTCACCCTGCGGGACGTCGCGTTCGAGGATCTGCGCGGCCTCACGGCTGAGCAATTGCGCCCGGCTTATGCCCGCTTCGTCGGCCAGGAGGTTTCGGTCGCCACGATCTGCGAGATACGCGACCGCGCCGCGACGCTGTTGCGCGAGGCCGGCTATATCGCCGCGGTCGAGGTTCCCGAGCAGCGGATCGCGGAGGGCAATGTCCGCTTCACGGTGCTGATGGCGAAGCTGGTCGGCATCAGGGTGCGTGGCAATGCCGGCCGGTCGGAGCGGGTGATCGCCCGCTATCTGAACAAATTGACCGAGCGCGAGGTCTTCAACCGCTACGAGGCCGAGCGCTACCTGCTGCTCGCCGGCGACCTGCCGGGCTACGACGTTCGGCTGGCGCTGCGCTCGGCGGGCGCGGCGCGGGGCGAGGTGATCGGCGAGGTGACGGTGGCGCGGATGCCGGCGATCGCCGATTTCACCGTCCAGAATCTCGGCTCGCGCGAGCTCGGCCGCTGGGGCGCGCTGCTGCGCGGCCAGCTTTACGACCTGACCGGGCTCGGCGACCGCACCACGATCGCGCTCTACAGCACGATCGACACGCACGAGCAGCAGACCGTCCAGCTCGGCCACGATTTCCGGATCGGCGGCGAAGGGCTCGCGATCGGCGCCCAGCTCACTTACGCCTGGGCGCGGCCGGACCTCAACCTGCCCGGCGTCGATATCGACTCGCGGACGTCGTTCGCCACCCTGGAGGCGAGCTACCCGTTCATCCGGCGCCAGACCCGCACCCTGCGCGGCGTGATCGGCCTCGACCTGATCGGGCAGGATGTGAAGTTCAACACCATCCCGCTCAACCGCGACCGTATTCGCGTCGCCTTCGCGCGGCTCTCGTTCGACGCGCTTGGGCTGTCGCCGGGCAATCCGCGCTATACGCCGGCCGAGCCCTTGTGGCGGCTGGGCTTCACGGCCGAGGCGCGGCAGGGGCTCGACATATTGGGCGCCAGCCGGGGCTGCGGGCCGGGCCTCGCATTCTGCCTCGTTCCAGGCGTGGTGCCGCCGACCCGGCTCGAGGGCATTGCGACCGCGACCGTGCTGCGTGCCACGGCCACCGCCGAATATCGGCCGACGCCGCTGCTGACCTTCGCGCTCGACATAAGCGGCCAGTACAGCGCCGATCCGCTGTTCAGCTTCGAGGAATTTTCAGCCGGCAATTATACCGCGGGGCGCGGCTACGATCCCGGCGCCCTGCTCGGGGACAGCGGCATCGGCTTCCGGGCCGAGATCCGCTACGGCAGCTTCATTCCGCGCCGCCCCGACCGCTTCGTCGCCGAGCCCTACGCCTTTTTCGACCATGCCTGGGTGTGGAACCGGGACCTGCTGTTCGCGCCCGGCCGGCAGGAGCTGAGCTCGGTCGGCGCCGGAGTCCGCGCCGCTTATGGCGACCGCTTCCGGATCGACGCCATCATCGCCGAGCCGCTCGACCGGCTGCTCTTCCAGACCCGCCGCGGCTCCACCCGCTTTCTCGTCTCGCTCACCACAAGGCTGTGGCCATGGAGATCCAGATGATGTCCGCCCCGCTCCCCGCCCACCCGCGCGCGCTGCGCCGGGCCCTGATGATCGGCAGCGCGATTGGCGCGGTCTGCCTCGGCGCGGGCGAAGCGAGCGCGCAGGCGTTCAACGGCAACCCGTCGACGACGGCCGGCATGGTCGTCTACGACCGCGCGACGCCGGGGGTCGAGAGGATCGAGGTCCAGTCCGCCACCGCGATCATCCGCTGGGACCCGACCGGAGGCGTCTTCCTGCCCGCGGGCAATGTCGCGACCTTCGTCAACGGCCCCAACAATCTCGATTTCGTCGTGCTCAATCGGATCATCGGCGATCCCGTCGTCCGCTTCGACGGAACCGTGCTGAGCCTGATCCAGAACGCCTCGCTCAGCATCGACCGCACCGGCGGCACGGTGATCTTCTCGAGCACCGGCGGGATCATCATCGGCGCGACCGCGGTGTTCGACGTCGGCAGCCTCGTCCTCACCAGCCTCGACGTGGTCGATGACGGCGCCGGCAATTTCTACGATTCCGCAACGCGCGGGCTCACCTTCGCGCCGTTCGCCGGCTTCCCCGTCAGGTCGGTGATCACCGAGGTGGGATCGCAGATCCGCGCGCTCGAGCAGAGCAGCTTCGTCGCCATGGTCGCGCCGACCATCCAGCATGGCGGCTCGGTCCGGGTGAACGGCTCGGCCGCCTACATCGCGGGCGAGACCGTGGAGATGCGGGTCAATCAGGGCCTGTTCGACATCATCGTCAAGGTCGGCAGCGACGATCCGGTGCCGCTCGTCCATCTCGGCACCACCGGCGGCCCTGCAAGCACGGGCGCCGCCGATCCCCACGCAATCTACCTGGTCGCAATGCCCAAGAACCAGGCGATCACCGCCATCCTCCAGGGCGATATCGGCTTCGATCCGGCGGTCAATGCGGCGATCGAGAATGGCGTCATCGTGCTGTCGGCCGGCGCCAACGTGGTCGCCGGCGCGGTCGATCGCTACGGCCATGCGACCGGCATGCCGGCGGCCGATCTGGACGCCAGCTTCCAGATCCTCGGCGGCATCGTCCGCTCCGATCTCATCGGCACCGCGCGCACCGACATCACCGCCGAGCCGTCCACCGCGCCCAGCCTCGATTTCCTGCAGGACGTCAGCCTGTTCGGCGGCCGCACCGCGGCGCTTACGGTGCGCGCCGGCCAGGTTCTCAACGTGCAGGGCGACGCCGTCATCTCCGCGGCGGCCTTAGATTCCAGCAACCCCGCCGCCGTCAACCTGACCGGCGGTACCGCGCGCATCTTCACCGTGGACGGCGGCACCATCCATATCCTGGGCACCGCCACGGTCGACGCCTCGGCGCGCGGCCGCGTCGATCCCGTCGGCAATAGCGGCAGCGGCACCGGCGGCGCCGCCGACGTCACCGCGGCGGTCGGCGCGATCGTCATCGACGGCGCTCTCGCCATCCGCGCCAATGGCGAGGGCGGCGGCGATCCGGTGGCGCCGGGCATGACGGGTGGCGCCGGCACCGGCGGCAATGCCGGCCTCGTCGCTTCCACCAGCGGAATCGTCGTCGCCAATGGCGGCGTCGCCATCAATGCCGACGGCACCGGCAGCGCTTCGGACGGCAGCGGCGGAGTCAACGGCGCCGCCGGGCGCGGCGGCAATGTGCAGGTCGTCGCGAACTCCGGGGGAATCCTCGATCTCTCCGGCGCGGTGAATGCCAGCGCAAGCGGGCAGGGCGGCGCCGTGCAGAGCGGCCCCGGCCTGACCGGCGGCCTTGGCCTTGGCGGCAAGGTCACCGTCCGCTCACAAAACGGAACGATCGACTTCAACGGCAATGCGGTCTTCACCGCCGCCGGCACCGGCGGCTCGGCGCCCGATGGCGGGCGAGGCCAGGGCGGCGGTCTCCTGATCGAGGTGGCGGGCGGTTCGATCGACTTCTTCGGCACCGCCGCCGGCGCCGCCGGCGGCTTTGGCGGCGACGCGTCCGGCGCGCCCGGCGGCGCCGGCGGCGTCGGCCAGGGCGGCACGATCCAGTTCCTGTCCCGCAGCGCCGCCACGGTGTCGCGGATCGGCAGCGGCGCGCTCGGACTGACCGCGCCGGGCGTCGGCGGGCAGGGCGGCGGCGCCGCCGCCGGCCTTTCTGGAGGCACCGGCGGCAACGGCACTGGCGGCGCGGTCACCCTCCTCGCCGAATCCGGCAATGGCAGGCTCTTTCTCGGCGCGGTCCAGGCCAGCGCCAACGGCATCGGCGGCGCCGGCGGCAAGGCCGACAACAATGTCGACGGCGGCCGTGGCGGCGCGGGCGGCGGCGGCACTGTGCTGGTCGGCATGGCCGGCGGCCCCGCCTCGACCACGCCCACCGGAATCCTCACCGCGCCGAGCCTCGCGTTGAGCGCAACGGGCACCGGCGGCGCTGGCGGCTTCGGCCGGGGCCGCGGCGGCAACGGCAATGGCGGCGCCGCAACCCTGTCGGCGACCGGCGCGGCGGTGATCGTGCTCGGCCCGGCCTCGCTGCTGGCCGACGGCAATGCAGGCACGGGCGGCGATTCGTCGAGCGCGGGCTTCGGCGCCGGCGGCCAGGCGGTGGGCGGCATCCTGAATCTCGGCGCCTTCGCGCATGCGCAAAGCGGCCTTGCCGGCACCCTGGCCCTGAGCGGCGTCACCGGCTCGGCCAGCGGCCTCGGCACCGGCGCCGGCAATGCCGCCGGCCAATGGCATGTCAGCGCCATCGGCGGCGATGTCAGCGCGACCAACGTCATCCTGACCGCGACCGCCGGCGGCACCGGGCCGGGGCCGGCGCCGCCCTCGACGATCGATGCCCAGGGCCGGCTCATCAATTTGAGCGGCGTCTCCACCTTGACCACCGACGGCGACATCCTCCTCACCGCGACCGGCAGCGGCCGGGTGGCCGGGGGGCGGATCAACCTCGTCTCGGGGCGGGACGTGGTCGTTGCCCATGTCGGCGCCCCCGCCAACGCCCTCACCGTCGACGTCGCCAGCCTCTTCATCCGCGCCGCGGACGACATCACCGTCAATGCCGGCGCCATCACCAAGGCGAGCGACGTCACCGACATCCGCGCGGCGGACCTCGCCACGATCGCCGGCCGGGTCATCGGCCGCCAGATCAATATCGGCTCGGCCGACCTGGACGTCCAGGCGACCGGCGCCATCGGCGACGCAGCGACCGAATTGGTCGCGCTCGAAGTGGCTGGCGGAACGACGCCCCCCGGCATTCCCGCCCAGGCCACGACCCTGGGCGGCACGATCCAGGGCCCGGGCTATACGCTGACCGCCGCCGAGGCGGGGCGGATCCGCGCGGGGACGTTGCGCGTCGTCGTTCCGGCGCTGAGCGCCAATCCGGCCCGCGCGCCGGACCTGATCGTGCGCGACCTCACGCTGGGCGGCGGCGGCGCGGCGGCGGGGATCGGCACGCTCGAGATCGTCACCCCCGGCATTGCGCGCGTCGAGGGCAATCTGCTGCTGGCCGGCGCCCGCGCCCAGGACGGCATCAATTTCACCGCCACCGAGCGGCTCGAAGTGCCGACGCCGACGGGCAGCATCCGCGTCCGCGCCGCCGGCGGCGCGCCGGGCGGCACGCTTCGGCTCGCCTCGAACAATCTGTGGATCGCCTCGGCGGCGATCATCGACGCGCTTCGCGCCAATCCGAACTATGCGGGCCGCGACGCCGCTTTGCTCGACAATGGCGGAACCGAGGTGCCGCGCGGCTATGTCGAGGCGAACGGAGTCACGCTCGTTTCCGGCGGTACGCTCTACGTCCAGAACAATGGCTCGACCGGGCAATTCACCCAGGATTTCGCCGGAATCACGACCGGGCCGGGCGGCCTCACCATCACCGCCGCCGCGCCGAACACCAACGTCACCGCCTTCGGCCGGCGGCTCAACGCCGACGGCAGCTTCACCACCGGCGACGCCTTCTTCTTCCAATCCACCTACAACACGGCCGGCGGCGGCGGCGGCGCGGCGGGCAGCTTCACGCCGGGCGCCACGCTCAACACCTGCATCATCGCCACCGGCCAGTGCCCGCCGCGGCCGCCCGCCGTGCCGGTGCCCGGCGGCGCCGATGCGATCAACGGCCCGTTCGGCGACCTGATCGGCGGCTCGACCGGCGGCTCCAGTGGGGTGCTGTCCGCGGCGGCCGGCGGGCAGGACGATCTGGTCGACAGCAGCTTCGCCGCCGAGCCTTTGATCGAGGAGCCGGTGACCAGCGGCAGCGAGGCGGGCCTGTGGGATTGCGACCCCGACCGCGACGGCGATTGCGACGATGAATAAGCGCCTGCGCCTCGCCCTCGCCGCGGCCCTGGCGGCGTTCGCCTGGGCCGGGACCGCGTCCGCCCAGGACCTCGGCCAGCGCCAGAGCTTCCGCATCGGCAGCGGCGGCGCCGCCACCTGCACCGCCCAGTCGCAGATCCAGGACCGCGCCTTCGCGACGATGTTCGACCGCGGCTATCAGATCGTCTGCCGCGACGCCGCCGAGCCGGTCGGCCAGCTCTACGTGCTGCGCAACCGGGGCGGGGACGCCGCGGCGCGGCTCGCGGCGTTGCGCGCGGACAGAGTGACCTGCGACGCGCCCGAGCGGGTCGAGATCGAGGGCCTCGGCGCGGTCGAGAGCCTCAATTGCCGGCGCATCGACGCCGATCTCGGCTACCGGGTCTATGTCCTTCGCCGCGGGCGCGGCACCGTCTACATCGCCGAGGGGCTTGGCGGCTATGACAGCGCCTTGCGGCTCGGCCTCAGGAGCCTCGCCGCCGACCGCGAGGTCGCCGGAGAGGTCTCGATCGCAACCACCGGCGCCGGCGATCCCGCCGCCTTCGCGCGGGTCCAGGCGGGGACGCTCGACGCCCAGCGCGCGCTCGCCGAGGCCTATCGCCGCAACAATGCCGGCTCCTATGCCGACGCGGCCGAATATTTTTCGGCCTTGACCCGGCGCGAGAGCGGTCCCGGCGGCCAGGCCGAGGCCCTGGTCAACGAGGCGCTGCAGAAATCCAATCTCGGCCGCCACGCCGAGGCCGATACCCTGTTCGCGCGCGCCCGCGAGATGGCCGGCGCCGATCCGGTGACCGCGCGAAGGCTGCGCAATTATCGCTCGATGCACCTGCTGAACCAAGGCCTGGCCGCCGCCGCGCTCACCGCGCTCGACGAGCCGGTGCCGGGGCTCGCCGCCAGCGCCGCGGTCAACGCCCTGGTCATCGACCGGGCGACCGCCGGCCGGCTCAGCGCCGAATCGCCGCACGCGAGCCGGCTGAGGGGCCCCGAGGGCCTGACCGAGGACGACAAGGCGCAGATCCTCGACGGCCAGGCGCTGCAGCTGCGCGGCACCATCCTCCATCTCCAGCGCCGCGACGCCGAGGCCGCCGGGCCGTTCAACCGGGCGCTCACCGAGCTGGTCGCGATCCGCGGCGGCCGGATCGCGGCGACGGTCTGGCTACGCGCGCAGATCCACGGCGAGCTCGCCGGCCTCGCCGAGGGGCGCGGCGACCAGGCCGAGGCCGAGCGCCAGCACCGGGTCGCCGTCGCCTTGCTGCTGAGCAATTATCCGGGCTCCTCGGCGCTGATGAGCGCCAAGGGGCGGCTCGCGGGCTATTATGCGCGCACCGGCCGCCCCGAGCCGGCGCTCGTCCTGTTCCGCGAGATCGTCGCCGCCAATGTCGACAGCGGCGACGCCTCGCCCGGCCTGCGCCGGGTGCTCGAGCCCTATTTCGAGTTGCTGGTCAGGCCCGACGCCGGTCCCAATGCGGTCGCCGATCTGTTCACCGCCAGCCAGATCCTGGTCCGCCCCGGCGTCGCCCAGACCCAGGCGGTACTGGCCCGCGAGCTTTCCGGCGGAAGCGACGATGCGGCGCGCATGTTCCGCCAGTCGGTCACCCTCACCCGCGACATCGAGCGCGGCCGGGTCGAGCTCTCCCGGCTCGAGGCCAGCGATTCGCCGACGCCCGCCACGACCGCCCGGATGGCGGAGCTTCGCGGCTCGATCGGCCAGTGGCAGCAGGACCAGACCGCGATGCAGGCCCGGCTCGCCCAATTCCCGCGCTACCGGGCGGTGTCGAGCGGCGCGCTCCAGCTCGCCGATCTTCAGGCGCTGCTCCGGCCCGGCGAGGCTTATTACAAGATGCTCGTCCTGGGCGACCATGCTTATGCGATCTTCGCCACCTCCGGCGGCGCGCGCGCCTTCCGGATCGGCGCGACCCCGCGCGAGCTCGACCGCCAGGTCGACGCGCTGAGGGCGACCATCTCGGTGGTCGAGAACAACCAGCAGCTCACCTATCCGTTCGATCTCGAGCGCGCTTACGCACTCTATCAGGCCCTGTTCGCGCCGGTCGCCGGCGAGATCGGGCCGGTCACCCATCTCATCTTCGAGCCGGACGGGGCGATGCTTCGGCTGCCGCCCAATCTGCTGGTCATGGATCGCGCGGCGATCGACGCATACCGCGCGCGCGCCGCCGCCGATCCCAATGACGACGGCTTCGATTTCCGCGGCATCAAATGGCTTGGGCGCGAGCGCGACATCTCGACCGCGGTCTCGGTTCGCGCCTTCCGCGACGTCCGCCAGGCGCCGCCGAGCCGCGCCCGCGCCCAATATCTCGGCTTCGGCGAGAACGCGCCGGCGCGCGGCTACATCGTGCCGGACGCGGCCAATACCGGGGCCGAGCAGGCCGGCTGCACCTGGTCGCTCGCCGCCTGGAACCGACCGATCTCGGCGCGGGAGCTGGTCGCGGCCGGCGCGGTTGCGGGCGGGGGACGCGCCGGCGAGGCCGAGATCGTCACCGGCGCCGCCTTCACCGACACCGCGATCCTGAGCCGGACCGACCTCGCCGACTATCGAATCCTCCATTTCGCCACCCATGGCCTGGTGACTCCGCCGAGGCCCGAATGCCCGGCGCGGCCGGCTCTGCTGACCAGCTTCGGCGCCGGCGATTCGGATGGCCTGCTGACCTTCTCGGAGATTTTCGATCTGAGGCTCGACGCCGACCTGATCATCCTCTCAGCCTGCGACACCGCCAGCCGCTCCAGCGCCACCGCGACCGAAGAGGCGGGCCTCGGCAGCGGCGGCGAATATGCGCTGGACGGGCTGGTGCGCGCCTTCGTCGGCGCCGGCGGCCGCATCGTCGTCGCCAGCCACTGGCCGGTGCCCGACGATTTCAACGCCACCGAACGATTGATCTCGGGCCTGTTCCGGGCGCCGCCCGGCACCGCCACAGCGGGCGCATTGCGCCAGGCGCAGCTGGCGCTGATGGACGAGCGCGACACCTCCCATCCTTATTATTGGTCGGGCTTCGCGGTGGTCGGCGACGGCTCGGCGCCGGTCATCCGGCGGGCGCCGGACCGGACTGCCCTGGGTTATTGAACCATAAGCCGATTTGGTCGTTTATGCGCAGCTGCCGTTCCTTCGGCGGCTGAGCGGGGGTTTATTGAACGAAGCGCGTATCTTAGCTGCTGCGATCGCGGGAGGCGTCCTTGCGGCGCCGCTCTCGCACGCGCGCGCGCAGGAGAGTGCGCCCCCCACGAACGAGGCGGCCGCCACGCCCGCTCCCGGGAATGAAGATGCCATCGTCCCCGACAGCGAGTTCAACGCCGCGACCCCGCCGCTCCCGGAAATCAGCGACAATCCCGATCCGATGGCGCCGCTGGATCCGATCACTCCCGACGCAAGACCCTTTCCGCCCGTGCCGGGCCCCGTCGAGGACGCGCCTCTAGGCGACCCCGCTCTGTCCGAGCCGTTGCCACCGCTCTCCGGTTTCGACGTGCAGCCCGCCGGCGAGGAGCCCGCTTCCTCCGACGAGGAGGGCGAATCCTTGCGGGTGCGCTACAGCCTCATCGTCGCCGGGATGGAGGAATCCGGCCTCGAAGGCCGCTTCCGCGACCTTTCCGCGCTCGACGATGCCGAGGGGGAGGCGGTCAATGGCGCGATGATCGCGGCCCGCGCCGAGGAGGATGTCGCGCTCGTCGTCCGCCTGCTCCGCTCCGAAGGCTATTATGACGCCGCCGCCACCTCGGCGATCGAGCAATTGCCGGGTGAGGGCGACCAGCCCGGCCGGATCCGGGTCACGCTCACCGTCGCCGTTGGCAATCGCTACAATTTCGGGGCGATCGCCATCGCCGGGGCGGACACCGAGCCGCCGGGCATGGCGCGCCGCTTCCTGCCGCTCGAATCCGGGGCGCCGATCCGCGCGGTCGACGTCGAGGCGGCCGAGGCCAATGTGCTGCTGCGCCTGCCGCAGGAGGGCTATCCCTTCCCCGAGCTCGGCCTTCGCGACATCTTGCTCGATCCCGACACCAGGCTCGGCGACTATACGCTGCCGCTCAATCCGGGCCCGCGGGCGCGCTTCGCCGGCTTCACCACCGAGGGCGAGAAGCTCGCCTTCGACGCCGCCCATGTCGGTGTGCTCGCCCGCTTCCGGCGCGGCGAGCTCTACGACCGCCGCAAGGTCGACGACCTCAGGGAAGCGATGGTCTCGACCCGTTTGTTCAGCACGGTCTCGGCCGAGCCTGTTCTCACCGGCGAGACGGCCGAGGACGGCACCCAATATGTCAACATCCTGGTCCGCCAGCAGGCCGGGCCGGCGCGCTCGATCGACGCCAGCGCCGGCTATTCCACCGGCGAGGGCTTCCGGCTCGAGGGCGCCTGGGAGCATCGCAACCTGTTCCCGCCCGAAGGCGCGCTCCGCCTCGCCGCCATCGCCGGGACCCAGGAGCAGAATCTCTCGATCCGCTTCCGGCGCAACAATTGGGGCCAGCGCGACCGCGCCTTGCTCGCCCAGTTCGACATCGGCCGGCGCGATTTCGAGGCCTTTCAAGGCTATACGGCGCGGCTCTACGGGCTGATTTCGCGTGAATCGACGCCGATCTGGCAGAAGCGCTGGACCTATGCCTATGGCGCCGAGCTCCTCGCCACCAACGAGAATCGCAACGGCAATGCGGTCATCTCGCTCTCCGACGCCTATTTCATCGGCGGCCTGATCGGCCAGGTCGGCCATGACCGGTCGAACAGCCTGCTCGATCCCACGCGCGGCTTCCGCCTGCTGGCGCGGGTCAATCCGGAAGCCTCGCTGCGCGACGGCAGCCGCTTCTACGTCCGCAATCTGATCGAAGGCAGCGTCTATTATCCCGTCGGCGAGCAGTTCGTCATCGCCGGCCGCGCCCGCATCGGCTCGATCTTCGGCATCGCCCGCGACGACCTCGCGCCGTCTCGCCGGCTCTATGCGGGCGGCGGCGGCTCGGTGCGCGGCTACGGCTTCCAGGAATTGGGCCCGCGCGACCTCAACAACGTGCCGCTCGGCGGCCGCAGCCTCGCCGAGTTCGCGCTCGAGGGCCGCTATCGCTTCGGCAATTATGGCGTGGTTGCGTTCGTGGATGCGGGGCAGGTGTATGAGGCGCAATATCCGACGTTCGATTCGATGCGCTTCGGGGTTGGGATCGGCGGGCGGGTCTATACCAATTTCGGGCCGGTGAGGGTCGACGTCGCGACGCCGATCGGCCGGCGCCAGGGTGAGACGCTGATCAACGTCTACGTCTCGATCGGGCAGGCCTTCTGATGGCGGCCGCGGCGCCCGGGGACGAGATCGTGACGGTGCGGCGCCGCCGCCTCGGCTGGATGATCGCCAAATGGGCCGGAATCGTCCTCGCCACGCTCGTCGCGCTCCTCGCCGCCTTCCTGCTCTGGCTCAACAGCGAGGCTGGGCACCGCTTCATCGTCGACAAAATCAACGCGATGGAGACGAGTTCGGGCCTCAAAATCCATGTTGCGAGAATCGAAGGCTCCATCTTCTCCCGGCTCACAATCCACGGCCTAAGTATCGCCGATCCACGGGGCACGTTCGCCAGCGCAGCCCGGGCGGAGTTGGATTATCGCCCCCTCGCCTATCTGGTCAGCGGCCGCATCGACATACGCGATCTCGACATTCCCGAGGCGCGGCTGATGCGTTCGCCCCGGCTTCGCCCCGGCGATCCCAACGCCCCGATCCTCCCCGACATCAGCCTCGATGTCGCCAGGCTCCATGTCGGCCGGCTGGCGATCGACCCGGCAGTGACCGGGCGCCGCCACCTGCTGTCGCTCGACGGCCGCGCGACGATCGCCGACGGCCGCGCCCAGGTGACGCTCGACGCTGGCACATTGCGCGCGCTCGGCCTGGCCGGCGGCGACCGGCTGCACCTCGTGCTCGACGCGGTGCCCTCGGCGAACCGGCTCGACGTGGATCTCAACCTGAGCGGCCCCGGCGACGGCTTCCTCGCCGGCCTGATCGGCACCGACCGGGCCGTCGCCGCCACCGTCAACGGCCGCGGCAGCTGGGCGAGCTGGCAGGGCCGGGCCCGCGCCACCCTCGCCGGCGAGGCGCTGGCCGATCTCGCCGTCACCGGCCGCAACGGCAGCTTCACCGTCGACGGCAATGTCCGGCCCGGCCTGGTCCTCCAGGGCGCGGCGCAGCGGCTCGCCGAGCCGGCGCGGGTGAACCTGGTCGCCAGCCTCGACCGGCGCCGCGCCGACATTCGCTTCCGGATGCGCAGCCGGGTCCTCGCGCTCGCCGCCGAAGGCCGGCTCGACCTCGGCGCGAACAGCTACCAGAATCTCAGGATCGCCGGCCGGCTGCTCGAGCCCGGCGCGATCGCGCCCAACCTCGCCGGGCGCGACGTCAGCCTGACCATGATCCTCAACGGCGCCTTCGCAAGCCCGAACGTGCTCTACGAGCTGCGCGCGGCGAGCCTCGCTTTCGGCGGCACCACGATCGAGGGCCTGCGCGCGCTCGGCAACGCCCGGGTCCGAGCCGGCGACATCGTCGTTCCGGTCTCGGCGCGGGCGACCCGGATCCTTGGCTTCGATGCGGTCGCCGGCGGCACCATCGCCGACGTCCGGCTCGACGGCCAGCTCGGCATCGCCGGGACAAGGCTGGTCTCAGACAATATGATCCTGCGGTCCGACCGCATCCAGGCCCGGCTCGCGCTCGCCTTCGATCTCGCCGCCGGCCGCTATCTCGCCGCGGTGCAGGGCCGGGTCGACAATTATCTCGTCGACGGCGTCGGCCTGTTCGCGGTCACCACCAATCTCGACATGACCAGCGGCGCGAACGGCTTCGGCCTCAGGGGCCGAGTCGCCGCGCGCAGCCTGCGGCTCACCAACGAGACCGTCCGCAACCTGTTCGGCGGCGTCGGCACCGCGACCGCCGATATCGTCATGGACGCCTCGGGCGTCATCCGGGTCAGCGGCATCCACCTTGCCGCGCCTAAGCTGCGCGTGCGCACGGGCGGCGGCGTCTACCGGCCGGATGGCACGATCGACCTCAGCCTGGCCGGCGACAGCAGCGATTACGGCCCGCTCGCCGTCCGCGTCACCGGCCGCGCGAACGCGCCGCGAATTACGGTCGCCGCCGCCCGCCCGGGCTACGGGCTCGTCAATCTCACGGCGACCGTGCGCGCGACCGGCCACGGCTGGGCGCTGGAGGCGGAGGGCAATTCGGAATATGGGCGGTTCCACGCCAATATCGTCATCCGCTCGAGCGGCAACCGCATGGCGGTCGCGGTCACCGAGCTGATCTATGCGGGGATCACGTTCAGGGGCGATCTCGCGCGAAACGGGAGCGCCCCGTTCGTCGGCGAGCTCTCCCTGAACGGGCAGGGCCTGACCGGCACCGTCACCCTCGATGCTGCCGGTCGCGGGCGCCAGCTGATCAGGATCGCCGCCACCGCCAATGGCGCGCGCACGCCGGGCGACCATCCGATCATCGTCCAGCGAGGCCGAGTCCAGGTCACGATCACCTTGCCCGCCGACGATCGCGGAACGGTGGACATCGTCGGCGGCGCCGAGCTGGCGGGCCTCGCCAGCGGCGATCTGTTCGTCCAGCGCGCCCGCGCCGACTTCAACCTCTCCGGCGGCCGCGGCACCGCCCAGCTCTTCGCCGAAGGCCGGCGCGGCGTGAGCTTCCGCGTGGCCGCCAGCGGCCAGCGGCAGGGCGACCGGGCCAGCCTCGCCATGCAGGGCCAGGTCAACAACATCCCGTTCCGCTTCGAGCCGGCCGCGCAATTGCGTCGGGTGGGCGCCGACTGGTTGATGCTGCCGGCGACGATCAGCTTCCCGCAGGGGCGGGTGCGGCTCGCCGGCCGCTATGGCGACGGGCTCGTCATCCAGACCCGGCTCGACAATCTCGATCTCACGATCGTCAACGCTTTCTCGCCGGGCCTGGGCATCGGCGGCCGGGCGACCGGCAGCCTCGATTTCTCCGAGCCGGCGGGCGGCAGCTTCCCGCGCGCCGAGGCGCGGCTCAACGTCACCGGCTTCACCCGCACCGGGATCGCGGTCCGCTCGTCGCCGGTCGACCTCTTCATCGCCGGCAACCTCACCCCCGAAGGCGGCGCGGCGGGCGCGATCATTCGCCGCGGCGGCGCGATCATCGGCCGCGCGCAGATCAGGCTGCAGCCTTTGGGTCCGGCGGCGGGGTCGTGGCGGGACCGGCTGCTCGCCGCGCCGCTCGCCGGCGGAGTCCGCTATAACGGCCCCGCCGACGTGCCGATGTCCTTCGCCAGCCTGCCCGGCCACCAATTGACCGGCCCGCTCGGCCTCGCCGCCGATTTCACCGGCCGACTCCAGAACCCGCAATTCAGCGACGGCGTCGTCCGCGCCAACAACCTCACTTATGTCAACGAGACCTATGGCACGCGGATCACCAACCTTGCCGTCGACGGCCGGTTCAGCGCCTCGGAGCTCAGCATCAACCGGCTCACGGGCCGTGCCGGCAACGGCACGATCAACGGCAGCGGCACGATCGGCCTCTCCAGCGCCGCCGGCTATCCGATCGACCTGAGACTCAATTTCCAGAACGCCCGGCTGGCGCGCAGCGACGATCTCGGCGCCACCGCGACCGGCAATCTCCAGATCACCAACAATCGCGAGGGCTCCTGGATCAGGGGCGCGCTCGATCTCGGCGAGGTCCGCTACCAGATCGTCCAGCAGGCGGCGGCCGAAATACCGCAGCTCGCCGGCGTGCGGCGGCGCGGCGAGCCGCTGCCCGATCCCAATGCGCGGCGCGCCGATGCGCGCGTGCCGAGCGTGTGGCAGCTCGACATCGAGCTTCGCGCCAACAACCGCATCTACGTCTCCGGCATGGGCATGGAATCCGAATGGCGGACGGCCGATCTGCACGCCAGGGGAACGACCGCCACGCTCGAGCTGGTCGGCCAGGTGCGGATGATCCGCGGCACATTGGGCCTCGCCGGCCGCCGCTTCCGCTTCGACCGGGGCGAGGTGACGTTCGAAGGCGCGCGGCCGCCGCGGCTGGATCTGGTCGCCACCGCCGACATCGAGAGCGTCGAGGTCGGCATCGTCATCGCCGGCAGCTCGCTCAATCCGCAGATCAGCTTCACCTCCTCGCCCTCGCTGCCGCAGGACGAGGTCGTGTCGCGCATCCTGTTCGGAAGCTCGGTCACCCAGATTTCGGCGCTGCAGGCGGTCCAGCTCGCCGCCTCCTTGAATTCGCTGCGGCCGAGCGCCGGCGGCGGGCTCAACCCGCTCGGACGCCTCAGGTCGGCGACCGGCATCGACCGGCTGCGCATCATCGACGCCGACACCGCCACCGGCCGCGGCACCGCGGTCGCCGCCGGCATGTACCTTTCGGACAACATCTATGTGGAGATCATCACCGACGCCAAGGGCTATACCGCGACCCAGATCGAGATCTCGCTGACCCGGGCGCTGAGCCTGCTCTCGCAATTCGGCTCGAACAGCGGCACCAACGTCAATCTGCGCTACAACCGCGATTATTGAGCGGCGGGAAAGGGTCTCCAGCGAGCCTGGCCGACCCATGCGCCCGAGCGTCCGAGTCGGCTCGCCCCGGCACGCCGGCGAGAGGATCTTAACCTGGATCACTTGGATAATTTTTCAGGTCCCACATTGAGCACTGAAACTGCTTGATATTTCCGTCGCGCGGTAGTTGCGGCGCAGCAACGATGAGGACTTTACCCCGGCTCCATTTGGAAGGATAATGGGCCTTCCAATCCAAAGGGGATGCTCTCATGAAAATCCTAACCAAAATTCTTGCCTTGGCGTTCGCGATCGGCGCGGCCGCCGCGGCGACGCCGGCATCGGCCCAAGCTACGCGGACGTGGGTTTCGGGCGTCGGCGACGACGTCAATCCCTGCAGCCGCACAGCGCCCTGCAAGACCTTCGCAGGCGCCATTTCGAAGACGGCGCCCGGCGGCGAGATCAACTGCCTCGATCCGGCCGGCTTCGGCGCGGTCACGCTCACCAAATCGATTACCATCGACTGCACGGGCACGCTCGGCGGCGTTCTCGCCTCCAGCACGACCGGCGTCATCGTCAATGGCGCGGGCGCGATCGTGACTCTGCGCGGCCTCGAGATCAACGGCGGCCCGCCCAATCTTCCGGGCGTCAACGGCGTCCGCTTCCTGCAGGGAGCGCGCGTCAACATCGAGGATTGCACGATTTACAATTTCCTCGGCGCCGCGCCCAACGGCTTCGGCGTCATCGTCAACAACACCAGCACCGCGGTGACTCTGCACATCCGCAACACCGTGATCCGCAACAACGGCACGGCGGTGTCGGGCGGCGGCATCGGGCTCCTCCCGACCGGCACCGGAACGGTCCGCGCCTCGCTCGAGAATGTGACGATTACCGGTCACTTCAATGGCATCCAGGCCAACAGCGCGGGCACCTCGGGCGTCGCTGGCGTCAATATCAGCATCCACAACAGCGCGATCGACGACAATATTAACGGCATCACGCTCAACAGCGCGGCGATCCAGGCCACCGGCATGCTGATCGACTCCTCGGTCGTCAACAATACCGGCACCGGGCTCACCGTCACCGGCGCCAGCTCGCGGATCCGCGTCGGCAACACCACGGTGACGAACAACGGCACCGGCGTGTCGATCACCCTCCCGTCGGCGATCAACACCTATGGCAACAACCGCCTGATCGCCAATGGCGTCGACGGCGCATTCACGGCGCCCGCGATCGGCGAGCAATAAGCCCGGACTTTCGGGGGACGGCGTTCGAGCCGCTCCCCGCCGGGACGATCGACTCATCGGGGGCGGCGCCTGGCGCCGCCCTTTTTTTGCCCCATGCCGGGTGAGCGCCGGCCCGCGCGGCGCTCAAAGAGCTTGACTGGGCATATGGGAGACCGCAAGCCTTAACAAAGGCTTGGAGAATCCCATGCGCATTTTGGCGACCCTGGCTTCGCTTATTCTGCTCGCCAGCTGCGGTGGCGGCTCCGGCGGCGGAGGCGGCGGGGGAGGCGGTCCTCCGGCCAACCGCGCGCCGGTCATCACCTCGGCCGCCGCCGTCGCCGTGGCCGAAAATTCGACAGGGGTCATCTACCAGGCGACCGCCACTGATGCCGACGGCGAGACGGTCGGCTTCCGGATCGAGGGGACGGACGCCGCGCGGTTCACGATGTCGGTGCCCGGCGCGCTGACCTTCAACGCCACCCCCAATTTCGAGGCGCCGACCGATGCGGACGCCAACAACGTCTATCTGATCCAGGTCGTCGCCACCGACGCCGCCCAGAACGCCACGCGGCTCGATCTGGCCGTCACCGTGACCAACGTCCCGGATCTCTCGCTGCGCCGGATCGCCGGGTTCAACGAGCCCGTCGTGGTGTCGGCCGTTCCCGGCAGCACCCGCATCTTCGTCGGTGAGAAGGCCGGCGCCATCTACCTGACCGATCCCGCATTGCCGGGGCCGGGGACGCTTTATCTCCAGCTGGCCGACATCTCCCCGGGCGCCAGCAACGCGGAGACCGGACTGCTCGGCGTGGTCGCCGCCCCCGATTACGCGGTGAGCGGCCGAATCTACGTGGCCCTCACCAATGGCGCGAACGGCATCGACGTCCGCCGTTACGGGCGCCTGCCGTCGGGCCTCGGCGATCCGGCGAGCGGCGACGTGATCCTGCGGCTGCCCTCTTCGAGCAACTATCTGGGTCGCGGCGGCGGCCTGGCCTTCGGTCCGGACGGCTTCCTCTACGTCGGGACCCCGGATTCCAGCCCGAGCGGCATGGCCGGGGGCGCTGGGAACACGGCGAGCCTGTTCGGCAAGATCCTGCGGCTCGATGTCTCCGGCGACGATTTTCCCGCGGACCCGGATCGCGATTACCACATCCCGGCGTCCAACCCCTTCGCCGGCGGCGGGGGCGCGGGCGAAGTCTATGCCTACGGCCTCGAAAATCCGCGCAACCTGAGCTTCGAGGGCGCCAATCTGCTGATCGGGGACGCCCACCGCGCCGATTCCCTGTCGACCCTTCCGCAGGAGGTCCATCTGCTCCGTCCCGCGGACGCCGGCGCCAATTTCGGATTCCGGTCGGCCGCGGCGGGCGCGCTCCCCCCGGTCATCGAATATCAGGGCACGGGGCTCTTCCACTCGGCGCTGCTCGCCAGCGCCTTCGTCTATCACGGGCCGATCGCCCAGCTCAACGGCCTCTTCATCTTCGGGGATCGCTCGCGGGGCCTGACCTGGTCGGTGCCGGGGGCAAGCCTGGTTCAGGGCACGACCGTCACGGAAGGGGCCTTCACGGTGCAGCCCATCGCCGCGAGCGCCGCCAAGGACTCGCCGGTCAATTTCGGCACGGATTCGCTGGGCAATCTGTACATCATCTTCTCCGCGACTCCGCGGGACGATATCTATCTGGTGATGTTCGGTTAGCGCGTCGCCGCAAGCCCGGTTCCCTGCTCCGTGCGCCTGGGCTTGCGTTGCCGCCGGGCGTGGGGTCAGCTTTTTCTGAAGTTCACCCAGTCATTCTGGCCGACATGCATCCATCCCGGCAGCGGGAAGCGCGGGCTGAAGCGGGCGGGCGCCAGGAAATCGAAATAATCGTCATGGATCTTCACGCTGTTGCGGGCGATCGGCCAGATCACGTTGCGGAGAAAATGCTGATCGAGCGTCGCATTGTTGCCCACATTGCTGGCCGCCTTGACGCTGTCCTCGATCCGCTCGCGCATATTGCCGATATTGCCGCGGTGCGCGCCCCACATGCCGGCCAGCATCAGCTCGCTATGCTGCGGGTTGTCGCGCATCACGTGGAACGCCTTGCCGGACTCCAGCCAGTCCGCCACCGCCCACCTCTCCTTGACGTTCATGACGGAATCGGCGTCGCGGACGAGATAGATGTCCACGTCCGGATCGTCCTCGACGAGGAACCTCCAGAACAGCCCGAACCGGTCGGCGGGAAGATCCTCGACCATGACGACCTGGGCGCCATTCTGGACCAGCGCCTCGCGGAACGGCGGCGGCGTGCTCGAATCCGTGTAGAATCGCGCGGTCCAGCCGGGATAGAGGTAGCGGGCGACGATCGCGTTGGTGATCGCGCCGTTGAGATAGCGGATGTCGTCGCCCCAGATCGAGAACGCGATCAGGTTGCGGTTCCTTTGACCGATATCGAACCGCCGGACGACGGGGTCGGGCAGGGCGCGGGACGGCGCGGCCTCATCCTTCAGGACGAGCGCGCGATCGCCATGGGCGACCGCCTCGGAGATCCTGCCGAGCCTCACGAGCAACGAGCAGAGCACGTCGTGATATTCGATTGCGTCGAACGCGTCCTTGCGGCCTTCCATCCATTCGACCGCTTCCTGGGCGCGGCCGAGGCTTCGCAGCGCGACCGCCACGTTCTTGACATTCTCCGCCGTGCCCTCGCGCTCCGCGACGCTCAACATCAAGGCGAGCGCGCGTTCGAAGTCGGAATTCCTGAAATGATGCAGAGCGGCGGCCTTGGCGGCCCACAAATCATCGCCGCCGGCAGCGGCAAGCGTCTCGGCTTGCGCGGCGGTGAAGCGCCTGTTCGGGTCCGCCCGAAACGCCGCCGTCAGCTCCGCGGCGGACTGGGTTTCGGGAGTAAGCTCGCTCGCCGTCGCGGGCGGTGATCCCGCGCCCGTCACAGGCGGCCTGGATTGGGGATTTCGGCAGCCGGCGCACCGCCAGGCCGGGCCGCCGCGACGTCGCCATATCCGCCGCAATATCGGGTGCCGGCCGAGCCGCCGAGCACCTGTACGCCGCAATAGTCCCTGGGGCGCATGACCACGTCGCGAAGCACGATCGCGCGGCCGTCGCGCAGCTCCACCGTCAGATGTCCGTCGGGACCCACCCAGACGAAGGCCGTCGACAAGGTTAGGCGCCCCTGGGCCTCCGCGGGCGAATCCGCCAGCGGAGCCGGAGCATGACCTTCCGTGCTTGTCGCGCGCGATTCACGCGCTGCGGCCGCTGGAACCGGGCTGGGGTTGCGCATAATGGCGTCCTTAGGCGGAGGATTGCAGGCTACGAGCACTGCGATGCATGGCGGCAAGAGGCAGGGCATCGCACCCTTCGTGAGCTTGAACACAGCCTTTGCTACAGGAACCGCGCCCTCGAGTCACTGGACAGGGCGCGCCCGCGTCGGCCGCGACCGGGAGCGCAACAAAGTGGCGGTGTGACAAGGACTTGCGCCGGAGATCGGTCCGATCGCCAGCTCGCCGCCGGCAGGCGTGGAATTTTTTGTGAAATATCAGTTGCCTCTGGATGGACAGAGCGAGCGTGCCGCTTGACCGGCGTCAATTTTCTGCGAATAGGTGCATAGTAGAATTACCATATCATTAAGCGGATTCTTCCGCCCAAAAACCAGCTTGCATGGCGCTGCCCATGCGATCCCGGGACACCGAGGGGGCCATCAATGAGCATTTCCAAGCGCGGCAGCCACACGCCTGTCGGCGACAACGCGCCCCTCGGCGACAACAAATCCGTCGGCGACCTGTTCAATCGGTTCGAGAGCGGCATCAGCGCGCCCGCGCACGACGTGGACAACCCCGGGCCCGAGATCGGCATCAGCGCGCCGACGCCCGACGATGTCGGTCCTGCCGGCGAGGCGCCTGCCGATGACGGCACGTCCTCCGGCGACGCAGGGGACAGCTTGTTGGGGCTTGGCACCTGGGAATCGATCCCGGAATTGACGATCGCGGACGACGATGACGGGCCCACCAACCAGAAAGGCGGCGGCGCGGCCGGCGACCCGACAGCGGCGAACCCGGCAAGCGGAAATATCGGCACGCTGCTGACGCTCGGCACCAATCCGGACGGAAGCCACTTTTTCACGGGCATCCGCAACGTCGACGCGACCCTGATCGGCTCGAAGTGGGGCACGACCAACCTCACCTTCAGCTTTCCGACCAATGGCTCGAATTACAACGGCAGCGTCCCAATCTACGACGGGGTCGGCAACTATCATATCGATCTCGGTACGCAGCAGCAGGCGGCGGCGCGCGCGGCCTTAGCGCAGCTTTCGGCGGTGAGCGGGCTGACGTTCACCGAAATCACCGAGACGGACACCGTTCACGCCAACATCCGCATTTCGCAAACTGCCGACCAGGACGTTCCGTCCGCTTACGGCACCTTCCCATCCGATAAGGTCATCGCGTCAGGTGACATCTGGTTCGGCCGCACCAGCCAGCCTTATTACGATCTCGCCTTCAAGGGCACGTGGGGCTTCGCCACCATGATGCACGAGATCGGCCACACGATGGGCCTGAAGCACGGGCATCAGGATTACACCAACAGCGATCTGTCTTCCAGTTTCGGGACGTCCCCGCGCTTCGGCACCCAGTCCCTGACCCCGGATCGCGACGGCCAAGCCTGGTCGCTGATGACCTATACGCCCGCGCCCTTCACCAACAGCAACTTCGCCGGCGAGAAGATCAACCAGCCCCAGACTTACATGCAGTACGACCTGGCCGCGCTGCAATATCTGTACGGCGCCAACTTCAACACCAATTCGGGCGACAGCGTCTACACTTTCAGCCAGACGACGGGTGAGATGTTCATCAACGGCGTCGGCCAGGGGGCGCCGGCGGGCAACAAGATCTTCCTGACCATCTGGGACGGCGGCGGCAACGACACGATCGATGCCAGCAATTACGCGAATGGCGTCACCATCGACCTGCGTCCGGGCGAGTTCTCCACCGTCGACCAGGCGCAGCTGGCCAACAACCTCGCCTATCAGGGCCTGGTCAACCTGGCGCCCGGCAACATCGCCATGTCGCTGCTCTACAACAACGACGCCCGCTCGCTGATCGAGAACGCCACGGGGGGCGTGGGCAACGACGTCTTCGTCGGCAACACCGCCAACAACATCCTCGACGGCGGCGCCGGCAGCGACGGCGTGGTCTTCACCCACACCACGGGCGTGAACGTCACCCTGAACGATACGAATACGGACGTCATCGTGACCCACGATGGCGAGACCGACACGCTGCGCAGCATCGAGAATATCGGCGGCACCATCGGCAACGACACGATCACCGGCAACAGCCAGGACAACGTGCTGACCGGCGGCATGGGCGGCGCGGACGTACTGTCGGGCGGCGACGGCAACGACCGGCTGATCGGCGGCGGCTTTACCACCACCACTACATTCTCGGCGCCTTCGCAGCCGGACATCACAAAGCCGCAGGCGACCAACAATAGCAGCATCGCGACGGCCGTGGCCACCGCGGGCTTCTTCGACGTCGACGCCAACCCGGACATCACGAACGCGACCAGCATTCCGCACGCGACCATCAACGCCACGGCGTTCGGCGGCTCGGTCGAATATTACCGGATCGACGTGACGGTGGCCGGATCGACGGCCATTTTCGACATCGACGGCGGCGGCACGCTCGACGACAGCATCCTCGAGCTGGTCAACAGCGGCGGCACCCTACTGGCGACCAACGACACGGGCACGGGCGACGTGACCTTCCCCGGACATGACGACGCCTATCTGACCTTCACCTTCAATACCGTCGGGACTTTTTACATTCGCGTCGGCCGGTTCATCAGCAATACCGTGGCCCAGCCGCTGATCGCCGGGCAGACCTACCAGCTGAACATCTCGCTCCAGAACGCGGCGGTCGTGACCACCACGGTCACCGCCAACAACACCAGCAGCCTCGTGGCGGACGGCGGCGCAGGCAACGACGTCCTGCTGGGAACGATCGCGAGCGATACGCTCAACGGCGGTGCGGACAACGACACCGCCTCGTTCGTGAACGCGTTCAGCGGCGGCTCCACGACGGGCGTGACGGTCGACCTCAACGTGCAGGGCGTCGCCCAGAACACGGTCGCGGCCGGCAACGACATCCTGATCGGCATCGAGAACCTGATCGGCTCGGCCCTGAACGACACCCTCACCGGCGACGGCAACGACAATTTCATCGAAGGCGGCCTGGGCAACGACACGCTGGTCGGCGGCCTGGGCAACGACACCGCCTCCTATGCGGGCGCCACGGCCGGCGCGACGGTCAGCCTCGCCTTGCAAGGCGCGGGGCAGAACACGGTCAATGCGGGCACGGACACGCTCAGCGGGTTCGAGAACCTGCTGGGCTCCGGCTTCAACGACAGCCTCACGGGAGACGCCAACGCGAACACCCTCACGGGCGGCGCGGGCGACGACACGCTCAATCCGGGTGCGAACGCGGGCGGCATTGTGGACCTGCTGGACGGCGGGATCGGGACCGATACCGCGTCCTTCGCGGGCATCGCCTCCGGCGTCACGGCCACGCTCAACGGCGCGGTGGACAGCACCGCCACCATCGCCGGCCTGGCGATCGCCACCTTGCGCAGCATCGAGAACCTGACCGGTGGCTCGGGCGCCGACATCCTGACCGGTGACGGCAACGCCAACGTCATCGAGGGAGGCCTCGGCAACGACACCCTCAGCGGCGGCCTGGGCGTGGACACGCTGTATTTCAGCGGCTCGACCGCGGTGACGGTCAACCTGGCGACGCTGACCGCCCAGAATACGGGCTGGGGCAGCGATACCATTTCCAACTTCGAGAACGTCCGCACCGGTTCCGGCGCCGACAACGTCACGGGCGACGGCAACGACAATATCTTCTTCGACGGCGGCGGCAACGACACCTATAGCGGCGCCGCCGGATCGGACACCGTCGACTATTCCGCCGCCACCTCGACGGTCACGGTCAACCTCAACACCACCACGGCCCAGAATACCGGGACGTCCGGGGGTAGCGACACGATCACCAACGTCGAAAACGTGGTCGGTGCGGCGTCCTTCGCCAACACGCTGACCGGCAATACTCTGGTCAACCGGCTGACCGGCGGCTCCGCGGTGGACGTCATGCAGGGCAACAATGGCGCCGACGTGATCTTCGGCAACGCCGGGAACGACGTCCTGCTGGGCGGCACGACCGGCGCGCTTGACGATGGCAGCGCCGACACGCTCGAAGGCGGTGCGGGCCTCGACTATCTGTCCGGCGGCCAGGGCAACGACATCCTGCGCGGCGGCGATGACGACGATACGCTCGTCGGCGGCGTGGGCAACACGGCACGTCAGTATTTCACCGGCGTCGATGCCGGTGACGACACCTATGACGGCGGCGACGGGTCCGACACCGCGATCATGGTCTATGACGGCCGCATTGGCGTCGGCGCGAGCATAATCGGCATCGCCTTCGATCTGAGGAGTCTCGCCGGCAACAGCGCGATCACCTGGAACGGCGTCAACGTCGGCTCGCTGACCAGCATCGAAACCCTGATCTTCCGCGGCACCAATGTTAACGACAATGTCGGCGGCACTGGCTCCTTCGACCAGCTCACCGGAGGCGCCGGCGACGACGTCCTCGACGGCTGGTACGGCAACGACCTGCTCGACGGCGGGCTTGGCAACGATATTCTGACCGGCGGCGAGGGCCTGGACACGGCGACCTACGTCAATTCGACGGCCGGGGTGAACGTCGACCTGCGGATCCTCGTGGCCCAGAATACCGGCGGCCAGGGCAATGATACGCTGAGCGGCATCGAATATCTGACCGGGTCGGCCTTCGGCGACACGCTGCGGGGCGACGACGACTTCAACCTGCTCATCGACGCCGGGGTCGGCGCAGGCGCCACGGCGCTCAGCCAGACGGATTCGCTGTTCGGTTACGGCGGCAACGACAGCATCCTGGCGACACGCGGCACCCCGGCCGCGAACGTGGCGACCAACATCAACATGGACGGCGGCGACGGCGACGACTTCATCGAGCTGCGCGGCGGCACGCTGTCGGTGGCGCTGGCGGCGAACGCCGCTGGCCTGTCGGCTCTGGGCACCACACAGGGCAACGTCACCTACCTGGTCGCGGGCGCGACCTCCAACGACCGTAATATCGATGTCGTGACCGTCGACGGCGGCGCGGGCAGCGACCGCATCATCCTGACCGGCGTGGCCAGTGCCACGATCAACGCCGGTTCGGGCGCCGACCTCGTCAGCATCAGCATGCGCGGCGCGACCAGCGTCAACAACTATGTGATCACGCTGGGTGCCGGGGCGGATATCCTCCAGCTCGGCGTGGGCTCCAACGCGGCGAACTCGCTCGACGTGGCGGTCACGGCCCGGACCAGCCGGGTGACCGACTTCCAGATCGGCGATGCCGGCGACAAGTTCGAGCTGAGCAACTTCCTGAACTTCGGGCTGAGCGGCTACACGGCGAACAGCAACGCCTTCGCCAGCGGCCATCTTCGCCTGACCCAGTCGGGCAGCGACCTGCTGGTGCAGACCGATCGCGACGCCGGCGGCGTGACCAACGTCTTCGTGACCGTGTTCGCGATCAGCAACGGCTATACCGGCGGGTTCACGGCCTTCAACTTCGACGGCTTCATCGGCAACCTGACCCTGACGGGCATCGGCGCCCTGAACGAGACGATCACCGGCGCCACCGGCAACGACGTTCTTGGCGGGGGGGACGGCACCGACGCCCTGCTCGGCCTAGCCGGCAACGACACGCTGAGCGGCGGCAACGGCGACGATACGCTGACCGGCGGCGCCGGCAACGATTCCCTGTTCGGCGGCACCAATTTGGGCGATGCCGGCTACGATTCGGCCGTGTTCAGCGGCAACGTCAGCGATTATCAGGTCAATTTCGTCAGCCCCGGTGTGGTCCAGGTCATCGACCTGCGCGCCGGCTCGCCCGACGGCACCGACACTCTTTCGGGGATTGAGCGGGTCGTCTTCGCCAACGATGACTATTCGGTCGACCCCAATACCGGCGTCCTGACCCGGATCAACCTCCCGCCCGTGGCGGTGGACGACGTGAACAGCGCGATCGAGGACGGTCCGGTGGTGAGCGGCTCGGTGGCGACCAACGACAGCGACCCCGACCCTGGCGAGACCGCGAACCTGACCTATGCGCTCAACGGGACGGTGGCCGGCCTCGCGATCGGCGCGAACGGCAGCTACAGCTTCGATCCCTCGAACGCCGCCTACCAGCACCTCGCCGTCGGAGCGACGACGAACGTCGTCGCGAGCTACACGGTCACCGACGAGTATGGCGGCACCGATACGGGCACGCTGACCATCACCGTCACCGGCACCAATGACGCGCCGGTCGTGTCTGGCCCGGTGATGGCGAGCGCCACCGAGGGTGGCGGTCTCTACACATTCAATCCGCTCGCCAATTCGAGCGACCCGGACGACGGCGACGGGCTGGTCGTGATCCCGGTTGGCCCCTTGCCCGCGGGCGTGAGCTTCGTCGGCGGGTCGGCGGCGACGATCAACTTCAGCGACTACGCGCTCGGCTCGGTGATTGGGCAGCATGGCTGGACCGACGGCTCGCCGGGCTCGCCGGACAATGAGATCGTCGACGTCAGCGGCAACAGGATGCTGCGGCTCGCGAACGATCCGACGTCGGGCGACTTTGCCGGTCCGTTCTCGCCGGCCTTCGCCATCTCGGCGGGCGAGGCGGCCGCGCCCGCGGACACGCTGAGCTTCTCGTTCGTGATCCGGGCGGTGAGCAACGTCGCCGACGGCTCGCGCCTCGAGATCGACCTTGGCTCGTCGGACCGGGACGACCGCTACAACTTCATGGCGATCGAATATACGGCGACCGGCCTGCGCCTGGTGCAGAACACGCCAACCAGAACCGCCGACGTGTGGCAGAGCGACAATTTCGACTGGGGCGGCAACGTCCAGCTGGGCGCGCTTCTCGATGCCTCGGTTCAGCACACCATCCAGGTGATCTTCCGGGCTGTGGACGGGTCGAACAACGACATCGTCGAATATTATGTCGACGGCGTGCTGGTCGGCACCGGCTCGACATTCGAGAACCTGGCCGAGTTCCACGCGGGCCAGCCGCATGGCGATGCCATCAATTCGGTGAACAACGTGCTGTTCCGCGCCGGCGATCCGGCGCTGAACCCGTTCCCGGCCGACGGTCCGGGCGGCAACCGCCAGGGCTTCTACATCGACGATCTGGCGATGTCGGCCTATGACAGCCACCAGCTTCAGTTCAACGCCAACGACCCGGCCTACGATCACCTGGCGGCGGGCGCGACCCAGCTGGTCACGGTCAACTACAATGTCGCCGACGGCCATGGCGGCGTGACCGCGGCATCGACGGTGATCACGGTCACCGGCTCCAATGACGGAGCCACGATCAGCGGCGTCGCCACCGGCGCGGTCGTCGAATCCGGAGTCGGCCCGGGCAACACGCCGGTCCCCGGCACGCCCACGGCCAGCGGCATGCTGTCGGTCGCGGACGTCGACGACGGCGAGACCGAGCTGACCCCGGTCAACGCCGCCGGCGCCAACGGCTACGGCAATTTCGCGGTCGCCGCGGACGGCGGCTGGACCTACACGCTCGACAACAATGACGCCGACACCCAAGCGCTCTACGTTGGCCAGGTCGTCACCGACACGATCCTCGTCCACTCCGAGGACAATAGCGCGAGCCAGACGATCACCGTCACCATCACCGGCACCAACGACGCGCCGGTGATCACCAACGGCCCCGGCGCGGCGTCGGGTTCGGTGAACGAGGGCATCAGCCCAAGCAATCTGACGCCAGCGGGCACGGCCGGCGGCCTCGAGCCCGCGGTCAATTACGACGGCCAGATCGTGTCGCTGCTTGCGGCGCATCCGGACGACATGCCGGCGGTGCTTGCCGGCCTCCAGGCGCAATTGCCGGCCGGGTCGAACGGCCTGGCCAATGCGATCGCGGTGATGTGGGATTATGTCGACGACCATTTCAGTTATTACGACACGGTCATCAACGAGATCTCCGGGCGGCTCAGCGCCGAATATGCGCGCTACCTGGTGCTCGGCGGCGCCCCGCTGACCGGCACCGCCGCCAAATATGCGCCGGACGGCGGCGATGGGGGCACCAATCCCGACCGGCTGCAGTCGCTGCACGACAATCTTCTCGGCAACCTCAACCTCCTGGGGCTGAACGACAAGCTGCGCGGCCCGCCCAACGGCAGCAACCCCAATCCGGATGAGAGCGCCTACAACCAGATCATCGCCTTGCTTGCGTCCTATGGGCTGAGCGACGTGGTCAACCGTCCCTATTTCGGCGGCTACGAGGGCGACGCGAACTTGGCGACGGCCTATGACCAGGCGAACGGCCTGCTGCCGCCGGCGACCGGCGGCCAGCTGACCGCGTCCGACGTCGATTCCGATGCGGTGCTGACCTGGAGCGGAACGGGAACGAGCGTCTACGGCGCGTTCGCGATCACGGCCGGCGGCGCCTGGACCTATAATCTCGACAATCTCGACCCAGACACGCAGGCGCTCGCGGCGGGCATGAGCGCGGTCGAGACCTTCACCGCGACGGTGACCGACAATCATGGCGCGACCGCCACCACAATGGTGACGGTCATCGTCCACGGCACCAACGATGCGCCGATCGCGGTTGCCGACACCAATGCCGGCACCGAGGACGGCGCGCTCGTCACCGGCACGGTCGCGACCAACGACAGCGACGTCGATACCGGCGCGGTGCTGAGCTACGCGCTCGCCGCCCCGGTCGCCGGCCTGACGATCAATCCGGACGGCAGCTACAGCTTCGATCCGGGCGATTCGGCCTACGACCATATCGCGCTTGGCGCGACGCAGGTGGTGACCGCCAACTACATCGTCAGCGACGGCGATGGCGGAAGCTCGACCTCGACGCTCACCATCACGGTGACCGGGATCAACGATGCGCCCGACGCCGTGAACGACACGGCAAGCGCGATCGAGGACGGCGCGGTCGTCCTCGGCAGCGTCGCCGGCAACGACACCGACATAGACGACGGCGCCACCCGCAGCTGGGCGCTGGTCGGCCCCGTCGCCGGCCTGACGCTCGACAGCGCCGGCAATTACGTCTTCAATCCGCTGGATCCCGCCTATCAGCACATCGCGCTTGGCGCGACGCAGACGGTCCTGGCCAGCTATCGGGTCACCGACCAACATGGCGCCACCGACGTCGCCACGCTGACGATCACCGTCGCCGGCACCAACGACGCGCCGGATGCGGCGAACGACGTCAACGGCGCCGCCGAGGATGGCGCGATCGTGACCGGCAATGTCGGATCGAACGATACGGACATCGACGATGGCGCGACCCGCAGCTTCGCGCTCGTCGGGGCGCCGCCGGCCGGGCTGACCTTCAATCCGGACGGCAGCTACAGCTTCAATCCGTCCAATGCCGCCTACCAGCATTTGGCCGCCGGGGCGACGGAGACGCTGGTCGTCAGCTACACGATCAGCGACGGCAGCGCGACCGACACGGCGACTTTGACGATCACCGTCAACGGCACCAACGACGCGCCGGTCGCCGCCGACGACCTCAATGCGGCAATCGAGGACGGCGCGGTCGTGACCGGCACCGTCGCGACCGGCGACACCGACGTCGACGATGGCGCGACCCGCACCTATGCGCTGAGCGGAAGCGTCGCTGGCCTGACGATCAATCCGAACGGCAGCTACAGCTTCGATCCGGCGTCCTACGATTCGATCGCCGCCGGGGCGACGCAGATCGTCACCGCCACCTATATCGTGACCGACGATCATGGCGCCACCGACACGGGCACGCTGACGATCACGGTGAGCGGGATCAACGACGCGCCGGATGCGGTCAACGACACCGCCAGCGCAATCGAGGACGGCGCGGTGGCGACCGGCACCGTCGCGGCCAACGACATCGATGTCGATGCCGGCGACACCAGGACCTACACGCTCAACGCGCCGGTCGCGGGCCTGACGCTGAACAGCGACGGCAGCTACAGCTTCAATCCGGCCAACGCGGCCTACCAGCATATCGCGCTGGGCGCGACGCAGACCGTCGTCGCCACCTACACCTTCGCGGACAATAATGGCGCAAGCGACACGGCGACGCTGACGATCACGGTCACCGGCACCAATGATGTGCCCGATGCGGTCGCGGACACTATCGTCGCCACCGAGGACGGCCCGGTGGTGAGCGGCAGCCTTGGCGTCAACGACACCGACGCCGACGATGGCGCCACGCGAACCTACTTGCTGATCGCGCCGGTCACCGGCCTGACGCTCACGCCCTCGGGCAATTACACCTTCGACCCGTCATCCTACGATTCGATCGCGGCTGGATCGTCGGTCACCCTCAGCACCTCCTACCGGGTGATCGACAATAACGGCGCGACCGATACGGCGACGATCTCGATCACCATCCATGGCATCAACGACGCCCCGGATGCGGTGAACGACGTCGCCACGGCGATCGAGGACGGCGCGGTCGTCACCGGCAACGTGTCCTTCAACGATGTGGATGCGGATAGCGGAGACAGCCGGACCTATGCGCAGTTCGGAGCCGTCGCCGGCCTGACGATCAATGCGGACGGCAGCTACAGCTTCAACCCCGCGGATCCGGCCTATCAGCACATCCGGCTGGGCGCGACCGAGGTCGTGGTCGCCACCTATACGATGACCGATGGCGCCGGCGTGACCGACACCGCGACCCTGACCATCACGGTCTCCGGCCGGAACGACGCCCCGCTCGCTTTGTTCGATCTGGCGACCGCCAACGAGGACGGGGCGATCGTCATCGGGAACGTCGGCGACAACGACGTCGACGTCGATGACGGCGCGGCCCGCAGCTTCATCCCGGCCGGCCCGGTGCCGGCGGGCCTCACCTTCAATCCGGACGGCAGCTACATCTTCGATCCGTCGAACGCGGCCTATCAGCATCTGGCGGCGGGGGTCACGCAGGCCGTCATCCTGTCCTACAGGATCACCGACCAGCATGGCGCGACGGGCAGCTCGACGCTGACGATCACGGTCACCGGCACCAATGACGGCCCAATTGCCGCCGACGATGTCGCCTCCGCCACCGAGGACGGCGCGGCCGTGACCGGCAATGTCGGCGCCGGCGATAGCGACGCCGATGACGGCGCCACCCTGACCTACGCGCTCAACGGCACCGTCGCGGGGCTGACGATCGCCGGGAACGGCGATTACAGCTTCGATCCGTCGAATGCGGCCTATCAGCACCTCGCGCAGGGGGCGACGGAGATAGTCGTCGCCAGCTACACCGTGACCGACCAGTTCGGCGCCACCGATAATGCGACTTTGACGATCACGGTCGCTGGCGCCAACGACGCGCCGGTCGCTCTCGACGACGGCCGGACGGTCAACGAGGACGGCGGCACGATCACCGGCAATGTCGGCGCCAACGACACCGACGCCGATGACGGCGCCACCCGCAGCTTCGCGGCGGTCGGGCCGGTTCCGGCCGGGCTCAGCTTCAACGCCGACGGTAGCTACAGCTTCGATTCGTCGGATGCGGCCTATCAGCACCTGGCCCAGGGCGTCACCGAGCTGGTCACGCTCACCTACACGATCAGCGACGGCCTCGGCGGGACGGACAATGCGACGCTGACGATCACGGTCACCGGCGCCAACGACGCTCCGGTCGCCGGCGACGATGTCAACGCGGCGACCGAGGACGGCGCGGTGGTGACCGGCAATGTCGGCGGCAACGACGCCGATGCCGATACGGGCGCGACCCGGACCTATGCGCTGGTAGGCGCGGCGCCGGCCGGGCTGACCTTCAACCCGGACGGCAGCTACAGCTTCGATCCGGCGTCCTACGATTCGATCGCCGCGGGCGCGACCCAGATCGTGACCGTCACCTACATCGCGACCGACCAGCTCGGCGCGACCGACAGCGCGACCCTGACCATCACCGTGAACGGAATCAACGATGCGCCGGATGCCGTGAACGACGGCGTCGGCGCCACCGAGGACGGCGCGGTCCTGACCGGCAATGTCGGAACCAACGACACCGACGCCGATATCGGCGACACCAGGACCTATGCGCTCGTTGCCCCGGCGCCGGCCGGTCTGACCTTCGGCGCGGACGGCAGCTACGTCTTCAACCCGCTGGATCCGGCCTATCAGCATCTGGCGGCGGGGGCGACGCAGATCATCGCCGTCACCTACACGCTCGCCGACAATCATGGCGGCAGCGACACCGCGACCCTGACCATCACGGTGACCGGCACCAACGATGCGCCGGTGGCGGCGAACGACGTCAACAGCGCCATCGAGGGCGGTGCGGCGGTGACCGGCAATGTCGGCGCCAACGACAGCGACGTCGATACCGGCGCGACGCGCACCTACGCGCTGAACGGCCCGGCGCCGGCGGGGCTGACGTTCAACGCGAACGGAAGCTACAGCTTCAATCCGGCCGATGCCGCCTATCAGTCGCTGGCGGCGGGCGCGACGCAGAACGTGGTCGCCGCTTACACGGTGACCGACGACCAGGGCGCGACGGGCACGGCGACGCTGACGATCACGGTCACCGGCGTGAGCCATGCGCCCGACGCGGTGAACGACGTCGCCAGCGCGACCGAGGACGGCGCGGTTGTGACCGGCACGGTCGCGACCAATGACAGCGACGCCGATGTCGGCGACACGCGGACCTACACGCTCAACGCGCCGGTCGCGGGCCTGACGCTCGATTCCAGCGGCAGCTACAGCTTCGATCCGTCGAGCTACGATTCGCTGGCCGCCGGCGTGACGCAGAACGTCGTCGCCACCTACACCCTGACCGACGGCGACGGCGCGACCGACACGGCGACGCTGACGATCACGGTCACCGGCGTGAACGATGGTCCCGATGCGGTGAACGACGTCGCCGGCGCGATCGAGGACGGCGCTGTCGTGACCGGCACGGTCGCGACCAACGACACGGATGCGGATGCCGGCGACACGCGGAGCTACTCGCTCAATGCGCCGGTGGCGGGGCTGACGCTCGATTCGAACGGCAGCTACAGCTTCGATCCGTCGAGCTACGATTCGCTGGCCGCCGGCGCGACGCAGCTCGTCGTCGCCACCTACACGATGACCGACGGCCAGGGCGCGACCGACACGGCGACGCTGACGATCACCGTCACCGGCATCGACGATGCTCCGGTCGCGCATGCCGACGCGTTCGTCATCAACGAGGCGACCGTCCTTTCCGGCAATTTGCTGGCCGACAACGGATCGGGAGCGGACGCCGATGTCGACGATCCGGCGCCGACGATTTCGGCGGTGAACGGGCTGGCGGGCAATGTCGGCTCGCAGATCACGCTGAGCTCGGGCGCCCTCCTGACGGTGAATGCCAATGGCACCTTCACCTACAATCCGAACGGAGCGTTCAACACGACGCCCGCCTCGAATTCCGGCGCTTCGAATCTCACCGTTCCGGACAGCTTCACCTATACGCTCACCGGCGGCGGGACGGCGACGGTCAGCCTGACCATCACCGGCCTCGATACCAACGATATCCTGTTGGGAACCTCCGGGGCGGATGCGCTGGACGGCGGCGCGGGGCTCGATATCCTGATCGGCCTCGGCGGCAACGACACCTATTTCATCGGCGATGCCGGCGACCAGGTGCTCGAGGCGACGGGGCAGGGCTTCGATGCGATCTACACCAGCGTCAGCTACGCGCTGGCGGGGGGCACCGAGATCGAATGGCTGTCGGCGGCGGCGGCGACCGGCATGGGGGCGATCGCCCTCACGGGCAACGAATATACCAACTATCTCCTCGGCAATAACGCCATCAACATCCTGGACGGCGCCGGCGGTGCCGACGTGCTCGTCGGCTATGGCGGGAACGACACTTATTATGTCGATCATGCCGGCGACTTCGTCCTGGAGAATGTGGGCGGCGGCTTCGATGCGGTCTATACGAGCGCGACCTACACGCTGTCGGCCGGCGCCGAAGTCGAATGGCTGTCGAGCGATGCGACATACGGGACCGGAGCGCTCAACCTCACCGGCAACGAATTCGCCAACACCATCCTCGGCAATCAGGGCGCCAATTTGCTGAACGGCGCCGGGGGCGCGGACGTGCTCGTCGGCTATGGCGGCAACGACACTTATTATGTCGATAATCCCGGCGACTTCGTCATAGAGAATGCCGGCGGCGGCTTCGATGCGGTCTACACGAACAGCAGCTTCACGCTGTCGGTCGGCGCCGAGATCGAGTGGCTGGCGACGGACCTGTCTTACGGGACCGGAGCGATCAACCTCACCGGCAACGAGTTCGCCAACGTCATCCTCGGCAACGAGGGCGCCAATATCATCAACGGAGCCGGCGGGACCGACGTGATGGTCGGCTACGGCGGCGCCGACACCTTCGCCTTCACCACAGCGCTCGGCGTCAGCAATGTCGATGCGATTTTCGACATGACCGCCGGCACCGACAAGATCGGCCTCGACGACGCCATCTTCACCACGATCGGCGCGCTCGGCGCGCTCAATGCCAATGCGTTCGTGATCGGCGGCGCCGCCGCCGATGCCAGCGACCGCATCGTCTACAACAGCGCCACCGGCGAGCTCTTCTACGACGCCGACGGCCTCGGCGGCGTCGCCCAGGTCCATTTCGCCACGCTGAACGCTGGGCTGGTGCTCACCGCCAGCGACTTCCTGGTGATCTGACGCCCCACCTTCAACGCGGGAGCGTCGCCAGCGGAGTCCAGTCGACCGCGATGCCGGCGCAGGCCGGATTGGCGGCGACGGCGAGGATGGGACGGCGCGCTGGGTGGAAGCCGAGCCGGCCGAGCTCGCGCTTCAGGTAGAATTCGACGAGCGGCCGCAGCTTCGGCGCCCGCGCGCTCGCCTCTCCGGCCCAGACGAAGCGTAGCGCGCCGACGCTTCGGCTCTCGGCCTCCAGCGGTTCCGCCAGGGTCCCGTCGGGCGTATAGTCGCCGACCGTCAGCCGGCATGCGCCCCGCTCGCCCCGGACGATCGTGCCGAAGCGCTTGACGATCCTCCCGGTCCGGAAGCCCTGGCCGCGCAGCGTCGCTTCCGCCGTCGCGACGAACAGGGCGCCATCGGGCGCCGGCGCGTCGCGCGTCCAGAGCAGCTTCACGCCGAGCGTAAGCAGCAGAAAGACGGCAAGAACGACCCTAGCGCGCGCCGAAAACTTCACGTCGCGCTCCGAACAGGCAGATGGCGACCACCGCCGCCAGGCTGGTCCACATTGCGATGTGCATGCCCCAGCCATGATGGATCGCCGCCTGGTGCTCCGGCCAATGCAGCATCGCGCCGATCCTGAGCACGTTGATCGCGATCGTCGCGGCCAGCGCGGCGAGGCAGAAGCACAGGGCCTTCCATCCGAACGGCACCCGGAACAGCTGGTTCACGGTCGCCCAGAAGACGATGGCGAGCGACATGCCCTGCATCGACGAGCAGCCCGGCGCGACGATTATGCGATTGGCGCCGTTCGCCGACCAGATCATGTTCCCCTGATGCTCCGCCCCCAACGTCCCCGCGACGAAGATGGCGTCGATGTCGAGCAATGGGCGGCTGAGCCCGGCGAGCAGCAGCCGGCCCCACAGGACCGCCCCGGTGATCGCGAGGAAGACGATGGCGGCACGGCGCAGCGGCGAGCCGGTCGCGGCGGTGAAGGCGGCCCAGAAAGCGGCCACGGTGAGCGCGACTGCGCTGGCGGGCGCGATCGGCAGCAGGGCGGCCAGCAGCAGGAGGGCGGCGATCGGAACGTCGCCTCGCCGCAGCGGCTCCGCTCCATCGTCCTCGTGCAGGATTTTCAGGCCGGCGGCGAGCGCGACCCAGAGGATCGCGCTGATCCCGAACAGATCGAAGGCGGCGGCCGCCCAGCCAAATCCCTCGATGGCCCGTACGGCCATGCCGACGAAGCCATTCAGCGTGGCGATCAGGAACAATCCATAGAAAAGCTGCGCCCGAGTCACCGCAAGCGCGCGCGGAGCGGCCCGGGCGGTCATGATGCGTGCAGGCGCCGGCGTCAGCCCCGGCGGCGCCTGCGCACCAGATAATAGCCGGCGGCGAAGACCGCCAAAGCGGGCGCCCCGGCTGCGAGCAGCGGACCCGGGGCGGGGAGGCCGGCAAGCGCCGGGTCGGCGGCAAGGAAGGTGATGCCGGTCAATGACGCGAAGGCTGACAATTTTCTCATCGTTCTACCCTTTCAGGTGGTGCCGGCGCCTACGGTGCGGCGCATGGCCGAGCCTGTCAACGCCCGCCTTTGGATGCTGCGATTATTTGAGCTGGCTCGCGCGGACGCGCGCGGGCGTCAGTCCGGCCTGCGCCGGCGCACCAAATAATAGCCGGCGGCGAAGATTGCGAGGGCGGGCGCCCCGGCGGCGAGCAGCGGACCCGGAGCCAGGTTGCCGGCGAGCGCCGGGTCGGCGAAAAGAACGGTCAGACCGGTCAGTGACGCGAAGGCCGACAATTTTCTCATCATTCTTCCCCTTTGCTGGTCGCGGCGCTTAGGGTGCGGCGCGGGACCGGGCCTTGTCAACGCCCGCCTGCCGATGGAGGCAATATTTGACTTGGCTCGCACGCATCGGGGAGGAGGGCCTGTTCGGCATCCCGCCGGCCTGGCTGCCCGGGGCCGGCTTCCTGCTGCTGATGATCCTCATCGCGCTCGCCGAGCTCGCCCGCCCGCTCCATCGCGCGCCGCGCGAAGGCAAAGGGCGGCTCACCGCCAATTTCGGGCTGGGCATCCTCAACATGCTGCTCTTCGCCGCGGTGCCTTTGTCGACCCTGCTCGCCGCCGAATGGGCACGGCTCCATCAGTTCGGGCTGCTCAACTGGCTGGCCGCGCCGGCCTGGGCGGCGATCGCCCTCACGCTCGTGCTCAGGAGCCTGGCCAATTACGGGCTGCACCGGGCGGCCCATATTATTCCCCTGCTCTGGCGGCTGCACCGGGTCCATCATTGCGACACGGCGGTCGATCTGTCGACGGGCCTGCGCCATCATCCGGGCGAGCTCATCTATGTCGCGCTGGCGCTTTCCGGGATGGCCGCCTTGTTCGGCCTCTCCGTGCCGGCGCTTGCAGGCTATGAGCTGGCGGCGGCGATCGTCGCTTTGTGGAGCCACGCCAATCTCGACATGGCCCCCCGGGTCGAGCGCAGCCTCGGCTGGCTGGTGACGACACCGGCGCTCCATCACGTCCACCATTCGGCGGCGCGCGCGGAAACCGACAGCAATTATGGCGAGCTTCTGACCCTGTGGGACCGCCTTTTCGGGACCTACAGGCGGCTCGATGCCCAGAGCCTGCGCGCCGCGCGCTTCGGCTTGGGAGAGCAATACGACGCCGACGCGCCGCGCTTGCTCGCCCAGCTGGCGGCGCCGCTCAAGCCCGAGGGCAACGAAGCCCGCTAAGAGGAATGGTGCCCAGGGACGGAATCGAACCGCCGACACCGTGATTTTCAGTCACGTGCTCTACCAACTGAGCTACCTGGGCCTGCCGCGGAAAGGCGGAAGCCAGCGCCTATAGAGGCGCTTAGCGCTCGCTGTCCAGCCCGTCCTGCTCGGCGCCGGGGAGGTCGGGGTCCGCGGGGGGGCCAGGGACGCGATAGCCGTCGCCGAGCCAGTTCAAAAGGTCGCGGTCGCGGCAGCCCTGCGAGCAGAACGGCCGGTGCGCCGCGCCGGCGGGCTTGCCGCACAGGGGGCAGGTTTCAGTCTTGGCGGCTCTGGACATGCCCGGCCGATATGGCGAGGCCGGCCTCGCCTAGCAAGGTGACGGCACCCCCGTTTTGCCGTGCCAGCGCCGCCAGCCAGTCCGGCCTCGCCTCGAGCAGGGCGACGACCCTGGGCGCCGCGTGCAGGATCACCGGCCCGGCGAGCCGCCCGGCCCGGCGCAGCAGGGCGCGGGCGGCGGCCGCGACGGGGTCGGCGCGGAGCAGCTCGGCAAGCGAGGTCCGGGTCCGGCGGCGGACGATCTGGAGGAAGCCGAAGCCGTTGACCGCGCTTCGTTCGAAGGGGGGCGGAAGGATCGCGTCGACCGCCGCCGCCGCCGCCTGCCGCCCGTCGCGCGGCAAGGTGGGAAGGTCGATGCCGATCGAGCCGGCGATGCCGAAGCGCAGGATCGAGCGCGCCGCCGCCGCCGCGCCGGCCTCGGCCAAAGCGGCGGGGGGCAGGCCGCCGTCGACGTCGAACAGGGTCATGGCCGGGGTCAGGCTCATCCGCAGGGCGCCGCCCTCGAAGGCGATCTCGCCGGTCGCCGCCTCGTCGAGCAGCTCCGACCAGCCGGCCTGCTCGAACAGGTCAGGACCGTGCGCGGGACGCGGCGAGGGATTGCCGATCCGCTCCCTCAGGCCGGCCCCCTCCCGCAGCGGCAGGTCGGTCGCTCGGGCCCTGGGCGGCTTGGGCCGGCCCGCCTCAGCTATGGCCTCGCGCAGGATCTCGGCGCGGAAGGCCGCGCCCTCGGCCAGGCCCGGCGCCTCGACGACCGCCTCAATGCCGTCCTCCAGCGTGGCGATGCCGGCGATATTGGTGAGCCGGGCCGGGACGACGGCGCCGGCGCGCAAGCCCGGCAGCTCTATCGCGGCTTCCAGGATGGCGCCGTCCTCGACCAGGATCGCGCGATTCTCGCCGATCCCCTCCTCGTAAAGCCACTCAGCCAACAGGATAACCGGCGGCGCGCAGCAGGGCGCGCGTCTCGTACAGAGGCAGGCCCATCACGCCCGAAAAGGAGCCGGAAAGGGCGCGGACCAGCGCTTCGGCGCGGCCTTGAATGGCATAGCCGCCCGCTTTGCCGCGCCATTCGCCGCCGGCGAGATAGGCGTCGAGCTCGGCCGCGCTCAACGGCTTGAAGGTGACGATCGAGCTGGACAGCTTGTGGCGGGCGCGGCCCTCGCCATCGACCAAGGTGAGCGCGCTGTGGACGCGGTGGCGGCGGCCGGAGAGTAAGGAGAGGCAGCCACGCGCTTCATCCTCGCTCTCGGTCTTGGGCAGGATAAGGCGGCCGGCGGCGACCACCGTATCGGCGGCCAGGGTCAGCGCGCCAGCCTGCGCCACCGCCGCCGCCTTCGCCGCCGCCATCCGCCGCGCATAGATGATGGGCAGCTCGCCCCTCAGCGGCGTCTCGTCGATGTCGGCGGGGATGACCGCGTCCGGCGTCACGCCGAGCCGCGCGAGCAGCTCGAGCCTTCTGGGAGACGCGGAAGCGAGGACGAGGCGCATGGCCCCCTGTAGCGTCATGCTGAACTTGTTTCAGCATCCAGTTTTCCACTGTCCGGACGCGCGACCGGATGGACCCTGAAACGAGTTCAGAGTGACGGCCCGTGGGGGCCGTCACTTGAAGCGGTAGGTAATCCGGCCCTTGGTCAGGTCGTAGGGCGTGAGCTCGACCAGCACCTCGTCGCCGGTCAGCACGCGGATCCGGTTCTTGCGCATCTTGCCGGCGGTGTGGCCGAGGATCTCGTGGCCGTTTTCGAGGGTCACGCGGAACATGGCGTTGGGCAGCAGCTCGACCACCTGCCCGCGCATCTCGAGAAGTTCTTCCTTGGCCATTCAAACCCCAGCCCGAAAAGTGCCGGGTGCCATTAGCGGCTCGGCCCGAAAAATAAAAGACCGGCCCGGCACGTTTTTCGCCTCTTTCGGTCAGCGGGCCGGAGCCGCGGACGGGAGCAGAAGCGGCAGGGCCCGCCGTCCGCGGCTGCTGGCCCGACGGATTGTGGCGGGCGAGGAAGCGCTGCATCTTCTTGAACAATCGCAGCCGGTCCGCCTCAAGCGGCAGGTGGTGGGAGTTGCGCGGCTGCTCGACATAGACGAAGTCGCGGCCCTCGACCTTGCCGGCCTCATGCCAGTCCCTTTTCGCAAGCCGATGAGGAGGATAGCGGGGATGGCCGGCGCCAGAAAGTCCCCGCGGCACGCTTCAGGCGGGGTCATGCCGATCGAGAAAGGCCTGGACCTCCCTCAGGAATTGAAGGCGATCGGCGCCGCGCGAGAAATGATGATCCCCGCCGGCCTGCTCGACATAGCGCACCGCCTTGTCGGCCGAGCGCAGCCGATCGGCCATGCGCCGCGATTGGGAGACGGGCACGACGACGTCGCGGTCGCCGTGCATCAGCAGCACGGGAATGCTGAAATCCGCCGCATGGTTGATCGGCGATACCTCGCGAAGGTCGGGCGCCTGCGCCTCCAGCCACTGCTGCTCGCGGCGGCTGTTGAGGAAGTTCCGGTCGTAGCGGATCAGCGCGTTGAGATCGGAAACGCCCGCATAGGAGATCGCGCAACGATAGACGGCCGGCGACCGCTGCGCCGCGCGCAGGGCGGCATAGCCGCCATAAGATCCGCCCAGGATGCAGGCCCGCGCCGGATCGGCAATGCCCTCTTGCGCGAGAAAAGCGAGCGCATCGTCGAGGTCGTCCTGCATCTTGCGGCCCCATTCGCCGCGTCCCAAGGCGGCGAAGCGCGCGCCATAGCCGGAGGAGCCGCGATAATTGGGCTGGATCACGGCATAGCCCCGGTCGGCGAGGAATTGCGCGATCCAGTCCCACTGTTCCTCGTCGCGCACATTGGGGCCGCCATGGGGCATCACGATCACCGGCAAAGCGCGCGCCGCGCGGCGGAGCGGCAGAGTCAGCACGGCGGCGATCTCGACTCCGTCGCGCGCCCGGTAGCGGATCGTGCGCACCGGCGCGAGCTCCTCGTCGCGAAACGTCTCGTGAAGCCAGGCGATTCGGGAGACGCTCGCCGCGGCGACGTCGTGAACATAATAAGCGCCAGCCTGGCTCGGGCCGCCGACCAGGACCAGCATCTTCGATCGGTCGCGACTCGAAGAGACGATCCGGGCCCGGCCGGCGCCGAACGTGGTGTCGAGATTTGCCTGGATCTGGCGCATTTCCGGATCGAGCCACGTCACCCTGGCGGCGGTGTCGGTATAGAAGACGCCGGCAATGCCGTCGCCGGACCGGGTCGGAAGAATGTCGTCGATGTCGTGTCCGGCCACGCCGAACAGGCGCCGGCCCAGCGTCAGGTCGGGCAGGCTCATTTCATAAGCGGCGTCGAACCCCTCATGATTGGAAATGGCGACCGCCCGATTGCTGTCGGCGAGGAACAGAGTGGGGACCGCCAGGCTCTCTTCGCGGCGGGTGTCGGCGCGCGCGATGGTCTGGAAATCCTCGTTCGCCCGCGCCCGATAGAGGAGTCGGGCGCGACCGCGCTCATCGTCGTAGCCGACGCCCATCCGGACCGTTCCGCTGGCATCGGCGACCCAGTCCATCACATAATCCCGGGATCCGACGACAAGGTCGGTGCGCCCCGTCGAGACGTCCGCCTCCACGACCCTGGGCCACAGGCCGGCGCCGGAAAATGCGGTCTGCATGGCGAAGCGGATGCGCGGCGTGCCGTCCCGCGCGACCCAGAGGATATCCGAGGCGTTTTGCGCGGCGAGCTGCCAGGCGAGCCGGTTGAGGATGCGCGCGTGGCGGTCGACGCCGAGCAGGCGGCTCACATAGGCTTCACGGCCGTCGGTTCTGTCGGCGATGCCGACGCTCACCACCAGCCAGTCGTCATTGACCCATTGCCAGCTGTTGATGTCGATGACGCCGCCGCCCGTCATGAGCGCCGGATCGTCGTTCGGGCGGGCGAGCGAGACGATGGCGAGAATCTGCTGATCGGCCACGCGCATCTTGACCGCGAGCCGCGTGCCGTCCGGCGATAATAAAGCGCCCGTGAAGCGCGGCAGCAGCGCGAAGGCCTCGATCGGTCGCTCGGCTGGCGCGGGCGCCGGCGCACTCACCTCCTGCGCAAGGCCGATCGACGCCCCGCTCAGCGCCAGCAGCGCCGCCAGCATCAGCCTCCCGAGCACGCGACCCCTCCCGCAAAGAGGGTGGGGTCGCGCATCGCGAAGCCGAAGGTCATCCGGCGGCGTGGCCGGCCAAGGCCGCCAGCAGCAGCAGGGCGACGATGTTGGTGATCTTGATCATCGGATTGACCGCCGGGCCGGCCGTATCCTTGTAGGGATCGCCGACCGTGTCGCCGGTCACCGCGGCCTTGTGGGCCTCCGAGCCCTTGCCGCCATGATTGCCGTCCTCGATATATTTCTTGGCATTGTCCCAGGCGCCGCCGCCCGAGGTCATCGAGATGGCGACGAACAGGCCGGAGACGATCACGCCCAGCAGGAGCGCGCCCAGGGCCGCGAAGGCCGAGGCCTGGCCGGCGACCGCGTTGATGATGAAATAGACCGCGATCGGCGCCAGCACCGGAAGCAGGCTTGGGATGATCATCTCGCGGATCGCCGCGCGGGTGACGAGATCGACGGTGCGGCCGTAATTGGGCCGGACCGTTCCTTCCATGATCCCCGGATTGTCGCGGAACTGGGCGCGGACGTCCTCGACCACCGCGCCCGCCGCCCGGCCGACCGCGGTCATGCCGAAGGCACCGAATGCGTAGGGCAGGAGAGCCCCGAGCAGAAGGCCGACGATCACATATGGATTGGAGAGCGAGAAATCGACGGTGAGGTCGCGGAAGAACAGCTTCAGATCGGCGGTATAGGCGCCGAACAGGACGAGCGCGGCCAGAGCGGCCGAGCCGATCGCATAGCCCTTGGTCACCGCCTTGGTGGTGTTGCCGACCGCGTCGAGCGCGTCGGTGCGCTGGCGAACGTCGTCGGACAGGCCCGCCATTTCGGCGATGCCGCCGGCATTGTCGGTGACCGGGCCGTAGGCGTCGAGCGCAACGACCATGCCGGCCAGCGCCAGCATCGCGGTCGCGCCGAAGGCGACGCCGATGACTCCGGCGAGCTGATAGGCGCCGATCACCGCGATCACGATGACGAGCGTCGGCAGCGCCGTCGATTCGAGGCTGATCGCCAGGCCCTGGATGACGTTGGTGCCGTGGCCGGTCTCAGACGCCTTGGCGATGCTCCGCACCGGCCGGTAGTTGGTGCCGGTATAATATTCGGTGATCCAGACGATCAGCCCGGTGACGGCGAGGCCGACCAGCGAGCACCAGAACAGGTCCATGCCGGTGAAGCCGTTGGCGACCGCGCCGTGCGCGACCTTCGCCGCGACGGCGAGGCCGAAGAGACCGGCGATCATGTAGGAGACGATGATGCCGGCGGAGATCACCAGCACCGGCAGGGCCGTCGATTCCATCGAGATCGCGAGACCCTGAATGACGTTGGTGCCGTGGCCGGTGGTCGAGGCCTGCGCGACGCTGCGCACCGGCCGGTACTCGGTCGAG
>DASYKV010000042.1:0-156170 GCA_035994965.1 Allosphingosinicella sp.
GTGGGGAAGGTCGACGACGATCGGCGCGCTCATCGCGCGACCTTAGGGTCCGCACTCGGTACCCGCAACGGCCGTGACGGAGCGGATTTTGGTCCAGGGCAAGGAGGGAGGAGGGAGCGATGCTATCGCATCGTGACCGACGCTGCGACGTAGCCCTGGCCCAAAGCCGCCCGCCGCTTCGCGGTCGCCATTGCGGGTACCGAGTGCGGACCCTAGGACGCGCAAAGCGTCCCGACATGCGCTAGAACCTCTCGTCCGCGCCGCAATCGGCGCGGCAGGGGAGGGAAAGATGTCCTTATTGCTCGCCGCAATGCTTGCCGCGGCGCAGCCGGCGCCGGCCCAGCCGCCGCGCCCGGACGCCCGGCCCGTCGACTGCGTCTATGACAGGCTGGACCGCGCCTATCTCAGCACGATGTGGCTGCGGATGAACGATCCGGGCATCCGGCCCGAAGACCCGGAGGCGCGCAATCTCTTCGCCGCCGTGGAAGCGTGCACGGAGCAGCTGAGCTGGCGCGAGCGGGACCGGGTCTACGGTCTCTATCACGCGCTCGCCCGGGGGCATTTCGCGCTTGGCGAAATTCTGCCTTAACCAGGCCGTCGAGGGCCGCCGCGCGGCGAACGGCGAGGGCGAGGACGATGATCGCGGTCGCCTGGCCGAGCGGGATCAAGGCCGCGGCGGCGAGCTGGCGGGCGAAGAGCGGCGCGATCCAGGCCAGAGCGAGCAGTGATTTTTCCCAGGAGAGGAAGCCGCGCCTGAGGCCGTCGGCGGCGAGGAAGGCGATGGCGACGCCGAGCAGCACGAAATCATAGTCGAGCACATAAGGCGTCGAGATCAGGGCCGCCGCAAGCGCCGCCGCGTTGCGCTCGGCCGGCCGGGCCCTGCGCGCCAGCCACAGGACGACGCCGATCGAGGCGAGGGTGGCGACGGCCTGGACGAGATAAGCGGGCGCGACGCCGCCGCCCCACATCCGCACCATCGCGAACGGGCTCTGGATCTTCTCCCAGCCGGTCGCTCCGGCTTCGATCACCACGGCTTGCGTCAGCGGCAGCGAATCGAGGAAGGCCTGCCAGACCGGCCACCCCCAGATCGCCAGCGTCAGGCCGGTGAGCGCCGCGGCCGAGACCAGGGCGCCCGCAATCGCCCGCCACTGCCAGGTGGCGAGCAGCAGCGGCGGGATGAGCAAGGCGAATTGCGGCTTGTAGATCAAGCAGCCCATGAGCAGCCCGGCGACGAACGGCCGCCGGTCCAGAATCAGCAGCGCGCCGCCGAACAATGCGGCGGTCAGGAAGCCGTTATGGGCATGGCCGAGGCAGATGAAGACGACCGGCGCGCCGAGCATCGCGAGCAAAGCCGTGCGGCCGGGCACGATCGAGCGCACCGTCGCCGTCGCGGCCGCGAGCGTCGCCGCCTGCCAGACGAACAAGGCGGCGAGATAGGGCAGCAAGGCGAGCAGCCCGGCGACGAGCAGGAAGGGCGGCGGATAATGCCAACCATAGAAAGGGACGTTCGGATCGCCGTGCAGCGACTGCTGGGCATGGTAGTGTGCCGGCCAGTCCCAGGCCTGCGCGGCGTGGCCCTCCAGCGCCATCCGGCCCGCCGCATAGACGTTGGAGACGTCGGTGCCGAGCGGGCGGCCATAGCGGTCGAGCGTGCCGTGCGCGGTGACCAGCAAATAGCCGAGCGCCAAAGCGAAAGCGACGAGCGCCATCGCCGCCACCGCGCGGACCCGGTTGCGGGTAAGCCATGATCCGTCCGCCAGCGCGCCCCACATGGCGTTGGAGTGACGCAAAAGCCCGCGAAAAGCCACCCGGAGCGGTTCCATCTTCCCGACCATCGCCACTTGCCTTTTGCGCTTCCGTCCGGCTAGGGCGGGTGCAACACATAAGCACCGCTAGGGAAAGGTGGACTATGAGCGAGACTTCCGACCGCGTTAAGAAGATCGTCGTCGAGCATCTGGGTGTCGAAGCGGATAAGGTCACCGAGGAAGCGAGCTTCATCGACGATCTGGGCGCGGACAGCCTCGACATCGTCGAACTGGTCATGGCCTTCGAGGAGGAGTTTGGGGTGGAGATTCCCGACGACGCCGCCGAGAAGATCACCACCGTCAAGGATGCGATCGACTATATCGACCAGAACAAGGCCTAAGCCTGTTGAAGGTCGTCCGCCGCCTGGCGGTGAGCGAGCCGATCCATTGAAGAAGCGGCTCCCCGTCCTAGGTCGGGGAGCCGTTCGTCGTTAAGGAGTAGCCAGATGCGCCGTGTCGTCGTCACCGGTCTCGGACTCGTCACGCCGCTCGGCGCCGACGTCGAGACGAGCTGGAAGAACATCCTCGCCGCCAAATCGGGCGCCGCGACCATCACCCGCTTCGACGCCACCGATTTCCACAGCAATTATGCGTGCGAAGTGAAGCCGGCCGACCACGAATATGGCTTCGATCCCGGCAAGCGCGTCGATCACAAGGTCCAGCGCCAGGTCGATCCGTTCATCATCTACGGCATCGACGCCGCCGGCCAGGCGATCGAGGATGCCGGCCTTACCGAGATGAGCGAGGAGGAGCGGCTTCGCGCCGGCGTTTCGATCGGCTCGGGGATCGGCGGCTTGCCCGGAATCGAGAGCGAATCGCTGGTGCTCGCCGAAAAGGGGCCGAAGCGGGTCAGCCCGCACTTCGTCCATGGCCGGCTGATCAACCTCATCTCCGGCCAGGTCTCGATCAAATACGGCCTGATGGGTCCGAACCACGCGGTCGTCACCGCCTGCTCGACCGGCGCGCATTCGATCGGCGACGCCGCGCGGATGATCGCGATGGACGATGCCGACGTGATGCTCGCGGGCGGCGCCGAGGGCGCGATCTGCCCGATCGGCATCGCCGGCTTCGGCCAGGCCCGCGCGCTTTCGACCGGTTTCCGCGACGAGCCGTGGCGCGCCAGCCGCCCGTGGGACGAGGGCCGCGACGGCTTCGTCATGGGCGAAGGCGCCGGCGTCGTGGTGCTCGAGGAATATGAGCATGCCAAGAAGCGCGGCGCCAAGATCTATGCCGAGGTGGTCGGCTACGGCCTGTCGGGCGACGCCTATCACGTCACCGCGCCGCATCCCGAAGGCTCGGGCGCCTTCCGCTCGATGCAGATGGCGATGAAGAAGTCGGGCCTCAATCTCTCCGACATCGACTATATCAACGCTCACGGCACTTCGACGCCGCTCGGCGACGAGCTCGAGCTGGGCGCCGTGCGCCGGCTGTTCGGCAATGCGATCGGCGATCTTTCCATGTCGTCGACCAAATCGGCGATCGGCCATCTGCTCGGCGGCGCCGGCGCGGTCGAATCGATCTTCTGCATCCTCGCGCTTCGCGACCAGATCGTGCCGCCGACGCTCAACCTCGACAATCCGAGCGAGGGCACGGCCGGCGTGGATCTCGTCCCGCACGTCGCCAAGGAGCGGCCGGTCAAGGCGGTGCTGAACAACAGCTTCGGCTTCGGCGGCACCAATGCCAGCCTGGTGATGAAAGCGGTTTGACATGATCGTGGCCGACCGGAGCGTGCATCATTCCCTCCCCCTGGAGGGGGAGGGTTAGGGAAGGGGTGTCGGCCTATGACGGAACCCTCCGACGCCGCCCCCCCCCTCCCCAATCCTCTCCCCGCCGGGGAGAGGGAGTCAGGCCGGCGTCGCGCCCGGCCCTCCAGGCGGCTGCTTTTGATCCTCGTTCCGGGCGTCGCGATTCTCGCGGCGTTCCTCGCCATCTGGCTGTTCTGGGCGGGGCCTGGGCCGGCCTCCGAGCCGAAGACGCTGATCGTCGCCGAGGGATCGAGCGTGAGCCGGGTCGCGGACCAGCTCGAGCGGGCCGGCCTCATTCGGGGCGCCGGCTCGTTCCGCCTGTTCGCGCGCGTGCTGGGCTCGGGCGATCCGATCCAGACCGGCGAGTTCGTCGTGCCGCCGGGCACCAGCGCCGCCGCTTTGCTCGACATGCTCCAGCACGCGCGGCCGGTCCGGCGGCTGGTGACGATCCCCGAAGGCATGCCCTCTTTGCTCGTCCAGGAGCGGCTGATGGGCAATCCCTACCTCACCGGCGCGATCCCGGTGCCGGAGGAGGGGAGCGTGCTGCCCAACAGCTACAGCTTCCGGCGCGGCGAGAGCCGGGCGGCTTTGCTGGCGCGGATGCAGGCGGCGATGCGGACCGAGCTCGCCCGGCTCTGGGCGGGGCGGCGGTCGGGGAGCGCCGTTTCCAGCCCGCGCGAGGCTCTGATCCTCGCCTCGATCGTCGAGAAGGAGACGGGCAAGGCGTCGGAGCGGCGGCTGGTCGCCGGCGTCTATTCGAACCGCCTCAGGCGCGGCATGCCGCTCCAGGCCGATCCCACCGTCATCTATCCGGTGACTCGCGGGCGGCCGCTCGGGCGGCCCATCCTGCGCTCCGAATTGAACGCCGTGAACGGCTACAACACCTACCGGATACCGGGCCTGCCGCAGGGCCCGATCGCCAATCCCGGGCGCGCCGCGATTGCCGCGGTGCTCGATCCGGCGCCGACCGAAGCGCTCTATTTCGTCGCCGACGGCACGGGCGGCCACGTCTTCGCCGACACGCTCGCCCAGCACGAAGCCAATGTCGAACGCTGGCGGGCTTTGCGCAGGGCGCGGGGCGAGAAGTGAGCTAGGATTTTAGCCAAGCAGCGTGTTTTGCCGCATATGCCATGATCGCAAAAGGCACGACGGCTGCGGAAAAAATAAGCGCGCGGCTACCCGTTTCGGACGGCCCCCCATTTCCGGCCAGAAAAAGGGGGTGGGCCGCCGCCCATATATAGACCAATTTATCCGAAAAGGACGCCCGGGCGAGAAACGAGGCCCCGGCTCCCAGGCTGAGCAATGTTGTAATGACCAGTCCCGGCATTGCCGATGGCGGGGTGAACGACGTGCTCAGCATAATGGTGAGGAACAGCAGGCCCCAAGCGGTAATGATCGCGCCACCGAGATAGAAGATGAGGCTCAGCCCAAAGGCGGGCTTTCGCTCTTGGGCGAAAGTGGGTTCACTTACAGGTTCCCTCGGCGGCGCGGGTGGTGGTGGGGCTGGAACGATCCGTTCCGGCTTCGGCTGGGGCCTGCCCAGCCATTCGAGCAGCTTGGGCCAGCCGGGGCTGGCCGCGGGCTCGTCCCTGTCGAGGTCGATATATTGGGTAAGGTAGGCGACCATCGGGATTCGCGCGTCGTCGAAGCGCGCCTGGACCAGCGTCCCGGGCTTATGCTCGCTCGTCCAGGCGACCTCGGTCCGCACCCATTTGCTGTCGATCGAATTCTCCGTCCACAGCACGAGCACGTGGTCGGCCGCTTCGATCTCGCGCTCCAATATGCGATCCCATTGATCCCGGGGGGTGACGTCGTCGTCCCACCAGATTGTGAGCCCGACGGCGGCCAGTCCGTCGCGAACGCGCTCGACCAGCGCGCGGTCCCGCTTCTGGTAGCTGATGAAGACCTGCGCCATCGGGCTCCCGGAAGGGGGTTAGCTCAGCCAGCCCTTGCGGTCGCCGACCATGGCCAGCCAAACCAGCAGCAGAGCGACGAGCATGATGACGCCCGGCATCATCACCGCCATATTGCCTTCGACCGCGCGGGCGTTGCTCATTCCGACGATCCAGCCGCACTGGATCAGGACGGCGAGCAGAGACAGGACGAGCATCGGCTTGGCGAGGCGCTTCAGCATGACCAGCAGCAGCGCGCCGACGAGGCCGGCGAAGACTGCCACGGCGAAGGCGCCGGTCACCCAGCTGGGAACGCTCTGGGCGAGCGCGCGATGGGGCTCGTCGAGACCGGCGAGCGCATCGCCGAACATGTTGACGCTCTTGAGGTACATGTACACGCCAAAGGCGTTCCAGGCGAGGCCGAGGACCGCCAGCAGGCGGAACCAGCCGGGCGCGCGCGCGCCGATCACATCGCTCATTTCAATCTCCCCCTTGCTTGGCCCGAGACTGCTCGTTCCGGGGCCGGAATGCAACCGGGTCAGAGGCGGCGGCGGATCGCGCCGGCGAGCGCGGCGGCCGGCTCGACGCAGACCTTGCCGGCCTCGCGGCTGGCGTGGATCAGCAGCAGGTCGTCGAGCATCAGGCCGCCGCCGGTCTCGGTGAGCACGAGATCGCCGCGGCGCGACGGCGCGCCGTCGCGAACGGCGGCGCCGAGCCCGCGCTGCTGGTCGATCAGATGGGGCGCTGGCAGGCCGGCGAGAGTCAGAGCAAGCTGGATCAGGCCCGGAGCGTCGATGCCTTCCACGGTGCGCCCGCCCGCCCGCCAGGGCGCGCCAAGCAGCCGCTCGGCGACGAGCACGAGATCGGGCTCATGATCGCCGATCGCGCGCAAATGGCTCATCGACACGCAGCCATATTCGGTGGTGAGGCAGGCGCCCTGCTCCGTCCCGTGCAGGCGCGCGCCCATCGGCAGGTAGGCGATGACCGTCGAGGTGATTCGCCCGTCCGGAGTCACCGGCGCGCATTTCTCGCAGACGATATGGGTCGGCTCGATTCGCTCGGCCAGCGCGATCGCCTCGACATAGCCGGTGATATGATCGGCCAGGCAATAGCCCCAGGCCCAGCCGCCCGCATATTCGAGCACCGCGAAATCCTCGCCGGGCAGCAATTCGGTAACGGGCTCGCTGTCGGCGTCGGGCCTTGGCCGGACGAAGGCCTGACGCGAGCCGCAGCCGCGCACCAGCGGCCGCGCATAATGAGGCGCGAAAATCTGGCCGGCCAGGCCGATATCCGCGATGTCGTCGCGAAAGGCGTGGATTCGGGGATCGAGCGTCAGCGACGGCCCGGTCAGGTGAAACCATTCATCCGTTCTGAAGGATGAATCCCCGTTCGCCGGCCGAGCTTCGCGATCCGCCGGCGCTTTGGCGCCCGCCATTTTGTTCGAGATTCCGTTCGAAGCCTTCAAGGAAGTCCTGTCCAGTGCCGGTTTTTGCGACGAAGACGTTGCGTCGATCGCTCTCATCGCGAACGCGCCGCAGATAGCCGAGCGCACCGAGCGTGTTCAAGGCGCGCGTTATCACCGGCTTCGACACGCCGAGCCGTTCGGCGAGGCCGCGCACCGTATGCGGGCCTGGAGTGAGATAAACCAGCAGCATCAAGGCCATCTGCCGGTTGGTGAGATCGGGCTCGCCCGAGCGCACATAGCTTATCAGGGTGCGCATCCAGCTGCCGAGGGCTTGGTCCGCCACGGGTTCTGCTCCAATATACGAAGATCGATGTTTCGGAGCTACAACCAGTCAGGCGCCGTTTCGTTTCCCTTTTGTCGCAAAAAGGGACCGGTGGGTCATTCGCCATAACGGGCTTTCAGCACGTCCCAGACCGCCCGGAGCCCGACCGCGTCGCCGCCTTTGGGCCGCCCCGGCTTGCCCGAAGCGCGCCAGGCGAAGGTGTCGAGATGGGCCCAGGGCACGCCTTCGGGCACGAATTTCTGGAGGAACAAGGCGGCCGTCACCGCGCCGGCGAGCGGGGCGTCGGCCATGTTGCCGAGATCGGCGACGTCGGAGGAGAGCATCTCCTCATAAGGCTGCCACAACGGCATCCGCCACAAGGGGTCCGACACCGAAATGCCGCCGGCGAGCAGGCGGTCGGCCAGATCGTCGTCGTTGACGAAGAGGGCCGGCAGGTCCGGGCCGAGCGCGACTCGGGCGGCGCCGGTCAGGGTTGCGAAATCGACGATCAGCTCGGGCTTCTCCTCGCCGGCCCGGGTCAGCGCGTCGCCGAGGATGAGCCGCCCTTCGGCGTCGGTATTGCCGATCTCGACGCTGAGCCCCTGGCGGCTGCGCAAGATGTCGCCGGGGCGGAAGGCGTCGCCCGATATCGCATTCTCGACCGCCGGAATCAGCAGATGGAGCCGGACCTTGAGCCGGCTCTTCATGATCAGACGGGCGAGGCCGAGCGCGTGGGCGGCGCCGCCCATGTCCTTCTTCATCAGCCGCATGCCCGACGAGGGCTTGATGTCGAGCCCGCCCGAATCGAAGCAGACGCCCTTGCCGACGATCGCGATCCGGGGATGGCGCTGGTCGCCATATTCCACCTCGATCAGTCTCGGTTCGCGGCCTTTGGCGGCGGCGCGGCCGACCGCGGCGATCATCGGATAGCCTTCGTCGAGTGCCTTGCCGGCGGTGACCCTGAGCTTGGCGCCGGCCGCTTCGGCGAGCTTGCGCGCCTCCGCCTCGAGTTCGGCCGGGCCGAGATCGCCGGCGGGCGTGTTGACGAGATCGCGGACCAGGCAGGTCGATTCGGCGATCAGCAATGTCTCGTCGATCCGCGCCGGCTCGTCGGTGAGCAGGACCCGCGGGCCCTTGGCCGCCGCATCCTTCTTGTAGCGGTCGAACCGGTACTGGCCGAGCAGCCAGCCCAGCGTCGCCGGCCCCGGGCCGCGTGTCGCGACGCGATAAATCCCCTCGGGCAGGCTCTCCGCCGCCTTGGCGAGGCACCAGGGGCTCAGCGCCTCGACACTGGCGACGCCGAGCACGGCGGCCCACTGGTCGCGCTCGCCGGGCAATATGGCGAGCTGATAACCCTCGCCCCTGAACCCCTGGGCCTCGAGCGCCTTGCGGGTACGGGCCGGCTGCGCCTTCAGCCAGGCCTCGAAGCCCTTCTTGTCGACGAGCTGGAGCGACACGGCCGGCTGGCCCTGATCGGGCTTGAGGAGGGCTTTGAGATCAGAGGTCATCTGCGCGCCCGTAAACCAAGCGCGGCGCCGGGGCCAGCATATCGCAAGCCGGATCAGTTGCGCGCCGGCCGCTGCATCCTATCTCGGTTGCGGGAAAAGCGGGGGGTGCGCCATGTTCGCCGGTTTGATGCTGCTGATGATCCTGACGGTGAAGCTGTTTTCCGAGGTGCCGGCCTCGCGCCTGCTGCATCGGACGCTGGTCGAAGCGCCGCTGCGCGGGCTCGCGGTGATGAGCCGGCGGCACCTGATCTACGGCGCGGTCGTGGTCGCGATGCTGTTCGCCGGCACCGAGCTGATCATGATGCTCGGCTCGACCGATCTCGTCATGCTGATGGCCTGGGACGTCTCGCTCTATGTGGACGCGGTGATCGCGACCTGGACGATCGCCACAGTCGCGCGCGGCAGGACGGCCTGGCAGATGCTTGCCGCCTGCCTCGCGGGCCGCCGGGGAACGCCGCGGCCGCGCGCGCCGCGCCGCCGCCGCGCGGGGAGCAAGACGGCGGCGAACGATGCCGGCGAGGACCGAGGGCATTGGACCTACGCGTGCGCCGCCTGAACGGGCACGCCGTAGAGATCGTGCTCGTCGGCATCCTCCACGATCACCGGCACGATATCGCCCTGCGCCAGATGCCCGGCGTCGCGCAGATGGACCTCGCCGTCGATCTCGGGCGCGTCGGTCTTGCTCCGGCCGGTGGCGCCGCCTTCGGGGTCGGCCGCGTCGACGATGACGTCGATCGTCCGGCCGACCTTCGCCGCCAGTTTCGCGGCGGAAATTGCGGCAGTCTTTCCATGAAGCGGGCGTAGCGCTCTTCCTTGACCGCCTCCGGGACGATCCCGGGCAAAGCGTTGGCGGCGGCGCCGGTTACAGGCGGAGATGGATGCCGCGCCGATGCAGCGGGATCAGCAGGGCCAGCACGATGAGCAGCACCGTGAACGCATAAAGGAACGAGGCGAGATAGGGGGCGTGGATGACGCCGTCGATCGCCGCGAAGCCGGTCGCCTGGAAGCCCAGCCGCATTCCCGCCAGGCCGATCAGCAGCGAGACGACATAAGCGAGGATCGCGTTCCTCCCGAAGATGTCGAACGGCCGGAGCGCGCGGCGGACCGCTTCGCTACCCGTCGCGACGACGCAGCCGGCGAAGAGCACGGCGGACATGCCGGTCGAGAACAGCACGTAGCTGCTCGTCCAGAGCTTCTTGTTGATCGGAAAGGCGGGCGCGAGCGCGAGGCCGAGCAGGGTGAGCGCGACTCCGGCCAGCGCGATCCACAAGGTCGCGCGACCCTGCACGCGCTGCCAGGCGATCGCGGCGAGCAGGCCCAACAGAACGTTGGCGGTGGCTGACAAGGTCGAGAACAGCCCCTCGGGATCGTAGACGACATTTCCGGCGGCATCACGGCCCGCCCGCCACATATGGTTTGCGCCGACGATCGTGCGGTCGATCCAGCCGGCGAGATTGCCTTCGGGCGTGAAGTCGCCGCCGAGCGCCATCGCTGCCCAATAGCCCAGTAGCAGGACGGCGAGGGCGATGAGGATCGCGAGCGGGTTGAGGCTCGCTTTGCCGTCGGGCGCGCGGCGCGCGGTGAGGATCGCGATGGTCGCGGCAAGGCCGAAGCAGAGGCCCAGGCGCGGCAGCACGCCGAACACGCGGAACATCTCGATGCTCGGCCGCGCGAGCATCTGCCACGCCCAGCCGATCGCGATCAGCGCGAACACTCGCCATGCGACTCGGCGCCAGAGCTGTGCATCCACGGCACGCGGGAAGGAAAGGCCGAGCGCCATGCCCATCGCGCAGAGGAAGGCCGGGAAGACGAGGTCGGTCGGCGTGAAGCCATGCCATTCGGCATGGTCGAGCGGCCACCAGACGAAATCGCCCGATCCCGGCGTGTTGACGATGATCATCGCCACGACGGTGAGCCCGCGAAAGCTGTCGAGTGCGGCGAGGCGGGGGCGGAGTGGGACCTGCATCGCGCTTATCTAGGCATGTTTGCGGCTGTTCGTCATCCCTGCCTGAGGCAGGCGTCGAAGCCCTGCTCCGCAAGGGGAGAGGGGCTATTGCGGTCGCTAATCCAGGTTGGTCGCTTAGGACGCGGCGACGGGCACGCCGTAGAGATCGTGCTCGTCGGCATCCTCGACGATCACCGGCACGATGTCGCCCTGCGCCAGGTGCCCCGCGTCGCGCAGATGGACCTCGCCGTCGATCTCGGGCGCGTCGGCCTTGCTCCGGCCGGTGGCGCCGCCTTCGGGGTCGACCGCGTCGACGATGACGTCGATCGTCCGGCCGACCTTCGCCGCCAGTTTCGCGGCGGAAATTGCGGCAGTCTTTTCCATGAAGCGGGCGTAGCGCTCCTCCTTGACCGCCTCCGGGACGATGCCGGGCAGGGCATTGGCGGCGGCGCCGCTGACCGGCTCGAACTTGAACGCGCCCACCCGGTCCAATTGGGCCTCGTCGAGCCATTGCAGGAGATAGTCGAAATCCTCCTCGGTCTCGCCGGGGAAGCCGACGATGAAGGTCGAGCGGATGGCGATGTCGGGGCAGATCTCCCGCCAGCCCCGGATCCGCTCGAGCACCTTGGCCTCGTTGGCCGGGCGCTTCATCGCCTTGAGCACCTTCGGGCTGGCATGCTGGAAGGGGATGTCGAGATAGGGGAGGACCAGCCCTTCGGCCATGAGCGGGATCACCCGGTCCACGTGCGGATAGGGATAGACGTAATGGAGCCGCACCCAGGCGCCCAATTTGCCGAGCTCGCGGGCGAGATCGGTCATGTGGGCGCGGACCTCGCCGCCGCCCTTCAGCGGGTAAGTGGCGTGCCGGAGGTCGACTCCGTAGGCCGACGTGTCCTGGCTGATCACCAGCAACTCCTTCGTCCCCGCGGCGACCAGCTTCTCGGCCTCGCGCAGGATCGCGTCGGGGCGGCGGCTGACCAGGTCGCCGCGCAGCGAGGGGATGATGCAGAAGGCGCAGCGATGGTTGCAGCCCTCGGAGATCTTCAAATAGCTGTAATGGCGAGGCGTGAGCTTCAGGCCCGCGTCCGGGACCAGGTTGAGATAGGCGTTGGGCGGGATCGGGGCGGCGACATGGACGGCGCCGACCACGTCCTCATATTGCGCCGCGCCGGTGATCGCGAGCACTTGCGGGAAGCGGGCGCGGATCATCTCGGCTTCCTTGCCGAGGCAGCCGGTGACGATCACCCGGCCATTTTCGGCGATCGCCTCGCCGATCGCGGTCAGGCTCTCCTCCTTGGCCGAATCGAGGAAGCCGCAAGTGTTGACCAGGACGACGTCGGCGCCGGCATAATCGGGCGACATCCGATAGCCGTCGGACCGGAGCTTGGTCAGGATGCGCTCGGAATCGACCAAAGCCTTGGGGCAGCCGAGCGAGACCATGCCGACCTTGGGCGGGGAGGGGAGTTCGAGTTCCATGGGAGCGCGTCACATAGGGGCAATCGACCGATTTTCCTAGGGCTGGCGGTCAGGCGGAACGTGACAAGAATGACGCCGGATGCGCGAATCCTCGGACGAACTGTCACGTTCCGGGCGGAGCGTGTCGAGACAGGCGTCGAGTTTCGCCGCGACCGTGCCCGGCGGAAGACGTCCACCTGCCCGTCGAGGCGCTTGAGCAGGCCCATCGTCCGCGCATTGGCAGGCCGGTGCGTCCAGCCGACCAGGCGCCCGCGATAGAGGCGCGGGTGCCACTCGCCATGGAGGGCGCGCTCGGCGAGGCTCGGCCCGCGCGCCGCCATGCGCCGCCCCTTCGCCCGGGCGACCGCCGAAGCGCAGCCGCGCGCGAAGCCCACGGCGCCGGGCTTCTTGCGCAGCTCGTAGGCGGTCTTGCGGGTCATCCCCAGAATCTCAGCCGCGCGCGCCGGGGTGAAGCTGCGGGCGAGGCCCAGGAATGAAGAAATATTGGTTCTTCGGCGTCCAGCCGTCGGCGCGGGCGCGAACGGGGACCGGGGTGAAGGCCAAGAGATCGGAATCGTCCATCCCCAGCCTATGCGCGATTCGGGCGCCTGTAGGAAAATGGATTGATCCCGGCGCGGCCGGCGGCGCCCGGCCGCGTCCCGCGCCCACGAATATTGGCCGTTGCCAGAGGCATGAAACTGGTTTCATACTCGCGGCACTGAGGTTTCCGGGCCGCGCAGCCTTTCCCGACGGACTCGAAGGGGACAGCGCCGTGCGGCCGTCGGCTTTGAGGGGGAGCAAGAAATATGCGCGGTACCGTGTTGGGATTTGCGGACGAGAAGGGGGTGATCGTCACCGAGGACGACCGCCGCTTCGGCTTCACCAGGGCGAATTGGCGCGACGAGCAGCAGCCGTTGCGCGGCGCCGTCGTCGACTTCGTCGAACGGGACGGGGGCGCCGACGAAATCTATCTCGCCTTGGGCGCGAAGCCGCCGCGGCCGAGCCCGGTCCCGGCCGGCGCGCCGGGCGCGGGCTTCGGCCAGGGTGACGGCATGCGCGTGTTCATGGACAAGCTGAAGGCTTTTCCGCAGCTTGCGGTGGCGGCGTTCGTGCTGCTCGTCTTCATCTTCATCACTTACGCCACCGTGCCGACGGACCTGCGGAGCATAGACCGCGAGAATCGCGAGCTGCGCGAATATCCGACGCTGCTTGGCCTCAACGGCACGCTCTCGACATACCGGGAAGAAATCCGGGACCGGCAGGACGAGATGGAACGCGGTCTCGAGCAATTGCGGTCGGTGCCGGCCGGCCCCGCGGACGAGTTCCGGACGAAGGCGCTGCGCACCGCGGAGCGGGTCGGCGGCGCGGTGAACTGGCTGAGCTGGGTCGTCACCTTCGCCATGATCTTCTGGCTGGTGCCGCTCGCCGCGATCGGGGTGATCGCGCTCTATCTGCTCGGCAAGCGGACGTTCGCATTGATCTCCTCGATCGTGCTCGCCGTGCTCTGCGTCCTGTCGGGCGTCTATATATGGGTGCTCGAGAGCGCGGTTGGGAATGTCGCCTCGGCCGCCCTGACCGGCTCCGGAGACGACAGGCTCAGAGACATGCGCCGGGGGGTCGATCGAGCGTTCGAGCTCGGCATCGGCGGCTGGCTGCTGCTGCTATGCGGCATCGGGCTCATCGTCCTGCTGGTCCTCGGGCTCAGAAAGGGTGCGCCCCCGCCGGCGGCCGTATAGCGGCGGTTTGGGGGGCGGGCCCGGCCCGCCCCGCGGACCCGGGAAGGAGCGCGATGTACGGCACGATATTGGGCTTCGGCGAGGGCAGGGGCGTCATCGTCGCCCAGGATGAAAGCCGCTTCGCCTTCACTCTCGAAAACTGGCGCGAGCCGCAGCCTCCCGTTCGCGGGGCGGCGGTGAATTTCGTCGCGCAGGGCGGCGTTGCCGACGACATCTATCTGGCGTTGACGGGCAGGCGGCCGGCCACTGCCGGTTCCGCCGGGCCGGGCGCGAGCGCGCCGGGAAGCGCGGTTGCGGGCGATACCTTGCGCGCCGTCGTCGAGCAGGTGAAGGTCTTCCCGCAGCTCGCGCTGGCGGTGGCGATCCTCCTGGCGTTCCTGCTCATGACCTACGCCTCGTTCGGCTCCGGCATGGGCGGGAGGAACGATATCCGCTTCGAGGAGCGGGACGGGCGCCGGGTGCTGAGGGAAGATCGCGAGATCGGCCGCTTCGGGCTGGCCGACCGCGACGATGCCAGCATGGCCGGCCTCAACGGCGCCCTTTCGCCGCTGCGCGACCTGGTGACGGTGGCGTCCGATGAAAATGAGCAGCGGCTTGGGCGGATCGACGCCACCGCCGAAAGCGAGGGGCGCTCAGAGCTGCGCCGCCAGGCCTCCGCATTGGGGCGGCTCGGCTTCATCCTCACCCTGGCCTATCTGGTCTGGCTGATTCCGCTCGGCGCCCTTGGCCTGATCGCGCTGCATTGGACCGGCCGGTACCGGCTCGCCCGCGCCACTTCATTGGGCCTGGGCGTCATCTGCGTCCTGTCCGGCTTCTACCTGAACATGCTGGAAAGCGCTGGCATGGAGGTCTTTCCAAGGGAGGCGCGGGGCGAGATCCGGCTCGCTTTCTCCCGCGCTTTCGACCTCGGCGCCGGCGGCTGGGTGATCGTGCTCTGCGGCCTTGGGCTGATCGTATTGTTCTTCGTCCGACGCGGGACCGCGGCGCCGGCCTGAGGCGGCGGATCAGCCGCCGCAACCGCCCCCGCAACCGCCGCCGCCACAACCGCTGCCTCCGCAACCGCTGCCGCTATCTCCGTGGTGGCCGCCGCCCGAGCATCCGCCGCCACCGCCGCCGCCCGAGCAGCCGCCGTCATCCTTCTTCCGGCCGGCAACGCTCGCGGCCACGGCCACCCCCACCGCGACGACGGCGGCCATGAGCAGGATCCAGAGCACCACCATCGAGCCGGAATTCCCGGCGCTGTTCGCCGCCAGCGTCGTGCAGGCCGCGACCAGCATCGCCGCTCCCGCGAACAGGGGCAGATGCTTCACCGGCGCCTTGGGGAGGAGCCAATATCGCCCGGTATCGATCCTGAGCGGGCGGGCGGCGAAACGAGTCGCGGCGTCCGGCCAGATTTCGCAAGGCGGCGCGGCCCCGAAAATCGTCCGGTAGCGCGCCAGCGTTTCCTCATATTGGCGACGATAATGCGCCCGCTCCGCGGGTCCGCCCTCGGTGGGGTCGTGGTGCAGCGGCGTCCCGAGCATCTCGCCGCACAGCACGTCCCAATAATGGCGCGTGAAGGATAGATGGAGGTGCCAGGCCTGGTCGACATCCTCGGACGGAGTCACCGGCCCGGCGATGGCGGCGAGATAGAGGAAGCGCCGATATTCCTCGACCACCGCCGCCGCGTGCGGCGCGCTCCAGCCATTCTCCCGCGCCAGCCGGGCGGCGAAGGTCAGTGCCGCCCCCTCGGCCTCGATCCGCATCGTCGCGAGGCGCCGCCATAAAAGGCTGGAGCGCCAGCCCTCCCGGTCGGCCGAACCTGGCCCGACTCGCGTTCGTTTGCTTTTCATCATCGCACGTCTCCTCGAGAGTCCGACCGACGCGATATTAAACTCTACTTATGCGGTTGACAATAGCTGACAGCGCGGAGGACGCGCAACGCGGCGCTGCCTTCATATCGCGTTTGACTCGTTTAATATTGCCGGTTAGCCAGTCGGGACAAGTCCGTCCTGGGCTTGGCTAAGAACCGACACAATAATGATCTGGTAGGAGGATTTATGAAGGCACTCTTGTGCTCCGCAGTTCTTGCGCTCTCGGCGGTGGCAATACCGGCCAGTGCGGCGCCGAAGTCCCAGACCGGCCTGCCGCCCGGCTGCACTTATGTGATGGGCGTCCTGATCTGCGTCGACATGCCGATTGAGGGCGGCTGAGCGATCGCAGCTGAGCTTAGACCGGGCGGCTGCCTCTAGGTCGGGCCGAGCTCCGCCTCGGTCTTCGAGGTCGGCAATATCTCGACGATGCAGTCGCCCGGGATGAGCGATCCCGCCTCCGGCTCCCAAAAGCCGTAGGGCCGGCCGCCGCGGTAGACCCGCACCCCAAGCCCCTTTGCGATCGCCGACAGCGGCTTGCCGCATTCCTCGGGCGTCACCTCGCGCTCATGGAGCTGGACCCGGCCGCTCGAGGAGGCGAGATCGGCGATATAATCGGCGATATGCGCGCCCTGGGTCGAGCCGGCGAGCAGCAGGCCGGCGAAGCTGACCGGATTGATCACCGTGGTCGCGCCGGCCTGGCGGGCGGGCAGCTCGTTATCCTCGTTGCGGACCGCGATGCTGATCGTGAGATCGGGGGCGAGGTGGCGCGCGGTGAGCGTGATCAGGATCGACGTGTCGTCGCTCCCCGCCGAGATGATCATCGCCTTGGCCCGGTCGATATGGACGGCCTTCAGCGTGGTGTCGCGGGTGGCGTCGGCGCTGAGCACCGCGCAGCCAAGCCCTTCGGCGCGCTCGAGGGCTTCGGCCTCGCAGTCGATGACGACGATGTTGGAGGCCGAGGCGCCGCGCGCGATCAATTCATCGACCGCTTCGGAGCCCGACGTGCCGAAGCCGGCGACGATGATATGGTTGCTCAAGGTGCGCTGAAGCCGTGCCATTTGCCATTTGTCCCATGTCCGGCGGAAAACGAAGGTGTAGGCGGTGCCGATGAAGATCAGCACGAAGAAGATTCGGATCGGAGTCACCACCAAGGCATCGAACATGCGGGTATGGTCGGCGACCGGAACGACGTCGCCATAGCCGGTGGTGGTGATGCTGATCATGGTGAAATAGACGACGTCGACGAAGCTGACCTCGCCGTCGAGATTGTCCTTGAGGCCGTCGCGCTCGAACCAGTGGACGGCGATGGCGAAGAGAAGCAGCCCGAGGACGAGCGCGACGCGCCAGCCGATCTGCACCCAGACCGGCAGCGGGCTCTTGCGGCGAAGCGTCGGCCGGTCGATCCCACGCCGACGCGCGCGCAGGAGCGGGGGTATGCGCATCAGGCGTAGAGCGCCTTGAGCCGGCCGAGCGACTCGTCGTGCGTCAGATCGAGATGGAGCGGGGTCACCGCGACATAACCGTCGGCTATGGCTTCGAGGTCCGTGGCGTGGCCGGGGGTGTGGATCATCGGCCCGAGGCCGAACCAGTAATAATCGTAGCCGCGCGTGTCGGTGCGGCGGTCGATCCTGAGCCGGCCATAATCGCGCAGGCCCTGGCGGACGACCCGGACGCCCTTCACCGCGTCGGGCGCAAGCGCCGGGAAGTTGACGTTGACCAGGGTACGGCTCGCCATCGGCGTCTCGATCAACGGGGCGAGCACGCGCTCCGCCCAGGCCTCGGCGGCGGCGAAGGGGACGGTGTCGCCCATGCCCTCGCGCGCATAGCTCTGGCTGAGCGCGATCGAGGGAATGCCGGCGAGCGCGCCCTCCATCGCCGCCGAGACCGTGCCCGAATAAGTGACGTCCTCGCCGAGATTGGCGCCGCGGTTGACGCCGGAAAGGATGAGGTCGGGCCGCGCGTCCTTCATGATATGGGCAAGGCCCATCATCACCGCGTCGGTCGGCGTGCCAGTCACGCAGAAGCGGCGCTCGCCGAGCTCGCGCAGGCGCACCGGGACGGTCAGCGTCAGCGAATGGCCGGCGCCCGATTGCTCCTCGGCCGGGGCGACAATCCAGATGTCGTCGGAGAAGGTCCGGGCGATCTTCTCCAGGACCTTGAGCCCGGTGGCGTTCACGCCGTCGTCATTGGTGAGCAGGATGCGCATGGCCCGGGCCTATGCCGGGGCGGGCCGGGCGCGGCAACCAAGTTCGCCGCCGCGGCGTTTCTCCCGCCACACAATATGGAGCGCGCGATGCAGGTCCCCCACGATAGCGTCATCCTTGTCGCCGACGGCCGCAAGAGCCTGTTCTTCCGCAACGAGGGCGATGCCGATTTCCCCAATCTCATCGTCGAGGAGAAGGAGGTCCATCCCAATCCCGCCCATCACGAGCAGGCGAGCGACCTGGCCGGCCAGTCGGCGCGGACGGCCGACGGCCGCGGCGGCTCGATGGAGGAGGTCGATTTCCATCAATTGGAGGAGGATCGCTTCGCCGCCGATACCGCCGCGATGCTGAAGGAGCGGGCGCTCCGCAACGATTATGACGCCCTGGTCGTGGTGGCGCCGCCCCGAACGCTGGGCGAGCTGCGTAAGCATTATCACAAGGAGGTCGAGAAGAGGCTGGTGGCCGAGCTGCCCAAGGATCTCGTCAACCTGACCGTGCCGGAGATCGAGAAGGTCCTCCAGAAAAGCTGACGGCCGGCCCTCAAGCGGACAGAAAAAGGCCCCGCCCGGACGGACCGGGCGGGGCCTTTTCATTGCCCTCGAATTGGTGCCTAGGCGTCCTTCTTCCGGCCGAGGCGCTTGCGCGCGACCAGGGTCGCGGCGGCGGCGCCGAACAGCAGGATCATCGGCGGCGCCGGCACCGGCGTGCCGCCCGACGAGCTCGACGAGCCGCTCGAACCGCCGCTCGAGGAGCTGCTGGTCGAGCTCGAGGAGCTGCTGCTCGACGAGCTGGAGCCGCTGGTGCTGCTTGAGCCGCTGGTGCTGCCCGAGCCGCCGAAGCTGCTCGATCCGCCGCTCGCCCCCGAGCTGGTCGAGGTCGACGCGCCCGAGCTGGTCGAGGAGGTCGAGCTCGAAGCGCCCGAGGAGGTCGAGCTGCCGTGGCTGGACGATCCCGACGAGCCGTAGCTCGAGCTGCCGTGGCTCGACGAGCCGTAGCTGGAGCTGCCGTGGCTGGACGAGCCGTGGCTCGAGCTGCCGTGGCTCGACGAGCCGGAGCTCCCATTCTGGTTCTGGTTTTCGTTCTGGTTCTGGTTTTCGTTCTGATTCTGGTTTTGATTCTGGTTTTGGTTCTGATTCTGGTTTTGATTCTGGTTCTGGGCGTTGCTGTTCGTATTCGTGACGGTGACGATGGTGCCGCCGCTGCTCGACGAGCTGCCGCCGAAGAAGCCGCCGGAGAAGAAGCCGCCGCCGAAGCCGAAGCCGCCGCCCGAGGAACCGCCGACCACGACCATCCCGCCGCCGCCGCCGCTCGACGCCACCGCGACCGGGGGCGGGGGAGGCGGCGCGAAGACCGGGGGAATGATCGTCCGGGTCACCGTCGTCGTCGGGGCGGCGCAGGCCACCCGCCGGACGGTGCGCCTGACGACGCGCCGGTGCGAGCCGGAGGCGCGGCGGACATAGCCGCCCGAGCGCCGGACGTGAGTCCTGGCACCCTCGCTGTGATTGCTGACCGCGACCCGCGCGGGCGGATTTTCCACGGCATGGACCGCGCCGCCGCCGATGATCGCACCGCCGCACGTGCAAGCGCAGAGTTTCGCCAGAGCCATTCTTACCGACATAACAGCATCCCTGTTCCAGACCGTCCGGTTGGATGGATATGGGCCGAGCCCTAATTCATCGCCGGTTGGGCCTAGCGAGCAGATGCAAACGATCCCTTTAAGCGCAAGCGCGTTAACCATCTTGTTGCCCGAAAAGGCCCGGATTCCGGCCCTTTGGGCAGCTTCCGTCCCATTACTGAACAGCTTCTCGGAGCGGGTGAACGCGCGGCCGCCGACGGTTTTTCGAAATCAGGGTTAACATTCCGGCCCGATCGCCACGCGAGCCCCGATTCGCGGCCGTAGAGCCTGGCCGCCGCCGCCGCACAAATGGACCGGGCGCGAAACGATCCGCCATGGCTTTTTTCACCCGCTTTGAGTGACTTGTGCTGGCATCCGGCCATGGCTATAGGCGCGCTGGGGTGGGAGGCTTAAATTAAGGGCATAATGCGCCTCGGCCCCAGATTCGGAACCCTCGGCTATTTGCCGGGTGACGGGAGTGGAGGGGTAATGGCTACGCTTCATAGTGACGCTTTGAATCCGCAATTGGCGGGCGGTTATCGTCCCACCGCCAACGAAGAATTCATGAACAATGAGCAGCTTGCTTACTTTCGCCTGAAGCTGCGCGCCTGGAAGGACAGCATCGTCAGGGAATCGCGCGAGACGATGACGGCGCTCGCCAACGGGCCGATCCAGGAGGCCGATCTGACCGACCGGGCATCGAGCGAGACGGATTGGGGGATCCATCTTCGCACCCGCGACCGCCAGCGCAAGCTGATCGCCAAGATCGATTCGGCGCTGCGCCGAATCGAGACCGGGGATTACGGCTTCTGCGAGGTCACCGGCGAGCCGATCAGCCTCGCCCGGCTCGAGGCGCGGCCGATCGCGACGATGACGGTCGAGGCGCAGGAGCGCCACGAGAAGAACGAGCGCATCAGCCGCGACGACTGAATCAAAACGCCGCCCCGGTGAGGCCGGGGCGGCGGTTCAGCCCTCTGGGGCCATTGCGAATCGCCTGCGTCAGTGCGGCTCGCTGAGTCCGGTCATCTCCTCTTTGACCTTGAGCTTCTCTTTCTTGAGCCGGGCGAGGGTCGCCGTGTCGGGCAAGGGCCGCTGGCTTTCCTCGACGATCCGGGCTTCGAGGCCGGCATGCTTGGCCTGAAGGGCCGAAACGTGCGCCTGGTGCATATAAAGCTCTCCTTCGCTTGAGTGCCGCCATCTAACCACCGCCGGCGGGCTTTGTCTCCCCCGGGGACGGCGGTCCAACACATATGTACGACGCCTCACCGAAGGTTTAAGATGGCCCATCGAAAAGAAAGGAGCGAGCAAGGCCCATGGAAGGGAACCACTCAGCCGCTCAGGATCCGGAATCGCGACTCGCGGTTCTGCGCACCGAGCATCGCGATCTCGACAGCGCCATCGAAGCCCTGAGCGGCATGGCCGCAAGCGACGATATTCAGCTTGCCCGCCTCAAGAAACGAAAGCTGAGGCTGAAGGACGAGATCAAGGTCCTCGAGGATCAGACCGTCCCCAACATCATCGCCTAAGCGCAAACGCCCGTAAGTCCGCTGCGTCATCCTGACGAAAGTCAGGATCCGTGAACACTGCGCGTGCGAACCTGCGACGACTGTGTTCATGGGTCCCGCATCAAGTCCGGGGTGACGATTGTGGAGATGCAGACGGCGGTGCTTTTCCGACCCCGTCCGAATCGGGACGCGATTCACCTTCTTTTGCATTTTGCGGAGCCCGCGCCCTGTGGCATTCCTCATGTCATGCAGATCGCCATGGACGAGGGGCTGACGCCCAAGCTGATCGACGGCCTCTATGTCGAGGCGATGGTGCTCGCCGACGAGGCGCGCTCCTATTTCGACACGGGCGGCCGCGACGACCGGCTGTCGCTCGATCCGCTCGACCGGGTCGGCTTCTCCTGCGAATCGCTCAAGGTGACGACCCGGCTGATGCACGTCATCGCCTGGCTGCTGACCCAGCGCGCGGTCGCCGCCGGCGAGCTCAGCCGCGCGCAGGCGGGCGCGGCCGAGCGGCGGCTGGGCCCGGCGGCGGACACCGACCGGGTGCTGCTCGCCCGCCTCCCGGAGGCGGCCGCGGAGCTGATCCGCGCGAGCGAGGAGCTTTACGACCGAGTCGGGCGGCTCGACCTCGGCAATTTCGCCGAGGGCCAGAGCGGCAGCCCGGCCCGCTCGCTGATCAGCCGGCTGCAACGCTCCTTCTGAGCCCATCCTGATTCCCGCTTTCGCGGGAATGACGGGGAGGGTAGGTATTCGGGATGCTGTCCTACGAATTCCAGTACGGACCGAAGCTGATCGCGGGGCCGGGCGCGGCGCGGCGCTTGCGGGAGGTGCTGCCGCCCGGGCCGTGCCTGTTCGTCACAGACGCCAACGTCCGCGCGCTCGGGCTCGCAGACGCGGTGCTCGGGGCGCTGCCCGATGCGATCATCTTCGACGCGGTCGAGCAGGATCCCTCGCGCGAGACCTTGATGGCGGCGGTGGCCGCCGGCGAGGGGGCGGTCTCGGTGGTCGGCTTCGGCGGCGGCAGCCCGATGGACGTCGCCAAGCTTGCCGCTTACCTGATCGCGACGGGCGAGGATCTCGACGCTTTGTGGGGCGTCGGCAAGGCGCTGGGGCGCAAGCTGCCGCTGGCTCTGGTCCCGACCACCGCCGGCACCGGGTCGGAGGCGACGCCGGTCACCGTGATCACCGTCGGCTCGACCGAGAAGCGCGGGGTCAACAGCCCGGCTTTGCTGCCCGACTGGGCGGTGCTCGATCCCGAGCTGACCTTGAGCCTACCGCGCGCGGTCACCGCCGCGACCGGCATCGACGCGATGGTCCATGCGATCGAGGCCTACACCTCGGCCCGCCTCAAGAATCCGATGTCGGACATGTTCGCGCGCAAGGCGATGCGGCTCATCTCCGATAATCTGCTCAAGGCCTGCGACGCCCCGGACGACATCGAGGCGCGCGGCAAGATGCTGCTCGCCGCGCATCTCGCCGGAATCGCCTTCGCCAACGCGCCGGTGGCGGGCGTGCATGCGCTCGCTTATCCGCTCGGCGGCCATTTCCATGTGCCGCACGGTTTGTCCAACGCACTGATGCTCACCCATGTGCTCGGCCACAACATGCAGGCGGCGATGCCGCTCTACGCCGAATTGGGGGCGATGCTCGATCCCGGCATTGCCGATCTCGGCCAGCAGGGCCGGGCGCAGGGCTTCGTCCAGCATCTGTCGCGGCTGTCGCGCGCGACCGGCGTGCCGCGGCGTCTGTCCGAGGTCGGCGTCGGCCCCGAGCATCTCGATCTGCTCGCCGCCGAGGCGATGAAGCAGGAGCGGCTCTTGATCAACAATCCCTGCCCGATCAGCCAGGCCGACGCGCGGCGGCTCTACGAGGCGGCACTTTGAGCCCGGGAAAGACGAGAGACGGGGCGCTGAAGGGGAGGGCGGCCTATCCCGTGTGGCGCGAGATCGCGACCCGCTGGGCCGACAACGACGCCTACGGCCACGTCAACAATGTCGTCCATTATTCCTGGTTCGACACGGCGGTGAACGCCTGGCTGATCGAGGCCGGGTTGCTCGACATCGCGAACGGCGACCCGATCGGGCTCGTGGTCGAGACCGGCTGCCTTTATGCGGGCGCGCTCAGCTATCCAGAGCCGGTCGAGATCGGGTTCGGCGTCGAGCGGCTCGGCACCTCCAGCGTCAGCTACCGCCTCGGCGTCTTCGCCAAGGGGGCGAAAGACGCGGCGGCGGAGGGGCATTTCACCCATGTCTATGTCGGCCGCGAGAGCCGCCGGCCGGTGCCGCTGCCGGAGGAATGGCGCTCGAGGCTCGAAGCGATCCGGATCGAATGAACGCGAAGGCGTCCTTGCCGCGTGCGCAGGCGATCATGCTTGCGCTTCTCGCGCTCCTCCTGCTGGCCGCGCAGATCGACCAGCCTTTCCCGGAGGTCGCGCCGCTCCACCATATCCCGACCCTGCTCCTCCTCATCATCGCGCCCTTCGCGCTGCGGCGCTGGCCGCTTTCGAATGCGGCGGTCGGTTGCACGGTGCTGTTCTTCGTGCTGCACACGATCGGCGGGCGCTACACCTATACCAACGTTCCCTATGACGCGCTCGCGCAGGTCCTGACCGGCCACACGATCAGCGAGACCTTCGGCTTCACCCGCAACCATTATGACCGGCTCGTCCACCTCGCTTACGGCCTGCTCGCCGTGCTGCCGGTGAGCGAGGCGCTGCGGCGGCACTTTGGCGTGTCGCCGCGGCTCGCGCTCTACGTCGCGGTCGAGAGCGTGCTCGCGGTCAGCCTGCTCTACGAGCTGTTCGAATGGCTGCTGGCGCTGACCATGGCGGGGCCGGCGGCCGAGCTCTATAACGGCCAGCAGGGCGACCCGTGGGACGCGCAGAAGGACATGGCGCTCGCCTTGACCGGCGCCCTGGTCGCGGCGGCGATATCGAGAATGCGGAGGCGAGGCGATGAGCGATGAGATGAAGGGCGGCTGCGCCTGCGGGAAGGTGCGCTACGCGGCGCGGATCGACAGCGACGAGGCCTATCTGTGCCATTGCCGTATGTGCCAGCGGGCGACCGGCAGCGTCTCGATCGCGTTCAAGAATGTGCAGAAGGCCGACATGCGCTGGGAGAGCGGGCCCGATTGGTATCGAAGCTCGCCGATCGCCGAGCGGCCTTATTGCGCGGCCTGCGGCACCTCGCTCGGCTTCTCCCATCCCGAAAGCCCGAAGATCGACCTGACCGTGGCCTCGTTCGACGATCCGTCGCGCTTCCGGCCGACCAGCCATTTCGGCGTGGAGAGCATGCACCGTGCGTGGCTCGACACCGAAGGCCTGCCCGAGATGCGCGCCGACGAATATCGGCCTCTGGTCGATCGCTGGATGGAGGCGACCGGCGCGGTGCCGGATTGAGGATGCGCTTCCATCATCCCGCAATCCCGATCGTGCTGACGGCGTTGCTGATCGATTCGATCGGCTTCGGCATCGTCCTGCCGGTCCTGCCCGGCCTGATCGTCGAGCTCGGCCGGGTGAGCCTCGCCGAGGCGACGCGGATCGCGGGCTATATGCTGGTCGTCTATGCCGGCGCGCAATTCTTCGCCGGGCCGGTGCTCGGCAATCTCGGCGACCGGTTCGGGCGGCGGCCGGTCTTGCTCTTGTCGGCCATCGCCTTCGCGCTCGATTATCTGCTGATGGCGGCGGCGCCGACGCTCGGCTGGCTGTTCGCCGGGCGGCTGGTCGCTGGCATTGCCGGCGCGACCTACGGGCCGATCAATGCGGTGCTCGCCGACGTCACCCCGCCCGAGAAGCGCGGCGCGACCTTCGGGCTGATGGGCGCCGCCTTCGGCCTCGGCTTCATCCTCGGGCCGGCGATCGGCGGGCTGATGGCGGGGATGGGCACGCGCGCGCCCTTCATCGCGGCGGCGGTGCTGGCGGGGCTGAACGCGCTCTGGATCTTCTTCCGCCTGCGCGAGACGCTGTCCGAGGAGAAGCGCCGGCCGTTCCGCTGGCGCGATTCGCATATCTGGGGCGCGTTCAAGCCGCTCTTCCACGCCGGCGGCGCCGCGCCCTTGCTGATCGCGGCCTTCCTCTGGCAGGTCGGCCACATCGTCTATCCGGCGACCTGGGCCTTCTGGGCCGAGCTGGCTTTGGGCTGGGACGCGCGGGCGATCGGCTGGTCGCTCGCCGCCACGGGCGTCTCGATGGGGCTCGCGCAGGTCTTCGTCACCGGGCGGATGATCGCCCGCTTCGGCGAGGCGCGCACGGTGGTGATCGGCATGGTCGTCGGGGGCCTGAGCTTCCTCGCTTATGTCTTCGTGACGCAAAGCTGGATGGTCTACGTCATCATCGCGGTCGGCGCGCTGCAGGGGCTGGTCTATCCGTCGATGAACGCCTTGCTGTCGCGGATGACCGACGCCTCGCACCAGGGCGCGCTGATGGGCGGCATGGCGAGCATCGCCAGCCTCGCCGCGATCATCGGGCCGCTGGCGACGAGCCAGGCGCTGGCCTTCGGCGCCGAGCGCGGCGAGCCCGGCGGGGCGTTCCTGCTCGCGGCCTTGCTTGCCGGGGGCGCATTGGTCATCGTCCTGTTCGGCGTGGTGCGGCGGCTCAAGCCCGCAGGGGAGGGCGGGTGACGATCGAGATCCATCATTTCGCGGCGGCGGACGGGACGAAGCTCGCCTGGCACGAAACGGGCGAGGGGCCGGCGGTGCTGCTGCTGCACGGCCTGTTCTCGGACGCGCGCACCAACTGGATCCGCTTCGGCCACGCCGCCGAGATTTCAGGCCGGGGCTTCCGCCTGATCATGCCCGATCTGCGCGCGCATGGCGAAAGCGGCAAGCCGCACGATCCGGCTTTCTATCCGCCCGATATATTGGCCGATGACGGCCTCGCTCTGGTCGCCCATCTCGGCCTTCGGGATTACGATCTCGGCGGCTATTCGCTGGGTGCCCGGACAGCGGTGCGGATGGTGGCGAAAGGGGCGCGGCCGAAGCGGCTGATCGTCGGCGGCATGGGGCTGGCGGGGCTCCATTCCACCGGCCATCGCGCCGAGCATTTCAAGACCATCCTGACCGGGCTCGGAACGCACGCGCGCGGCTCGCCCGAATGGATGGCCGAGGCCTTCCTGAAGACCACCCGCGGCGACCCCCAGGCGCTGCTTCCCTTGCTCGATTCGTTCGTCGATACGAGCGAGGAAATGCTGCGCAGCATTTCCATGCCGACCCTGGTGCTGAGCGGCGCGGAGGACGACGATAATGGCTCCCCCGAGGCGCTCGCGGAGCTGCTGCCGAACGGCGAATATGTGGCCGTTCCCGGCAATCATATGAGCGCCGTCACCAGGCCCGATCTTGGCATCGCCATCGCCGATTTTCTCGCCCGTTGACCGGCGGTTACGGCGGGTCCATTGAGCGCCACGCGAGAACAGAAAATACGAGGGATGTCCGCCATGAAGTCGACCGTTTCCTTGCTTGCCATCACCGTCGCCGCCTGCCTCGTTACGAGCTGCGCCACCACGTCCTCGGAGCCCGGCACCGCCGACGCCGACGGCGCCGTGACGAACGCCGCGCTCGCCGCCGCGCCCGAAGCGGCGGCGCCGACCGCCGCCGAGGCCGACGCCTTCGTCGCCCGGGCCGAGCGCGAATTGGGCGAGTTCAACGTCATCTCCGCCCGCGCCCAATGGGTCAACGCCACCTACATCACGCCGGACACCGACGCGCTCGCCGCCCATTTCGGGACGATCGGCACCGAGATGGGCGTCCGCTTCGCCAACGAGGCGGCGCGCTTCGCCAACGTCCCCAATCTCAGCTTCGACACGCGCCGCAAGCTCGACCTGCTGCGCAGCGCGCTGACCCTGCCGGCGCCGACCACGGCGGGCGCGGCCGCCGAATTGAACCGCATCTCGACCGACCTCTCCTCGCAATATGGCCGCGGCCGCGGCACGATGGGCGGGCAGCAGCTCACCGGCAACGAGATCGAGGCGCGGATGGGCACGGTCCGCGACCCGGCGCAGCTGCGCGAGATGTGGACGAGCTGGAACGACAATGTCGGCTCGCCGATGCGCCCGCAATATGCGCGCATGGCGGAAATCTCGAACGCCGGCGCGCGCGAGCTCGGCTTCCCCGATACCGGCGCGATGTGGCGCTCGCGCTACGACATGACGCCCGAGCAGTTCGAGCAATTGACCGAGCGCCTCTGGAACGAGGTCAAGCCGCTCTACGACGAGCTGCACTGCTTCACCCGCGCCGGATTGAACCGCCGCTATGGCGAGCAGGTCCAGCCTGCCGCCGGCCCGATCCGCGCCGACCTGCTCGGCAATCTCTGGGCGCAGGAATGGGGCAATATCTACGACGTGGTCGCGCCGCCCAGCCGCGGCCAGCCGCCCTACGACCTCACCCAATTGCTCGAGCGCGCCCATTACACGCCCGAGCGGATCATCCGCACCGCCGAGGGCTTCTTCACCTCATTGGGCTTCGCGGCGCTGCCGGCGAGCTTCTACGAGCGCTCGATGATCACCCAGCCAAGGGACCGCGAGGTGATCTGCCACGCCTCGGCCTGGGACGTCGACAATGTCGAGGATCTGCGCATCAAGATGTGCACAAGGGTCCATGCCGACGATTTCGTCACCGCCCATCACGAGCTCGGCCACAACTTCTACCAGCGCGCCTACAACCGCCAGTCGACCCTCTATCTCGACAGCGCCAATGACGGCTTCCACGAGGCGATAGGCGACACGATCGCGCTTTCGGTCACGCCCGAATATCTGGTCCAGATCGGCCTCCTCAGGCAGAACCAGATGCCGAACGAGGAGCAGGACCGGGCGCTGCTGCTTCGCCAGGCGCTCGACAAGATCGCCTTCCTGCCCTTCGGCCTGCTCGTCGACCGCTATCGCTGGGGGATCTATTCGGGCCAGATCGCGCCGACCGAATATCAGGCGGCGTGGGACAGGATGCGGCTGCAATATCAGGGCATCGTCCCGCCGAGCCCGCGCAGCGAGCGCAATTTCGACGCCGGCGCCAAATATCACGTGCCGGCCAGCGTGCCCTATACGCGATACTTCCTCGCCCGCATCCTCCAGTTCCAATTCTACAAGGCGGCCTGCGACATCGCCGGCTGGCGCGGGCCGCTGCACCGCTGCTCCTTCTACGGCAATCGCGAGGTCGGCCGGCGGCTGAACGCGATGCTGGCGATGGGCGCCTCGCGGCCCTGGCCCGACGCGCTCGAGGCGTTCACCGGCAGCCGCGAGATCAGCGCCGAGCCGATGGTCGAATATTTTCGGCCGCTGCTCGGCTGGCTTCGTGAGCAGAACAGGGGACGCAGATGCGGCTGGTAATCGTCGCTCTTTCGCTGGCGCTGGCCGCGGTTCCGGTCGCGGCCCGGGCACAGACGCCGCTCGCGCCGGGCGAGGTGCTGCTCGAGCTCGGATCGATCGGCACCGCGACCGTGCCGGCCGACCTGGCGACGATCAGGCTCCTCATCAGCGGCACTGGCGCGACCGAAGCGGCGGCGCGCGCCGATCTCGAGACCAAATACCGGCTCATCACCGCCGCCGCGCGGCAGGCCGGCGTGCCGGCGGCCGCGATCACCCGAGGGGAGCTGAACCAGGGCGAGGATCTGCGGATCGTCCAAGTGAGGGAGGCGCCGCCCCAGCCGGCCGAAGAGCCGCCGCCGCCCGGAATGGTGCGGCCCGATGCCATCATCACGGCGCCCCCGTCCACGCCGTCGCAGCCTCCAACCCCTTCTTATTATTCGAGCAGCGCGGTCACGGTGCGCGTCACCGACATGGCGCTCGTGCCCGCGCTCCGCAGGGCGCTCGACGCCGCCGCCGCCACCGAGTATGGCTCTGCCATCCCCGTCTACAGCCTGACCGACAACCGGGCGGCGCGGCAGGCCGCGCGGGCTCAGGCGCTCGCCGCCGTCCGTGCCGATGCGGACGCCTATGCCGCCTCTCTTGGCATGCGGGTGGCGCGGATCGTCCGCGTGTCCGAGCGGACCGGCGTGGGCCTGCTCCCCCTGCTGCTCGGCGATCCCTCGCTCCCGCGCCGCCTCTTCGGGCCCGGGGAGAATCGCGATCCCAACGTCACCGTCCTCGCCGTGGTCGGCGTCGATTTCGCGCTGGCGCCGCGCTGAGGCGTCGCGATGTTGGCGCTGCTGGCATCCTTCGCCGCGATCCAGGCACAGCCGGCGCCGCCGCGCTTCGACCCCAATGCGCCCGAGAACCGGCAGGTGCTGCCCGCCTTCAGCTATGAGACGGTCGAGCCCGTGCTCACCCAGATCGGGGCGCGGTTCGAGCGGCAGATCAGCGGCGATCGGCCGGCGCTGACCGTGGCCTTCGCCAACGGCCGGCGCGCGGCGATCCTGTTCGGCGCCTGCCAGAATGCGGCCTGCAAGGCGATCTCGATCCAGGCGGTGTGGAACCGGCCGGCGGACCTGCCGCCCGAGCGGCTCGGCGCGGGCCTGCACGCCTTCAACCAGCGCTACGCCTTCGCCCGCGCCTTCGTGACCACGGACGGGCGGCCGACGCTGCAGCGCTATCTGACCGCCGATTACGGCTTCATCCGCGGCAATCTGGCGGTGAACCTGCTCGTCTTCGCCGGCCAGGTCGACCGCTTCGTCACCGAAGTGCTGCGCGCGCCGGCGCCCGCGGCGCCTCCGGCCGCGCCGGCACCGGCGGCTCCCGCCAGATAGTTCCCCGGCGAAAGCCGGGGCCCAGTCCTTCCGTCCGCGCCGCTGGACCCGGCTTTCGCCGGGGAACAGGGCTACAGCTGGGCGGAAAGGAATTCCGCGCTCGACACGCTGAACGCGCCGGGCTCCTCGACGTTCAGCTCCCTGACCACGCCGTCGTCGACGATCGCCGACCAGCGCTGGCTGCGCTTGCCCATGCCGAACTTGGAGAAATCGGCCGAGAGGCCGAGCGCGTCGGCGAAATTGCCGCTGCCGTCGGCGAGCATGGTGACCTTGCCCTCGGCGCCCGATTGCGCGGCCCAGGCCTGCATGACGAAGGCGTCGTTGACGGAGACGCATGCGATCTCGTCGACGCCCTTGCCTTTGAGCTCCTCGGCCCGCTCGATATAGCCGGGCAGATGACGCGCCGAGCAGGTCGGCGTGAATGCGCCGGGGACGGCGAACAAGGCGATCTTGCGGCCCGCGAAATAAGCGTCGGTCTCGACCGGCTGCGGCCCTTCGGGGCTGGCCTTGAGCAGAGTCGCGCTGGGGATATGGTCGCCAACCTTGATCGTCATGTCACTCTCCTGAGAATCTCGTCGGTCCGGCCCTTAGCAATTGTCGCGGCGCCCGCCAAACGCCTATAGCCGAAGCATGGACGCGCCGCGTTTCCTTTCCGGCCAGTTCCTGCTCGCCATGCCGGGCATCGGCGATCCGCGCTTCGAGAAGGCGGTGATCGCGATGTGCGTCCATGACGAGAACGGCGCGCTCGGAATCGGCCTCGGCCGCATTGCGCCGAGAATCGGCTTTCACGATCTCCTGAAGCAGCTCGACATCGATCCCGGCGAGGCGCCGAACGCGCCGATCCACCAGGGCGGGCCGGTCGAGCCGCAGCGCGGCTTCATCCTGCATACGCCCGATTGGGGCGGCGACGAGTCGATCCATGTCGGCGGCCGCTGGGTGCTGAGCGCGACGCTCGACATCTTGCGGGCGATCGCGAGCGGGACGGGACCCGCGCGCTGGGTGGCGGCGCTTGGCTATGCCGGCTGGGAAGGCGGCCAGATCGAGCGCGAGATGCGCCGCCACGGCTGGTTCGTCACGCCGGGCGACGAGAGCCTGCTCTACGACAGCGACGTCGATACCCGCTGGGCCGCCGGCTTCAACGGCGCCGGAATCGACCCGAGGCTGCTGACGGCGGAGTTCGGAACCGCCTAAGCTCCTGAATCTGAATCCGTTCGTCGCTTTTAACCCCGGGCGTTGACACCCCGGTAACCACCCTCGTGAGACCTTCGAATTGGCCACGGCGCATCATGTGCCGGGCCTTGTGAGTGGGGACTTACCATGAGTGGACAATGGACAAGGCGCGGGCTCTTCTTGAGCGTCGCGGGGATGATATGCGTCGCGGCCCCGGCCCAGGCGGCGATGGAATGCTGGAATCCGACCCAGGTCGCGGCCGCCAAGGTCCGCGATTTGCAGTCGCGGCTGATGGTGGCGACGCTTCGCTGCCAGGCGATGGGGGTGGACGTGGCCGGCGCCTATAACCGCTTCCTTGGCGCCAACAGGCGGACGATCCAGGGCGCCAATGCGGTGCTGCTGGCCCAGTTCCAGTCGGGCTTCGGCCGGCAGGGGCTGGTCCATTACGACCGCTTCGCGACGTCGCTCGCCAATATTTACGGCGACGACGCCACCAGCCCGGCGGTTTGCGGCGACACGGCGGTGCTGGCCGAGGAGGCGGCCGCGGCCAATGGCGACATCGACGCCCTGGTCGCGATCGAGGACCGGCTCGGCTTCGCCACGCCGCTGCCCGGCGGCCAGTGCAGCGTCTCCTTCGCCTCCGCGGGAGGAAATTGAGCACATATAAAGATATCTTTATATTTGCATTGGAGGGCGGTCGCGGCTAGTGGACGAGCGCGCGACCGCCTTTTCATGCCGGCGGTCTTTTCAATTTTCAGGAGACCGCACGTGGCGACCCAGGCCCAGACCAGCTTCAACGATTACGTCATCGCCGATATCGGCCTCGCGCGCTACGGCCGCAAGGAAATCGAGATCGCCGAGACCGAAATGCCGGGCCTGATGGCGCTGCGCGAGGAATTCGGCGAATCGAAGCCGCTCAAGGGCGCGCGGGTCACCGGCTCGCTGCACATGACGATCCAGACCGCGGTGCTGATCGAGACGCTGACCGCCTTGGGCGCGACCGTCCGCTGGGCCTCGTGCAACATCTTCTCGACCCAGGACCATGCCGCCGCAGCTATCGCCGAGACCGGCGTGCCGGTCTTCGCCGTGAAGGGCGAGACGCTCGAGGAATATTGGGATTATGCCGCCCGCATCTTCGATTGGGGGCAGGAGCAGACCTGCAACATGATCCTCGACGACGGCGGCGACGCCACCATGTTCGCGCTGTGGGGCGCGCGCGTCGAGGCCGGCGAGGAATTGTTCACGCCGACCAATGAGGAAGAGGAGATTTTCGCGGCGACGCTGAAGCGCTTCCTCGCCGAGCGGCCGGGCTATCTCACCAAGACCGTCGCCAACATCAAGGGCGTCTCCGAGGAGACCACCACCGGCGTGCACAGGCTCTACGAGCTCGCCAAGAAGGGCAAGCTTCCCTTCCCGGCGATCAACGTCAACGACAGCGTCACCAAGTCGAAGTTCGACAATCTCTACGGCTGCAAGGAAAGCCTGGTCGACGCCATCCGCCGCGCCACCGACGTGATGCTGGCGGGCAAGGTCGCCTGCGTCGCCGGCTTCGGCGATGTCGGCAAGGGCTCGGCCCAGTCGCTCCGCAACGGCGGCGCCCGCGTCCTGGTCACCGAGGTCGATCCGATCTGCGCGCTGCAGGCGGCGATGGAGGGCTTCGAGGTCATCACCATGGAGGAGGCGGCCACCCGCGCCGACATCTTCGTCACCGCGACCGGCAATGCCGACGTCCTCACCGTGGATCACATGCGGGCGATGAAGAACATGGCGATCGTCTGCAACATCGGCCATTTCGACAGCGAGATCCAGATCGGCGCCCTCCAGAACATGAAGTGGACCGAGATCAAGCCGCAGGTCGACGAGGTCGAATTCCCGGACGGCAAGAAGATCATCGTCCTCTCCAAGGGCCGTCTGGTCAATCTCGGCAACGCCACCGGCCATCCGAGCTTCGTGATGAGCTCGAGCTTCACCAACCAGACCCTGGCCCAGATCGAGCTTTGGACCGGCGGCGACAAATATGGCAACGACGTCTACGTCCTGCCCAAGCATCTCGACGAGAAGGTCGCCCTGCTTCATCTCGCCAAGCTCGGCGTGAAGCTCACCCAGCTCACCCAGAAGCAGGCCGATTATATCGGCGTGCCGGTCGAGGGGCCGTTCAAGCCCGACCATTACCGCTACTGACGCGGCGGCTGACCTCCGCTCCCGGGCTCAGAGGTCGAGCAGCGGGCGGGGCGGCGGGAAGGTGAAGGGCCGCGCCCGGATCCAGCGCGAGGCGATGAGCTTCTCGCCGGAAGCGACGGGCCGGCCGGCATGCTGGGCGAGCGCGTCCGCGCGGCCGTCGGCGAGCGTGTTGCGGAACAGCAGGGCGTCGCCCTTGCTGCCCCTGAAGCTGAGCCCGGTTTTCAGGAACAGGGTCTCGCCGCCCTCATAGCCGTCATTGAGATAGACCAGCATCGTCAGGATGCGCTGGTTGGCCTCGCCGGCGACGGCATCGAAATGCGGCTTATATTCCTGGCCCGGCCGGTAGCGCAGCACCTGCAGGCTCTCGCCCTGGGCGACAGCGGTGCCGGTCGCCGCGGCGATGCGCCGGTTGAGCGCGTGAACGGCGGGGCCTTCCAGGAACAAAGCGAAGGACATGCCGTCCGAGGTCCGGACCGGGTTGCGATGCTGGCGCCCGGTCTGCGGATCGATCACGACCGACGGCGCCAGCCACGGCTCGGCCTCGGCGGCCAGGAAATCGCACTCGGCCGGGCTGAACAAGGCCGGAAACTGGCTGACATGAGGCCGGTCGCTGAGCTTCGTCCCGGCGGGGCGTTCGAGCGGGTCGCCCGGCGGCGAAAGGCGCATGCGCTCGATCAGCGCGAGCTGCGCCGCCGCGCCGGCAAAGTCATAGAGCCGCAGCAGCCGCAGCGCCTCCTGCCAATCGGCCGGCGCGCCCGTGCCGTTGGCGACGAAGGCGGTGTGGACTCGCGCCGCCTCCCGGTCGCCGGCCTCCGCCGCCCGGCGGAAGAGGTCGCGGGCGGCGGCAAGATCGCGCCGGACGAGCTCACCGCTCAGCCGCCAGTCCGCAAGCCGGACCAGAGCCTCGGGATCGGCGGCGGCGGCGGGGCCGCTCAGCAGGCGATAGGCCTCGCCGACCCGCCCGGCCGCGACGAGCGCGTCGGCTTGATCCGAAAGAGGGGAGGCGGTCGCGCGCATGCCGGACCCTAGCATTGCCGGCCGCGCAAAAAAATGGGGCCGGGGAACAAGTCCCCGGCCCCGTATTGAGTTCGTGCCGTCTTCTAGAAGCGGGCGCGGAAGCCAGCGTAGAAGTTGCGGCCGCGGATGTTGTAGATGCCGCTGCCCGCGCCGACGCCGGTCAGACCGAGCGGCGGCTGGCGGTTGGTGACATTGTCGACGCCCACGTAGAAGTTCAGGTCGGTGCCGACATTAACGGCCACCCGGATGTCGTGGTAGACGATGGACGGGTAGTACCGCCTGTCGGCATAGTCGGCATCGTTCGGCGGGCAGGAGATCGGCGTGCAAGCCGTGTCGAGCGCGAAGAAGTCTTCGTAGAGGTTCAACACCTGCCTGCCGATATAACGGGCCTGATAGCCGAAGGTGACGTCGCTCACCGTCAGATCGAGGTTGGCCAGGAATTCGTCCTGCGGGTCGCCAAGCTCGCTCATGATCCGATTCTCTCGGTTGGGGAACGAGGCGTCGAGGTAGTTGCTGTTCTGGATGTTGTGCGTGTAGATCAGGCGGGCGTTGACCCGGACGGCGTCGTTGAACTGGTGCCGGTAGGCGATCTCGGTGTCGATGCCGCGCCGCTTGAGCGCGGCGTAGTTGAGCGGGATCGAGACCAGGCTGCCCTGCAGGATCTGGTTGGGGATTTCACCACCCGGTCCCGCACCCGGTCCCCTGAAGCGGGTGAACAAGGCGCAGAACTGGTTATTCAGATCCGGCAGGTCGTAACAGCCGTTGGCGACGGCCTGGGCCGCGACTGCCGTGATCACGTTGTTCACGGTGATGTTGTAATAATCCACCGTCACGGACAGGCCCGGGATGAAGCGCGGCTGGATCACCGCTCCGATCGTCCAGGAGTCCGAAGTCTCCGACTCGAGGTCCGGGTTGCTGCCGCTCTGGAATTCGAGCGAGTAAGCAACGTTTGGAAGGTCAACCGCGCCGACGCCATCGGCAAGGCAATTGGCCGCCCGAGTCGCGTTCTGGTTGCGCTGGGTCGTGTTACAGGGATCGGTGAAGCCCGGCGCGAAGTTCTGAGTCAGTGGGAAAGCGGTCTCAGTAAGATTCGGCGCACGCACCGACCGGCCGTAATTGGCGCGGAACCGGATGTCGCGGATCGGCGACCACTCGACCCCGGCATTATAGGCCCAGACCGTGCCGGCGTTGCTTGCATTGTTATAGCTGGCGACGCGGGCCGCCGCGCTGAGGCTGAGCTGCTCGAAGAACGGCGTGTCGGCCAGAAGCGGGATCTGGATTTCGGCGAAAGCCTCCTTCACGGAGAACGGATCCGGCTCGAAGGTCGGAAGCGCATTGTAGAAGGAGAAGTCACCCTCGATGAACGGATCCGCCTGGAAGAACAGGCTTTCCCGCCGATATTCAAGGCCGGCCGCGAAGCGGACCGGGCCGCCCGGCAGGCTGAACCACTGGCTCGTGTCGCCGGATGCGAACGCGCTCAGCACCAACTGGTCCAGGCTCGCGTGCGACGTCGTGTCGTTGACGATGTAGCCTCTCGCGGCATCGTTGTTCCGCCGGCCGATCGGATCGTAGGGAACGCAAGCGGCGACGTCGGCCGCGAGCTTGTCCGCACCGAAGCCGAAGGGATCGAGTCGGGCGGCCGCAAGGTATTTCGAGCGGCACTGGATGCCGGCCCCCGGATTGGCCGGATCGATGCCGGCATCCATTGCGAGGAGCAGACGCGCGACGTCGACGTTGCCGAGGACGGTGGTGGCTTCGTCGACCCGGCCGTAATTGGCCGAGATTTCGTAGCTCCAGTCGTCGTTGAACGTGCCGCGCACACCGATGACGCCGCGATAGGTTTCGCGGATCGAGGATTCGTCGCGAATGCCGAGATCGAGGAAGTTCCTCTGGATCGGAACCCGGAACGTGCCGGCCGTGATAGCGGTCCGCTCGGCGGGCGTCAGCACCCTAGCCGTCGAGCCGGCATTCGAGAGCCCGGGGTTGGTATCGTAAAGGAGCAGCAGATCGGCGATCTGCGTCCGTTCCGCCGGGGTCAAATAGGGGTTGTCGAGCCGGATACGCTCGCGGCTGCCGTCCAGCGTGCTGCCCTGAATGAAGGCCGGGCCCGAATTCTGGCCGATCGTGTCGACGCGGACATATTTGGCCTCGAGGAAGACTTCGAACGCATCGCTGAACGAGTAATGGGCCAGGAGGTTGGCGTTGTAGCGGTCCTGCCGCGGCAACACGGACAGGCCGTTCTCCTCGCGTCCGGTCAGGCCGTTGCCGCCGATGAACGAGCCGATCGGGCCCGTGCCGACCCGCTGACCGGTCTGCTGGGAGAGCGTCGCGCCGTCGCGGCTGAAAAAGAAGACGCAATTGTAGGGCGTGCCGATTGCCGCGCCGCCGTTTGCGGAGATGCCGGTGCCGCACTGCGGACCGCCAGGTTGAGCCCCGCTGACGCTGCCGGCATTCCGCTGCGTGAACGCGATCTGCGAATTGACGTTGATGTTCGCCAGGCGAATGTCGCGGAAGAAGACGCGGTCCGGAATGCCGTCGCTGCCGCCCGGCGAGCAGCCGGCCGCAGGCGTCAGGGCGCAGGCGCCGGTATCGGTATCGACCGAGAGGAAGCCGTCGACCCGGCGAAGGAACGGAATATCCGATCCGAAGATCCGGTCCGAATGGGCATATTCCGCGTGGAGGGTGACGTTGCCCCGGCCGTCGGCGAAATTCATGCCGTACATTGCCGCGACATATTGGTTGGCGCCGTAGCCTTCACCGCTGATGCCCGTCTGGCCGCGGATCTGCAGACCCTCGAAGTCGCGCCGCATGATGAAGTTGATGACGCCGGCGATGGCGTCGGACCCGTAAATGGCCGAATTGCCGCCGGTGACGAGGTCGACCCGCTCGATGAGATCGTTCGGGATCGTGTTCACGTCCGGCGAGACGCCGTTGCCGAGGATGTCGGCGGGGACGTGACGGCGGCCGTTGACCAGCACCAGGGTGCGCTGCGTGCCGAGGCCGCGAAGATCGAGCAGGTTGAGGCCCGTCGTGCCGAGGAAGCGGCCGCTATTCTGCTGGCCGAAGGTGGTGCGGAGCTGGGGCAGCTCGTTCAGCGAGTCGCCGACGTTGTTCTGGCCCTGCTGGAAGAATTCTTCGCCGCCGATCGAGGTGACCGGAACGACCGATTCGACGCCCGGCCTGCGGATGCGCGAGCCCGTAACGGTCACGTCGTTCTGGGTGGTGGGAGCCGCGCCGCCGCTGTCGGCGAGCTGGCACGTGCCTGCCTCAGCCTGTTCCGGCGTGCAGGCCTGGGCGTCGTCGTCCTGGGCGTAGGCCGGCGATGCAAAAGCCATCGACAGGCCGAAGAGCGCAGCAGAGCCGATCGCGCTCGAGCTGAGCAGTCCAAACTTCTTCATTTATATTCTCCCCCAAAGAGAATGGGCACCAGGACGCCGGAGTGCGTCGGTTGAAGTGCAGCCACAGCCCAGTTGTCGCGCCGTTTCAAGCAGATCGTGAGGCCGTTCATCGAAAGTTCAGGAGGTGTAGCCGTTTTGCCACATGTCGGTTTTGCACCATGACGGCCCGCCGCCGCGGCCGCGCGCTGACGGCTTCCGCAACCCGATGGCGCCGTCTAGACAGACGCGATGTCGGTTTCCTCGCCTTTGTTCGTCGCGATCCTGGCGCTCGTCGCGGGCGCCTGGCTGGCCGCCGCCTTCTGGGCGACCCGGCGCAGCTGGGCGCGCGCCGAGGCGGCGGGCGCGGTGGTCGAGGATCATGGCCGGCTCGAGGCTTTGCTCGACGCCGGCCCCGCAATGCCGCTTCTCGTCGCCGACGACGGCACCATCGCCGGCTCCGCCCGGCTCGCCGGCACGCTCGGCCTCGATGCCTTGCCGCCGCGCTGGATGGGCCTGTTCGGCGACGGCGCGCCGTTTCCGCCCGCCGAGGCGGCGGCGCTGGCCGGCCATCTCGCCGACGCCGGGTCGGGCGCCGCCTTTTCGGTGCTCCTTCGCCCTGCCGGATCGTCGCGGGTGCTTCGCGTCGACGGCGGGCCGGCGCCGGCGGGCTTCGGCGAGCGCGCGGCCGTCTTGTGGTTCATCGACGTCACCGAAGCGGACGCCGCCGCTGCGATTCTGGCCGGACGGCTCGAGCGCCGCTCGGCCGCGCTCGACGCTCTGTCCGGCCTGATCGAGGCGGCGCCCTTCCCGATGTGGCACCGCGGCCCGGACCTCAGGCTCGCCATGGTCAACGGCGCCTATGTCGCCGCGGTCGAGGGCGAGGATGCCGCCGCCGTGGTGCGGGGCGGGGTCGAGCTGATCGACGAGGCCGACGGGCCGGGGCCGCTCGGCGAGGCGGCGCTCGTGCGCGACCAGCAGCAGGCCTCCTCCCGGACCGTGCCCGCGACCATCTCCGGCGAGCGGCGGATGATGCAGGTGGTCGAAGTGCCCCTGGGCCCCAATGGCGTCGCCGGCTATGCGATCGACGTCGAGGATCAGGAGCAGGCGCGCGCGGACCTCAGCCGCTTCGTCCGCGCCCAGCGCGACATGCTCGACCGCTTGTCGGCCGGAGTCGCCCAGTTCGGGCGGGACCGCAGCCTGATCTTCTTCAACCAGCCCTTCGCGCGCCTGTTCTCGCTGACCGCCGATTTCCTCGCCGACCGGCCCGAATTCGACCGGGTGATCGACGCGATGCGCGAGGCGGGCAATCTGCCGGAAGTGCGCGACTTTCCCGACTGGAAGGAGGAGCATCGGCTCTGGTTCACCTCCGGGCTCGCGGCCGAGGAGGAGGAGTGGCTGCTCTCCGGCGGCAAGCATCTGCGGGTCGTCGCCCAGCCGCTCCCCGACGGCGGCCTGCTCACCATCTTCGAGGACCGCACCGAGCAGATCCAGCTCGCCTCGGCGCGCGACACATTGCTTCGGGTGCGCACCGCGACCTTCGACAATCTGTTCGAGGCGGTCGGCGTGTTCGCCTCGGACGGCCGGCTCAACCTGTGGAACAACCGCTTCAAGGAATTGTGGGGGCTCGAGGAGGAGCAGCTCGCCGGCCATCCCCGGGTCGACGCGCTGACGCCCCTGCTCGCGGCGAAGCTGAAGCGGGCGAGCCATGCCGGGCTGGTCCGCGAGCTGGTCAGGAGCGCCACGGTCGAGCGCAAGCAGAGGAGCGGTCGGGTGTCGCTGATCGACGGCCGCGAGTTCGAGTTCGCCGCGGTGCCGCTGCCCGACGGCAATGCGCTCTTCACCATGCTCGACATTTCCGACAGCCGGAAGGTCGAGGCGGCGCTGCGCGACCGCAACGAGGCGCTCGAGGAGGCCGACCGGCTGAAGACCGCCTTCGTCTCCAACATGAGCTATGAATTGCGCACGCCTCTGACCTCGATCGGCGGCTTCGCCGAGATGCTCGCGGAAGGCTATGGCGGGGAATTGCCGCCGGTCGCGGTCGATTATGTCGCCGCGATCATGGACAGCGTCGGGCGGCTCGGCGCGCTGATCGACAATGTCCTCGATCTCACCCAGAGCGACACCGGCAGCCTGCTGCTCGCCGAGGACGAGGTCGACCTCGCCGCTCTGTGCGCGGACGCGGCGGCCGGGGCGGGGGCGCTGGCGGCGCGGGCGGGGCTCGAGCTGGCGGCCGAGGTCGATCCCTCGGTCGGCATCGTCACCGGCGATCCGCGCCGGCTCGGCCAGGCGCTCGGCAATCTGATCAAGAACGCAATCTCCTACACGCCGGGAGGAGGCCGCATCCTGCTCCGCGCCGCCGGCGACCGCGACGAGGCGCGGATCATCGTCTCCGACAATGGCCGCGGCATCGCGCCCGCGGATCAGCCGCTCGTGTTCGACCGGTTCAGCCGCACCGTCGAGGCCCGCACCGGCGAGGAGGCGGCGATCGGTCTCGGCCTGCCGCTCGCCAAGCAGTTCGTCGAGGCCCATGGCGGCTCGATCGAGCTGCAATCGGAAGTGGGGGAGGGGACGACGGTCACCATCCGCCTGCCGCGCACCGCCGAGCAGCGCGCCGAATGGCCGGTGGCGCAGGCCGCCAAATAGACGATGGCGATCCTGCTTGCCGACGCCGAAGCGACGGAGCGATTCGGGCGGGGGCTGGCGCCCTTGCTTCGGGCCGGCGACGTCGTCGCTTTGTTCGGAGCGCTCGGGGCGGGCAAGACGACGCTTGTGCGCGGCGTGCTGCGCGGGCTCGGCTGCGACGGCGACGTCGGCAGCCCGACCTTTCCGATCGTCCAGGCCTATGCGCCGCCCGACACGCGCCTGCCGCTCTGGCATGTCGACCTCTACCGGATCGAGCGCGCCGGCGAGATCGAGGAGCTCGGCATGGACGAGGCGCTGGAGACGGCGGCCTTGCTGATCGAATGGCCGGAGCGGCTGCCCCGCATGTGGCCCGAGGCGCTGCTTCTCACCCTCGATGTGCAAGCGGACGGCGCGCGCGTCTTGACAGCTTCGGTGCCGCCCGCTTGGGGGAGGCGATGGCCGCCCCGATGATTCCGCCTCCGCACGCGCCGGATTTTCTTGCCGCGCATGGCTGGGGGGGATGCGAGATCAGCCCGCTCGCCGGCGACGCCAGCTTTCGCCGCTATTTCCGCTTGCGGCATGGCGAGCGCAAGGCGGTGCTGATGGACGCGCCGCCGCCGGAGGAGGATCCCAGGCCGTTCATCGCGGTCGCGATATGGCTGGCCGAGGCCGGCCTGTCGGCGCCCGCCATCCTCGCCGCGGACCTGGAGCGCGGGCTGGTGCTGATCGACGATTTCGGCGACGCGAGGCTGCGCGAGACGCTCGATGCGCGGCCGGAGCGGGAGGCCGAGCTTTATCGGCTCGCGGTCGACATCCTCATCCATCTCCACGCGCGGCCGCCAATGCCCGGGCTGGGCACCCACGGCCTCGACCAATGGCTGAGCGAGCTCCAGCTCTTTCCCAATTGGTATTGCCCGGCGCTCGGCCTCGACGTCGACGCCGAAGCCTATCGCGCCGCGTGGCGGGAGGTGCTGGAGCCAGTGGCCAATGACGGGTCGGCGCCGGTCACCGTGCTGCGCGATTATCATGCCGAGAATATCATGCTGGTCGCCGGCCGCGGCGGCATCCGCCATTTCGGCCTGCTCGACTTCCAGGATGCGGTGATCGGCCACCCGGCCTACGATCTCGCATCGGTGCTCGAGGATGCGCGCCGCGACGTCAGCCCCGCCGTCGAGCGCGAGATGCTCGACCATTATATGAAGACCACCGAGCAAAACCCTGAGTTCGAAAGCGCTTATTGGGCGCTGACGGCGCAGCGCAACACCCGCATATTGGGCGTGTTCACCAGGCTGTGGAAACGCGACGGCAAGCCGCATTACACGACCTACCAGCCGCGCATGTGGGGGCTGCTCGAGCGCGATCTCGCGCATCCGGCGCTCGCCCCGGTCCGCGCCTGGTTCGACGCGAACGTGCCGGCCGGGAGCCGTGCCCCCGCCTGGACGAAGGAGCGCGCGGCATGAGCCGCTACCGCAAGCCGCTGGCGCTCAGGCCCGACCCGGCGGCGCGGGTGCCGGCGACGGCGATGGTGATGGCGGCGGGCCTCGGCAAGCGCATGCGGCCCCTGACCGCGACCCGGCCCAAGCCGTTGATCGAGGTGGCCGGGCGCAGCCTCATCGATCATGTGCTCGACCGGCTCAAGGCGGCGGGCGTGGCCAAGGCGGTGGTCAACGTCCACTATCTTGCGGGGTCGCTTGAGGCTCATCTTAGCAATCGCGTGCAAGGCATTGAGATCGCGATCTCCGATGAGCGCAAGACGCTGCTCGAGACCGGCGGCGGCGTGAACCATGCGCTGCCTCTGATCGACGCCGATCCATTCCTCGTCATCAACGCGGACAATTTCTGGATCGACGGTCCGGTCGATACGCTGCGCCTGCTGGCCTCCGGCTGGGACGAGGCGCGGATGGACGCGCTGCTGCTGGTCGTGCCGCACGCCCGCGCCAATTGCCATAACGGCCGCGGCGACTTCCACATGGACGCGGCGGGCACGCTCAGGCGCCGCAAGCCCCACGGCGTCGCGCCATTCGTCTATACGGGCATCCAGATCCTCTCGAAGCGGCTGTTCGAGGGCGAGATTCCCGAGGGTCCCTTCTCGACCAACATCTTGTGGGACCGCGCGATCGCCGCCGGCCGCTGTTTCGGCGCGGTCCATCAGGGCCTGTGGTTCGACATCGGCCGGCCGGAGAATATCGCCCGCACCGAGGCGATTCTCGAGGCGGCTTGAGGCGAGGGAGCAGGAAAGGCCTTCGACAAGCTCAGGCCGAACGGTGGTTCTGGTACCTCATTCCCCTCCTCCGTTCGGGCTGAGCCTGTCGAAGCCCATTCCTTCCTTCTTGCCAGCCAGCTAGTCTTCCGATTGTGCACCCCAAGGTCCTCACCATCCCCCCGCACCGCGCCTTCGCGGACGCGCTCGCCGCCGGGCTGATCGCCCGGCACGGGCGCGGGGAGGCCGGCCTCGCCAGGGGGATCGTGCTCATCCCCAACAATCGCGCGGCTCGCGCGATCCAGGATGCGTTCGTTCGGCGCTCGGACGGCGGCCTGCTGCTGCCCCGGCTGGTTCCCGTCGGCGATCCCGAGCTCGACGAGCGGATTGGCGGCATGTTCGAGCCGCTCGGCGAGACGCCGATCCCGCCGGCGATCGAGCCGGCGCGGCGGCTGATGTTGATGGGCGCTCTGGTCCAGCGCCACCGCGGCTGCGACGCCGCCGAGGCACTGCGCCTCGCCGCGGACCTGGCCCGAACGCTCGATCAATTGCTGATCGAGGAGGTCGATCCCGCGCGCCTTTCGACCTTCGCGGCCGAGCTGCCCGAGCTGTCGATCCACTGGCAGAAATCGCTCTCCCAGCTCCAGCTCATCCTCGCCGACTGGCCGGCTTTGCTCAAGGAGAGCGGCCGGATCGACCTCGCCCAGCGGCGCAATCTGCTGCTCGACGCGGTCGCCCGGCGCTGGCGCGAGTGCCCGCCCGCGGGCTTCGTCTGCGCGGCCGGGATCACCACCGCCGCGCCCGCGGTGGCGCGGCTGCTCGGCACGGTGGCCCGGCTGCCCGAGGGAATGGTCGTGCTGCCCGGCCTCGACCTCGCTCTGCCGCGAGCGGAATGGGAGGCGCTGGGGCCGCACGAGCCCGACGAAGAGACCGGCCGCCGGCCGCCTTCGATCGAGACCCATCCGCAATTCCAGCTCAAGCTGCTGCTCGACCGGATGAGCGTCGGTCGCGGCGAGGTCGAGCGCTGGCGCTGGGGCGCCAAGAGTCTTTGGGGCAGCGACGCCCCTGCGGCCCGCAGCCGCGCCATCGCCCATGCCATGGCGCCGGCGCGCTTCACCGAGAAATGGCAGCGGCTCGCGCCCGCCGAGCGGCGGCTGACCGGCGTGCGCGGCCTGGAGCTCGCCGACCCGGCCGAGGAGGCGCAGGCGATCGCCTTGGCGCTGCGCGAGGCGCTGGAGGAGCCGGGCCGGACCGCGGCCCTGGTCACGCCCGACCGCGCGCTCGCCCGCCGAGTCTCGGCCCATCTCAAGCGCTGGGGGATCGAGGCCGACGACAGCGCGGGCAGGCCGCTCTCGCAGACCCCGCCGGGCACCCTGCTGCTGGCGGCGGCGAACGCGGCGGCGGAGCGATTCGCGCCGGTGGCCCTGCTCGCCTTGCTCAAGCATCCTTTGGTGATGGCGCAGGGCGACCGGCTCGGCTGGCTCGACGGCGCCCGCCTGCTCGACCGGATGCTGCGCGGCCCGCGCCCGGCGGCGGGGCTCGACGGCATCGCCGCTTTTCTCGCGCCGGACGGCGGCCGCGACGGCGATTTGCGAGAGGCGGCCGCTGGCTGGTGGAGCGACGCCATGAAGCTGCTGCGCCCGCTGGAAAAGGTGGCGGACAGCGAGGCGAGCCTTGCCGATCTGCTCGGCGCGGTGCGCGAGGCGGCGAGCGCGCTGGCCGGCGCGGCGGCCTGGTCGGGTCCCGCCGGCCGCGCCGCGGCCGAGACGCTCGCCGAGCATGAGGCGGCGGCGGGCGAGGGGCCCGAGCGGATGCAGGCGGCGCAGCTGCCGGCCCTGCTGGAGGCTCTGCTGGCTGAGGCGGCCGTGCGCCCGCCCTACGGCCAGCATCCGCGCCTCTTCATCTGGGGCCTGATAGAGGCACGGCTGCAGCATGCCGACCTCCTGGTGCTGAGCGGGCTCAACGAAGGGACCTGGCCCGCTCTGCCCGCGCCCGACCCGTGGCTGGCGCCGCGGCTTCGCGCCGATCTCGGCCTGCCCTCCCTCGAGCGGCGGATCGGCCTTGCCGCCCACGATTTCGCCTCCTCCCTCGGAGCGCCGCGCGTGCTGGTGACCCGCGCCCGGCGCGACGCCCGCGCGCCCGCCATCGCCTCGCGCTTCTGGCTCCGGCTGGAGGCGATGACCGGCGGGCTGACCCGCTCGCCGATGCTGCGCAGCTGGGCGCGGGCGATCGACCGGCCGGCCGGCGAGCCGGTGCCGGCCAGCCGCCCGGCGCCGGCGCCCGATCCGGCGCAGCGGCCGCGCACGATCTCGGTGACCGAGGTCGACCGGCTCAAGGCCGATCCCTACGCTTTCTACGCGCGCAAGATGCTGGCGCTGATGGCGCTCGATCCGGTCGACGCCGATCCCACCCCGGCCTGGCGCGGCAGCGCGGTCCACGACGTGCTCGAAGCCTGGATGAAGGAGGATGAATGCGATCCGGCCAAGCTACGCGCCCGCGCCGACGCCCTGCTCGATTCGCAGGCGGCGCACCCCTTGATGCGCGCGCTCTGGCAGCCCCTGCTGACCGAGGCGATCGACTTCATCGCCGACCAGGTCGAGGCCAATCAGAAAGAGGGAAGGCGGCCGCTCGCCGCCGAAACCTGGGGGGCGATCGACATCGCCGGAGTGAGGCTCGGCGGCAAGTTCGACCGGATCGACCGCATGGCGGGGGGCGGCCTTGCCATCGTGGACTACAAGACCGGCCAGCCGCCGGCCAAGAAGGCGGTCGGCGCGGGCTATTCGCTGCAGCTCGGCCTGCTTGGCCTGATCGCCGAGCGCGGCGGCTTTCCTCAGATCGAGGGCGCCGCCGCCTGCTTCGAATATTGGTCGCTGGCGCGCTGCCCGTCGGGCGAGCGCGCCGGCCGGCGCGGCTTCGTCAGCAGCCCGATCGGCGGGCGGAACGACCTCGACGCGGCCGAATTCACGGATCTGGCGGCGGTCCATTTCATCGCCGCCGCCGAGGCCTGGCTGACCGGCGCCGAGCCGTTCACCGCCAAGCTCCACCCCGAATATGCGCCTTATGGCGATTACGACCAGTTGATGCGCCGCGACGAATGGTATGGCCGCGAGGGCTAGGTCAAAGCGTCGTAAATGCCATAAGCGCTGGTCAGCGTCAGCACGACCCCGACCATGATCAGCAAGGCGCGGGCCGGCACCTTCTTGGCCGCGTAGCCGCCGAACGGCGCGGCGGCCAGGCCGCCGATCAGCAGGCCGACCATCGGCGCCGTGAAACCGCTGGCGCCCAGGGAAAAGAAAGCGGCCGAAATGGCGACGGCGAGGAAGAATTCGGCGGTGTTGACCGTGCCGATCACCTTCCTGGGCTCGACGCCCTGGACGAGAAGATTCGAGGTGACGACCGGGCCCCAGCCGCCGCCGCCCGCCGCGTCGAGGAAGCCGCCGGCAAAGCCGAGCGGCTCCACGATCTTCGGCTTCCGTTCCCGGTGGACGTGACGAATTCCTCGCCAGAGCAGATAGAGGCCGACCAGCGCCAGATAAGCGAGGACGAACGGCTTCGCATTCTCTCCGGCCTGCGTCAGCACTTTGGCGCCGAGTACGCCGCCGATTATTCCCGGGATCACCAATCGCGCGAACAGGCGCCAGTTCACGTTCCGGTGCAGGGTGTGGCTGAGCCCGGACGCGCCGGTCGTGAAAACCTCGACCGCATGGACGCTTGCCGAGGCGGCCGCCGGCGGCATGCCGAGGCTGAGGAGCAATGTGCTCGAAATCACCCCGAACGCCATGCCGAGCGCGCCATCGACGAGCTGCGCCGCGAATCCGACCAGGATGAAGGGCAGCAGCACGCTGAAATTAAAGGCGTAAAGGTCCAACGAACAGGCTCCAGCTGCCACCAGGGCGATTCGTCTCCCCCATATAGATGCGCCGGGCCGGTGCAAATCTCGGCCCATCGTCCCCGTCCGCCGCGTCCTTAGGGATTCGTAAACCCCATGAGAGGAAACTACCGGGCGTCGGGCTTCTGGCGAGTCCGGCCAATGTGGAAAGCGTAAGCGTGGAAACCGTCTATTCCCTGTCCGGCGACGTGCCGCCGGTGGAGATTCCGATCGAGGCCGACGATTTCGGCCTGTGGCCGGGCGCGCTCACCGTCGGCTCGATCCGCCAGGTCTGCTCGATCCGCAAGATCAGCGCCGGCGGCGCCGTCGTCCATGTCGATGGACCGATGACGCCCGGCGAGCGGCTCGACCTCGAATTGATGACCGGCGAGCAGCTCGGCGGCACCGTCGCTTGGCAGCGCGGCGCCGAGGTCGGCCTGCGCTTCGACGAGGCCATCGACGTGTTCGCGCTGATCGCGCAGGATATCGTCAGCCAGCCCGGCGAGCGCCGCCGCATGCCGCGCGTCGAACTGGTCGTCCAGGGCCTGCTGGAGACCGAGCAGGGCACCGAGCTCGTCACCACCCGCGACATCTCCCAGGGCGGCGCCAAGATCGACATGCCGTTCGCGCTGCCGCCCGACGCGCGGATCCTGATCACGCTGGACGGCCTGCCGCCGCTCCCGGGCGTGGTCCGCTGGTCCGAGGATCATGTCGCCGGCATCGCCTTCCTGCCCGAATTGCGCTGGCAGGAGCTGATGCTGTGGCTGAAAGAGCGGCGCAAAGGGCGCGAGGCGCCGCTGGCCGCGCCCGAGCCGGAGCTCCCCGCGCCGCCCGCGGCCGCGCCGGCGCTCAAGGAGGAGGGCGAAAGCGTTCACCTCAATCTCCACGCCCGGGTCCGCGAGGGCACGCGGCGCTGGTCGATCGAGGTCGCCGCGATCACCGCGCGCAGTGTCACCTTCGACAGCTTCGCCGCTCTCGGCATGGGCTCGTTGCTGTGGATCGTGCTTCCCGGCCTCGAAGGCTGGCCGGCGCGGATCGTCTCCGTCGACGGCTATCGCTTCACCTGCGAGTTCACCCAGCCGCTCCACCCGGCCGTGCTCGAACGGATCCTGTCGCTCGCCAGGGAGCAGACGAACTGATCTAGCTCTTGTCGGCCTTGCGGGCGCGATTGGCGTAGAGCAGGGCCGCGACCAGAGCCGCCGAGCCGATCCCGATCGCCGCGCCGGTGACGATATGCTTGGTCCGCGACGAGCCGGCCGCGCCGGGCTCGGCGGGGGCGGACGCGGGCGCCTTGGCTTTGGGATCGTCGGCCATTTTTCTCGCTCTTCTTCTGGCTGAGCCCGACCCTTAGCCGCTTGATGCGGCAAAAGCCAAGTGGGCGACCGGCGCCGCCCAATCGGCTAGGATGCCGCCATGGACCAGCCGGGATTCGCCATTTTCGACACCGCGATCGGCCGCTGCGGCATCGCCTGGGGCGCGGCCGGGATCGTCGGCCTGCAGCTGCCCGAGTCGTCCGACATGGTCGCGGTGAGACGCCTCGGACAGCGCTTTCCCCGCTTGGCGCGGGCGACGCCGCCGGTCGCGATCGGCGCGGCGATCGCCAGGATCGCGGCCTACCTCGCAGGGGCGAGCGACGATTTCGCCTCCCTGGCGCTGGACGAGAGCAATGTCGGCGCGTTCGACCGCGCCGTCTATCGCGCGGCGCAAGCCATCCCCGCGGGCGCCACCTCGACCTACGGCGAAATCGCGGCCGGGCTCGGCGATCCCCGCCAGGCCCGCGCCGTCGGCCAGGCGCTCGGCCGCAACCCCTGGCCGATAATCGTCCCCTGCCACCGCGTCACCGGCGCGGACGGCAAGATGGGCGGCTTCTCCGCGCCGGGCGGGCGGGCGACCAAGCGCAAATTGCTCGAGCTGGAAGGCGCGCTCGCCGCCGATTCCCTGCCCTTGTTCGCGGTACGGTCCGACCCGTGAACCCATGGCACCGGTTCCTGGCGGCCAAGGAGCGCCGCCTCGCCACCGAGGGCAGGGACGTCAAGATCGCCGGCGAGGCCCGGATCGGGCTCGACGCGCTCGAGGAGAATGCCGGGTCCGGCGATCTTGCCGGCCTGCTTCGGTTCGTCGACGCCGCCTGCGCGGATCCCGCGCGCTTTTTCTCGGCCGACTGCCCGCCCGACTTCAGCCTTCAGGGCCGGGAGCTTAGCTTTTCGAGCCTCTGCCACGACCCGCCCGATCACCCCAATCGGACCGCCCGCGCGCTGGTCCATCATGCGCGAAGCCGCGACCGTGCCGTCGTCCTGCTGCCGTTCTGGAATGCGGCGCGCTCGGACCTCGCCCGGTTCGGCGCGTTGCTGGCGCGTTCGGGCATCGGCTGCGTGCAGCTCAGCATGCCCTATCATGACGAGCGCCAGACCCCGGGCCGCGGCTTCGCCCACGAAATGGTCAGCGAGAATCTGGGGCTGACCGTCCAGGCCAGCCGCCAGGCCGTGATCGATGCCCGCGCCGCTTTGAGCTGGCTGGAGGCCAGCGGCTACCGGCGGCTCGGAATCGTCGGCATGAGCATCGGCTCGTCGATCGCCTCGATCGTCGCCGCGTATGACGAGCGGGTGAAGGCCGCCGCCTTTCTCCTCATGGCGGACGATTTCGCCGAGGTGGCCTGGACCGGCAGCGCCACCCTGCATGTCCGCGAGAGCCTCGAGCGGCGTTTCACGCTCGACGAGGTCAGGGCCGCGTGGCGGATCATCAGCCCGCATAGCCATGCTCCGGCTTTGGCCGGGCGCCTGGAGAGCGTGCTGATCGTCTCCGGCGCGCTGGACACGGTTTTCCTGCCGCCATTGACCGAGGCCTATGTGGAGCGGCTGCGCGAGGCCGGGCTCGTCGCGCGATGGCAACTTTATGGCTGCGGCCATTACACGCTCGGCATGCTCCCCTACGCTGTCCGCGCCGCCTACGACGTCATCGCCCATTTGCGGAGGTCGCTCTGACTGGGATGCATGCCTCTTGAACAGGCGTCTTGCTGTATTATATCGGCAATACAGATACTGTTTCAGGAGGAATGAGAAAATGGAGATGATCAGAAGGCTCGAGCCGCGGGACTGGCTCATCGCCATCGTCGCCTTCGTCGCCGGCGCCTGGATTTTCTAGAACCGGTTTGCGCCGGCGGGAATTCACGCCGCGTTGGCGCTCGGCTCCTCGCCGCGCGACAAAGTGAAGCGGAAGGTAGCGCCGCCTTCGCCGGGCCGGTCGGCGCCGATCGCGCCGCCGTGGGCCTCGATGATCGTGCGGCTGATCGAAAGGCCGACGCCCATGCCGCCGCTCTTGCCGCTGACGAAGGGCGAGAAGAGCGCGTCCTCGCTTTCCTGCAGGCCCGGCCCGGTATCCGCGACCGCGACCTCGATGGCGCCGTCGCTGAGCCGGCGCGACGAGATGGTGATCCGCTTGTCCGCCGATGCCTCCAGGGCTTCCATGGCTTCGATGGCATTGTTGACGAGGTTGATCAGCACCTGCTGGATCTGGACGGCGTCGACCCGCACCCAATTGGCGTGGCGGTCGAGCGCGAACCTTATCTGGACGCCGTGGCGCCCCGCATGCGGCAGCGTCAGCATGCAGGCATCGGTGATCACGTCCTGGAGATCATGGATCTCGGCCTGGACCTGGCGGTTCGAGACGAAGGCGCGCAGCCGGCGCAGGATCTCGCTCGCCCGGTAGGCCGACGTCCCCGCCAGCCCAAGCGTACGTGCCGCCGCGCGCACCTCCGGATCCGCGATCGGCAGCAACATCCGCGCGCACGAATCGATATAATTGGAGACCGAGGTCAAAGGCTGGCTGAGTTCGTGGGCGAGCGTGGCGGCCATCGCCCCCATCGCGCTGATCCGCGAGGCGTGGATCAGCTCCGCCTCGGCGCGCTTCAGTTCCTCCTCTGAGCGCTTCCGCTTGCTGATGTCGCGATAATAGATTGCCATGCCGCTTCCCGACGGAAAGGCGCGCACCTCGAGCCAGATCGGGTCGCGGTAAGAGCGGGTCGAAATCTGCTCGAGCAATGCGGGCACCCGCTCGCGCATCACCTTGAGCCAGAGCTGGCCAAGCGGGCTGGACGCGTCATATTGCGGCCAGGCCTCCCATAGCGTCTTGCCAAGAAATTCGGACGCGGGCCGTTCGTCGAGCCGCTCCGCTTCGCGTTCATCTCTCGAATACGGAAGTTGGCGTCGACGAAGACAAAGCCTTCGCTGATGTAGCGGAGCAATTCGCTGGCCTGTATCTCAGACTGCATGTTGCCGCGACTCGGTCACTTTCTTCACCTATGTTAGAAAATCCTTGTAAGCGGACCGCCCCCGTAACGTGAATACCGTAGCATAGCGGTAGCGGGGGCCGCCGCCGCTCCGCTTGCACCGGTCCCGGCCATGAGCGACAGGGGAATATGGCCCATCGCCTCAAGCCGCTCGACCACCTCGAAGGCGCGCAGCGCAGCGCTTCGCAGCCGCGCGGGCACGCGGCTTTGTCGGCGTCGGCGGGGACGGGGAAGACCCATGTCCTGACCGCCCGCGTGCTCAGGCTGCTGCTGTCGGGAGTCGATCCGGCCTCGATCTTGTGCCTGACCTTCACCAAGGCCGGCGCCGCCGAGATGGCGGGGCGGATTCATGCGCGGCTCGCGCATTGGGTGCGGCTCAGGGATGCCGACCTCGGCGCTGAGCTCGCCGCGCTCGGCGAGGATCCCGGGCCCGAGGCGCGCGCCGAGGCCCGCACCTTGTTCGCCCGCCTGCTCGAATCGACCGGCGGCGGCCTGCGCGTCCAGACGATCCACGCCTTCGCGCAAGGGTTGCTCGCCGGCTTCCCCTCGGAGGCGGGGCTGACGCCCGGCTTCCGCCCCCTCGAGGGCCGCGAGGAGCAATTGCTGGCGCGCGCGACGCTCGCCGAGATGCTCGTCGGCGCCGAGCGCGAGGGCGATTTGGCGCTGATCCGCGATCTGCAGACGCTGAGCCTCAGGCTGGGCGAGGGCGGGGCGGAGGCCTTCCTCCGGGCCTGCGCCCGGGCGCCGGAGGCGATGGCGGCGCTCGGGCCGCGCGAAGGCGTCGAGCCGCGGCTCAGGCACGTCTTCGGCCTGCCGCTCGGCGACGTCGACGAGATGATCGCGCGCCAATGCGGCGACGATCTGTTCGATCGTTCGGCCCTGTACGCTTTGTCGGCGGCCAACCGCGCCTGGGGGAGCGCGACCGGCCTTGCCGGCTGCGACGCCGTCGCCGCCTGGCTGGCGCGCGCGGGCCCCGAACGCGCGGCGACGCTGGGCGATCTCGCGTCGCTCGTGCTCACCAAATCGGGGGACCCGCGCAAGGCTTCGGCCGGCCTGCTCAAGGCCGATCCGGATTATGAGGCGCACGCCGCCCGGCTCGCCGATTGCTGCCGGCGGCTCCTCAATATTCGCCGTCTCGCCTTCATGCTGGTGCCGCTCGCCGCGGGGCTTCGCGCCGGGCAGAGCTATGCTTTGGCTTATGGCGCGGCCAAGCGCTCGGCGGGGCTGGTCGATTTCGACGATCTGATCCGCGAGGCGGAGAAATTGCTGCTCACCCCCGGCATGGGCGAATGGGTGCGCTACAAGCTCGACCAGCGCACCGACCATATCCTGGTCGACGAGGCGCAGGACACCAACACCAGCCAGTGGAACATCGTCCGCGCGCTGGCCGGCGAATATTTCGCCGGCGAGGGCGCGACGCGCCGCCACCGGACGATCTTCACCGTCGGCGACTACAAGCAGGCGATCTTCGGCTTCCAGGGCACCGATCCGGCGAGCTTCGACGTCGCTCGCGCCTGGTTCGCGCGCGAGGCCGCCGGCAGCGGCCAGGACTTTCTCGATCTGTCGATGGACAAGAGCTTCCGCTCCTCGCCGCCGATCCTGGACGCGGTCGACCGGGTCGTCGCCGATCTCGGCCATGAAGCCTTCGGCCTGCCGCGCCGGCCAAACCCGCACGAGAGCAATCATGCGGAGCGGGGCGGTTCGGTGACCCTGTGGCTGCCCTTCACCGACGATAGCGGCGCCGACGAGGACGAAGGCGAGGAGGGCTGGATCGGCGACGCCGTCCGCCGCTACGCCGCCCGGCTCGCCCGCCAGGTGCGCTCATGGCTCGACCGGCCCTTCCACCTCGAAAGCAAGGGCCGGCCGCTGCGGCCCGAGGACGTCTTGATCCTCGTCCGGCGGCGAGGCGAGCTGGCGGCTCTGCTGGTCGCCCGGCTCCATGCCGAGGGGGTGCCGGTGGCGGGCGTCGACCGGCTCTCGCTCTCGGAGCCGCTGGCGGTTCAGGACCTGCTCGCCGCCGCCCGCTTCGCCGCCCAGCCCCTGGACGATCTCAACCTCGCCAGCCTGCTCGTCTCGCCTCTGCTCGGCTGGACCCAGGAGGAGCTGTTCGCCGCCGCGTTCGGACGGAGCGGGCCGCTCTGGCCGCATTTGCGTGGCGTCCTGCCGGCCGAGCGCCTCGCGGACCTCTATGCGATCCTCGCAATGGCCGATTATGCGCCGCCGCACCTCTTCTTCGAGACTCTGTTATCGGGCCCGCTCGACGGCCGTCGGCGGCTGCTCGAGCGGCTGGGTGTGGAGGCGCGCGACCCGATCGAAGAATTGCTCTCCTCGGCGCTCGACTTCGAGACCGGGCCGGCCGCCTCGCTCCAGGCCTTTCTCGACTGGTTCGCGCGCGGCGAGGTGGAGATCGTGCGCGACCCTTCGGCGCCGTCGGACGCGGTCCGGGTGATGACCGTGCACGGCGCCAAGGGCCTGCAATCGCCTTTGGTGATCCTCGCCGACGCCTGTGCCGATCCCGACCGCGCCGGCGCGCCCGGCGTCCGGATGGCGTCGCTGCCGCTTGGGCCGGACGGGCCTTCGATCCCGGTCTTCCGGCCGAAGAAGGACGAGCTCGCCGAGCCGCTCAAGAGCGAGGTCGAGCGCCGCGACCGGAGCGACCGCGAGGAGCATTGGCGCTTGCTCTACGTCGCCCTGACCCGCGCCGAGGAAAGGCTCTACGTCGGCGGCGCGCTGGGCTCGCGCGACCGCGGCGTGCCGGCGGAGGCGAGCTGGTACCGCGCCGTCCAAAGCGCGCTGGGCGGGCTCGGCGCAGAATGGGCGGAGTCGGCGCTCTGGGACCGCGAGATCCGCCACGGCACGCCCGAAATCGCCGCCAGGGCCGTCCGCAAGCCCGCCGGGCGCGAGCCGATCCTGCCCGCCTGGCTGCGGCAGCCGGCGCCGGCCGAGGAACGCCCGCCGCGCCCGCTCGCGCCCTCCTCGCTCGGCGAGGACGACGTCGCCGATCCGCCGCCCGGCCCGGCGCAGCGCGCCGCGGCCGAGCGCGGGCGCCTGCTCCACCAGCTGTTCGAGCGGCTGCCCGGCATCCCCGAAGGCGAGCGCCACCCGCTGGCATTGCAGTGGCTCGAACGCTCGGCGGGCGTCGCCGACGAGGCCGCGCGCCGGGGGCTCGCCGACGCCGCCTGCGCGGTGATCGCCGATCCCCGCTTCGCCGACCTGTTCGGCGCGGACGCCCTGGCCGAGGCGCCGATCGCGGCGGTGGTCGCGGGCGGCGCGGTCGTGTCGGGGATTGTCGACCGGCTGCTGGTCGCCGACGACCATATCCTGATCGCCGACTTCAAGACCGGCCGCGACCCGCCGGCGGACGAGAGGGGGATTCCGGCCGCCCATTTGCGGCAGATGGCGGCCTATCGCGCCGCCTTGCGCATCATCTTCCCGGACCGGCCGGTGGCGGCGGCGCTGCTCTATACCGCGACGCCCGTCCTCATCGCCTTGCCCGACGCCCTGCTCGACGCCCACATGCCCGCGGGTGGTTGAGCGCGGCGGCGGCGCATCCTACATTGGCTCCAACATTTGTTCAGGAGATTGTCATGGCCACCACGTCCGTCACCGATTCGTCCTTTCAGGCCGATGTGCTCGACTCGTCCAAGCCGGTGCTCGTGGATTTCTGGGCGGAATGGTGCGGCCCGTGCAAGGTGATCGGGCCCTCGCTCGAGGAATTGAGCGACGAGCTCGGCGACAGGGTGACCATCGTCAAATGCAATATCGACGACAATCCCGAGGCGCCGGGCCGCTACCGCGTGCAGGGAATCCCGACCATGATCCTGTTCAAGGACGGGGCGCCCGCCGCGACCAAGGTCGGCGCCGAGCCCAAGAGCCGCATCCAGGCCTGGCTCGAAGGCGCGCTTTCGGACGCGGCTCAAAGCGCTCCAGACGCGGCGCAAAGGGCGCTTTAGCGCCTTTGGCGGCCATGGGGGGGGGCGCATCGGTCATGAGCGCCGGGATCGTGCGGATCGTCACCGATGCGACCTTCGGGCACAATGTGCTGCGCTCGGGCCGTCTCATCCTCGTCGTGTTCGGCGCCTCCTGGTGCGGGCCGTGCAATCTCATGGCCCCGGCCCTGCGCGCGCTCGCCGCCACCGAGAAGGACCGGCTGATCGTCGCCAAGCTCGACGTCGACGCCAGCCCGGTGACCGCCGACCTGTACGGCGTCGAGACCTATCCGATGTGCATCCTGTTCAGAGCGGGCGAGGAGATCGCCCGGCTCGACGGCTATATGCCGCTGCGCAAGATCGAGACGGAGCTGCGGCCGCATCTCGACGCGGGCTAACAATTCAGCGGGCCGCACGTCCAAAAGCATGGACCTTGGGGCGCTCCGACACTATGTCGCACCCGCGATGGAATTCCTGCTCGTCCTCTCCGCTCTGCTGAGCGCCGTCACCGGCGTCTTCACCGGCGCGCGTCCCGATGAGGCCCGGCTCCATCATGCGGCGCCCACGCAAAGCGTCGCCGCCGCCACCCAATCGGCGACCGTGGCGGTGCCGGCGAAGAGCACCGCCGCCGCGCTTCCCGACTCTTCCCGCCGCGTCGCGGCCGACGCGCGCCCCGCTGCGCCGCTGCCCGCCTCGGTCCCGCTTTATGCGGACCGCCTGATCGAGTGACGCCGGCGCCGCGGCGCCCCCCTTTCGTCACTTCCAGCCCCGGCCGCGGCCGGGCGACTCTATCCAAGCCAGGATTCCAATATGTTCGGTGGATTTGCCAAAGCCATTTTCGGATCGTCCAACGACCGCTACGTGCGCTCGCTCAAGAAGATCGTCGACAAGGTCAACGCGCTCGAGCCCGAGATCGAGGCGATGACCGACGAGGCCCTCCAGGACCAGACCCGGATCCTCAAGGAAAGGCTGGCCGCCGACGAGACGCTCGACGACGTCCTCCCCGAGGCCTTCGCCACCGTCCGCGAGGCGGCCAAGCGAACGCTGGGCCAGCGCCATTACGACGTTCAGCTGATCGGCGGCATCGTCCTCCACCGCGGCGAGATCGCCGAGATGCGCACCGGCGAGGGCAAGACCCTGGTCGCGACGCTCGCCGTCTATCTCAACGCGCTCGAAGGGAAGGGCGTCCACGTCGTCACCGTCAACGATTATCTCGCCCGCCGCGACGCCGACTGGATGGGTCAGATCTACCGCTTCCTCGGCCTCAGCGTCGGCGTGATCATCCCCAATCTGCCCGATCAGATGCGGCGCGAGGCCTATCATGCCGACATCACCTACGGCACCAACAACGAGTTCGGCTTCGATTACCTGCGCGACAACATGAAATACGAGCGCAGCCAGATGGTCCAGCGCCCGTTCAATTTCGGCATCGTCGACGAGGTCGATTCGATCCTGATCGACGAGGCCCGGACGCCGCTCATCATCTCCGGGCCGACCGAGGACAAGTCCGAGCTCTACATCAAGCTCGATCAGGTCGTGAAGGAGATGCCCTCCGACGATTACGAATATGACGAGAAGGACAAGCGCGTCCTGCTGACCGAGGACGGCACGGAGACGATGGAGCGCCTGCTGGAGAAGCAGGGCCTGCTCGAAGGCTCGAACCTCTACGATTATGCCAACACGCAGGTGGTCCACCACCTCAACCAGGCGCTTCGCGCCAACGTCGCCTATCGCCGCGACATCGATTATATCGTCAAGGACGACAAGGTGGTCATCATCGATCCGTTCACCGGGCGGATGATGGACGGCCGGCGCTGGTCCGAGGGCCTTCACCAGGCGGTCGAGGCCAAGGAGGGCGTCGAGATCGAGCCCGAGAACCAGACCCTGGCCTCGATCACCTTCCAGAATTATTTCAGGATGTATCCCAAGCTTTCCGGCATGACCGGCACGGCCGCGACCGAGGCCGCGGAATTTTACGACATCTACAAGATGAACGTCGTCACCGTGCCGACCAACATGCCGGTCAGGCGCTCCGACGACGAGGACGAATTCTACAAGAATCAGGGCGACAAGTTCGCCGCCATCGTCGAGGGGATCAAGGCGAAGCAGGACATCGGCCAGCCGATCCTGGTCGGCACCGTGTCGATCGAGAAATCGGAGCTGCTCTCCGAATTTCTCAAGAAAGCCAAGATTAAGCACGAGGTCCTTAACGCGCGCTATCACGAGACTGAGGCGCATATCGTGGCGCAGGCCGGGCGCCTCAAGGCCGTCACCATCGCCACCAACATGGCCGGCCGCGGCACCGACATCCAATTGGGCGGCAATTTCGAATTCCGCATCGCCGACGAGCTCAAGGACATGGAGCCCGGCCCCAAGCGCGACGCGGCCGAGGACAAGATCAAGCGCGAGGTCGCCGAGGAGAAGGAGCGGGTGATCGCCGCCGGCGGCCTGTTCGTGCTCGGCACCGAGCGCCACGAGAGCCGGCGCATCGACAATCAGCTGCGCGGCCGCGCCGGCCGCCAGGGCGATCCCGGCCTCAGCCGCTTCTATCTGTCGCTCGACGACGACCTTTTGCGCATCTTCGGCCCGCAGACCATGTTCGCGCGCCTCCTGAACAAGAATCTCGCCGACGGCGAGGCGATCATCTCGCCCTGGATCTCCAAGGCGATCGAGACCGCCCAGAAGAAGGTCGAGGCGCGCAATTACGACATCCGCAAGCAGGTCGTCGAATATGACGACGTCATGAACGACCAGCGCAAGGTCATCTACGAGCAGCGCGCCGACATCATGGACGCCGCCACCGTCGGCGAGGTCGTCGCCGACATGCGCGCCGAGACCGTCAACACGATCATCGGCGAGGCGATCCCGGTCAATTCCTATCCCGAGCAATGGGACGTGGCCCTGCTCGCCGAGCGGGTCGAGAGCGTCTTCGGCCTCACCCCGCCCTTCGACCAATGGGTCAAGGAAGAGGAGGTCGAGCCCGAAATGTTCGTCGAGCGCCTGCAGGCGCTGGCCGACGCCCAGATCGAGGAGAAGATCCAGGAGATCCCGGCCGAAGAATGGGTCCAGGTCGAAAAGCAGGTGCTGCTGCAGAGCCTCGACCAGCATTGGAAGGAGCATCTCTCGATGCTCGACGCGCTTCGCCAGGTCGTCCACCTGCGCGCTTATGCCCAGAAGAAGCCGATCGACGAATATAAGCACGAGGCCTTCGCCATGTTCGAGCGGATGCTGGCGATCATCCGCGAGGACGTGACCGGCTGGCTCGCCAAGGCGCGCTTCCAGATGCAGCCGATGGACCTGCCGGAATTGCCGCCCTACCTCACCACCCATATCGACCCGTTCACCGGGGACGACGACACCTACGATATCGATGCCGGCACCGGCGCGATCCTGTCGAAGCTGCCGCCGCTCTCCATCCCGCAGGCCGACATGCCGGCGCCGGGCGGCAATGTCGTCGCCCCGGCCAGCCGCAACGCGCCCTGCCCGTGCGGCTCGGGGCGCAAGTACAAGCATTGCCACGGGGCGGCGGCCTGAGGGGCAAAGCCGGGGCGCGCGTCGGCGTTTGCCCCGCGCCGCCTTCGTGCTAGACCCCCGTCAAAGGGGAAGCACGAGTGAGCGACGTCTTCATTTCCTATTCGCGCGAGAACCAGGAGGTGGTGCGCCGCCTGGCCGAAGCGGTGAAGCGCCTGGGCTATGACGTCTGGTGGGACGACCAGTTGCCGCCGCATTTGTCCTATGGCGACGTCATCTCCCAGAAGGTCGGCGGCGCCAAGGCGGCGATCGTGGTCTGGTCGGCCAACGCCACCCAATCGGAATGGGTGCGCGCCGAGGCCGACATGGCCCGCAACCAGAAGAAGCTGATCCAGACCTCGATCGACGGGCGCGACCCGCCGATGCCGTTCAACCAGCTCCATTATGTCTCGCTCGCCGACTGGGACGGCAGCGACGACCATCCCGGCTGGTCGAAGGTCAAGGAGAGTCTCGCCGCTCTGTGCGGCGCCCCCGGCGCCGAGGCGGCGATCCCTCCCGCCGCCGCCGTGACAGCCGCCGCTCCAGTCGTTCTGGACAAGCCTGCTGCCCCGCCGGCTCCGGCGCCTGCTCCGGCCCCGGCGCCCGCTCCGCCGCCACCGCCCGCCGCCGCGCCGCCGCCCGCCAAGCGCGGCTCCAACAAGCTGCTCGTCATCCTGATCGGCGTCTCCCTGCTGGTGATCGTCGCGGTCGCCGTGCTCGCCTTGACGCGCCGCTCCGCCGAGCCCGGCGGCAATGGCACGGCCGCGGCCAACGAGGCGCGGCCGGCGGACCAGAATTTCCCGCCAGCGTCCACGCCCGCTGCATTGCCCGCAGAGTTCAGCCAGGAAGCAATGATCTCGGACGACGAGGGCTTCGCCAACGTCCGCAGCGGGCCATCGGCGGACGCGGCCGTCATCGCCCGGGTCAATACGGGCGAGACCTTCAACACCTACGGCCAGGACGGCGACTGGTGGCGGGTCAGGATCGCCGGCGGCCTGATCGGCTATATGGAGCGCTCGCGGATTCGCGTTCGCGAGCCGGTCGGAGTGCCTTCGCTCGTCGACGGAGCGCCGGCCGCGCCGGCCGCGCCGCCAATTGCCGCTCCCGTCGTCCCGCCGACCCAGGCCGCGCCGCCGCCGCGGCGCACCCCGCCGACGCGTCCGCCGAAGCGGACGGGGCCGCGGCTCAACGAGGAGAATGCCGGCGTCCTTCGCGACTTCTGCATGGGCGCGGGCGCGGGCACGCCCGAATGCCGGCGCGTCGGCCTCGGCGGCCGGCGGCGGCGCTATTGAAGCGCGCGCCGGGCGGGTTGCGGGCGATGAAGAAGTGGCTCCCCGGGACGGATTCGAACCATCGGCCAACCGGTTAACAGCCGGTTGCTCTACCGCTGAGCTACCGGGGAGCAGCCTTTCGGCGAGGCGCGCCTATAGCAGGCGCTTTTCGCGGCTGGCAAGGGCGCCGCGGGCTTCTTTTCAAACCGCGAACTGCTCCATGGCGATGCGCTCATCCAGCGCGTGCTCGGGGTCGAACAGCAGGGTCAGGATGTCGAGCCGGTCGAGCCAGACCTCGACGGTGGCGACGTCGCGGACCTCGATCTGGTCGGCGACAGCGCTGACCGGCCGCTTGACCGGATCGAGCACCCGGAACGAGATTTTGAGATCGTCGGGGATCAGCGCGCCGCGCCAGCGCCGCGGCCGGAACGGGCTGATCGGGGTCAGCGCCACCAGCTTCGATCCAAGCGGCAGGATCGGTCCGTTGGCGGAGAGGTTGTAGGCCGTCGACCCCGCCGGCGTCGCCACCAGCACGCCGTCGCAGACCAATTCGGGCATGACCACGCGGCCGGCGACCGAGACCTCGATCCAGGCGGTCTCGCGAGTCTCCCTGAGCAGGGAGACTTCGTTCATGGCGTGGTGGACGACGGTTTCGCCGGAGACGGTGACCGCCCTCATCTCGAGCGGCGACACCGCGAAGCTCTTGGCGCGGCCGAGCCGCTCGATCAGCCCGTCGATCCGCCATTCGTTCATCAGGAAGCCGACCGTGCCCCGGTTCATGCCGAAGACCGGGCAGACCTTGCCGACCTGGAGCCGCTCCCTGAGCGTGTGAAGCAGAAAGCCGTCGCCGCCCAATGCCACGATCAGCTCCGCCTCCTCGAGCGGCACGAAATCGTAGCGCTCGCGCAGCATTCCCTCGGCCGCCTGCGCGGATTCCGCGTTGGAGGCGACCAGCGCCATCGGCAAGCTTCCGCGTTCCGCCATGGGCGCTAGCTAGGGGTCAGCATATCCCTTCGTCAATGTGCCAAGGCGGGAAGACCGTATCCAAGGCGATTGGCGATGCCCGAGCGGCAGTCTAGACCCTCGCCATGGGGGCCCCTCTCTTCATCCTGTCCTTCCGCCACCGCGACGAGCTGACCCGTCTCGCCGAGGGCGCGGGCTGGCAGCCGATCGCGGCGCGGCGGGCGGCCAATGCCGAGGCGCGCTTCGTCGCCTCGGGGGCGTCGGTGGCATTGGTCGACGCGCGCGGCGCGCTCGAGGAAGGGCAGGGGGCGGTGCGCGCCATCGCCGACGCGGTCGAGGCCAACGCCGCGGCCCTCCTCGTTTTGGTCTCGCGCAAGGACGCCGCCGCGCTCGATGCCTTCCACCAATATGGCGCCACCCATTTCCTGGTCAGCCCGTTCACCGAGCCGCAATTGCTCCACGCTTTGCTCTTCGCCCGCCGCCATGCCGACCGCGCCGGCGGCGGCGGCTCGCGGCGGCCCGGCGAGCAGAGCGAGGCGGACAGCTGGCGCTGGCAGCCGGGCTCGCGCACCGTCGAGCTGAGCCCCGCTCTGGCGCGCCAGGCTGGGCTGGGCGAGGATGAGGGGCGGCGGATCAGCTTGATGGAGCTGTTCCGCAAGCTCGACCCCGACGGCCGCCGCGCCGCCCGCAGCGCGATCGACCGGCTGATGGCGACCGGCGAGGCGACCGCCTTCGCCCATCGCGGCGAAGCCGGCGGCGGCCGCATCGCCCATCATATGCGGGTCGAGGGCGAAGGCGGCATCGTCGGCCGCTCCGAGACCATCTCGGGCCTTGGCCGGCTGCCCGCCGGCCGCGATCCGCTGACCGGCCTTCGCGACGGCCGCGCCGCCCGTGCCTGGCTGGCCGAGCAATTGGGCGGAGGCGAGCGGCCGGTGATCCTCCTGGTCTCGGTCAACCGCTACGACGCGATCAACGCCGCCTTCGGCCGCGCCACCGGCGATGCGGTGCTCCAGGCCGCCGCCCGGCGGATCGAGCGCCATTCCGAAACGGACGGCCGGCGCCGACTGGTGGCGCGCATGGCCGGCGCCGAATTCGCGATATTGCTCGCCGCTCCGGCGACGCTCGAGGAGGGCCGCTTCCTCGCCGGCGAGCTGGTCGAGGCGATCGGGCGGCCGTTCGTCTCCGGCGACCATGTCATCACCCTGGGCGCCAAGGCCGGGGTCGCCGCCGCGCAGGAGGGCGATGCCGCCGCCGCCTTGCTGCGCCGCGCCAGCGCCGCTTTGGCCGAGGCGCGCGATGTCGACAGCGCGCCGGTGCGCGTCATCGAGGAGGGCGCGGAAAGCGCCACCGCGCGGGGAGACCGCCTGGAGATCGACCTCAGGCGCGCGCTCGACCAGGACGAGATCGAAATCCGCTTCCAGCCCCAGGTCTCGGTGACGACGGGGGAAATCACCGGCGCCGAGGCGCTCGCCCGCTGGAATCACCCCCAATATGGCGAGCTTGGCGCGCTGACCCTGTTCAGCGTCGCCGAGGGCTCGGACTATCTCGTCCAGCTTTCCGACCATGTGCAGCGCAAGGCGATCGGCGAGGCCGCGGCCTGGCCCGACGCGCTCGGCGCCCTGCGCCTGTCGGTCAACATCACCGCCGCCGACATGCTCCGGCCGGGCTTCGCCGCCTCCTTCCTGGCGCTGGTCGAGGAGAGCGGCTTCGATCCCGGCCGGCTCACCGTCGAAGTCACCGAAGGCGGCCTGATCGAGGATCTCGGCGCCGCCGCCGCCCTGCTCGCGGCGTTGCGCGAGGGCGGCCTGCGCGTCGCCATCGACGATTTCGGGACGGGCTATTCGAGCCTCGCCTACCTCAAGGCGCTGCCGCTCGACTATCTCAAGATCGACAAGCGCCTGTGCCAGGACATCGCCGGCTCGATGCGAGACCGGATCGTGGTCAGGAGCGTGATCGACATGGCCCGCTCGCTCGGCCTCGACGTGGTCGCGGAAGGGGTGGAGACCGAGGAACAATTGAGCCTGCTCGCCCAGGAAGGCTGCACGCTCTACCAGGGCTTCCTGTGCGCGCCGCCGGTGGGGACCGAGGCGCTGGTCGAGCTCATGCGCTGACCCGAGGCCGGCGCCGCGGAAGAATCCTATTTGTATCCAACAGGCGGCGGCCGCGCCCGCGCGGCGCCGGCAGCCTCAGTTCGTGCCGGCCGGGGCGAGATCCTCGGGCAGGTTCGCGGCGATCGTTATTTTGGGCGCGACGGCCGAGGGCGCGTCGCCCGGCGCCTCATTGTAGATGAAGCCGAAGGTCGGGTTGGCGCGCAGGCCCAGCGAACGCTGCGGCGCGTACCAGACGCGGACCACGCTCCAGTCCCCATTCTCGGAAACGTCCTCGGCCAGCGCCCGGGTCTCGATGCGGCCGGGGCCGGACCAATTGGCGTGGTTCAGGTAGATATGCCGGCTGTCGACGATCTCGGCGACGACGGCGACATGGCCGATCGGCATGGCGCGCGTGGGCCGGAAGGCGAGTACCGCGCCGATCTGGGGCTCGGCGCCGCGGCGATAGCGCCCTTCCGCCTGGCTCCACCAGGTGAGGGCATTGCCGCGAATGTCGATCCCGGACTGCACCCGCGCATAAGGCACGCATTGCAGCGCCGCGGCGGCCGGCATCGCGGCGGCAACCGCCAGCCCGGCGGCGAGCAGCGTGCGAAGAACGAAGCGCGACAGGCGCGTGCGGAACAGCGAAAGAGACATGAATCCCCCCGGATCGGTTGAGTCCAACCTACAGGGATTCCCTGAAGCAAATAGCCGCGGCCGGGTCGGCGCACCCCGGCGGGTGAACGGTTCGTCCCGGTCTTCGTCGCGGCGGTGACACTTAGGTAACTGTCACCGGGGGCATGAGGGGTTATGGAGTCGATCGTGACGGGCGTGCTGACGATTCGCGACTATGAGGACGGTCTTGCCGCCGATTTCCACGACATCAATGTCGAATGGATCAGCGCCATGTTCGCGCTCGAGCCGGCCGACCGCGAGGTGCTCGAAAATCCGCGCGCGCGGATCATCGATCCCGGCGGCGTCATCCTGTTCGTCGAGGCCGGGGGCCAGGGCGTGATCGGCACCTGCGCGCTGCGCAAGACGGGCGAGAGCGCGTTCGAGCTCACCAAGATGGCGGTCCGCGAAAGCGCGCGCGGGCTGAAGGCTGGCGAGTTCCTGCTCGCGGCGGTGATCGCCCGCGCCACGGAGATGCGGATCGAACGGCTCTACCTCCTCACCAACGCCCGCTGCGCGGCCGCCATCCACCTCTACGAGAAGCTCGGCTTCGAGCATGATGCGGAGATCATGGCCTGCTACGGCGCGCGCTACGGGCGCTGCGACGTGGCGATGCGTTATCGGGGCTAGGGTTCGTACTCAATTAGCGTTGGCTGATTTTCATGAAGTATCAGAGTCATCCCGGCGAAGGCCGGAGCCCACGAACACTGGAGATTCCAAAAAGGATGGGTCCCGGCATTGATCTCAGGGTCAGAGTTCATGGGTCCCGGCCTTCGCCGGGATGACTCCCTGGATTTCCTGCACCCACACCGCTCGTCCAATTGAGTCCGGACCCTAGCCCAGGATCTTGGCCAGGCCCTTGCTGAGCTGGAGCGCGCCGTTCAGGCGGGCGTCGGCATCGGGCCAGGCGCGGCTGATCACCAATTTGCTGTCGGGGCGCAATTTGGCGGTGCCCTTGAGGCGGTCGACATAAGCGAGCAGGCCCGGAAGGTCCGGGAAGCTGTCATTGTAGAAGCTGACCAGCGCGCCCTTCGCCCCGACGTCGAGCTTGGCGACCATCGCGGTGCGCGCGTTCATCTTGATCTCGATGACCTTGAGGAGGTTCGCGGTCTCGGGCGGGAGCGGGCCGAAGCGGTCGATCAATTCGGCGGCGAAGGGGTCGATCTCGTCGCGCGCCTCGAACTCGTTCATGCGGCGGTAGAGGCCCATTCTCAGGTCGAGATCCGGGACATAGGCCTCGGGAAGCAGGATCGGCGCGTCGACCGTGATCTGGGGCGAGAAGATGTCGGGCCGGGCGTCGATGCCGCCGGCCTTGGCCTCGAGGATCGCCTCCTCGAGCATCGACTGGTAGAGCTCGAAGCCGACCTCCTTGATATGGCCCGATTGCTCGTCGCCGAGCAGATTGCCGGCGCCGCGGATGTCGAGATCGTGGGTGGCGAGCTGGAAGCCGGCGCCGAGGCTGTCGAGCCCGGCCAGCACCTGCAGGCGCTTGTCGGCGGTCTCGGTCAGCACGCGGTTGGGCGGCGTGGTGAAATAGGAATAGGCGCGGATCTTCGCCCGCCCGACGCGGCCGCGCAATTGATAGAGCTGGGCGAGGCCGAAGCGGTCGGCGCGGTGGACGATCAAGGTGTTGGCGGTCGGCACGTCGAGGCCGCTCTCGATGATCGTGGTCGAGAGCAGGACCTCATATTTGCGGTCGTAGAAGGCCGACATCCGTTCCTCGATCTCGGTCGGCGCCATCTGGCCGTGAGCGGTGATGGCGCGGACCTCGGGCACCTCCTCGCGCAGATATTGCTCGATGTCGGGAAGGTCGGCGACGCGCGGCACGACGAAGAAGGTCTGGCCGCCGCGATAATGCTCGCGCAGCAGGGCTTCGCGGACCACCACCGGGTCCCAGGGCATGACATAGTTGCGCACCGCGAGCCGGTCGACGGGCGGCGTCTGGATCACGCTGAGCTCGCGCAGGCCCGACATCGCCATTTGCAGCGTGCGCGGGATCGGCGTCGCGGTCAGCGTCAGCACGTGGACGTCGGCGCGCAGGGCCTTGAGCTTCTCCTTGTGGGTGACTCCGAAGCGCTGCTCCTCGTCGACGATGACGAGGCCGAGCTTCTTGAACTCGATGCTCTTCGAAAGCAAAGCGTGGGTGCCGATGACGATGTCGATCTTGCCGGCCTTGATCCCCTCCTTGGTCTCCTTCGCCTCCCGCGCGGGCACGAGCCGGGAGAGGCGGCCGATCTCGATCGGGAAGCCCTGGAAGCGGTCGCGGAAATTCTCGTAATGCTGGCGGGCCAGGAGGGTGGTTGGGACGATCATCGCGACCTGGAGCCCGGACATGGCGGCGATGAAGGCGGCGCGCAACGCGACCTCGGTCTTGCCGAAGCCGACGTCGCCGCAGACCAGGCGGTCCATCGGCTTGCCCGCGCCCAGATCGGCGATGACGTCCGCGATGGCGCGGTCCTGGTCCTCGGTCTCCTCATAAGGGAAGCGGTCGGCGAAGGCGGCATAGCCGGTGTCGGGCTCGGCGATGGCGCCGGGGCGAAGCGCGCGCTCGGCGGCGACCTTGATCAGGTCGCCGGCAATCTCGCGGATCCGCTCCTTCATCCGCGACTTGCGGCGCTGCCAAGCCTCGCCGCCGAGCCGGTCGAGGCTGACGCCCTCGCTGTCCGACCCGTAGCGCGAGAGGATGTCGATATTCTCGACCGGGACGTAGAGCTTGTCGCCGCCGGCATAGCTCAAAGCGACGCAATCGTGCGGCGCGCGCTGGACCGGGATCTGGGTCAGCCCCTCATAGCGGCCGATGCCGTGATCGGCGTGGACGACGAGATCGCCCGGGCTGAGGGTGGCGAGCTCGGAGAGGAAGGCGTCGGCGCTTTTGCGGCGCTTGCGGCGGCGCACCAGCCGGTCGCCGAGCATGTCCTGCTCGGTCAGCAGAGCGACGTCGCCGCCGGTGAAGCCGTGATCGAGCTGGATGACCGCGAGCGCGACGGCCGAGGCGCTGAGGGCCTGTTGCCAACTCTCCGCCTCGGCGATCTTTTCGAGCCCGTGCTCGGCCAGCAGGCCCTTGAGCCGCTCGCGCGAGCCTTTCGAATAGCTCGCCAGCACCACCTTTTTCCTGGCGCGGCGCAGGTCGGCGATGTGGGCGACCACCGCTTCGTAGACATTGGCGCCCTGCGCGCGCTCCGGGGCGAAATCGCGCGGGCCTTCCATCGCGAAATCGATGACCGAGGCGCTCGCCGGCTGGTGGAACGGGGTCAGCTGGTGGAGCGGCCGCTCCGCCACCAGCGCGTCCCATTCGGGCCGCGCGAGATAGAGCGTGTCCGGCGCCAGCGGCCGGTAGGAGCCGGGCTCCTTGCTCTGCGCGCGCTGGCGATTCTCGTAATAATCCGCGACCGCCTCGAACCGCGCCTCGAGCGCGCCGGCATCGCCGCTGTCGCGGACGATCAGGTCGTCCTCGGCGAGATGATCGAACAGGGTCGCCAGCCGCTCCTCGAACAAAGGCAGCCAATGGTCGATGCCGGCGATCCGCCGCCCGTCCGACACCGCCTGGTAGACCGGATCGCCGGTCGCCGCCGCGCCGAACAATTCGCGATAGGCCGAGCGGAAGCGCTTGACGCTCGCCTCGTCGAGCAGGGTCTCGGAGGCGGGCAGCAGGGTGAAGCCGTTGATCCGGTCGATGCTGCGCTGGGTGGCGGGATCGAAGCGGCGGACGCTCTCGATCTCGTCGCCGAAGAAATCGAGGCGAAGCGCCTGCTCCTCGCCGGCGGGAAAGAGGTCGACCAGGCCGCCGCGAACCGCGAACTCGCCGGGGTCGCGCACCGTCTCGGTGCGGCCATAGCCGTTCGCCTGGAGCAGGGCCGCGAGCCGCTCGATGTCGATCCGCTCGCCGGGCGCGAGCCGGGCGACGAGCTGGCGGATGCGGAACGGCGTCAGCGTCCGCTGGGTGGCGGCGTTGACGGTGGTGACGAGCAGCTGCGGCCCGGCCGGCACGCGCTGCAGCGCGTGCAAAGTGGCGAGCCGCTCGGAGGTGGCGCGCAAAGAGGGCGAGCTTCGGTCGTAGGGCAGGCAGTCCCAGGCCGGGAAGGCCAGCACCGCCAGCTCCGGCGCGAAATATTGGGCGGCGTCCGCAAGCGCCCGCATCGCCCCTTCGTCGGGCGCGATGAAGACCGCGCGCCCCTTTGCGGCCCGCGCCAGATCGGCGGCGAGCCAGGGCATGAACCCGCCCGGCACGCCGGCCAGCGTGATAGGCCCGGTCGCCATCAGGATTTTCTGGAGATCGGCGCTCATTCGGGGAGCTGGATGTAATCGAGGGCCTGGAGGCGGGTCATCATCTCGCTTTGCCAGCGCGCGGGAACAACGGCGGTTCCGATCGCCCAGGCGAGGATGTCGACGTCCTGCTCCTCGAGAAAGGCCTCGAACCATGCGGTCTGCGCCTCGTCCCACGCCGCGTGCCAGCGGTCGAAATAGCCGCCCACCAGCATGTCCGCCTCGCGCACGCCGCGATGCCAGGCGCGGAAGCGGAGGCGCTTGAGGCGGTCGTCCTGGTCCATCGGCTCCAAGCGGAAATGGCCGCGCTGGAGAATCCAGGCGGCTTCGGATGGGGTCATGTAATGGTCTAGCCCTCCGCCGTCACCCCGGAATGAGGGCTAGAGGAGACCGAAGCCGATCAGCACGAGCGCGGCGGCCATCAGCATCCAGCCGGGATGGCGGCCGCGGGTCCCCCAGCAATTGGCGAGCGCGCCGAACAGATAGAGGCTGCCGACGAGGAGGCCGGTCGCGATCCGCGCCTCACGGCCCAGCAGAAAAGGAGCGGCGATGAGGCCGAGCCCGCCGACGAGCCAGGCGAAAGTGCTGAACTGCAGCAGCGGCGGGACCAGTTTGCGGATCGGCGCGCTGATCGTCCCGTCCCCCGCGAGCAGCGGTTCGATCGGCCGAACCATGAGCCGCTGGACGAGGACGCCATGGACGAGGGCGGTGCCGCTTCCGACGATTCCCGCGGCGATCAGTGCGACATCCTGCCAGCTCATTTCCGTACACCTCTGTATGGAAGCTATGACCTTGGGATTGGCGCGAGTCAATACACTTGTGTATGGCAGCGCCATGACCGATCGCCTGACCAGATCCGACTGGCTGCAGCAGGGCCTGCGCACGCTGGCGGCCGAGGGGCCGAACGCCCTGAAGGTCGGCGCGATGGCGGCGAAGCTGAAGGTGTCCCGCGGCAGCTTCTACTGGCACTTCCGGGACATCGCCGATTTCCGGGCCCAGCTGTTGCGAAGCTGGCAGGAGAGCACGACCGACCAGGTGATCCGCGAAATCGCGGGCAAGGCCGAGCCGGACCGCCTCAAGCACTTGCTGAAACGCGCCTTCGTCGCCGAGCCCGGGCTCGATCGCGCGATCCGATCCTGGGGCGCGCAGGACCGGACGGTCGCTGCCCTGGTGGCGGCCGCGGACGCCGAGAGGATCGCCTATATCGCGACGATGCTGGCCGCCGTCGGCATGGATGGCCGGCGGGCGCGGGATCGGGCCGCCTTCCTTTATTGGGCCTATCTCGGCCGGGCCGTCGTCATGGACCCGGGCCATGCCTCGATCCCTGTCTCTGCCTTGGAGGATATCGGCACCCTGTTCGAGAGCTGAATCTCCGGCGGGACGCGGTCTATTCCTGCGCGGCAGCCTTGAGTGCCCGGCCTTTCAGGCTGTCGGCGGACGCCGCGTCGGGGCGCGGCAGGATCGGCGGCATCGTCTCGCGCAGGAGCCTGAGGCCTCTCGGAATCGCCAGGATGCCGAACCTTCCCTTCGCCATCAGCCGCGCGAGGGTCAGCATCGCGCCCGGATGACCCTGCTCGGCGGCATGGTCCAGCAAGGGCCTGATCTCGCGGCACGTCGCACGCGTGGGGGCGCGTTCGGAGCGGAGCCATGCCAGCCAGAAATAAGCGGGGACGAAATCGAGGCGCACGCCGTCCCGCAGCACGTTCTCGCACGCATCGAAATGGCCATGCTCCGCGAGGAGCCGCGCATAGCCGATCGTCGCCATCCATGATCCCGCGCCGATCGCCCGGTGATAATAGTCCGCGGCCCGGTCGAAGTCCGCCGCCACCACGGTCCCGGTGTCGTAATGCCACCCGACCGCTTCCATTGCGGCCGAGCCGGCCTCCGCCGCCTCCAGGAACATTCGGAAAGCGGCTTCGGGGTCTGCGTCCAGGTGCGTCCGCGCCTCCTCGATCAACGCGCGATTCCGGCCCGAGTCGCTCCACCAGAGCTCGTCCTGGTTCGAATTCGCCCGCTCCCACGCGTTCGACCGGTTCCAGTGCGCCGCCCAAAGCGTCTCGCAGGAGAGCTTGGATTCCATGCCGAGCCAGCGGCGCAGCTTCGCGCAGATCGTGCAGGTGGACACGCGCGCACCTCCTCAAATCCGGCACCGGCCTCTATGTAAGAGCGGGCCCGAGGTTTGACAGAGGCTTCCGCTTTCGCGTCCGCGCGGCTTCCATTAGTCAATTGCAATGCGCCCCGACATTCTCAATCCGCTGTTCGCCGAAGTGGAGGTGCTGAAAGGCATTGGGCCGGCGCTCGCCAAGCCGCTGCACCGGCTCAAGCTCGACCGGGTCGTCGACATCCTCTTCCATCTGCCGGTGAGCTGGATCGACCGCATGCGAGTCGAGACGCTCGACGAGGCCGATGTCGGGCGGACCATCATCGTTCAGCTCACCGCGCGCGATTATCGCCAAGGGGGCAGGGGGCCTTTGCGCATCTTCGCGGAGGACAGCCAGGGCAATTACGTCACGCTCACTTATTTCAACAATTCCGGCTGGGGGAAGAAGCAGCTGCCGCTCGGCGAGGCGCGGATCGTTTCCGGCCGGCTCGACCGCTACGGGCAGGAATTGCAGATGGCCCATCCGGACCATGTGCTGCTCCCCGCCGAGGCCGCCACCATCCCCGCGCGCGAGCCGGTCTATCCGCTCTCCGAAGGGCTCACCAACAACCGGCTCGGCGATCTTGCCGCCCAGGCGCTGGCGCGGCGGCCCGATCTCGCCGAGTGGATCGAGCCCAGCCTCAAGGCCCGGCAGGGCTGGCCGGACTGGGCCGAAGCGCTGGAGACCGCGCATCGCGACCCCGCCGCCGCCAAGGCGCGCGAGCGGCTCGCTTATGACGAGGTCTTCGCGAATCAATTGGCGCTGATGCTGGTCCGCGCCTCGTCGCGCCGCCGCAAGGGCCTGCCGCTCCAGGGCGACGGCCGCCTGCGCGACGCGCTCAAGCTTCCTTATTCCCCCACCGGCGCCCAGCGCCGGGCGAGCGCCGAGATCGAGGGCGACCTCCAGCAGGACGTGCCGATGCTTCGCCTGCTCCAGGGCGATGTCGGCTCGGGCAAGACCCTGGTGGCCTTGACGGCGATGCTGGCCGCGGTCGAGGCGGGCGCGCAGGCGGCCCTGCTCGCGCCGACCGAGATCCTCGCCCGCCAGCATTACGACACGCTCTCGCGCCAGCTCGCCGGCCTGCCGGTCAATGTCGCCATCCTCACCGGGCGCGAGAAGGGGCGGGCGCGGGAATCCTGCCTGATGGGGCTGGCCGACGGCTCGATCCACATCCTCGTCGGTACCCACGCCATCTTCCAGCAGGCGGTCGGCTACAAGAAGCTCGGCCTCGCGGTGGTCGACGAGCAGCATCGCTTCGGCGTCGCGCAAAGGATGATGCTCTCGCAAAAGGCCGAGCGGCCGCCGCACCTCCTGGTCATGACCGCGACGCCGATCCCGCGCACGCTCACCCTCACCCATTATGGCGAGATGGACGTCAGCCGGCTCGACGAGATGCCGCCCGGCCGCCAGCCGATCGAGACCCGGGTGTTGAGCGTCGAGCGGCTGCCCGAAGTGGCGGACGCGCTCGGCCGCCATATCGCGCAGGGCAAGCAGGCTTATTGGGTCTGTCCCCTGGTCGAGGAGAGCGAAGCGGTCGATCTTGCCGCCGCCGAGGACCGCGCCCGCATCCTGCGCCTGAGGTTCGGCGACAAAATCGGCCTCGTCCACGGCCGGATGAAGGGACCGGACAAGGACGCGGTGATGGACTCCTTCGCGCGCGGCGAGATCGCCGTCCTTGTCGCCACCACGGTGATCGAAGTCGGCGTCGACGTGCCCAATGCCACGCTGATGATCGTCGACCATGCCGACCGCTTCGGCCTCGCCCAGCTCCACCAATTGCGCGGCAGGGTTGGCCGCGGCGACCAGCACAGCATCTGCCTGCTGCTGCGCGGCAATATCCTGAGCGAGACCGCCCGCGCCCGCCTCACCTTGATGCGCGAGACCAACGACGGCTTCCGCATCGCCGAGGAGGACCTGCGTCTGCGCGGCGCCGGCGAGATCCTCGGCACCCGCCAGTCCGGCGAGGCCCAGTTCCGCCTCGCCAGCCCCGAGCAGATTTCGGAGCTGGCTCCGATCGGGATGGACGACGCAAGGTTGCTGGTGGATCGCGACGGCGGGCTGGAGGGCGAAAGGGGCCAAGCGGCGCGGGTCCTGCTCTATTTGATGGAGCGGGATTCGGCGGTCGGCTTGCTGCGGAGTGGCTAGGGCTATTGAGGTTCTATTGGTATGCGGAAAAGCATCATTGGCAAGTCGCTTGCAGCCGTCGGATCCATACTTCGCAAGCGATGGTCATCGCCTTTCTATATAGATATTATCGGCATAATTGCTGTCTCCGCTACCCTGGTGATGCAGGCGGTAACTTGGGACCGGTTCGATAAGTTCTCAGGTCTCTTTGAAGGACTAGGAATAGAGGTTATCGGAGCGTGGATATCAATCCGCGTAATTGAGAGGATAATTTCAAATAGAGCTGAAAGAATCCAGGCTCGTGTCGAGATTTCAAGGCGCCTTATCGAGCTTGCTCGGCTTGCTGATGATCAAGTCAACGTCAAGAATGCTGCTGCGGTGCAGGCATTTAAAAACGCCTTGGAGTCACTTCTGGAGCATCCTCGAGGCTGCTTATCGAAGATAGAAAACGATGCCATCTACAGAATGACATATCTTTATCGCGAGATGCATCATGACGTTCATATTCTAATGGAATCACGGCCTGACCCGAGCAAATTGGCAGCATTCTTCTCGTCGGTCGATCTAAAGAAGAATTCCCAAGGAAAGCGGCGGAATCTAGTTGATTACCTGGAGGCGAGGAGGTTCCTCGACCGTATCGTGCAGGAATGGCTCCGCAAATCCGATAATCCGGTGAAAACGAACGCCTTCGCAAGTTTTTCCTACAGACATTTGGAAAAGGCGCAAGAGTTCGCTGGGATAGAGAGTCAACGAGTAGCAGAAGTTGTCAAACTGACCGGCGACGAGCTCAAAGAGCTTAAAACCCATGCGCGGTCAGTTTATCTTTATACCGAATATGTTGGACAGAGATTACATTATTCTGAGCTCGCCCGTAATTGGATGAACGCAATCGTCGATTCACTTTCAGCCGAGAAAGGGCAAAAGGAGATAGTGCCTCGCGAGCAAGATTTCCTAAAGTGGGATTTCACATAAGCCTGATGTTATGGGAATTTTATCGATTATTTACCCCCGAAAATCGGCGAAGGCGAAAACTTCGCGAGCTGACGTATGTTAGCCTTCTTCATCGGGTGAGCAGGCCGTGCTTCTTCTTGCCGGCGGAGATGCGGATATCGCCACCGACCTCGATCACAGCGTCTTCGCTCGCGGTCTTGCCGTCCACCCGCGCGCCGCCCTGCGCGATCAGCCGCCGCGCCTCGTTCTTGGAGGCGACGAGGCCAAGGCCGATCATGGCATCGATCAGCCCGATGGCGCCATCGACCCTCAGCGTCGGCAGGCCTTCGCCGCCGGCGCCTTCCTCGAAGGTCCTTTTCGCCGTGTCCGCCGCCGCCGCCGCCGCCTCCTCGCCATGCAGCATCGCGGTCGCGGCGTCGGCCAGCGCCTTCTTGGCGTTGTTGATCTCCTGCCCTTGGAGCGCCTCCAGCCGGGCGATCTCTTCGAGCGGCAGATCGGTGAACAGGCGCAGGAACCTGCCCACGTCGGCGTCCTGGGTGTTCCGCCAATATTGCCAATAATCGTAGGGGCCGAGCTGATCGGCGTTGAGCCAGATCGCGCCTTTCTCGGTCTTGCCCATCTTGCCGCCGTCGGCGGTGGTGATGAGCGGGCTGGTGACTCCGTAGACTTCGACGCCGTCCATCCGGCGCGTCAGCTCGATGCCGTTGACGATATTGCCCCACTGATCCGATCCGCCGAGCTGCAGCCGGCAGCCGGCGCGCGCCGAAAGCTCGCGGAAATCGTAGGCCTGCAGGATCATGTAGTTGAATTCGAGGAAGCTCAGCGACTGCTCGCGGTCGAGCCTGAGCTTCACGCTGTCGAAGCTCAGCATCCGGTTGACCGAGAAATGCTGGCCGATCTCGCGCAGGAACGGGATATATTCGAGCGCGTCGAGCCAGTCGGCGTTGTTGACGATGATCGCGTCGGCCGGTCCGTCCCCGAACGTCAGAAAATGCTCGAACACCCGCCTGATCGAGGCGATGTTGGCGTCGATCGTCTCGGCCGAGATCAGCTTGCGCGCCTCGTCCTTGAAGCTCGGATCGCCGATCTTCGAGGTGCCGCCGCCCATCAGGACGATCGGCTTGTGCCCGGCCTGCTGGAGCCGGCGCAGCAGCATGATCTGGACGAGGCTGCCGACATGGAGCGAGGGCGCGGTGGCGTCGAAACCGATATAGCCGGGGACGATTTGCGCGAGCGCGAGCGCGTCCAGCGCCGCCGCGTCGGTGACCTGGTGGATATACCCCCGCGCCTCGAGATCGCGCAGGAGTTGGGATCGGTATTCGGTCATGAGGTGGGCGGTTAGCATGTGTGTTGGCCAACACAAACCCGTTCGGGCTGAGCTTGTCGAAGCCCCTTCCTTCTCTTAGGCCCGGAGAAGAAAGGCCCTTCGACAGGCTCGGGGCGAACGGAGTGCGATGCAAGTCGAGCTTTGGACCCACCCCGATCACCCGACCGACGTCGTGACCGGCATCCAGGCGAGCGTGACGCTGCGCTCGCCGAACCTGCTCCACCTGCGCTACGTCGTTTTCGGCAAGATTGGCGACATTGTCCTGCCGCCGCCCGCCGCCCCGATCCGCGCCGATAATCTGTGGGAGACCACCTGCCTCGAAGCCTTCCTCGCGCCGGCCGGCGGACGGGCTTATCGCGAAGTGAATTTCTCGCCCTCGTCGCAATGGGCCGCCTATGATTTCGTGAGCCATCGTAACCCTCAGCCGGGGATCGCCGCACCGCTGCCCGCGCCGCCGGAGATCATGCTGGCTGTCGGGGTGGATCGTATCGAGATGGAGGTCCTGGTCCCGGTCGATTCGGGACCATGCCCGATCCGGCTCGGCCTTGCCGCCGTGATCGAGGAGAAAGACGGCACCAAATCCTATTGGGCGCTCGCCCATCCGCCGGGCGATCCCGATTTCCACCATGCGGATTGCTTTGCGCTCGAACTGCCGGGCTGAAACCGGCATTCTATCGTCACCCCGGACTTGATCCGGGGTCCACCTTCTTTACGGAACGAGAAGATGGATGCCGGATCAAGTCCGGCATGACGAGAAATGGGGCGTCCATGCACTTCGGTATCGACCGCCTGCTCGCCGATCCCGCCTTGCGCAAGCCGCTGGAGGGCAGGCGCGTGGCCTTGCTCGCCCATCCCGCCTCGGTGACCGGGGACCTGACCCACAGCCTCGACGCGCTGGTCGCGGCCGGGCTCAGCGTGTCGGCTCTGTTCGGGCCGCAGCATGGCGTGCGCGGCGATCTCCAGGACAATATGATGGAGTCGCCGGACTATACCGATCCGGCCTACAACATACCGGTGTTCAGCCTCTACGGGGAGGTCAGGCGGCCGACGGGCCAGTCGATGGGCACGTTCGACGTGATGCTGGTCGATCTCCAGGATGTCGGCTGCCGCATCTACACCTTCGTCACCACCCTGCTCTACGTGCTCGAGGCCGCCGCCGCGCATGGCAAGGCGGTCTGGGTGCTCGACCGGCCCAATCCGGCGGGCCGCCCCATCGAGGGGCTGACGCTCAGGCCCGGCTGGGAGAGCTTCGTCGGCGCCGGGCCGATGCCGATGCGGCACGGGATGACCCTGGGCGAGATGGGGCAATGGTTCGTCCACCGTTTCAGGCTCGACGTCGACTATCGCGTGATCGCGATGGAGGGCTGGCAGCCCGATGCCGCCCCCGGCTTCGGCTGGCCGCCCGAGCGGGCCTGGATCAACCCGAGCCCCAATGCGGCGAGCATCAACATGGCGCGGGCCTATGCCGGAACGGTGATGCTCGAAGGCACGACGCTGTCGGAAGGGCGGGGAACGACCCGGCCGCTGGAGCTGTTCGGCGCCCCCGATATCGATGCTCGCGCCGTCATCGCCGAGATGCGCCGCTTCGCGCCGCAATGGCTGGCCGGCTGCACCTTGCGCGACATGTGGTTCCAGCCGACCTTCCACAAGCATGCCGGCAAGCTCTGCTCGGGCGTCTTCGTCCACGCCGAAGGGCCGGGCTACGACCACGCCGCGTTCAGGCCCTGGCGCGTCCAGGCCCTGGGCTTCAAGGCGATCCGCGCGCTTCATCCGGACTACGATTTGTGGCGCGATTTCGCGTACGAATATGAGTTCGGCAAGCTTGCCATCGACGTCATCAACGGCGGCTCGGACTTGCGCTCATGGGTCGACGACGCGGTCGCCACGCCCGCCGATCTCGACGCGCTCACCGTCCCCGGCGAAATGGCCTGGGCGGACGAATGCCGGCCGCATCTGCTCTATTGATGCGCGCCTTCCTCCTCATCCTCGCATTGCTGCTCCCCGCTCCGGCGATCGCGCAGGGCATGCCGCCGATCCTCCCGTTGCGCGAGCGCGCCCGCGTCCAGAATGCCTGGCTGGCCGAGCGGCTCGACACGGTCGTCCCGCGCCTGATGCGCGAGCAGGGCATCGAGATGTGGGTGCTGATCGCGCGCGAATATCTCGAAGACCCGGTGATGAGCACCATGCTCAACGCGGAGAGCATGCGCGCGCGCCGGCGCACCATCCTCATCTTCTTCGATCCCGGCGGCGGCCGCCCGGTCGAGCGGCTGACGGTGAGCCGCTACGGCATGGGTGGGCTCTTCCGGCCGTCCTGGGATCCGGCCGCGCAGCCCGACCAGTTCGCCCGTCTGGCCGCGCTCATCGCCGAGCGCGATCCGCGCCGCATCGCGATCGACGTCTCGCCGGACAGCGCCTTCGCCGACGGCCTCACCCAGAGCCAATATAAGGCGTTCATGACCGCGCTTCCCGATGCCCTGCGCGCCCGCGTCACGCCGGCGGACGAACTTGCGATCGGCTGGCTGGAGACTCGAATCCCGGCGGAGATGGCGCGCTATCCCGGGATCGTGCGCATCGCGCATGGGATCATCGCCGAGGGCTTTTCCGCCCGCGCGGTCAGGCCGGGCGTCACCACCGCCGCCGATTTGGCCTGGTGGTATCGCGAACGGATCGCCGCATTGGGCCTCGCCACCTGGTTCCAGCCTTCGGTGGCGATCTTCCGGCGCGGCGCGCGCGAGCCGCTCGAGGGCGATTCGGTGATCCAGCCAGGCGACATGCTGTGGACGGATTTCGGAATCACCTATCTCGGCCTCAACACCGACACGCAGCAGCTCGCCTATGTGCTTCGCCGCGGCGAGCGCGATGCGCCGATGGGCCTGCGCACCGGCCTTGCCGACGCCAACCGCGCCCAGGATCTGCTGATCGGCAGCTTCGAGACCGGCATCAGCGGCAACGATATCCTCGCCGCCGCGCTCGAAGCGACCCGCGCGGCTGGCCTCAGGGCGACGATCTACTCCCACCCGCTCGGCTATCACGGCCATGGCGCCGGCGCCTCGATCGGCTTCTGGGACAATCAGGCCGCCGATCCACGCGGCGCGCATCGCCTTCGCCCGGACACCGCCTGGTCGATCGAGCTCAACGTGCGCGCCGCCGTGCCCGAATGGGGCGGGCAGGAGATCGAGTTCCGGCTCGAGGAGGACGCCTTTTTCGACGGGGAGCGGGTCCACTGGCTCGACGGCCGCCAGACCGAATTCCACCTGATCCGCGCGCGATGACGGCCGAGTTCACGCCGCTCGATTGGGCCGTCGTCGCCGGCTACATCCTCCTGCTCGCGATCGCCGGCATCCTCTCGACCCGCCGCCAGCGCGATGCCTCAGATTATTTCCTCGCCGGGCACGGCGTTCCGATCTGGCTGGTGGCGGTCTCGGTGCTGTCGACCACCCAGTCGGCGGCGACCTTCCTCGGCGCGCCCGATTACGGCTATCGCGGCGACTACACCTATCTGACCTCGTACCTGGGGCCGCTCATCGCCGCTTTCCTGGTCGCGAAATTCCTCATTCCGCGTTTCTACGCCGAGCGGGTGACGACGGTCTACGAACTGCTCGGCAACCGCTTCGACGCGCGGGCGATGCGGGCGGCCGGCGGCATGTACCTGATCGGCCGGATCTTCGCGAGCGGCGCCCGGCTCTATCTCGCCGCCATCGCCATCTCGATGATCGTCTTCGCCGACATCCAGCCCTCCAGCGTGCTGATCGCGTCGGTCGCCCTGGTCGTCCTCGGCCTCGTCTTCACCTTCATCGGCGGCCTCAGATCGGTGATCTGGAGCGACCTGGTCCAGGTCGTGCTCTACGTCGGCGCCGCGCTCGTCGTGCTCTGGTTCCTGTGGACCAGCATCCCGGCCCCGGCGACGGAGATCTTTTCGACGCTCCAGGCCGAGAACAAGCTCAGGCTGATCGACCTTTCGTTCGATCTTTCCGCGCCTTTCTCGCTGCTGGCGACGATCACCGGCATCACGCTCCTGTTCTTCGCCAGCCAGGGGCTCGACCAGGACATCACCCAGCGCTTCCTCGCCTGCCGCGACGTCCGCGAGGGCAGGCGCGCTCTATGTCTCCGCGCTCGCCTCGATCCCCGTCGTCCTGCTGTTCCTGGCGATCGGCTCGCTGCTCCATGTCTTCTACGACCGTCCGGACCTGATGGGCGCCGCCGGCGCCGGCGCGGGCGCGGAGTTCAGCGGCGAGAAGATCACCATCTTCATGCACTATATCCTGACCCAGATCCCGCCCGGCGTGCGCGGCTTCGTCGCCGTCGGCGTGCTCGCGGCCGCCGCCATCAATTCCGGGCTGATCTCGATGTCCTCGGTGCTGATCCAGGATTTCTACCGCCCCTGGATCGCGCGCCGGCGGGAGATGCCCGAGGCGCATTTCGTCCGCGCCGGCCGCGTCGGCATGGTCCTGCTCGCCTTGGCCTTGCTGGCGATGTCGCTGCTCTGCTTCTACTGGCAGCGTTACACCGAAGCGCCTTTGCTCAATTTCGCCTTGTCGGTGATGACCTTCGCTTATTCCGGCCTGCTCGGCGTCTATTTCACCATATTGTTCACCAAGCGCGGCTCGACCGCCTCGGTGATCTGGGCGCTCGCCACGGGCTTCATCGCCATCGCGCTCCAGCAGAATTACGTCGTGGACACGCTCCACCTCCCCGCTTCCTGGAAGTCGCTGGCCTTCTCCTATCAGCTCTGCGTCGGCACCGCGGTCGCCTTCGTGACGTGCCTGCTGGGCAACCAGAGAAAGACCGGGCAAAGCTAACGCATCCCGTTCATGCGCCACCCTATTTGCGCGGCGGGCGACGGTCGGCCGGCATGATGCTCCGCCTAGAAATTTCTGCAGTCATCGAGATTGAGTTCGGCCGGCCAATTCCCCGGCTCGACACGGTTGCCGTGGTCCGGTGTGGATTTGATGCGGTTGATGGCTTTGACGACAGGCCCGTCCGGCAGCCGGCAAAGCGCCTTCACCTCGATAGAAGGATAGACGATGATCGCCAGCCAGCCATCGAGAGGCAGCAGCTTTCGCGGTGTTTGGCCGGGCAGCGTGAACCAGTTCGTTGGGGGGTCGCGGGCATAGCCGAGGACCTCGAGCTCCGGACGGTAGATGATGCGCCATTCGGTTTCCTCGAACAGGTCGAACACCATCTTGCCGGACGTTCTGGTCTGCGTTGTCCGGTTCATCGGCTGCAGGTAGCCAAGCAACTCGCGCTCCTTGAGGTCAGTCAGGCAAGCGTGGACGAAGGGATCCTGGGTGTTGTCGCTCCATGCGTAATAGACGAGTGTTCTGCCGTTGCGGTTGACCAGGAATGGCCGCTTCACGCCCACGCCAAGGCGTCCATATTCATGGGCATGTTGCCGTGAGGCGGAGAGCTTGAGCGCGGTGAAGCAGGTTCGAACGACGGAAGGGACAGTGAACGGGGGATGAGGCTTCACAGTCACCTGTCGCGAGGGTTCGCTCGTCATCCAGAAGCCGTGCTCCAGAATGCTGGCCAGTCGTTCGGCGTAACGTCGCGCGATGTCATCGGACATTTTATAGCGCGGACTGTCCCAGTCGGGATCGTCGCGGTCGATGTCCCTACCGGTCCAATGGACCAGGAAATCCGAATGAACATTTTGTTCGAAACGCGCCATGACCTGCCTAACTCTTCCGGCTCAGCGTCCGCATCGCGTCGTCCAGCCCGTCGAGGGTCAGCGGATACATGCGGTCCCGCATCAGGGTGCGCACCACCTGGATCGAGCTGGTGTAGCTCCAATATTGCTCCGCGACGGGATTGAGCCAGACCGTGGCCGGGTAGGTGGTCGTCATCCGCTGCAGCCAGGTGGCGCCGGCTTCCTCGTTATAATGCTCCACTGAGCCGCCGGCATGGGTGATCTCATAGGGGCTCATCGAGGCGTCGCCGACGAAGACGAGCTTGTAGTCGTGGCCGTATTTGTGGAGCAGGTCCCAGGTCGGGATGCGCTCGCTCGTGCGGCGGCGATTGTCCTTCCATACCGTCTCATAGGGGCAATTGTGGAAGTAGAAGAATTCGAGATTCTTGAACTCCGAGGTGGCTGCGGAAAACAGCTCCTCGCAAAGCTTGATATGCGGATCCATCGAGCCGCCGACGTCGAGGAATAGTAGCAATTTCACCGCATTGTGCCGCTCGGGCCGCATGCGGATGTCGAGCCAGCCCTTGCGCGCGGTGCCGTCGATCGTCTCGTCGAGGTCGAGCTCCTCGGCGGCGCCCTCGCGGGCGAAGCGGCGCAGGCGGCGCAGCGCGACCTTGATGTTGCGCGTGCCCAATTCGACCTTGTTGTCGAGATTGCGGAAGGCGCGCTGGTCCCAGACCTTGAGCGCGCGGCCCTGGCGACCCTCGCCGCCGATCCTGACGCCCTCGGGATTGTAGCCCGAATTGCCGAACGGCGAGGTGCCGCCGGTGCCGATCCACTTGCTCCCGCCCTGGTGCCGGCCCTGCTGCTCGGCGAGCCGCTGCTTGAGCGCGTCCATGATCTCGTCCCAGGAGCCGAGCGACTTGATCTCGGCCATCTGCTCGGGGGTGAGATAGAGCTCGGCGATCTTGCGCAGCCATTCCTCGGGGATCGGCACGGCATCGGTGCCGTAGCTCGTCTCGAGCCCCTTGAAGACCTTGCCGAACACCTGGTCGAAGCGGTCGAGCAGCCCCTCGTCCTTCACGAACGTCGCGCGCGCCAGGAAATAGAATTCCTCCGGGCTGGCCGCGATGACGTCGGCGTCGAGCGCCTCGAGCAGGGTCAGATGCTCCTTCATCGAGGCGGAAATGCCCGCGGCGCGCAGCTCGTCGACGAAGGAGAAGAACATGATGCTCCTTTGCCGTGAGACCTGGCATCGCGCAAGGCGAGCGGCGTTCGTCCCCACCCGCCTCTTTTTCCACGCAAGTCGATCCGAGCGATTGCGCCACCGATTATTGAAAGTAGAACTGGCTGAGGGAGATATCGGAATGGATCGAGAGACCGCTGCCAAAATTCTGGGCGTGGACGCCCAAGATGATAGCGGAAAGGTGCGGCTGCGATATCTCGAACTGGTCAAGAGATATCATCCGGACAACCTGGATACGGGAAACCAACAGAGTTTCATTCTGGTCTACACGGCCTATCTAGTCATCAAAAGCTCGGACGTTGGGTTGGCGACGGGGCAAGGCACTCATTCAGGAGACAATTATCACTATGCGCAATATCTCCGAAACCGAATCACCGGCTATTTCGATGACATCGTGAATTCGCTGAAGCGGGACCTGCGCGAAATCGAGCAAGATACGCTGTCGGAAACAGACCGGCTTATTATGTCGGCCAAGTCGCTGGATGGGCTGAAATTGCTCCTGGGAGGTAGGATTAAGGACCGTATCGTTGATGCCACGGCCGAGATTCACCAAATACTCATTCAATTAGACGAGAGGGTAGGCAAGAGAAAGGGTGAATTCGTCTTCGATCTGTTCGGTCAGATGTATGCCGCCCGGCGCAAATACTGGCTGATCAGTCTGTATCGAAACCCCGTCGTTGTCGGGGAAGGCGTGATACAAACTCTCCTGCTGATTTTGCGAGAAACCAACTATCTTGGAATTGCCTCTGCAGATGCGGGGAAATTCCTGACGTCGTCCTGGCTCTGGATCGGACTTCTCGGTGCTGGTCTGGCAGTTCTGTTGATTCAGCTTCTCGCACTCAATCCCCGGCGTCAGTATCTTCCGCCCCGAATCTCGCTCGCCTCGTTGCAGACGTTCATGACGCATTTGGCGGGGAGTATTGGGACCAGCAAGGGCGCGCTGGCGGCTGGCGGAGCCGCCATTGGAGCCGTAGTCGGGTCCTTTCTTCTGCCGGTAATCGGGACCGTCATCGGGGGGCTCGTCGGGTCGTTGTGGGGGCTCGCCGGCGACGATCTGGAAGAGAAGCGAATCGAGGTAAGGGACGGCATTCGTGACGAATTGGGAGCGGGTCTGCGGCAGATCGAGCGGCATGTAGGGGCTTGGGCCCGCAAAGCGACTGAAGACATCTACGCCGCGTCTCTGGATAGCTTTGACAGGAATGTCCGCAAGTTCGCCAACCGGCTCGGATTTCGCGAAGTGAAGCTTATTGCCAAGATGGGCGGGCCGGCGCCCGGCGTTGGTTAACGCCCTTTCAACCAATTGCCCCTAGCCATGCCTGCCAAGACCAGGAAGCAGGGGCACAAGGTGGCGAGCAGCGCGGGCGAGAGGACGGACGGCGAGGCAATCAACCAGGTCGCGCGCAATTGCGGCTCGCTGGCGATCGAGTGCAGCGACGTCGCCGGCTATGTCGCCGGCGTCAACGAGCGCATCTCCGCCAATCTCAAGATGCTCGACAGCCTCGAGGACGTCACCACCCGCCTCATGGCCGACCAGGCCCGGGTCTCCGATTCGACCGACGAGGCGCGCGTGCTGGCCGAGCAGGCGCGCGGCAAATTGGAGCAGGGCAGGGCGGCGATCGAGGATACGATCCGGATCTTCTCCGGGCTTACCGATCTCGTCGTCCAATTGGGCGACAGGATGGCCGGCTTCACCGAGGCGATGACCCGGGTCCAGCGCGTCTCCTCCTCGATCGAGACCATCGCAAGCAAGACCAACATGCTCGCCTTGAACGCCACCATCGAGGCGGCGCGCGCCGGCGAGGCGGGCCGAAGCTTCGCGGTCGTCGCCGCCGAGGTGAAGAAGCTCGCCCACGACACCCGCGCCGCCACCGGCGAGATCGCGGGCACCATCGCCTCCTTGACCCGCGAGGCCGAGGCCGTGACCTCCGAGATCAAGGCCGGCGTCGACAAGAGCCGGGTCGCCCAAGGCTCGTTCACCCGGATCAACGAGACCGTCCGCGACGTCGCCGAGATCGTCGCCCTGGTCGACCGCCAGACCGACGGCATCGCCCAGTCGACCAGCCACATCCAGGCCAGCGTCGACAGCGTGAAGAGCGGCCTGTCCTCCTTCGCCGCCGACGCGCGCGACAATGGCGGCCAGCTCAAGGAGACGCACGACCGTCTGACCAAGCTGGAGCTGCTCTCCAACGAGATGCTCGACCGGCTCGCCTCCTCGGGCGTCCGGATCGACGACACGCCGTTCATCGAGTTCGCCCAGGTCGCGGCCCGCGAGCTGCACGGCCTGATCGAGGCAGGAATCGCCCGCGGCGAGGTCGACGAGGATAGTGTGTTCGACACCGATTACGTCGTCATGCCGGGCACCAACCCGGTCCAGTACGAGACCCGCTTCTGCGCGTTCGCCGACGCCCATGTCCGGCCCGTGCTCGACCGGCTGATGGCCGAAGAGCCGCGGCTGATCGCCACCGCCTTGACCGACATCAACGGCTATCTGCCGACCCACATCTCCGCCCGCTCGCTGCCGCAGAGCGACGATCCCGAATGGAATGCCGAATATTGCCGCAACCGGCGCAACTTCATCGACGACGTCACCCGGCGCGCGATCGCGTCCGAGAAGGAGGCGATGCTCGCCACCTACGGCATGGAATTGGGCCAGGGCCGCTATCTGCCGGTCAAGAACGTGTTCGTGCCGATGTACGTGCGCGGCCGCCGCTGGGGCAATTTCGAGCTCGCCTATCGCGACGAAAGCGTGCGCTAGCGGGCGGCGCGGGCCGCCTCGATCCCTTACGGCCAGGCCAGCCGCGCCAGCACGGCATCGTTCGCATTGCGGCAGTCGACACGGATGATGTCGCGATTTGGACCGACCCAGGACGGACGCGCCATGCGTCCCCACAAAGCCTTTCTGACCAACCGCAGCCCGCAACTCGCCCAGATATTCTTGCCCGCCGGGCCGGGACATTTGACGGTGATGAAATGCATGACGAACTCCTTCTGTATCTGCTGACAGAAGAAGTTTCTCAAACCCGCTCGAGTCGTTTCAATAAAAATCGATCGCGCAAAGAAATTCTTGAACTTCAGTCGCTCAGCCGCCCTGCCGCCGGCTCATGAACGCCAGCCGCTCGAACAGCATCACGTCCTGCTCGTTCTTGAGCAGGGCGCCGTGGAGCGGCGGGATCGCCTTGCTCGGGTCCTTCGACTGGAGGACCTCGAGCGGCATGTCCTCGTGGAGCAGCAGCTTCAGCCAGTCGATCAATTCGCTGGTCGACGGCTTCTTCTTGAGCCCGGGCACGTCGCGGACCTGGTAGAAGATGTCCATGGCGCGCGAGACCAGCAGCTTCTGGATGCCCGGGAAATGGACGTCGATGATCGCCTGCATCGTCTCGCGGTCGGGGAATTTGATGTAGTGGAAGAAGCAGCGGCGCAGGAAGGCGTCGGGCAGCTCCTTCTCGTTGTTCGAGGTGATGACGACGATCGGCCGCTCGGCCGCCGCGACCGTCTCCTTGGTCTCGTAGACGTGGAACTCCATCCGATCGAGCTCCTGGAGCAGATCGTTGGGGAATTCGATGTCGGCCTTGTCGATCTCGTCGATCAGAAGCACGGGCAATTGGGGCGAGGTGAACGCCTCCCAGAGCTTGCCCTTGCGGATATAGTTGGAAATGTCGTGGACCCGCTCGTCGCCCAACTGGCCGTCGCGCAGCCGCGCCACCGCGTCATATTCGTAGAGGCCCTGATGCGCCTTGGTGGTCGATTTGACGTGCCATTCGATCAAGGGCGCGCCGATCGCGGCGGCGATCTCATGGGCAAGGATGGTCTTGCCCGTCCCCGGCTCGCCCTTGACGAGCAAGGGGCGGCGGAGCGTAACGGCCGCGTTGACCGCGACCTTGAGATCGTCGGTGGCGACATAGTTGGAGGTGCCTTCGAAGCGCATCCACGCGGCATAGGGGAGGCGAGGGGAGGGGTGCAAGGGTGGGACGATCCGGTCGGGACAGACCGTGCAAGGCGCGAATGGTCCCAATGTTCCCACTGGCCATGGGAGTCGCCTCGGCCAGCGAGTCCGTGGCAGCGCGCGGAGGTGACGAAGCCGACGCCAGGGACAGGCCTCCCCGAATCCGGCAACCATGCCCCGACCCGCCTGGATAGATGAAATTTCAAAGAGCCGGCGGCTTGGCAAGACGCGAACCGCGCCAAGACGATGCCGCGAATCGGAACATAACAGAAACATGAGGTGTAGGAAAGCGTGGAGCGGGGGGAGAGGCGACGGCAGCATCACCGCCTTAGGCTTCGGAATAAGCCCTATCGAGCAGCGCCTTCGCCCTGTGGAAATCGGCCTCGTTAGCGACGGTGATCTCAAGGTTTCCTGTGCCGAAGTGACCAATCCCCGTCACGTCCCGCGTAAAACCGCTTTCCAAAGCAACGCTTGCCGGATCGACCTTCGCGTAGATGAGCAGCTTATTGATCTTGCTTCGGAATTCGAGCGTCACAAAATTACGCATGCGCCGGAACGCGATGTAATATTCCGTAATCTTTACAGAGACATCATCGCCTTGAGCCTCCAGGTAAGCCCTCAGCGATTCGTAGAGGGCGCGCAATTGCGGGGAAGCTTTTTCCATGTGGTCGGAAACGGTCGCATATTTGCCCTTCACCCACTGGCCGCCCCCAGCCGGAGGGCTGGTCGTCGACGCGGGCAAGGCAGAGGTGCTGGTGAGTTGTTCGAGCAGCAGCAGATCGCCGTCGAATTTCCGGTAGCGGATCAGATCGATATTACGATTCATCTGCTTCACCGCATGCTCATCATACCTGGTGAAGTCCCCGGCGATGCAGATGAGGCGTGGCCCGGACCAATCCACCTTCGCGACCTCTTCAATTCCGAATCTCTGCAGGACGAGCCATTCGAAGTCCTTGCGGTGGTCCATCAGCCAGTTGAGGTAAAATAGGCCCTGGTTGATGACGTTCTCGTTGGTGGACCGCTTGTATTCGAGGATTACCGGCGTTCCGTTTTCGTCGATCCCCAAAGTGTCCATTCGGCCGCCGTCGGTTATAAACTCAGAAGCGAGAAACCTTATCCCAAGAAGGGCTTCCAGGTTCTTCTCGAACGTATCCTGGAGGGATCTTTCGAGCGGCACCGCGCCGCCCGAAAGCGGGCTGACCCCGTTTTGGCCCAATCGGAAGAGTTTGAGGTCGCTCATATCAGGCTTCCCTGCGCGCCCTTCTTGTGGCTCTCGCGCGTCTCCACTCTCGGCGCACGGCGGTTGGGACTGACCAGGGGCGGGAGCTTGGGGCTGCGGTCCTGAAAGAGCTCGGCGAGGGTGAAGCACTGGAGCGCGGGGAAGCGGCCGAACTCAGTTTCGACGAGGCCGTGGGAATTGGCTTCGTCTTCCATGCCTCTGGTCGGCAGAGCGGCGCAGACGAACAGGCCAAGCTTGTGGCCGTCCCGCTGCATGACCCGTCCGAGATCGCGAACCATGCCGGGATTGACGTTGCCGCCGGCCTTGACCGAGATCACCCCGGTTTCAGTCGCGCCGCCTTCGCCCACATAATAGAAATAGCCGTCGACGCCTTTGTCCCCGCCCTTCTTGCCGCCCATCCACGGCCAGCCCCCGAGCTGGAGCGTGATCCAGTGCTGGAAGCCGTGCGGGTCGTCGGTCGCGAGGCGTTGCGCCGAGGCTAGGTCCTTAGGCACGCCAATCGTTTCGAACTTGACGGCGTCGCCATAGCCCTCGCGTAGGCGCTTTTCGATCAGGCCGATGGCGAGATGGGTGATGTCGATCCCGATCCAGTGCCGCCCGAGCTTCTGCGCCGCATCCACCGCCGTACCGCAGCCGCAGAACGGATCGAGCACGAGGTCGCCTTCATTCGAGGAGGCCGCGATGATGCGCTCCAAGAGCGCCCTCGGTTTCTGGGTGGGGTAGTTGAGCCGCTCCTGTTCCGCACCGTGGAGAGGATTGATGTCAGTCCAATCATTCTGAAGAGCCACGCCGGGCATCTCATCGAGATATCTTTTGTACTGTGGAACGCGGCCTGGCCCTGTCTGAAGAATCCGCCCCTCGTCGTAGAGTTGCTGCATCCTTTCCTGTGAGTATCGCCAGTAACGCGTTACACCAAGAAATTCGTAGTGAGGGTTACGCTTGGCGGGGCTAGCACCTCCGGGGGCCGTAATGTCGCCGAGCCGATAGCGCCGTCCAGTTGCCTCCTCCACGTGACGATAGAAGTTACGCACGTATCCTTCGTCGTAGGGTGTGTACTGCCAGTGCCAGGTCCACCCATTCGACTTCGTGTAGAAGAAGATAATGTCGCGCACGTTACCGTATTGTTTGCGGCCTTGCGCTGCATCGTTGTGGGCGCTTTGCCGTCGCCAACTAATCTCTGATCGAAAATTCTCGGCCCCGAACACCGCATCCAGCACCAGCTTGAGATAGTGGCTCGCGGTCGGATCGCAGTGCAGATAGAGGCTGCCGGTAGGCCTGAGGACGCGGTGCAGCTCGACGAGGCGGACCGCCATCATGGCGAGATAGGCCATCATCGCATTCTCGCCGATCGCCTTATGCAGCGCCTGCATCAGGACATGGAGATTGTGGTTGCCGCTCTGCGTGATGTCCATCAGCGCGCCCGAGGCGGACGGTCCCCAGGTCCAGGTGTCGTTGAACGCCTCGATCTGAGCGTCGGCGCCTTGCCCTTCCGGCGACTTGAACAGGATCGAATAGCTGGCGTTCGAATTGAATGGCGGATCGAGATAGACGAGGTCGACGCTTTCATCCGCAACCTCGTTGCGCAGGACTTCCAGATTGTCGCCGTAATAGAGTTTGTTGGACATGCGCTCCCCTTGGCCCGCACGGTAGGACGAAGGGAGGAGCCGTCAAGGCACCATCGTGCCGTGACGTCGATCAGGTTCCGCTTCGCGGACCTGTCGGCCGGCGGGCGCCGTCAGTGTTCGCTGCGCTGTTCGCGCTGCTCGCCTGCGGCTTCGCTCAATAATCCCGCCGCGCCTGTTGCCGCGCTTCGAGCAGGTCCCACATGGCCCGGTGCTGCAGCGCGAGCTGCTGGGCGCCGAAGAGGAGGGCGCGCTCGACCGCGACCGCTTCGTCGGCGACCGCGCGCAGCTTTACCGCGTCGCCGAGGCTGCACGGGGCCGGCTCGACGCCGAGGCGCTTGGCCGCGGCTTCGATGACGCTACGCACCGCCGCCCAGTCGGCGGCGAAGGCCAGAGCGGCGCCCAGGGCGCAGCCCTTGCGGTCGGACAGAGCGAGCGTCGCGAGCGCGGCGCGCTGGGCCTGGATCGCGGCCTCGCTGCCGCCGCCGCCCGGAGTCGAGGGAATCGGCCCGGCGGCGACCGCGAGCCGGGTCAGCAAGGCGCGCTCCGCCGCCGCGGCTTCCGCCGCCGATGCGAGCCAGGCGCGGCCCGCAGGATCGACGATTCGGGTGGCGGCGAGATCGACGATGCCGGGATGGCGGCCGTGCAGCGCGCACAGGAAATGGACGGCGTCGGCGAGGTTGGCGCCGTTGCGCAGCGCCGGGCTCGAATAATAAGGATGGGTGAGGCTGCCATGATCGGCGACGCACGCCGCAAGCAGCGCACCCGTCCGGACGCCGCCAGCCGATTCGACCGAGAGTGAAGCCATTGAAGACCCTCCGGCGCGCGCAATGCGGCCTGCCTTGAGCCGGGCTTACACAAGCGGCGTAAAGAGGAGGTTTACGAACGGAAGAGGAAAGGACCGATCCGGACCTAGGTGATCCAGCTGCTGATCGACTCGAAGACCCAGCGGCCGTTCACCAGGCGCAGCCGGTAGGTGCCGCCGGTCCAGCCCGCCGACCAGATCACGTAGCCGCGGTCGCGGGCGCGGTTGTAGACGATCCGCGGCACCGTCACCGCGTGGAAATCCGGCCGGAAGCGGCCCAGCGCGGCCAGGTCGCTTTCGCCGTAGACGATCATCAGCCGGTCCGGCCGCAGGCAGAGATAATCCCGTGGGTCGCCCTGGATGAAGACCGGCCGGTCGGCGGCGGCGCCGGCGCCGCGCCAGCCGGCCGACAGGGGCGCGTCCGGCGCGCGGTCGACCGGCTCGACGATGGCATTGGTGCGGACGCTGAACAGCTGCTGGAGCAGCCCGATCAGCGCGATCCGGTCGGGCGTGGCCGCCCGGCAATTCGCGCCCGAATCGCTGCCGACGATGAAGGGCGTGCCGCCGTCGGTGCGGGCGCGGTCGAGCAGCAAGGCGCGCTCGGCGATGTCGGTGAGGCCGTCGCCGTCGCCGTCGCGCGCAAGCTCGGCGAGCGGGATCCTGAGATAGAGGTTCGAGGCCTGGCGGCGGCTGCGCAGGGCGACCGGCGGGTAGGTGATGCTCGCGGTGTCGAGCTCGGCGATCTCGACCTCGAGATCGAGCCCGTCGCCGCTCAGCAGCGGCAGGCGCGAGGTTCGCGGCACGACATAGGGGAAGCGGTCGGCGAGGCCGGTGTAGAGCGGCCGCTCCCAATGCCGGCCGCCGTCGGTCGACAGATGGACCCAATAGCCGCCCTGGGAGACCTCGCCGGTCGGATCCAGGGTCTGCGAAAGGCTGATCGCGACCGCGCGCTCGCCGCTCCGCTCGATCCGGACCGGCTCGAAGCCTTCGGGGAGGGTGCCGACGTCCCTTGGCGGCGGCGCCGCCGCCGGCCGCGGGCCGCGCCGGGCGGCGGGCAGGGGCAGCTCCGCATAGGGGGCCGGCGCGGGCGTTACGCTCTGGCGGGCGGCGCGGACGGGTTCCGCCGGGGCGCCGCCGGCAGCGAGGACGCGCGCGAAGTCGGCCGCGGTCGCCGCGCGCGCCTCGGCGAAGCCGGGCAAGGGCAAAGCGTCGAGCGCGGCGCGCTGGCGCGCGTCCGCCGCCGGGTCGCCATCGCCCGGATCCTGCGCGATCCAGTAAAGCGGCAGGGCGCGGGCATTGCCGCAGATGTCGGCATATTGCGGCTCGGCGAAGACCCGGCAGCGCAGCTCGGCGATCGTGCTGGACGCCGAGGTGAAGCTGCCCGCGATTCCGGCCTCGGCGAGCGGATAGGGATCGTCGGCGGGATGATGGAGCAGGTGATCGAGCAGGAGCAGATCGATCAAATTCTCGAGCCGTTGCTCGTGCGGAATCTGCGCGCAGCTCGAGCCCTGCGGGCCCTGCGGGCGCTGCGGACCCGGCTCGGGCGGCCCGGCGCAGGCGAAGGCGCGATGCGCGGCGGTGGTGCCGGCCAGCGAGGCGAACAGCGCCTCGGCCTGCGCGGTCCGGCCGGCAAGGGCATAAGCGGCGGCCAGGTTGAGCTTCAGCGATTCGTCCGCCCGCTCCTCGACGATCGTGACCGGAAGACCGTCGACCATCGCGGTGAAGCGGCCCGCGGACCGCACGAGCATGCGATTTCTCATCTCCTCGGGCAGGCTCTCGATCAGCGCCGCGGCCCGTTCGGTGAGGCCGGTCCGAAACAGCAGCTCGGCGCGGCGGGCGTAGAGCCAGGCGGCGAGCGCGGGGCGGTCCGCCGCCGCGATCCGGTCGAGCGCGGCCGGGCCGGTCAGCACCTCGTAGAGGGGCAGCGCGTCGCCGGCCCGGAGAGTCCCGTAATGCGCGAAGCGGATCAGCGCCGGTATCGTCCGGCCGGGCGCGGCGGCGGCGGCGCGAAGGAAATTGTCGGCGCAGGTGGCGCGGTTGGCGATCGTCCAGGCGTCGGCGGCCGGATCGGCCGATCCCGCCATCATCGCGGCGAAATCCTCCGCCCGGCATTCGCCGAGAGCGTCCAGGCCCTCCGCCACCGCCTGGAGCATGAGCGGCGCGCGGCGGTTGCGCGCCAGCAGCGCCAGCCATTGCTCGCGCATCGCGGCGATCCCGGCCGCATTGCCCCGGCCGTCGAGGCTGTGGGCGCGGCCGAGGACCCACAGCCGCCCGAGCTCGCGCATCTCCGCGGTCGTCAGGCCGAAACGCGGCGCCACCGCGGCGGCGGCGCGGTCGAGCGAGCCGTCGCCGAGCGCGCGCCTGAATTCCTCTTCCCAGGCCACGATCTCCGGCTGCGGATAGCTGCGATAATTGGAGGTGTCGGTCCTGAGGCTCGCCAGCTCCTCGGCGCTCGGATCGGGCGCGCGCGGCGGCGCGTTGCCGGTCAGGACCAGCGCCGCCAGCGCCGCCAGGACATGGGCAGGCTTCATCTCCGTCTCCTTCGGGCGCCGCCGCCCATCTTAGCGTTTTTCACGGCGCCGTCAGGCCGCAAACGCCGCGATTTCATCGGGGCTTTCGTTTCGACCGCCAAGCGCGCATCATGGCCTGGAAACAAGAGCGGGAGATTGCCTCATGGCCAAACTTGTTCTCGCGGCGCTGCTCGCCGTCAGTTCTGCCTCCGTCGCGGCCCAGCCGGCCCCGACGGTCCAGCCCAACGTCGATTCCGCCGAGAGCCGGCAGGTCTTGCGGCAGATGTCCGAGTGTCTCGCCGCGCTCAGGCCGCGCTGGGCGCGCCAGCTGCTCGCGCGTCCCTATCTCAGCACCGAGCAGGCCTATGACGCCTCGGAAGCGCTGGAAGGGCGGGACAGCTGCATTCGCGGCAATGCCGAGATCACCTTCCGGACGTCCACCATGGTCGGCAGCCTGGCGGAGCATTTCGTTCGCAACGAGATCGGCGGGGTCGATTTCACGCGCCTGTCGCGGGTGCTGTCGACCATGGACCCGCGCAACGCCTCGGAGGATTTCGCGCTTTGCGTGGCGGCGGCCAATCCGGCGGCGGCCCGCAATCTGGCGCTCAGCGAATTCGGGAGCCCGGCCGAAACCCAGGCGGCGGCGATGCTCGGCCGCTACGTGGAGCGCTGCACCAATCCGGGCGAAAACCTGACCGTCGATCTCCAGTCGCTGCGCGCGCTGACCTCGAGCGCTCTATACCGCGGCATCGTCGCCGTCGGCACGGCCGGGAATTGAGGCGAGCCTCGAGCGAGCGTCGCGGCCCGAACGGCTGAGACGCTACCGGGGGGTTCCGAGGGCGCCGTTGCTGGGGCCGTCCTTCGGGCCCTGCCGGGTCTGGTCGAAATTGTGCCGGAGGAAGCTGTCCTGCTGGTCCCGCATGCTCGAATCCCACTCCCCCTGCGTGCGGCAAACGCGCCTGGTCAAGCGCGAGGGGGTCTGCATGATGTTCCGGCAGACCCGTCGCGTGCGTGCATCGTTCGCATCGCGCTGAGCCTCGGCCGAAGCGCCGGTCGCGGCCGCGCCGGCCGCGGGCGCCAGCACGGCGCCGGCCAGCAGCACGGACAATCCCATCGTCAGCGCAGAGCTTGTCGAAATCGGCTTCCTGCTCATCTGCTTGCTCTCCCATCTCCGCCCCGGATCGGCAGCCTCGACTCGGAAAGTACACGAATTCGCCGGAAAAAATAGCCCGCGCCCGAGGGCCGGTCCGAGCGGGGAGCGAAGCCTTTTTTCCTCAGCCTCTGCACCAAAAGCGCACGACGCGCTCATACGCTGCCCGGCGCACTGCTCTAGGGTAAGGCCTCAATTCCAGCTGGAGGCCTCAACATGTCGAGTCACAGGGGGCGTAACGCCTATCGCATCGGCGCCGCGGTCGCACTCTTCGCCGCCGCGCTTCAGGTCTGGATGAACCTGGCGGTGGGAATCGTCGGCAGCGAGGACAATCCGGTCAACCTGGCCTTCTACCTCGTCGTCGTCACCGCGGCGGCATGCGCCTTCACCGCGCGCTTTCGCGCCGACGGCATGGCCCGTGCGATGCTCGCGGTCGCGGGCGTGCAGGCGCTGCTTGCCGCCGTCATCGCCACCGCCCCTTCGACCGTGCGCGACGATCCCAAGGGCCCGCTCGGCGTGCTCGCGCTGAGCGCCGGCTTCATCGCGCTCTGGCTGGTCTCCGCGGCTTTGTTCCACAAAGCGGCGCGCAACGATCCAGGCTAACCAAATCGGCCCGGCCCGCCGGCCGGTATCCGATTCCATGCGATTCGCTCTCCTCTCCGCTCCCGTTTTGTAAGGGGACAATCCGGGGACAGCCTATCTGGCTGTCCCCATCCGGCCTCAGCAGGGGGACAGTCAGAGAGACTGTCCCCACCCCGCATCGCCCTGGTCGGCGCCACCCTCGCCGAGGCGCGCCGCGTGATGGTCGAGGGGCGCAGCGGCCTGCTCGAGGTGGCCGGCCCGTGGATCCGGGAATGGCGGCCGAGCCTCGGCACCCTCAAATTCCGCGACGGCGCGGTGGCGACCCTCTTCTCCGGCGCGAGCCCCGAATTGCTGCGCGACCCCGAACATGATTTCGCCTGGTGCGACGAGCTCGCCAAATGGGAAGGCGCAGGATTGCTGGGACATGCTCCAGTTCGGCCTGCGGCTCGGGACACGCCCGCGCGCGCTCATCACCACCACGCCGCGCCCCGCCCGGTGCTGCGCGCGATCATGGCGAGCCCCGGCACCGTCAGGATCGGCGGCCCCAGCGACGCCAACCCGCATACCAGCGCCTTCTGGCGCCGCGACATGGCGGAGCGCTACGCCGGCACCCGCCTGGCCCGCCAGGAGCTCGACGGCGAGCTCCTTACCGACACGCCGGGCGCGCTGTGGACGGTGGAGCTGCTCGCGAGCTGCCGAGCGCAGGGGAGCGATTGGGGACCAATTGCGAGGCAGCGCGCAGAGCCGGCGAGCGTCGGCCAGCCTGCGACGGCGAGGAGCACAGGATGTCCGGGGGACATCCGAGCACCGGAGCGCGGCGACAGGACTGACGTCACGGATTCACTCCGTGACGGCCCCCAGCGGCCTGCATTCACCCGCATCGTCATCGGCGTCGCCCCCCCGCCGGCGACGGCACCTGCGGCATAATCGCCTGCGCGAAGGACGAGGAGGGCAGGGCCCATATCCTCGCCGACCACAGCGTTACCGCCCGCTCCCCCGAAGGCTGGTCGCGCGCGGTGGCGGAGGCGGCGGCGATGTGGAGCGCTCCGGGGACAATTGCTCGCAACTGTCCCCATTCCTGCCCCGTCCGGGTCATCGCGGAGAAGAACCAGGGCGGCTTTATGGTCGCCGCGGTCCTGCGCACCGCCGACCCGGACCTCAACGTCAAGCTCGTCACCGCCACCTGCGGCAAATCCGAACGCGCCGAGCCCGTGGCCATGCTGTTCGAGGCGGGCAAGGTGACCCTGCACGGGGAGTTCCCCAAGCTGGAGGCCGAGCTCCTCGGCATGATCGCGGGCGGGGATTATGAAGGGCCGGGGACAGCCCGGACCGGGCGGATGCGATGGTCTGGGCGCTGACGGAATTGATGCTGGGGAAGGAGAGGGGGGTGCCGCGGGTGAGGGCGCTGTAGATCCTCCCCGGAACGGGGAGGGAGACCATGCGTGGCATTGTGGAGGGGCCGGCGGCAGCGCCGCCGGGCTGCTCAGCTCTCCACCGCCGTCCAGGGATCGACGAGCTTCACGCCCATGGGCTGAAAATCCGTCACGTTCCGGGTCGCCAGCGTCAGCCCGTGGACAAGCGCGGTCGCGGCGATCATCGCATCGCGCTCGGGCTTTGGATCGGGAACGTGGAGCGTGGCGCAGCGGCGAGCGACCGCTGTGTCGAACGGCAGGATCCTGCCGTCGAAGCCCGGCAGCACTCGCGCTTCGAACCAGCTCCGGAGCGCCGCACCCTGTCTCCCGTCGCGGCGCTCCATGCGCAGCACCCCTTGTTCGATCTCAAAGAGGGTGACGGCGGAAATGAATGTGCTTTCCGGGTCCTGCCGCGCCGCCCAGGCGGCGACGGCGGGGTCGACGCGATCATTCGCCGACTTGCGCAACTCGGAAATGACATTGGTGTCGAGCAGCAGCATCAATCGGAATCGAAATCGACCGGCTTGAAGATTCTGTCGCTCATTCTGGGCGGATCGAACTCCTCGACTTCCGGCGCCCCGGCAAGCAGCTCGGCGAGGTTAGGGCGAGGCCCGGCCAGCCGCCGATATTCCTCGACCGTCATCAGCACATGCGCCGGCCGCCCCCGGTCGGTGATGAACACCGGCCCCTCGCGCGCGGCACGCTTGGCGCCGGCGGCGTCCTGATTGAACTCACGGCTGCTGATCGTGCGCGACATGTAGATATGTTGCTACATTATGACGTGGATGTCAAACCCGCTAGGAGGGGACAGTAGTGTGACTGTCCCCTTTCTCACGGTTATGTCTCCCGCGATTCCTGGCTTCGAGCGCCGGCACTCGTCGAGGAGATACGATAATAATTCACTGTCCGGTATTTCCCTGCGCCTGCAGACCGGGCTGCTGGGAGGCGGTGTCAGCTACGTACCTGACACCAACCTGCGGGGAGGCGGTGTCCGACGGGGAGGCGGTGTCAGCTACTTACCTGACACCAACCTGACACCCCCGTCTCCCTGGTCACCGAGAATTGCTGCCCCACCTCCGCCGGAATGCACTCCGCTGCCCTGGCTGCCTTCGTGCGGCGTATGAAAAGGTGGATGCCGGATCAGGTCCGGCATGACGAGGGAGGGCACGGCCCCTTCGCGTACTTCGCCCCTTCGCGTGAAACAAATTCCCGGTTATCGCCGCCGCTGCCTCGCCGCATAGGCCCTCAGCTCTTCCTCGAACCGGTCCTCCAGCGGTTGGATCGCGGCCATGACAGCGGTCATGGAGGCGGTCGAGGTGCGCATGACGTCCGGGTCGGAGGTGATTTCCCCGATCCGCTGCACGAAGCTGGTGCCTGCCGGCGTCGCCACGAACGCCCTGATCTCGACCAGCTCGGCATGCGTGCAGGCGCGGGCATAAGCGCGCGCCCAGGCGGCGAATGTCACCGGCGAACGCTCGGTGATCACGCGTTCCGCCTCGCGGCGGACTACGGCGACGTAGCGATCATGGATTTCGCGGACGCCTACGTCGGTAATTTCGCGGGTCGTGGCGGCGGTGGCAGCTTCAATCTGCTGCAGCAGCCTGTTCATCCGCCTCAGAATCAGCGCATTGCGACGATCGGGAGGAAAGGAGATGTCGATGATCTTCGTGGCGAGGGCGAGACTGCGCGGATCCGGGTCCGCCGTGGGGGCGACCGTTTCGACCTGAGCCAGACAGGGCACGGCGCCGCCGACAGCGAGCAGGAGCCCTGCCGCCGCGAGCAGGCGTCTCATTGGTCGAGGAACGACCGCATCTTTCTAGACCGGCTCGGATGCTTGAGCTTCCGAAGCGCCTTCGCCTCGATCTGCCTGATCCGCTCGCGGGTCACCGAAAACTGCTGCCCGACCTCCTCAAGCGTATGATCGGTGTTCATCCCGATCCCGAACCGCATCCTGAGCACGCGCTCCTCGCGCGGGGTGAGGCTCGCCAGCACGCGGGTCACCGTTTCCTTGAGGTTGGACTGGATCGCGGCGTCGACCGGGATCACCGCATTCTTATCCTCGATGAAATCGCCGAGGTGCGAATCCTCCTCGTCGCCGATCGGCGTCTCGAGGCTGATCGGCTCCTTGGCGATCTTCATCACCTTGCGGACTTTTTCGAGCGGCATGGAGAGGCGCTCGGCGAGCTCTTCGGGCGTCGGCTCGCGGCCGATTTCGTGGAGGATCTGGCGGCTGGTGCGGACCAGCTTGTTGATCGTCTCGATCATGTGGACCGGGATCCGGATGGTGCGGGCCTGGTCGGCGATCGAGCGGGTGATCGCCTGGCGGATCCACCAGGTCGCGTAGGTCGAGAATTTATAGCCGCGGCGATATTCGAATTTGTCGACCGCCTTCATCAGGCCGATATTGCCTTCCTGAATGAGATCAAGGAATTGCAGGCCGCGGTTCGTATATTTCTTGGCGATGGAGATGACCAGGCGGAGGTTCGCCTCGACCATTTCCTTCTTGGCGATGCGGGCCTCGCGCTCGCCTTTCTGGACCTGGTTCACGATCCGGCGGAACTCGTTCAGGCTCATGCCGGTCGCCTGGCTGATCTCGGCGATCTCGGTGCGGATGCGCTCGATCGCGCCCGCTTCGTTCTCGCAGAAGGCAGTCCATTTCTTGTCGACGCCGCAGACGCGCTCGGCCCAGCCTTCGTCGAGCTCGTGGCCCATATAGGCTTCGAGGAAGGCGCGGCGCGGCACCTTGTGGCGCTCGGCGAGGCGCAGCATCTGGCCGCCCAATGTCGTCAGGCGGCGGTTGTAGCTGTAGAGCTGGTCGACGAGATATTCGATCTTGGCGCCGTGGAACTGGACGCTCTCGACCTCGGCGGTCAGCTGCTCGCGCAGCTTCTGATATTTCTTCTCGTCGTTCGCCGCGAATTCCTGGCCGCCCGACATCGAGCCCATGCGGGTGTTCTGGAGCTTGGCGAACTTCTTGTAGAGGTCGGTGATCGCGGAGAATTTGTCGAGCGCGGCCGGCTTCAGCGTCTCTTCCATCTGGGCGAGGCTGAGCGTGTTGTCCTCGTCCTCCTCCTCGACCGGGCGCGGCGCGCGCCGCTCGACCATGCTATCTTCGTCCTCCTCCTCGGGCGGGGCCTCCTCGGGCTCCTCTTCCTCCTTGAAGGAGGGGCCGGCGGTCGATTCGGAGATGTCGGCATTCTCGTCGTCCTCGGCGCCCGCGACCTGCTCGGCGGTCGGGCCCTTGGAGAGCATCGCCTCGAGATCGAGGATCTCGCGCAATTGCATATGGCCGTTGTTGAGCGCGTTCGACCATTCGATGATCGCGTTGAAGGTGATCGGGCTTTCGCACAGGCCCCAGATCATCGTGTCGCGGCCGGCCTCGATGCGCTTGGCGATTGCGATCTCGCCCTCGCGGCTGAGCAATTCCACCGCGCCCATCTCGCGCAGGTACATGCGCACCGGATCGTCGGTGCGGTCGACCGTCTCCTTCTTCTTCTCGAGGACATAGGTCTCGCCGGCGCCATCGGGCTCGTCGAGCCCGCCCGTATCGGGCTCCGGCTGCTCGTCCTCGTCCGCTTCCTCATTCTCCACAATGTTGACCCCCATTTCGGAAAGGGCCGACATCACGTCCTCGATCTGCTCGGAGGACATCTGGTCCTGCGGCAAAGCGTCGTTCAATTCGTCATAGGTGATGTAGCCGCGTTTCTTGGCGCGGCCGATCAGCTTTTTCAGGGAAGCTTCGTTGAGGTCGAGGAGCGGCGCATCGCCGGCCTCGTTTTTCTCTTCGGTTTCCGCAGTGTTGGTCTTCGCCATTAACCTACCTTATCCCGTTCGAGGGCTTTAGTCCCCGCCTGCCTCGAACAATGTCGCAAGCTGCCGGTCAGCCTCGTCCCGCGCCGCCCGGAGCCGCTGCTGCTCCTGGAACGCCGCTTCGTCCCCCAATTCCTTCAAACGCATCGTCGCCGCCTCCAGCGCTGCGTCCAGCCCCGGCCGCGCCGCCAGCGTCTCTATCGCAAGAACCAGATCGCGCCGGGCGCGTTCCGGATCGGCGTCACGTTGCGTGAAGGAAAACCCAAGTCCACGTTTCCGGCCGAGACTCCCGATGAGAGAAGCTCCGCCACTGTCGGCCAATATGGTATTGAGCGCCTCGGGATCAAGCGCGGTGTTTACCATCGCCGATTCGAGCATCAGATCGCGCAGCCGGGCGGCATCGCCCTCGGTCAGCGGCAGGCCTGCGATCGCTTCGGCATGTTCGCCGATCAGGGCCGGATAGCGGGCCAGGCCGAGCAGCACCGCCCGGCCCAATTGCGGGCTGAGGCCGGTGCGGCCCATCGACCGCGCCTCGGCCGAGGCCGGGCGCGGCGGCGGCGTGAAGCGGCCGCCGGGCTTGAACGGCGCGCGCGGGGTCCACTGCCGTTGCGGCAGGGTCAATTCGTTGAATCTCTTGAGCAATTCGAAGCGATATTGCTCGCGCACGTCGCCATCCTGGATCGCCGCGGCATGGTCGGCGAGACGCCGCCGGAGGCCCGCTTTCTGCTCGGGCGTGTCGAGCGGCTCGGCGCCGAGCTCGTGCCGCCACAGTTTCTCGACCAAAGATTCGGGGGTTTCGAGCAGGGCATCAAGCGCCGCCCGCCCGCCGGCGCGGATCAGGTCGTCCGGATCCTGCCCCGCCGGCAAAGTGACGAAGCCGAGCGAGCGCCCCGGCCCCACATGCGGCAGCGCCCGCAGCGCCGCCCGAACCGCAGCCTTCTGCCCGGCCGCGTCGCCGTCGAAGCAGAGCAGGGGGGCGGGCGAGAGCTTCCACAGCAGGCCAAGCTGGCCTTCGGTCAGCGCCGTGCCGAGCGGCGCGACCGTCTCGGGCAGCCCGGCCGAGTCGAGCGCGACCACGTCCATCTGGCCCTCGACCACGATCACGCGCCGGCTCGCCCGGCTCGCCGGCCCGGCCTTGTCGAGGTTGAACAGGGTCCGTCCCTTGTCGAACAAGGGCGTGTCGGGCGAGTTCAGATATTTGGGCTCGCCGGCGCCCAATATGCGCCCGCTGAACGCGATGCAGCGCCCGCGCGCATCGCGTATAGGGAACATCAGCCGGCCGCGGAAGCGGTCATAAGGCTCGCGGCCCTCGCCCTCCGGCGCGATCAGCAGGCCGGTCTCGACCAATTTGTCGTTGCCGAACTGCTTCAGCGCCGCCCTCAGCTTGCCGCGCGAATCGGGGGCGAGGCCGAAGCCGAACTTGCGCCGAGTCGCCTCCGCGATGCCGCGCTCCTTCAGATAGTCCCGCGCCGCGCCGCCCTCGACGCCGTCCAGCTGCTCGGCGAACCAGGCGGCGGCCCCCTCCATCACCTCGTAGAGGCCGACCGCCCGCTCGGCCCGCTCCTGCGAGCGCGGGTCCGCCGCCGGGACCTGCATCCCCGCGGCGTCGGCCAGCTCCTTGACCGCGTCCATGAAGGCGAGCCCTTGCTGGTCGGTCAGCCAGCGGATCGCGTCGCCATGCGCCTCGCAGCCGAAGCAATGGTAGAAGCCCTTCTCGTCATTGACGTAGAAGCTCGGCGTCTTCTCCTTGTGGAACGGGCAGCACGCCTTGAACTCCCGCCCGGCGCGCTGGAGCTTGGTCGAGCGGGCAATGAGGGTGGAGAGCGTGGTCCGGGCGCGAAGCTCGTCGAGAAAGGCAGGGGAGAGACTCACTTTGCGCCCCTCCCGCTTGCGGTGCGCGCCTCGACTACGCTCGGGACAAACGGGTTCTGTGCATTCGGACCGGGGAGCATTCCCCCAGTTTCGTTCGTCCCGAGCGTAATCGAGGGGCGTGCACGAGGCGGCCGTGCAAAATGCCCGACCCGCTGCCAATCGCCCGCGATTAGCGCTTCCTTCCTGGCACGCGACCAGGTCTTGACCCGCCGCTCGAATGCCAAAGCCTCGGACCGAGTGGGCGCGTCCCCACACCACACAAGTTCAACCGGCCTTCGCCTCCGCGTCCAGTCCGCCCCCAACCCCTGCTCATGCTCCGCCATGCGTTTCTCAAGGTCGTCCGTGTGCCCGGTGTAATAAGAGCCATCCCGGCAGCGGAGGATATGGACCCAGAATTGCACGGCTACCGTGCCAGCGCCCCTCGACTTCGCTCAGGACGAACGGAGTCTGTTATCCTGCAGGTCAAGACAGCCGCGCCTTCACCGCCGCGCTCGCCTTGCCCATGTCGACTTCGCCGGCATGGCGCTCCCTGAGCAGGGCCATGACCCGGCCCATGTCCTTCACGGAGGCCGCGCCGGTCTCCGCCACGATCGCGTCGACCGCGGCGGCGAGCTCGTTCTCGTCCAGCTGGCGCGGCAGGAAGGTTTCGATCACCGCGACTTCCGCCGCCTCGGCCGCGGCCAGCTCGGCGCGGCCGCCACGCAAGTACATGTCGATCGATTCGCGGCGCTGCTTGATCATCTTCTGCAGCACTTCGGTGACCAGCACGTCGTCCTCGGGCGGGTTCGCCGAGCCGCGCAGCTCGATGTCGCGATTCTTCAGCGCCGCCTGGACCAGGCGGATCGCGTCCCGGCGCGGGGCGTCGCCGGCCTTCATGGCGCCGACCAGCGCCTGCTTGATCTCATCGCGAATCATGGGGCTCTTTCGAAGGCCTTTTCGGGAAACCGTCAGCATAGCCGGGCGCTTGGGCTTTTAATAGATTGACGGTGCCGGGCGGCCTCTCTAGCGGACGAGCCTTAGCGACATCGCCACACGCAAGAAACGGAGTGCCCGCCGCCATGGCCGACGCCATCCAGACGCCTGCGCCCGAAGGGGCCACGGGCGTATTGGCATTGGCCGACGGCTCGGTGATCTGGGGCAAGGGTTTCGGCGCCCAAGGCGAAGCGGTCGGCGAGATCTGCTTCAACACCGCGATGACTGGCTATCAAGAGATCATGACCGATCCGAGCTACGCGGCCCAGATCGTCACCTTCACCTTCCCCCATATCGGCAATGTCGGCGCCAATTACGAGGATCTGGAGGCCGACAATCCCTTCGCTCTGGGCTGCGTGGTCCGGCAGGACGTGACCGCGCCCAGCAATTTCCGCGCGGCGCAGGGCTTTGCCGAATGGATGCGCGCCAATGGCAGGATCGGGCTTTCGGGCGTCGACACGCGGGCGCTGACGCGGAAGATCCGCACCGAGGGCGCGCCGAACGGGGTCATCGCCTATCGCGAGGACGGGACGTTCGACGTCGAGGCCCTACTGGAGAAGGCCCGCGCCTGGCCCGGCCTCGAAGGCATGGACCTGGCGAAGGACGTCTCCTGCCGCCAAATGCACCGCTGGGCGGGCGGCCGCTGGACGCTGGGCGAAGGCTATGCCGAGCGGCCTTATGACGAGACGCTGCCCCATGTCGTCGCCATCGACTACGGCTCCAAGCGCAACATCTTCCGCAACCTCGCCGATGCCGGCGCGCGAGTCACCGTGCTCCCCGCCACCGCGACGTTCGAGGAGGTGATGGCGCACGAGCCCGACGGCTTCTTCCTCTCAAACGGCCCCGGCGACCCCGCCGCCACCGGCGGCTATGCGGTGCCTGTGATCCAGGCCATGCTGGAGACCGGCAAGCCGCTCTTCGGCATTTGCCTCGGCCACCAGCTCCTCGGCCTCGCGGTCGGCGGCCGCACCGTGAAGATGCACCAGGGCCATCGCGGCGCCAATCACCCGGTCAAGCGCCTCGCCGATGGCCGCGTCGAGATCACCAGCATGAACCACGGCTTCGCGGTCGAGGCGGAAAGCCTGCCGGCCAATGCGCGGCCCACCCACATCAGCCTGTTCGACGGCAGCCTCTGCGGCCTGGAGCTCACCGACCGCCCGGCGTTCAGCGTGCAATATCATCCCGAGGCGAGCCCCGGGCCGCAGGACAGCGTCTATCTGTTCGGCAAATTTGTCTCGGCAGTGGTGGGCGCCGGTGGTGGATAAACTACAAAATGAAAAAGCGGCTATCCTCGAGGTCCTACGAGAGGAAATCCGTCGACCCGGCGGGACCGGGTGGGTTTCGGAAGATAAAATTCTTTCCGGTATCGCTCCAGCGATGGGTCGGGGAATTTTCGAGTTTGCCGTCAACGAGCTAGAAGGTGAGGGGTTGATAGACCAAAAGCGGGACTTTGATGGTTACATAGCCTATCAAGTGTATCGTGTGACTCGGGCTGGTCTCTAGCAGATGCCTAAGCGCACCGACATCTCCTCCATCCTCATCATCGGCGCCGGCCCGATCGTCATCGGCCAGGCGGCGGAGTTCGATTATTCGGGGACGCAGGCGGCCAAGGCGCTGCGCGAGGAGGGCTATCGGATCGTCCTGGTCAACTCCAATCCGGCGACGATCATGACCGATCCGGACCTTGCCGACGCGACCTATGTCGAGCCGATCACGCCCGAATATGTCGCCGCGATCATCGAGAAGGAGCGGCCCGACGCTGTGCTCCCCACGATGGGCGGGCAGACCGCGCTCAACACGGCGCTGGCTTTGTTCAAGGACGGCACGCTGGCGAAATATGGCGTGCGGATGATCGGCGCCGACGCCGACGCGATCGAGATGGCCGAGGACCGGCTGAAGTTCCGCCAGGCGATGGACCGGATCGGCCTCGAAAGCCCGCGCTCCGCGATCGCCCATTCGATCGATGACGCCATGACGGCATTGGATGAGATCGGGCTGCCGGCGATCATCCGGCCGAGCTTCACCCTGGGCGGGACCGGCGGCGGCATCGCCTATAATCGCGACGAGTTCCTTGAGATCGTTCGCGGCGGCCTCGAAGCCTCGCCGACCACCGAGGTGCTGATCGAGGAATCGGTGCTGGGGTGGAAAGAGTTCGAGATGGAGGTGGTCCGCGACAAGGCGGACAATGCCATCATCATCTGCGGAATCGAGAATGTCGACCCGATGGGGATCCACACCGGCGATTCGATCACGGTCGCGCCGGCGCTGACCCTGACCGACAAGGAATATCAGATCATGCGCAATGCCAGCATCGCTGTCTTGCGCGAAATCGGTGTCGAAACAGGCGGTTCCAACGTCCAGTTCGCAGTGAATCCCGAAGATGGACGGCTCGTCGTCATCGAGATGAACCCGCGTGTCAGCCGCTCGTCGGCGCTCGCCTCCAAGGCGACGGGCTTCCCGATCGCCAAGGTCGCGGCCAAGCTGGCGGTCGGCTACACATTGGACGAGATCCAGAACGACATTACCGGCGTCACCCCGGCCAGCTTCGAGCCGACGATCGATTATGTCGTCACCAAGATCCCGCGCTTCGCCTTCGAGAAGTTCAAGGAGAGCGACGCGATCCTGTCGACCGCGATGAAGTCGGTGGGCGAGGTGATGGCGATCGGCCGCAGCTTCGCCGAGAGCCTGCAAAAGGCGCTGCGCGGCCTGGAGACCGGCCTCGTCGGCCTCGACGGCGTGCGCGAATTGTACGGCGCCTCGAAGGAGCAGGTCGAGGCGGCGCTCGCCGTGCCGAGCCCCGACCGGCTGCTGGTCGCCGCCCAGGCGATGCGCGAAGGGCTCAGCGTCGAGGAGGTCCACGCGGTCACCAGATACGATCCCTGGTTCCTGGAGCGAATCCGGGAGATCGTCGAGGAGGAGGAGCGGGTCTGTAGCGAGGGCCTGCCCGGCGACGCGGCGGGCCTCAGGCGGCTGAAGGCGATGGGCTTTTCCGACCGGCGGCTGGCCGAGCTCAACCTCAAATCGGCGAACATTGCCGGCGGCGGCGTCAAGACCCGGGCGCGCTCGTCCGGCCTCCTGCACGACGCGGTCAAGGGCATGATCGGCGCCACCACCGAGGACGAGGTGCGGCGCCTCAGGCACAAGCTCGGCGTCCGCCCCGTCTTCAAGCGGATCGACACCTGCGCCGCCGAGTTCGAGGCGAAGACGCCTTACATGTACTCGACCTACGAGGCGCCCAGCTTCGGCGCACCCGAGGACGAAAGCCAGCCATCCGATGCGAAGAAGGTCGTGATCCTGGGCGGCGGGCCGAACCGGATCGGGCAGGGGATCGAGTTCGATTATTGCTGCGTCCACGCCGCTTATGCGCTGAAGGAGGCCGGCTATGAGACGATCATGGTCAATTGCAATCCGGAGACGGTGTCGACCGATTACGACACCTCCGACCGCCTCTATTTTGAGCCGCTGACGGTCGAGGACGTGCTCGAGATCCTCCATGTCGAGGCCTCCAACGGCACGCTTCATGGCGTCATCGTCCAGTTCGGCGGGCAGACGCCGCTGAAGCTCGCCCAGGCGCTCGCGGACGAGGGCATCCCGATACTCGGCACCTCGCCCGACGCGATCGACCTCGCCGAGGACCGCGAGCGCTTCGCCGATCTGGTCGACCGGCTCGACCTCAGGCAGCCGCTCAACGGCATCGCGCGGAGTCGCGACGAGGCGATCGCGGTCGCCGAGCGGATCGGCTATCCGGTGCTGACCCGGCCTTCCTACGTGCTCGGCGGCCGGGCGATGGAGATCGTCGACGGCCCTGCCCAGCTCGACGATTACATCCACACCGCGGTCCAGGTGTCCGGCGACAGCCCGGTTCTCATCGACCAATATCTGCGCGACGCGATCGAGGTCGACGTCGATGCGATCTGCGACGGCACCGACGTGGTCATCGCCGGAGTCATGCAGCATATCGAGGAGGCCGGAGTCCATTCCGGCGACAGCGCCTGCTCGCTTCCGCCCTACAGCCTCTCGCCCGCCATCGTCGACGAGATCGAGCGGCAGGCGCGGGTCCTTGCCGGGGCGCTCGGCGTGGTCGGGCTGATGAACGTCCAGTTCGCGGTCAAGGAGGACGTCGTCTACCTGATCGAGGTCAATCCGCGCGCCAGCCGCACCGTGCCCTTCGTCGCCAAGGCGATCGGCGTGCCGGTGGCCAAGATCGCCGCCCGGGTCATGGCCGGCGAGAAGCTGGCCGATCTGCCGCCGATCCGCCGCGACGTCGCCCATATCGCGGTCAAGGAAGCGGTGTTCCCGTTCGCGCGCTTCCCCGGGATCGATCCAGTCCTCTCGCCGGAAATGAAGTCAACCGGGGAAGTCATGGGAATCGCGAATGATTTTCCAACGGCTTTCCTCAAGTCGCAGCAAGGGGCGGGGCTCGATCTGCCGACCCAGGGCACCTTGTTCGTCTCGGTCAAGGACGGCGACAAGCCGATCGTCGAGCCGGCGGTGCGCGCCCTCATCGCTCTGGGCTTCGAGGCGATCGCGACCGGCGGCACCGCCGATTACCTGCAGGGGCGGGGCCTCGAAGTGGCGCGGGTCAACAAGGTCGCCCAGGGCCGCCCCCATATCGTCGACAAGATCAAGGACGGCGGCGTCCACATCGTCTTCAACACCACCGAAGGCTGGCAGAGCCACAAGGACTCCGCCTCGATCCGCGCCGCCGCGCTGATGGGCAAGATCCCCTACTTCACCACGGCCGCTTCGAGCGTCGCCGTGGCCCGCGCAATCGCAGTGCTCAAGGAGCATGGCCTTGAAGTGCGCTCGCTCCAGGACTATTATTCCGCTTCCGGAGCATGATCCCGTACAATCGAGCCGAGATCAGGCGGTGCATCGCGCAGCGTCGCTCCAATGCGTTTTTGAATTTGAGCTGTAGACGAAAGGCACGCGTGAAATGGCAACGGTCGACAAGGTGCCGATGCTGGCCGAAGGCTATGAGAAGCTGCAGAACGACGCGCGCCAGCTGAAGCTGGAGCGGCCGTCGATCATCGACGCCATCGAGGAAGCGCGCGCCCATGGCGACCTTTCCGAAAATGCCGAATATCATGCCGCCAAGGAGCGCCAGGGCCAGGTCGAGGCGATGATCGCCGATATCGACGACCGGCTCAGCCGGGCGATGGTGATCGATCCCAGGTCGCTGAGCGGCGACAAGGTCATTTTCGGCGCCACCGTCCATCTGCTCGACGAAAATGACAACAAGATCAAATATCAGATCGTCGGCGAGACCGAGGCCGACGCCAAGGTCGGGCGGATCAGCTACGCCTCGCCGCTGGGCCGGGCGCTGATCGGCCGCCAGGTCGGCGAGGAGGTCGAATTCTCGGCGCCGTCGGGCGACAAATATTACGAGATCAAAAAGATCCAGTTCGTTTGATAGACTCCTTTCACCGCGGGAGCGGTTGAGCCATGCGTCCTCCCGAGAATTGGAACAAGGCCAAGGTGACGCTGGGCCTCGTGGGCGTCACCACGTTCGCCTGGCTGCTCGCCTGGCTGTTCGGACGCGGGGAATGGGCGACGATGTGGGGCGGCTTCACGCCCGCCCACCTGACCTATGACGCCGGCGGGATGACGGCGCCCTTCTTCCTGACGCCGCTGACCGCGACGCTGGTTCACGCCGACTTTCTCCATCTCCTCCTCAACGTCGTCATCCTCGCTTTTTGCGGGCGGCCGGTCGAATCCGTGCTGGGGCCGGTCGCGCTGGGGCTTCTCTACCTGCTCGGCGCCTATGCCGCCGCCGCGGCCCAATATGCGGTCAATCCGCTCGCGGCGACGACGATGGTCGGCGCCAGCGGCGCGATCTCGGCGGTGATCGGCGCTTATGCGATGCTGTTCGGGCGCAACAAGGTGAAGCTTGCCAACCCGACCTTGGCCTTGTGGCTCAACGCCTTGTGGCTGATGGCAGCCTGGGTGGTGCTGCAATTCTGCATCGGCATCGCCCTTGCCGGCTCCGCCTTCCTGTTCGGCGGCGAGGGGATCCAGGTCGCGGTGGCCGCCCATATCGGCGGCTTCCTGGTCGGCCTCCTGCTGGCGAACCCGCTACTGCTGTTCCTGTACCGTAAGGCCTGAGCGGGGCGCACCTTCCGTCAGGTGTTCGCCTCCGCCGCCCCCGGATCGAGCAGGCGGTGGAGGTGCACCACCACATATTTCATCTCGGCATCGTCGACCGTGCGCTGGGCCTTGCCGCGCCAGGCGTCGAGCGCGCTCGCATAATCGGGGTAGAGGCCGATCATCTCGACCGTGTCGAGATCGAAATCCATGCCCCTCGGATCCTTGACCCGCCCGCCGAAGACGAAGTGAAGCTTGCTCATCCGCGACTACTGCTTGCCGCCGACAACGTCGGCGACCGCCTCGCTGACCTTCTCGGCCGCCTTGCTGCGCAATTCGCCGAGCTGCTCGCGGCCGGCGTCGAGGCCGCGCTGGGCGGCCTGCCTGGCGGCGGCGGTGAGCTTGCGGCCGGTCTTGCCCAGCGCCTTGGTCTCGCGCTCGGTGCGCGGCAGCAGCGCGCCGACCAGGGCGCCGACCACGAAGCCGCCGATTACCGCGCCGATCGGATAGAGCGTCAGCTGGTCCGATGCCTTGCGGGTGACGTCGCTCGCGCGGCTTCGCGCCGCCTCGTAAGCGGACGCGGTGCGCTCGCGCGCCGCCTCGAGCGCGCTCGCGGCGCGGCTCCGGCCCGTTTCGCTGTCGCCATTGGCTGCCATCAACTCACTCCTTCTTTGCTACGGGCATCGGCGCGCTTCGCGGCCTTTGCGTTCAACTCTTCAGCCTCTTCCTCGATCCCTTCGCCGTCGCGCGAGACGAGCCGGGTGACCGCCCGCTTGATCGGCGCGCGCGCCAGGAACAAGGCGAAGGCGCCGAGCGCCAGCGACACCGCCGCCGGGCGCTTCTTCACCGCCTTGAGCGCGCCATCGGCGAGGTCGGCGCTCTTGCCCTTGACCCCGTCCCAGGCCTCGCCGGCGAGGCTTCCCGGGCGCAGCCGCTGCTGGAGGTCGGCGACCGTCATTTCGAGCCGGCCGCGGGCGCTGACGGCGGCGCGCTTCGCCTGCTCGAGCGCCTTCGCGCTCATGGCAGGGTCTCGCCGCGGGTCAGCGCCGCGCGCTCCTTCTCGTCGCCGCCGAGCGCCTTGAGGCCGTTGATGCCGAAGCGGATCAGCGCATAGCCGACCAGCACCAGCAAGGCGGCGACCGCGAGGCCGGCGAGCAAAGCGCCGATCAGGCCGGCGAGCCACAGCACCAGCCCGAAGATCAAGGCGGTGAGCGAGGAGAGGAGCAGCAAAGCGCCGAGGATCAGCGCGATCAGCCCGCCCCGCGCGCGGGCGGCGCGGCGCCGGGCGATCTGCCGGAAGAGATCGAGCTCGGCCCTGGCGTAGGCGCGGCCGTCCTCGGCGAGCCGGCCGAACAGCGCGCCGATCGATTCCTCCTTGGGATCCCCCTCCGAATCGGCCAAGTGTCAGGCTCCGTCGTTGGCCGCGTCGCGGTCGCGCACGCCGGCATCCTCGAGCCCGGTCTTGAGCAGCCGGATCAGGGCGAAGCCGGCGATCGCGGCGATGCCGATGGCGATGGCCGGGCTCTTGCGGACGAAATCGCGGGTGTCGTCGATCAGATCGTCGACGCTCTTGCCGCGGACCTTGTCGGCGAGGCCGGAGACGGCGCCGGCGGCCCGGTGGGCATAGCCGCCATAATCCTCGCCGAACTTGCCGTCGACGGCGCGGGCGGCTTCGCCGATCACTTCGCTGAAATCGTCGAGCAGGCCCGTCGCCTTCTCCTTGCTCTCGTCGGCGATGCCGCGGATGCGGGTGGTCGCCTGGCTCTTGATCGTCGAGACCTGCTCGCGCACCTGGCTCACCAGCCGTTCGGTGCCGGAGCCGTCATCGGCGCCGGAGGCGACGAAGCTGCCGCCGTCCTTGCCGCTGGAGCCGGAGGCGCCGCGCACGAGATGATCGGTGCCTTCGGGCAGTGCGGGTTGGCGAGGGGGCATGGGAGTCTCCAATCGTTACAAGTACATTCGTGCGCTCAGAACAATCGCGCCGCGCCTCTCGTTCCGCCCGGGTCCGACGAAAGTTGCATGAGGCCGGGCAGGCCGATATTCGCAGCCCATTCCTTCCATAACTCATAACGAGGCCGCAACAAAATGACCGCGATCATCCACGTCCACGGCCGCCAGATCCTCGACAGCCGCGGCAATCCGACGGTCGAGGTCGAAATCCTGCTCGAGGACGGCAGCATGGGCCGCGCCGCGGCGCCCTCGGGCGCGTCGACCGGGGCGCATGAGGCGGTCGAGAAGCGCGACGGCGACAAGAGCCGCTGGCTCGGCAAGGGCGTCCAGCAGGCGATCGACGCGGTCAACGGCGAGATCGCCCAGGCGGTGATCGAGATGGAGGCCGAGGACCAGGCCGAGATCGACCAGGCGCTGATCGCGCTCGACGGCACCGACAACAAATCGCGGCTCGGCGCCAATGCCATCCTCGGAGTCAGCCTCGCCGCCGCCAGGGCCGCCGCCGACGCGCGCGGCCTGCCGCTCTACCGCTATGTCGGGGGAGTCTCGGCGAGCACCTTGCCGGTGCCGATGATGAACATCCTCAACGGCGGCGCCCATGCCGACAATCCGATCGACTTCCAGGAATTCATGATCATGCCGGTCGGCGCTCCGACCTTCGCCGAAGCCCTGCGCTGCGGCGCCGAGATCTTCCACACGCTGAAGGCGGGGCTGCACGAGGCGGGCCTGTCGACCGCGGTCGGCGACGAGGGGGGCTTCGCCCCAGACCTCGCCTCGGCCCGCGCCGCGCTCGACTTCATCATGCGCTCGATCGAGAAAGCGGGCTACACGCCGGGCGACGACGTCGTCCTCGCTCTGGACTGCGCGGCGAGCGAGTTCTTCAAGGACGGCGCCTATGCGATGACGGGGGAGGGGCGGACCCTGTCGCCCGACGAGATGGCCTGCTTTCTCGCCGATTTGTGCGATTCCTATCCGATCGCTTCGATCGAGGACGGCATGGCCGAGGACGATCTTGCCGGCTGGAAGGCGCTGACCGCGCGGCTCGGCGGCCGGGTCCAGCTCGTCGGCGACGACGTCTTCGTCACCAATCCCAAGCGCTTCGCCATGGGCCTCGAGCAGGGCATCGCCAATTCGATCCTGATCAAGGTCAACCAGATCGGCACCCTGACCGAGACCCTGGCGGCGGTGTCGATGGCCCACCGCGCCGCCTACACGGCGGTGATGTCGCACCGCTCGGGCGAGACCGAGGACACGACCATCGCCGATCTCGCGGTCGCCGCCAATTGCGGGCAGATCAAGACCGGCAGCCTCGCCCGCTCCGACCGCAATGCCAAATATAATCAGCTCCTGCGCATCGAGGAGGAGCTGGGCAGCGCGGCCATTTATCCGGGCCGGAGCGTCTTCAACCGTTCGACTCGCTAATCGCCCGGGTTACCGGATTTATACCCAATCGGCTTCAAAGGGCTTGATTTCGGGCCGCTTTGCTGATTCTGTGACGATGCGATGACAGCACGGCAATATCCTTTGGCTCTGATCCGGCGGGCGGCGCTCCCGGCCACGGGTCTGCTCGTCATCTGCTACTTCCTCGGCGCCGCCGTGGTCGGCGAGAATGGCGTTCTCGCCTGGGGCGATTATCGCCGCGCCAATGCCGAGCGCAGCGTCAAGCTGGCGCAGCTCGAAAGCGAGCGCGCCCGGCTCGCCCATCGCGCCCAATTGCTCGATCCCGCCAATGCCGATCCCGATCTGGCCGAGGAACTGGTCCGCCAGAATTGGGGCTATGTGCGACCGGACGAGATCATCATCCCGCTCGACGGCGCCTCCCAGGCCCGCCCCGCCGCCGCGCCGCGCACGCGCTAGAGACGATTCGATCCAGCCGGATTGAAGCCCGCTCCCCGGCGTAAGCCGGGGTCCAGTTACGACTCAGGCCTGGCCCCGGCTTTCGCCGGGGAACGATTCCGTTTCCGAAAATCCGACTCCCGACTCCCCCGCCCTCCTGTTGCGCCCCCCGGCGTTTGCCGCCATAGGGGCCGCCACTGTCGCCAAAAGCAGAAAGGGCCGGGAGAGTGGCCAGGGCAGCATCGCCGAAACGCGCCGGCAAGAGCGAGGCGGCGCCCACGCCGCCGCAGACCGCCAATCGCGAGCGCCCGCCCGAGCCCAAGAGGCGCAAGGCCGACAAGGCGGAGCTGCTCGATTATTACAAGCAGATGCTGCTGATCCGCCGCTTCGAGGAGCGCGCCGGCCAGCTTTACGGGCTCGGCCTGATCGGCGGCTTCTGCCACCTCTATATCGGCCAGGAGGCGGTCGCGGTCGGCCTCCAGTCGGCGCTGACGCCCGGCAAGGACAGCGTCATCACCGGCTATCGCGACCATGGCCACATGCTCGCTTACGGGATCGATCCCAAGGTGATCATGGCCGAGCTGACCGGCCGCTATGCCGGCATCAGCCACGGCAAGGGCGGCTCGATGCACATGTTCAGCGTCGAGCATCGCTTCTATGGCGGCCACGGCATCGTCGGCGCCCAGGTCAGCCTCGGCACGGGCCTCGCCTTCAAGCACAAATATGAAGGCGATGGCGGCGTCTGCCTCGCTTATTTCGGCGACGGCGCCGCCAATCAGGGCCAGGTCTATGAAAGCTTCAACATGGCCGAGCTGTGGAAGCTGCCGATCATCTTCGTGATCGAGAACAACCAATATGCGATGGGCACCTCGGTCAACCGTTCCTCGGCCGAGGACCAGCTCTACAAGCGCGGCGAGAGCTTCCGGATCCCGGGCCTGCAGATCGACGGCATGGACGTGCTCGCCGTGCGCGGCGCCGCCGAGACCGCCTTGGAATGGGTGCGCGCCGGCAAGGGGCCGATCCTGCTGGAGCTGAAAACCTACCGCTATCGCGGCCATAGCATGTCCGATCCGGCCAAATATCGCTCGCGCGAGGAGGTCCAGGCGGTGCGCGACAAGTCCGATCCGATCGAGGCGGTCAAGCGCGAGCTCGCTTTGGCCGGCGCCAGCGAGGAGGATCTGAAAGCGATCGACACCGAGATCAAGAAGATCGTCGTCGAAGCCGCCGACTTCGCCGAGCAGGCGCCCCAGCCCGATCCGAAGGAACTCTACACCGACATCTTGGTGGGGAGCTACTGATGGCGATCGAGATCAAGATGCCCGCCCTTTCCCCGACGATGGAGGAGGGGACGCTCGCCAAATGGCTGGTCAAGGAGGGCGACGCCGTCAAATCGGGCGACATCCTCGCCGAGATCGAGACCGACAAGGCGACGATGGAGTTCGAGGCGGTCGACGAGGGCGTGATCGAGAAGATCCTGGTCGCCGAGGGCACCGACGAGGTCAAGGTCGGCACGGTGATCGCCTTGCTCTCCGGCGAGGGCGAGGCGGCGGCACCGGCGGCCGCGCCTGCGGAAGAGCCCGCCGAGGCCGTGCCCGTGGCGGCGGCGGCCAAGCCCGAAAAGGCCCCGGCCAGCCTCGCCGTCGAGCCTGACGTGCCCGAAGGCACCGAGATGGTCCGCACCACGGTGCGCGAGGCGCTGCGCGACGCCATGGCCGAGGAGATGCGCAAGGATAAGCGCGTCTTCGTGATCGGCGAGGAGGTCGCCGAATATCAGGGCGCCTATAAGGTCACCCAGGGCCTGCTCGCCGAGTTCGGCGACAAGCGCGTGATCGACACGCCGATCACCGAATATGGCTTTGCCGGCGTCGGCACTGGCGCTGCGATGGGCGGCCTGAGGCCGGTCGTCGAGTTCATGACTTTCAACTTCGCCATGCAAGCCATTGATCATATTATCAATTCGGCGGCGAAAACCAATTATATGTCGGGCGGCCAGATGCGCTGCCCGATCGTCTTCCGCGGCCCCAACGGCGCCGCCAGCCGGGTCGGCGCGCAGCACAGCCAGAATTACGCGCCCTGGTATGCCGCGGTGCCGGGCCTGATCGTCATCGCGCCTTATTCGGCGGCCGACGCCAAGGGCCTGCTCAAAGCTGCGATCCAGTCTGAAGACCCGGTCGTATTCCTAGAGAACGAATTGCTTTATGGGCAGAGCTTCGACGTTCCCAAGCTCGACGATTACACGCTTCCGATCGGCAAGGCGCGGGTCGTGAAGGAGGGCAGGGACGTCACCCTGGTCAGCTATTCGATCGGCGTCGGCGTCTCGCTCGACGCCGCGGCGCAGCTTGCCGAGGAGGGCATCGACGCCGAGGTGATCGACCTGCGCACCCTGCGCCCGCTCGACAAGGCCACTGTGCTGGCGAGCGTGAAGAAGACCAACCGCATGGTCTGCGTCGAGGAAGGCTGGCCGGTCTGCTCGATCTCCGCCGAATTGATCGCCGTGGCGATGGAGGAGGGTTTCGACGATCTTGACGCCCCCGTCCTGCGCGTCACCAACGAGGACGTGCCGCTTCCTTATGCGGCCAACCTCGAGAAGCTTGCCTTGATCAAGGTCGCCGACGTCGTCGCCGCGGCGAAGAAAGTGCTGTACCGCTAGAGCGTCCAATGACGCTCGATCTCGATCCTGATCGGCGCCTCGCGCTCGCTTACGTGCCGAGCCGGGTTCGCCCCGCGCTCGAGGCGCTCTGGCGTCTTGACGTCACGTTCGCCGCGATCCTTGCCGCGGGCCGCGACCCGACGGCCTCGCGCCTGCGCCTCGCCTGGTGGCGCGAGGCGCTCGAGGGGCTCGACGCGCGCGAGCCGCCGGCCGAGCCGCTGCTCCGAAGCCTCGCCGGGCACGTGCTTCCCGGCGGCATTTCGGGTGCCGAGCTGGCGGCGATGGCGGAAGGCTGGGAGATCCTTCTCACCGATCGGCCGCTGACCGCCCACGAGCAAGCCCGCTATGCCGCCTTGCGGGGTGGGCTGCTGTTCGATTTTTCCGCGCGGCTGCTCGGCGCCCCGGATTTCCCGGTCGCGCCGTCGGGCGCGCTCTGGGCGCTGGTCGATCTCGCGCGGCACAGCAGCGGGCGCGAGGAGCTGCGCTTTCCGCCGGCCTGGCCCCAGGGCCGGTGGCCGCGCGCGCTGCGGCCGCTCGGCATGCTGGCCGCGCTCGCCCGCCGCGATTCGGATCGCCCTGGGGGGCCTTGGGAAAGCCAGGGAAATCCGGCCCGGATGCTGCGCATGGTCCGTCATCGGCTGACGGGATATTAGCCTGTTTTGGTGGAATATCCGGATTGAGTTGCGGTTTCCGATGAATTGCGCTAGCATGATCCCAGGAAGAGGGGGAGGGCGCTATGTGGCGATTCTTCGCGGGGATCGGATCGGCCTTGCTGCTGGTGACGGGCGGCTTTTTCATCTGGAAGGGTATCGCCCAGAGCGATGACGCCAGTCCGGTGCCGGACGCGCCGGCCGAATCCGCCGGCGCGGCGCCCACCGCCGGCCGGCCCGGTTTGCCGCCCTCCGCCGACGCGCGCACCCGCGAGCAGCGCCGCTTCGAGCGCGCCGACCGCGACAATGACGGCCGGGTCACGCTGGAAGAGCTGACCTACGGGCGGCGGCGCAATTTCGACCGGCTCGACGCCAATCATGACGGGCGCCTGAGCTTCGAGGAATGGGCCGCGCGCACCTTGCGGACATTCGCGAGCGCCGACGGCAATAACGACCGCGCGCTCAACCAGGCCGAGTTCGCCGCCACGGCCCCGCGCCGCCGCGCCACCGCCCGCCGCCAGAATTGCGACTGCAATCGCCAAGCCGCCGCCGGCGGCCGGAGCCGGGGTGGGGGTAATTAGAGCTCGGTAGAAAGAGGTCACCGTCATTCCAGCGAAAGCCGGAATCTCGTTTCTCTTGCGGCGTCGGCTCAAGGCAGGGAGATTCCAGCTTTCGCCGGAATGACGATCAGTCGGCCAGCCACGCCTCCAGATCCGCGCGCGCTCTGGTCGTGTAGAGCTTCTTGCGGTCGGCCTTCTTCGTGCGCGTGCCGCCGATCGGCGGGAACAGGCCGAAATTGACGTTCATCGGCTGGTAGAGAGCGGCGTCGGCGCCCCCGGTGATGTGGCCGAGCAGGGCGCCGAGCGCCGTCGTCGGCGGGGGCGGGGCCGGCGTCTCGCTTTTCAGCTCGGCCGCGGCGAAGCGGCCCGCCAGCAGCCCGATCGCGGCCGATTCGACATAGCCCTCGCAGCCGGTGATCTGGCCGGCGAAGCGGATGTGCGGTGCCGCCTTGAGCCGCAGCGTGCCATCGAGCAGCCGCGGCGAATTGATGAAGGTGTTGCGGTGCAGCCCGCCCAGCCGTGCGAACTCGGCATTCTCAAGGCCCGGAATGGTGCGAAACAGCCGCACCTGCTCGGCATGCTTCAGCTTGGTCTGGAAGCCGACCATGTTCCACAAGGTGCCGAGCGCATTGTCCTGGCGCAGCTGGACCACCGCGTGGGGCCAGCGCCCCGTCTTCGGATCGTCGAGGCCGACCGGCTTCATCGGCCCGAAGCGGAGCGTGTCGAGGCCGCGCGCCGCCGCCACCTCGATCGGCATGCAGGCCTCGAAATAGGGCGTGCTCGCCTCCCACTCCTTGAACTCGGTCTTGTCGCCGTCGAGCAAGCCCTGGTGGAAGGCGAGATACTGCTCCTTCGTCATCGGGCAGTTGATGTAATCCTTGGTGTCGCCTTTATCCCAGCGCGAGGCCATCCAGCAGACGTCCATGTCGATGGAATCGCGGTGCACGATCGGCGCGATCGCGTCGAAGAAAGCGAGCGTGTCGGCGCCGGTCGCGGCGCCGATCGATTCGGCCAGACGCGCCGCGGTCAGCGGGCCGGTGGCGACGATGGTCATGCCGGAGGCGGGGAGGGCGTCGACCCGCTCGCGGACGATCTCGACATTGGGATGGGTGGAAAGCCGCGCCGTCACCGCCGCCGAAAAGCCGTCGCGGTCGACCGCCAGCGCCGATCCCGCCGGCACCTTGTGGGCATCGGCCGCCGCCATGATCAGCGAATCCAGGCTGCGCATCTCGGCATGGAGCAGCCCGACCGCGTTGCTCTGGGCGTCGTCCGAGCGGAAGCTGTTCGAGCAGACCAGCTCGGCCAACCCGTCGCCCTGGTGCGCCGCCGTCATGTCGCCGCCGCCGCGCATCTCCGACAGGCGCACCTGGACGCCGGCCTGCGCGAGCTGCCACGCCGCCTCCGACCCGGCGAGACCGCCGCCGACGATATGAACTTGGGTTGTCATGGCAGCCCAGAACCACAACCGTCATTCCCGCGAAAGCGGGAATCCAGCCTTTCCTTCGAAAAGGCGTTAAGAAGAAGCTGGATTCCCGCTTTCGCGGGAATGACGAAGGAGAGAGGAGGAAGGTCATGCTCGATCATGTCGGAATCGCCGTTGCGGACGCGGAGCACTCGCGCGCCTTTTACGAGCAGGCACTGGCGCCGCTCGGCATCGCCTTGATCATGTCGGTGACTCCGGAGCAGACCGAATCCGGTGGGACCGCGCACGGCTTCGGCTCGGACGGCAAGCCCTACTTCTGGATCGGCGACAATGAGAAAGTGGGGGAAGGCACCCACGTCGCCTTCGCGGCCGAAACGCGGGCGAAGGTCGACGCTTTCCACGCCGTCGCGCTCGCCGCCGGCGGCCGCGACAATGGCGCGCCGGGGCTGCGTCCCCATTATCATCCGAACTATTACGGCGCCTTCGTGCTCGACCCCGACGGGATCAACGTCGAGGCGGTCTGCCACCGGCCAGAATGAGCGGCTGGGAATGAGGGGCCGGGACAGGGCGCGGCGCTTTCCAGTCTGGCCACAAAGCGGATATTGCGGCACTAGGCCAGGATCATGAGCGTCGAGACCGTGCCCCAAAAGCCGACGATAAGCCTCGTCGTGCCGGCCTTTAACGAGGAGGCCTATCTCGGGGCGTGCCTCGACGCGATCATGGAGAATGTGAAAGGCAAGGCGCTCGAGATCATCGTCGTCGACAATAACAGCACCGACGCTACCAAGGACATCGCCCAGCGTTACCCGGACGTCACCTATGTGTTCGAGCCGGAAAAGGGGATCACCAAGGCCCGCCAGTGCGGATACAAGAATGCGAGCGGCGAGATCGTCGCTTATGTCGACGCCGACACACGGCCGCCGGCGGGCTGGATCGAGCAGATCGAGGAGCATTTCAGCAGGAATGCCAAGCTCGCCGCGCTGAGCGGACCCTATAGCTTCTACGATCTGCACGGCATGCAGAACCGGATGGCGACGGGCTGGTTCGTCGCGGCGCGGCCGCTTTATTCGATTATCGGCTACATGCTGGTCGGCGGCAATTTCGCGATTCGCCGCGACGTGCTCGACAAGATGGGCGGCTTCGACGCCTCGATCGAATTTTACGGCGAGGATGCCGACATCGCCAAGCGCGCCAAGAAGTTCGGCAAGGTGCTGTTCGTGAACAGCTTCGTGATGCCGACCTCGGGGCGCCGGCTGCAGAAGCAGGGCTACCTCAAGATGGCCGGCATCTATTTCGTCAACTTCTTCTCGATCGTGTTCCGCGGCAAGCCGGCGACGCGCGGCTATACGGACGTGCGATGAGCGGGAGCCCGCGCCTGTTCACCATCGGCTATGAGGGCGCCACTCAGGCCGAGCTGATCGCGTCGCTGAAAGCGGCGGGAGTCGAGCGGGTGATCGACGTTCGCGCCGTGCCGATGTCGCGCAAGCCCGGCTTCTCGAAGAACATCCTCGCCGCCGGCCTCAGGGAGGCGGGCATCGACTATGTCCACCTCCGCGCGCTCGGCACCCCGCCCGCCGGCCGCGAAGCCGCGCGCAAGGGCCGAATGGACGAGATGAACCGCATCTATACCGAGCAGCTCGAGACTCCCGAGGCCGGGGCCGAGGCCGCGCGGATGATCGCGCTCGCCGAGGAAAAGCCGTCGGCCCTGCTCTGCTTCGAGCGCGACCCGGCCCATTGCCACCGCACGCCGCTGCGCGAGGCTGTGGTTCCGGACTGGGCGGCGATCGACCTCTACGCCTGAGCGTTGCCCAAATCGTCCGGCCAGCGCGCGAAGGCGCGGCAGATTGCGGCGCAGACCGTGCCGGCCAGGACCATGGCCAGGATCATTTCACGGGCCTGAAGCAAAGCGGGGAAAAGCAGGCAGACGAGCAGCGCCTCGATTGCGCCCGCCACGATCCAGACCCTGTAGGTCCGCGCCTCCTGGACCATCGCGCCGGCCATGGTCAGAGAGGTGGCGCCCAGCGTGGTCGCGATCAGGGCCGGCAGGAACATCTCGCGGACGGCCAGCACCGGCAGCAGCCAAAGCGAGCCCCCACCCATGGGGAAACCGTCGTCGGCCCCAAGATCGACGCCCGCCAGGGCCGCGGCGACCATCGGGAGGAGAAGGAAGACGGGGCCGGCGGCGAGGGAGGCGACGACGATCCCGGCGATCAGCCTGAGGCCGTCGCGGAACCGGAGGCGCCGGCGCTCACTCACCGGTCGTGGCGTCTCCATCCCCGCCTTCCAATGTCTCCGCAGCTTCGATGGCGTCTTCGGCCTCGTCTTCCTCTTCGCTCTCCTCGATCCGCGCGGCGGAGACGACGTGCTCGTTCTTGGCGACGTCGAACAGGCGCACGCCGGCGCTGTTGCGGCCGATGACGCGGGTATCGCCGACGCTCATCCGGATCAATTTGGCCTGGTCGGTGACCAGCATCAATTGCTCGCCATTGTGGGCGGGGAAGGAGGCGACGACCGGGCCGTTGCGCTCGAGATTGTCGATATTGGTGATGCCCTGGCCGCCGCGATTGGTGCGGCGATATTCGAAGGCGGAGCTGCGCTTGCCATAGCCGTTGGCGCAGACGGTGAGGATGAACTCCTCGGCCGCCTCGAATTCGGCCATGCGCTCGGCGCCGAGCGTGGTCTCGCGCTCGCCTTCCTTCCAGGGCGCGGCCTTGAGATAGGCGTCGCGCTCCTCCGTGGAGGCGCGGAAGGCGCGAAGGATGGAGAGCGAGATCACCTCGTCGTCGCCGATCATCCGGGCGCCGCGCACGCCGGAGGCGGTGCGGCTCTGGAACTCGCGGACATCGGTGGCGGCGAATCGGATCGCCTTGCCGTTCCTGGTGGCGAGCAGGACGTCGTCCTCCTCGGTGAGCAGGGAGACGCCGATCAGCCGGTCGTCCGAACCCTCGTCGAAGCGCATGGCGAGCTTGCCGGCGGCGCGGATGCTGGCGAAGGCATCCATCGAATTGCGCCGCACCAGACCCTTGGCGGTCGCGAACATGACGTGGAGCTTGCCCCATTCGCCTTCATCCTCGGGCAAAGGCAACACGGTCGAGATGGTCTCGCCCTCGGCCAAAGGCAGCAGGTTCACCATCGGCCGGCCGCGTGTATTGGCCGCGCCCTCGGGCAGGCGCCACACCTTCAGGCGATAGGCCTTGCCGTGGGTGGAGAAGAACAGCACCGGATTGTGGGTCGAGGTGACGAACAATTCGGTGACCGCATCCTCCTCCTTGGTCGCCATGCCGGCGCGGCCCTTGCCGCCCCGCGCCTGGGTTCGGAACGCCTCCAGCGGAGTGCGCTTGATGTAGCCGCCCAGGGTGACGGTCACGACCATCTCCTCGCGCTCGATCAGGGCCTCGTCCTCGATCCCGTCCCAGGCGGGCGCGATCTCGGTGACTCGCGGCGTCGCATAGGCCTCGACGATCTCCTCGAACTCGGACCGCATCAGCGCGTAGAGCTCGATCCGGTCGCCGAGGATCCGAAGCAGCCCCTCGATCGAGGCGGCGAGCGTGCGCAGCTCGCCGGCGATCTCGTCGCGGCCGAGCGCGGTGAGGCGGTGGAGCCTCAGCTCGAGGATCGCGCGGACCTGGGCGTCGGAAAGGTTGTAGGTGTCGCCGCCAATCTCTTTCTCGACCGCCTCCACCAGGGCGATATAGGGCGCGATCTCGGCCACCGGCCAGGCGCGGGCGAGGAGGCCGGCGCGGGCCTCGGCGGGCGAAGCCGATGCGCGGATGATGCGCACGACCTCGTCGAGATTGGTGACGGCGATGACGAGGCCGAGCAACAGGTGGGCCCGGTCGCGGGCCTTGGCGAGCTCGAACTTGGCGCGCCTCGTGATCACCTCCTCGCGGAAGCGGACGAAGCTTTCGATGATGTCGCGCAGGTTCAGCGTCTCCGGCCGGCCGCCGCGGATCGCGAGCATGTTGGCCGCGAAGCTCGACTGGGCCTGGGTATGGCGCCAGAGCTGGTTGAGGACGACATCGGGCGTGGCGTCGCGCTTCAGGTCGATGACGATGCGCACGCCCTCGCGGTTCGATTCGTCGCGAATGTCGGAAACGCCTTCGATGCGCTTGTCCTTGACCGCGACCGCGATGCCCTCGACCAGGCCGTTCTTGCCGACCTGATAGGGAATGGAGGTGAGCACGATCGAGCGGCGCTCGCCGCGGCTTTCCTCGACGATATGGCGGGCGCGCATGATGATCGAGCCGCGCCCGGTATGATAGGCGCTGCGGGCGCCGGTCTGGCCCAGGATCAGCGGCGCGGTCGGGAAATCGGGGCCGGGGATGATCTCGATCAGCTCGTCGATGGTGATCGCCGGATTGTCGATATAGGCGATGCAGGCCCTGACCACCTCGCCCAGATTGTGCGGCGGGATGTTGGTCGCCATGCCGACCGCGATGCCGCCGGCGCCGTTGACCAGGATGTTGGGGAAGCGCGCCGGCAGGACCAGCGGCTCCTCGCGCGATCCGTCGTAATTGGGGCCGAAATCGACCGTGTCCTTGTCGATGTCCTCAAGCAGGGTCATCGCCACCTTGGCGAGCCGGGCCTCGGTGTAGCGCATCGAGGCCGGCAGATCGGGATCCATCGATCCGAAATTGCCCTGGCCGTCCATCAGCGGCACCCGCATCGCCCAATCCTGGGCGAGCCGCGCCAGCGCGAAATAGATCGAGGCGTCGCCGTGCGGATGGTAATTGCCCATCACGTCGCCGACGATCTTGGCGCATTTGCGATAGGGCCGGCCGGGGACGAAACCGCCTTCCTGGCAGGCGTAGAGGATTCGGCGATGGACCGGCTTCAGGCCGTCGCGGACGTCGGGCAGAGCCCGCGCGACGATCACCGACATGGCGTAATCGAGATAGGAGGTCTTCATCTCCTCGACGATGGAGATGGGGGAAATGTCGCTCGGCTCGATGGTCGGCGGTGCGCTGGCCAAATTGAATTCCTGGATTTGTCTGTCTGGGTAAGAGCGCCGGAGCGCTGGCGATGCGGGACCCTAGCCGATGCGCCGCATCGGCGCCACCCCGCGCGGGCGCGCACGCACACGTGCGCACCCGCGCGAGGGCGGGCCCGAAGCGGCCGGAAAAGTCCTTATTATCAAATATATTTTCGGCGCTCGCCAGTTCAACGGCGGTTCATGGCCGCAGCCCTAGAAAGCCGCCTCCTTTAGCGTTAGAAGCCCGGCCCTACGGCCGGGGCAGGCTGGATTCGTCCGCCCGGCGACCATGTCGATGAGGAGGCTTCCCCCAATGAAAGCTATGACGGGCCTCATCGCCGCCCTGCTGGCGAGTGCCGGCCTTTCGGTCGCGGCGGCACCGGCCGCCGCGCAGGGGACTCCGCGCTCGCTCGATCTCAGCCGCGAGGAGCGTGCCGCGCTGACCACGCTCCAGGGCACGCTCGCCGGGGGCAATGCCGCCGCCCAGGATTCGGCGCTGGCCGCGGCGCGCGCCGCGGCGCGCGGGGCGCCGGGCCGCTATGCGGTGGCCCATTATCAATTCCAGATCGGCCGCCGCCGCGGCGACATGGCGATGCAGACCCAGGCCGTGAACGCTCTGGTCGAGAGCGGCCTCGCCACGGCCGAGGAAATGCCGGGCCTGCTGTCCTTCCAGGCCGGACGCGCTCTGGCCGCCGGCAATGCCGAGCAGACCGACCGCCTGCTCGCGCGGCTGGTCCAGATGCAGCCCAACGATCCGGCGGTGCTGGTCGATTACGGCCAGTTCACCGCCAGCCAGCTGATGGTCGCCCGGCCCGCGGCCGCCGAACGCATCCGCGCCAATGCGGTCGCGCTCTTCCAGCGTGCACTTGCCGCCAACGAGGCAGCCGGACGCCAGTCGCCCGAAGGCTGGCATCTGCGCGCGCTCGCCATCGCTTATGACGGCACCAGGCCGCCGGTCGCCAACATGAGCTTCGCGCCTGCGGCGATCGCGCTCGCCCGAGCTTTGGTCGCCGCTTACCCGACCCCGGCCAATTGGCGCGACGCCTTGCTCGTCTATCGCGAGCTTTCGACCGATCCGGCGCTGGCGCTCGACATCGCCCGGCTGATGCGCGCCAGCCAGGGGCTCGCCGGCGAGCGCGACTATATGGAGCTGGCCGAGACGTTCGCGCAGGCCAATATGATCGGCGAGGCCAAGGCGTTGATCGACGAAGGCGTGTCGCGCAACATGGTGGAGACGGCCCGGATCCCGCCCCGGCTGGCGCCGCGGATCGCAGCCCGCGCCGTCGCCGCCGACCGCGCCGCCCTGCCGGGCCTTCGCGCCCGCGCCCAGGCCGGCACGGTGGGCGGGCCGGCGCGCGCGGCCGCCGACAATTATTTCGCTTACGGCCAATATGCGGAGGCCGCCGAGCTTTACCGGCTCGCCCTTCAGAAGGGCGGCGAGGATGCCAATCTCGTCAACAGCCGGCTCGGCGCCGCGCTGGCGCTGGCCGGGCGCAAGCCCGAAGCCGAGGCGGCGCTCCGCGCCGTGACCGGGCCGCGCGCCGAGCTTGCCGGATTCTGGCTGGCCTGGCTGGCCCGGCGCCCCGTCTGACATCGACCCGTTCCATCGTGCGACAGGAGATTCTTCGATGACCATTTCCAAGGCCGCATTGGCCGCCGCGCTTCTGCTTGGCGCCGCGGCGCCCGCGCTGGCGAGCGCGCAGGGCTACCAGACTCCGCGCCCGGTGCCGACGGTCCCGGCCCAGGCGCCGGTGGCGATGCCGGCACCGGCAGAACCCGAGCGCCAGTATAATCTCAACCGCGCCGAGCGGACCGCCTTCATGCCCCTCGTCACCGCCGCGCGCGCCAGCGACTGGGCGGCGGCGCAGGCGGCTTTGCCCGCGGCGGCGGCGGCGGCGCGCGGCAACGACGCCAAATATCTGGTAGGCCAGATCCGGCTCCAGATCGGCATCGGCACGCAGAACCGGCAATGGCAGTCGCAAGGCATTGACGAGATGATCGCTTCGGGGGGCGCTCAGCCACGCGAGATGCGCGCGCTCTACGAGAATCAGCTCGATTTCGCGACCGCCGCGGGGGACACCGCCAAGGCCGCCCGCGCGATGGCGCAGCTGGACGCGCTCAACCCCAACGATCCGAACCGATTCCTGCGCCAGGCACGGATCCGCGCCGGCGCCAATGACGCCCCGGGCGCGATCGCGCTCTACCGGCAGGCGATGCAGGTGCAGACGGCGGCCGGCCAGCCGATTCCGGTTGAATGGCGACGGCAGATCGCGGCTTTGGCATATAATGCCCACCTTCCGGAGACGGCCGGCCTGATGCGCGAGTGGCTTGCGGTGGCGCCCTCGCCGGCGATGTGGCACGATTCGCTGGCGATCTACGCCGAGCTCGGCAATGCCGACAGCGCGATGAACCTCGACGTCTACCGGCTGGTCCGCGCCGCCGGGGCGATGACCGGCGAGCGCGACTATATGGTGCTCTCCGAAGCCGCCAACGACGTCAGGGCGTTCGGCGAGGTCAAGGCGGTGCTCGAAGAGGGGCTGAGCCGCAACCTCATCACCGTCAACGCCAGCATCGCGCGCGAGCGTATCACGCTGGCCACGAGGCGCGCGGCGGACGACCGCGCCTCGCTGCCGGCCGAGCGGACCGCGGCGCTCGCCGGACGCGACGGCGCCGTCGCCCTCCGGCTCGCCGAGGCCTATTACGGCTATGGCGAATATGGCCCGGCGGCGGAGCTTTATCGCGCCGCGCTGCAAAAGGGCGGCCAGGACGCCAATGTCGTCAACACCAGGCTGGGCGCGGCGCTTGCGCTCGCCGGGCAGCGGGCCGAGGCCGAAGCGGCATTCCGCGCCGTCACCGGGCCGCGGGCGGAGCTCGCCCAATATTGGCTGCTCTGGCTGCAGTCGCGAGGGCGCTGAACTCTCTTCACCCGCGCCCGCTTGCCGTCCCGATTTGCGACGCGCCCAATTAGGCGCTTCCGTGCGGGTGTGGCGCCGGTTAGGCGGTGGTGATGCGTTTCGACGACATGATCGCGACTGCGCTGGCGCAGGCCGCGGACCGGCCCGACCGGCTCGCCGCGCGCTGGCGCCAGCTCGTCGACCTGCTCGCCCAGCATCGGCCGGAGGCGGGCGGCGAGGCGGCCGGCCGGGCCTATGCCCTGCTTCGCGAGACCAGGGGCGCGATCGATCCGGAGGTCCGCCGCCAGTCGGCGCGCGCGCTGGCCGGGCGGGCGATCGATCCGGAGCTGCTCGCTTTCTTCGCCGAGGACGCGCCGTCGGTGGCGGCGCCGCTCATCGCCTGCGCCCGGCTCGAGGCCCGGGCCTGGATCGCGATCCTGCCCAGGCTCGGGCCGGCCGCGCGCTCCCTGCTGCGCCACCGTAGCGATCTCGCTCCCGAAGTGGTCCATGCGCTCGCCGCCTTTGGAACCAGCGATTACGTCCTCGAGGGCAATGTCGCCGCGCCGGCGGAAGCCGCGCAGAGCGATTCCCAGATCCGCGAGCTGGTCAAGCGGATCGAGGCCTATCGCAAGCAGAAGGACAGCGCCCGCTTCGCCGCCGTCCATGAGGGCCGCGCCGCCGCCTTCCGCTGGGAGACCGGCACCGACGGCATCCTGGCCTGGGTCGAAGGCGCGCCGCGCGGTCCTTTGGTCGGGCAGAGCATCGCCTGGTTCGGCGGGCCCGGCCAGCATGGCGTCGACGGCCAGGCGGCCGGCGGCTTCGACAAGCGCGCGCCGTTCCGCGACGCCCGCTTCATCGTCGCCGGCGACGGCCCGGCCGCGGGCGACTGGCGGATTTCGGGAATCCCCTTCTTCGACCCGGCAACCGGTGCCTTCCTGGGTTATCGCGGCACCGCCCGGCGGCCGCGGCCCGACGAGCTCGCGCGCAGCGCCGCCGAGGACGCGCCGCCGGGCGTGTTCGGCACGCAATTCCCGGCCGATTCGCTGCGCCAGCTGATCCACGAGCTACGCACGCCGTTGAATGCGATCATCGGCTTCGCCGAGATGATCGAGGGCCAATATATGGGGCCCGCCGCCTCCTCCTATCGGGACCGCGCCTCCAATATCATGGAGCAGGCGCGGGGCTTGCTCACCGCGGTCGACGATCTCGACACCGCGGCGCGGATCGAATCGCGCCGGCTCGACCTCGACGAGGGCGCCGCCGACGCCGTCGCCCTGCTGGTCCGGCTCCACGACAGCTACGACAAGGTCGCCGCCCAGCGCGGCGCGCGGCTCGCGGTCGAGATCGGCGAGGGCCTCCCGCGGGCCAGGGTCGAGCCCGGCGCCGCCGAGCGCATGTTCGCGCGCCTGCTCGCCGGCACGATCGGCCTGGCGGGGGAGGGCGAGACGATCGCGGTCCGGCTCGCTTTGACGCCGCCGGGCGCGCCCCGCGCGCTTCGCCTGTCGCTCGACCGGCCGCAGGCGATCGCCGGGCTCGACGAGGCGGCCCTGCTCGATCCCGGCTACAGCCCCGACGGCGACTGGCCGGGCGCGCCGGCGCTCGGGCTCGGCTTCGCGCTTCGGCTTGTCCGCAACCTCGCCGAGGCGGTGGGCGGCGGCCTCGAAATGGGCCCGGACCGCTTCCTGCTGACCCTCCCCGCAGAGGATTCCTCCGCCCCACCGGCGACCCGCAGCGAAGGCTCCGCCTGAGCCTTTCCGCATTGCCGTCGCGCGAGCCGCATGGCATGGCGCCGGCTGGGCCTGTAGCTCAATGGTAGAGCCGGCCGCTCATAACGGCTTGGTTGCAGGTTCGAATCCTGCCGGGCCCACCAGAAGTTCGATCGAAATCCGTTCGATCGTGATGTCGGGGAGTAGCGCAGCCTGGTAGCGCATCTGCTTTGGGAGCAGAGGGTCGCAGGTTCGAATCCTGTCTCCCCGACCATCGCCTAATCGTTATGAATCAGTCGCTTCCGGCAAAATATGAAAGCTCGGCGGGAAGATCGTTGCCGGTGAAGGCGCGCTGATAGTCCGGGTCGTAGATTTGCGCGACGCGATAGGTGCCGCTCGTCATCCATTGATTGGGATCGCTGACGTTGACCGCGCCGGTATGGGAAGGCGCATTGGGATTGCGCGAGATCGTCTGCTCCTGGATGAAGATATGGCCCCAGGCCAGCCAGCGGCCATTGAGATTGTGGAACCAGAAGACGCGCACCGGATCGAGATGGAAGAATCGCGGGCCCATTTTCCCCTTGAACGAAAACAGCCTGTCCCCGATTTCGTCCAGAGTGATCGGATTTTTCCGGTGCCGTTCCAGATTGAACAGATCGGCCGGGAATCCCTGGTCGGTCGTCTGCTGCAGGCTGTCGTTGATCTCCAACATGCTTCCCAATGGACCTACTCCTTTGACGATGCCGGAAAACGCTCGCGGAGCGACTGGAAGCCGTTCTCGTAAAACTGGCTGATCGCGTCGGTCGGATAGTCGAATTCGGACGCCCATTGCACCAGGCAGCTCTGGTCCAGGTCCCCGGCCACCACGCGAAGCGAGGCGTGATAGTTGCGGACGTCCTCGCCCCAAGGCCCGGCATGCCATTTGTAGCGATAGTGGCAGTCGTCATTGTCCATCGAGACGAGCTCTTCGATCGTCTTGGGCTGACCGGGAAAGGTGAGCAGCCGCCGAAGCTCGCGCGTGTCCGTCTGCTCCGGCGGAATCTCGCTGAGCACGATATCGGGATGCCAATGGTGGATCGTATAGAACCCGCCGATCACCTCCCAGACCGAGTCGCGGGACGCGGGAAGCTCGACCGTCCGGATCACCTTCCAATGCTTGTAGCCATCATCGGCCATGACGCACCTCACCTTTCACTGGGCAGAAGATAGCGGAAATCGGGGCTGTAATTCTGGCCGTCCGGGCGGGCGATCCGCATCAGCGGCTTGGCGAATTTCTCGAGCTCGAACATCTCCTCGAGCGCCATCAGGATCATCGCCTGGCCAGCGGGTCCCGACCAGGTCGCCTGGAGATAATCGAGCAGCTTCGAATAATGGATGTTGAACTGGTGCAGGAGATGGCGGGCTTCGGGCTCGCTTGCCGGGTCGAGCTGATAGCCGCCCTCGGGCACGTCGCCGACGGGCCACACGTCCGCGTTGAAATCGAAGGCGATCGCGGTGCCGAACGCCCACTTGCCGTCCGCGCCCTTCTCCATCCGCTGGAGCCGGTGCATTTCGGCGAAACGCCAATAATGGGCGAGATAGCCGCGGCGCTCCTCGGGCTGGCCGGTGCTGCCTTCGCCCTGCCGTTCGATGATCTCGATCGCCTTTTCCACATCTTCGAGCGACAGGATCGGAATCCACGCCAGCGGCCCGGTGACCTGCCGGTCCTGGGAAAATTCGGGGTCGAGCGCCCGGAACGAGGCCAATATCTCGCCGTAGAGCTGGCCGATGGTGAATTCCTCGCCGTCCTGGTCCTGCTCCCCCTCCTCTTGGAGGATCGCCTGGTCGGGCGGGACGTCCTTGGGGCGCTCGATCTCGATGAACACATCGAGCATCCGTTTCGAAAAGCGGCCGAGGGGCACGATGAGCTCGGGATGGACGCCGAGCGGCAGCTTGCCGGGATAGGTCGGCGCGGCCGAGCTGATTTGCGGCTCGCCGCCGATCGAGACCAGCATGTTGCACACCAGAGCGAGGTGAAGCATTTCCTCCTGAAGGATGTTGCGCAGGGAATTGGCCAGCGGGTGGCGCTCGTCCTTGATCGTCCAGAGCGCGGTCAGATAGGGCGGAATGGTCGCGAATTCGAGCAGGACGGCGCCGTTCAGCGCGGCGATGATCGCCTCGCGCTGCTGGGCCTTGTCGGCCGTGGCGGCGGGCTGCTCGGCGGCAAGGAGCTGCGTGACCAGCTCCGGGAGCTCGGCATGCTGGGGATCGCTGTCGGTCATGCGAACATCTCCTGCCGGACCTGCTGGGTCACGTTGCCGATGAGATAATCGCTCAAGCGCAGGGTCATCGCGGTCAGCGTCAGCGTCGGATTGACCGCCGCGCAGGTCGGGAAGGCCGCGTTCGAGCAGACGTAGAGGTTGTCGGTGCCGAACACCTTCATGTCCTTGTCGGTGACGCCCTGCTCGGGCGAAGCGCCCATCCGGCAGGTGCCGCTGGCATGATGCCCGCCCGGATCGTCGATATTGGTGACGACATTCTCGCATTTCATGGCGTCGATGACCGGCTTCATCAGCGCCAGCCGATTGTCGGCGCGCTCCTTGAACTTCTCCTCGCGCAAATAATTCACGGTCATCAGCGGCAGGCCGAAGCGGTTGCTCCCCGAACGTTCGACCAGGCGGTTGCGGTGCTGGCCCTTCTCTTCGTAAAAGGCCTGCAGCTCGAAGAACATCGGGCCCGACAGGATCGCCCTGATCTGGTCGCGCGTCTTGCCCTGGATCATCAGCCTGGCGATGTCGACGTTGGGCAGGACGCGGTTCTTGAAGATGAAGATCTTGCCGTCCAGCTGATATTCGGGCGCGTCGAGAGTCCGCGACATCAGCGTCGGAAAATCGAATTCCTGCACCCAGTTCCGTTCATTGGCGGGCAGCGAGCCGCTGACTCGCAGGAAGGAGTGCGAGACGATGTAGCGGCCGACCAGATCATGATCGTTGCCGATCCCGTCGGGCCAGAACCGGTCTTTCGACCGCATCAGCAATTTGGGGCTTTCATAGGTGCCGGCGGCGACGACGAAGACGTCGCCGGTGGCGGTCAGGGTTTCCCCCGTCTTGGTGTCGAGATATTCGGCGGCCGCGATGTTCGACTTGCGGTCGGGGACCAGCCGCACCACCGGGGAGAGGCAGCGTATTTCGAGATTCACATGGCGCGGATCCTGGACGAGCTCGTCGAGGACGTCCTGAGCCGTGTAGCGGGAGCCGATCGGGCAATATTTGCAGGTGCCCGTGGCCATGCATTTGCGGTAGCGCGCGACCGGCATCGCGCCGGGCTCGATATTGTTCTTCTCGAACGCCTCGACCATCAGCCCGTCGGCTTCGGTCCAGCCGAAATTGGGGCGCGGATAGGGCTGGTGGGCGCGGACGGCGTTCCAGCTTTCGCCGCAATCGCCGTTGACCGAGAGATAATGCTCGGCCTCGTGATAATAAGCGTCGAGATCGTCATAGGAGATCGGCCAGTCGGCGCCTTCGCCGGTATTGCTGAACAGCTCGAAGTCCTCGGGCTTGTAGCGCAGGCACCAGGCGCCCCAATGGCCGGTGGAGCCGCCATAGGCCATGATCCGCGAGCCCTCATAGCCCCAGTCGACGTCGCCGTTCGTGGTGTTCTCGCCAGGGACGTCGTAGCAGAAATCATAGGGCTTGCGCTGCGACAGGATATAATCCCACCAGCTCCGCCGGTCGCCCCGCGGCACCCTCGGCCCCGCTTCGAGGATCAGGATCGACGTCGCCCGGTCGTTGGCCAGCAGCTGCCTCGCGAGCGTGACGGCCGCCACTCCGGAGCCGATCAGGACGTATTGATAATGCTTGGCCATCATTCCACCTCCGCCGTGCCGGCGGGCTGCTGCCGCGGGTAGAGCCGCGCGCTCGGCCGCTCATTGTAGCGCGAGCCGCGGACGAACCCCGCATAGTTGAGCGGGCGATTGGGGGAGAAGATGCTGTCGGCAAAGCCGCGAAAGCCGCTCGCCGTGATCTGGACCGCGATGAACTCGTCGACGACATAGCGCTTGAGATGGGCCAGCCGGGTCACCGGGGGGTCCTTCGGCGAGACGCCGCTGTTGAAGAACAGCTGCTGATAGGCCCAGTCGCGGCCCAGCACGCCGGCAAGCTCCTGCATCACCGAAACGGCATTGGCATATTCGCCGGCATAGCTTGGCGAGCGCGTGACCTTCGCCTCGATGAATTCCAGCCACGAGCTGCGCAGCCCGGCCGAGTCATTGGGAACGTTTCCCCAGGCGCGGCCGATCTCGACGAAGATTTCCCACAGCTTCTCGCGGACCACGCCCGGCAGGAAGTCGTCCTCATGGTCCAGATAATTGGCGTCGACGGCGCTCAGCGCGATCGGGTAGGTTTGCTTGGGCAATTTCGCGAGCGCGTCAGGCATTTCAGAGCATCCTTCTCGGCGTTCGAGGGAGCGGCCGTCGCGACTCCCGGCGGTCAGGCAAAGAGCTTCCTCTCCATGAATTTTGGGGAAGCGGGATCGAAATAACGTCCCGTCCAACTGTCATCGGGAGCGAGATAAAAGCTCTTGTCGGCGATTTCGCCGCCGGCTTTCGCCTGCTGCTTTTTTACAATCTGGCGAAAATAGAAATGATTGAAGAGGCGCATGAACTCCCCGAGGAAAATATCGGCGACGTCCCTATTGCCCTGGATTATCACCATATTCTCGTCATTGCTGATGGTGGAGGCATCGCTGAAATTCGCCGATCCGGAGACGACCATCGGGTTGTCGCTCATCGCGTCGATGAACATATATTTGGTATGAAGATATTTGACGTGGGTGTTGAGGCCGGTGAGCTTTTCGGCCAGCCAATGCTGCAATTCGCCGCCGACCGCGTCATTGCCACGATCGTCGAGGAACGAGCCGACCGCGGTCCGGTTGTTGGGAACCTTGCAGATGTCGCTGAAGACGTCGAACTGGCTTTTCGGATTCGGATTGGCCGCAGTCGGCTTGGCGCGCGCCTTATTGCCTTCGGATTCGACCAGGACGAAGCGCAGGAAATCCTTTGTTTCCAATAAGACGGGGGAAAGAGCTGAGCTGATGCCGAAGGCCGCCGTGAAGCCCAAAGTCTGAGTCGCCGCGCCCATCCGCTCGCCATACCATTTGAGCGCGCCGAGATCGGTGCGGGGGCTGAATATGGCGGACAGGCTGTTGGCCGCGGGCGCGCCGACGGGATTGGCGATGGCGGCCGTATTGGCCCGCGCGAGATTCTTGATCGGGGGATCGGCGCTGAGCCGCGTCCAATAGTCGAAATAGGCCTGCGCGATCGCCTCGTCGCGGACGATATGGCCGACGTTCGACTGCCCGAAAATGCCCGCCGCGGTGATGTTGGTCGATCCGGTCCAGACCTGAACGGGCTTGCCCTTGTGGAGCAGGATGATGAACTTGTTGTGGGAAATCGCGTTGCCGACTCTTCGCGGGATCATCAGGGATTCGATGCCCGCCTCCGCGATCGCCGCGTCCGATTCGACATAGGGCCCCTGGGCGCGCCGGTCGTAGATGATCTTGACGTCGGCGACTTTGCCGGCCTCGCCGAACGCCCTGAGGACGGGCAGGTAATTGAACTCGTAGACGGCGGCGCGAAGCCCCCAGTCGGAGCCGTTCGCCTGGCCGATATATTTCAGCAGGGCTTCCTCGAGGCCGCGCGACAGCCAGGCGAAGGCCTTTGCCTTCAGCGCCGGATCTTGGATATCATCGGGCGCGATATTGCCGAACTTGCGGGCATAGGCCTGGCTCCCGGCCACGCCGCGATTGAAATAGATGGCATGGTCGCCGACGTCCTCGCTGGTCGTCTGGATGTCGACGCTGACTTCCGGACCGTCGGTCATCTTGCCGGGCGCGCCGTATTTGGGAATGAGCCTGTAGTTATAAAGGTGGCCGGGCTTGGCGGTATAATCGCCCCACGAAAAGGCCTGCACCGGATGGTCGTTGGTGGAGACGAACGAACCCGGCGGCGGATTGGGGAGGGTTGCTTCGAACGTACGAAAACTTTGCAACCAATATTGCTCGTTTTCAGTGTGGTCCGTGCGGCATACCGCAAAACCCAACAAATTCTTGCGCCGCTCTTCGGAAACGTCAAAGCCGAGAAACACCACATTGGTGCCGCTTATCGCGTTGAGCGAAATCCCATCATTGCTATCCCGTTTCCGCATGATCGAATTGCCCCCCTATTGGCGCAACCAAGCAAAAGCTTGCCGCTATTCATCGAATTTCGCCGTGCGTCGTCCCGCTTCCCCCTGCTTTTAGACCTGCTTAGGGCGGATATGGGACGATCTTACCGGTCGCGATGAAAAGCGCAATGGTGCTCAAGCAAGCCGATCGGGGCGGGGAGCGACCATCTTGCTTGCTTATCCTTGCCGGTCCGAGAGCGCCTGCTCGATCGCTTCGGCCAGAGTCTCCGGGCGGTAGGGCTTGAGGATGACCGGGCGGCCGCCGGCGCCGGAGCGGGCGATCTCGTCGCTATAGCCGGTGGTGAGGATGACCGGCAGGCCGGCGCGCCGCTCGGCCAGGCGCCCGGCCAGATCGAGCCCGCTCATTCCGGGCATGACGACGTCGGTGAAGACGAGGTCGAAGCGTTCGGCCAGCGCGCGGTCGAGCGCTTCCTCGCCGGAGCGGGCCCGGACGACCTCGTGGCCGAGTTCGTCGAGCAATTGCTCGGCGAACTCGCCGACTTCGTCATTGTCCTCGACGAGCAGGATTCGGCCGGTCCGGCCGCGCCTGAGGACGGTGTTGCCCTCGACGGTCCGGACGTCCTCGGCCGAGCCGCTGCACGGCAGCAGCAGGGTGACAATCGTGCCCTCGCCGGGCCGGCTGGCGATCTGGACGTCGCCGCCCGACTGGCTGGCGAAGCCATAGACCTGGCTGAGGCCGAGGCCGGTGCCCTTGCCGGTCGTCTTGGTGGTGAAGAAGGGCTCGAAGGCCCGGTTCAGCGTGTCCTCGTCCATGCCGGCGCCGCTGTCGCCGACCGACAGAGCGATCATCGCGCCGCGCTCCGGATCCTCGGTCGACGCGGTCCGGATGACGAGCCGGCCGCCGCCGGGCATGGCGTCGCGCGCATTGACGGCGACGTTGAGCAATGCGGATTCGAGCTGGGTGCGGTCGGCCTCGACCGTGCAGGTGTGGGCGGAGAGCTCGGTGGTCACCTCGATCCGCTCGCCCAGCGTCCGGTCGAGCAGGTCGGTCATGCCGCGGATCAGCGCATTGAGGTCGATCACCTCGGGCTGGAGCGGCTGGCGCCGGGCGAAGGCGAGCAATTGCCCGGTCAGCGCCGCCGCCCGGCTCGACGCCTGGACCACCGCCTCGGCGAAGCGGACCCGTTTGTCCTCGGTGATGCCGGGCCGGCGCAGCATGTCGGCCGAGCCCTGGATGACGGTGAGGAGATTGTTGAAATCATGGGCGATGCCGCCGGTGAGCTGGCCGAGCGCCTGCATCTTGTGGGCCTGGCGCAGCTGCTCCTCGGCCTTGCCGCGCTCAGAGACCTGGACCTTCAATTCGGCATTGGCGTCGGCGAGCGCGTCGGCCCGCTCCTCCAGTTCGCGGTTGGCCCGCTTGAGCGCGTTCTGCGCGAAGCCGAGCACCGCCACCACCAGAGCCGCCATCAGGATCAAGAGGCCGATCACCAGATAGCGGCTGAGCCGGCGCGACACCGGCTCGGGATCGGCGGCGAGAACGACCGTGCCGATCCGCTCGCGCCCGCTCGTCACCGGCACCGCCGAGACGATCTCGTTGCCCGAGGCCATCACCGGCTCGGCGAGCCGCGCCGGCGGGTTGCCGCCGTCGCGGCTGTAGCCGGCGATCAGCGCGCCGCGCCCATTGTAGACGCCGACACTGCGCACCTGCCGGTTGACCCGGATCGCGTCGATCGCCTCGTCCGCGGCAACCCTGTCGCCGAAATCGAGCGCGGCGGTCACGCTCGCCGCCAATATGTCGGCCTGCACCCGGGTCTCCTGCTGCTGCAGGTCGCGATAGGCGGCCTCGCTCTGCACGATCACGCCGATGCCGGCGAGCAGGAGCAGAACGACGACCGCGACGATCGCGGCAGGCGCCGCGCTCCATTTGCGGGCGAAGGGGGAGGGCAGCCGCATCAGCGCCGCTGCCTGACGCCGGCGGCGAGCGCGAGCAGCCGCGAGCTGATCGAAAGGCCGCGAGTCGCCGCTTCCGCATCGTCGATGAAGAAGCGGACTCGGCCGGCCACGACGGTGAAGTGGATCATTCCGCGCTGCGGCCCGGCGCGCGCGTCGGTGACGGTGAGGATGGGCTGGCTCCGCAAAGCGAGCAGCAGCCGCCCGGTCTCCGCCGGCGCCGCGCCCTGGACGAAGGCGAGGTGGCAGCCGCCAGCGCCCGCGGCCGAGGGCAGGCGGCGAACGGCAACGCCATGGCCGTCGATCTGCTCGGTGGCGGCGGCGGAATCGAGCATTCGGCCGAACGGATCGCGGCCGATGACGCAGAGCTGGAAGGGCGCGCCCGGCCCCAGCTGCATCCGCGCCGGCCAGCCGACATAGCGCGCGAACTTGGGCAGGAAGGCCGCCTTCACCGCTTCCTCGGTCGGCGCCTGAGCGCGCGCCGGCGCCGGCGCCAGGCCGAGGCAGAGCGTCATTGCAAGGAAGAGGCGCAGGGCCTGCTTCAAAATCGCAGCCTCGTGCCGACGGCAAGGCTGCGCTGGACGAGATGGGCGCGCTCGGGATCGTTGCTTTCGAGATGCCTGTCGTGAAGCAGATTGCGGCCGGCGACGTAGAGCTCGACCAGGTCGTTGAGCCTGTAGGCGAGGCTCGCATCGGCTTCGACATAGGCGCCAATCGGAGGGGCGCTGTCGATCTCGCCGATGTAGCGCAACCCGGCATATAGCTGCAGCCGGTCGGTCAGGTTCATCTGGGTGCGCGCGAACAATTGGAAATCGGGGTCGTGGCCAAGCGAGTCGCGCCCCGAAAGGTCGATATGGCCTGGCTTCGCGCGGAAATGCTTGAAGACGGCGCTGGCGCCCAGATTGAGCCGCCACCAGGAGGCGAGCTGGGTCGTGCTCCACGCCTCGACGCCGTAGCTATGGCCTTCGAGGCCGTTGGCGAGCCGGACCTGGAACGGATTGGTGTTGACGAGATCGGCGGTGCGGATGTCGTCGTAGCGATTGTAGAAGACCGAGATGGAGAGCGTCGTCCGCCGCGTCGGCTGGCCGCGATAGCCGGCCTCGAAGGCGATCAGCTTCTCCGAGACGAAATCGGGCGCTGGCAGCAGCAATGGCTGGGCTTCGAGCTCGCGATCGATCCGCGACGGCGTCCGCACCGCCCGCGAGACGGCCGCCCAGAGCAGGGTCCGCTCATCGGGCTGCCAGGCGAGGCGCAGGTTCGGAAGCAGCTCGACGCCGGTGAAGCTGGTTTCCTCGGCCTTGATTCCGGCGGTCAGCGACAGAGCGGGCGTGAGCCGGATCCGGTCCTGGACGAAGCCGTTGTAGATCCACAGCCGCTGGCTTCCGGGGACGAGCGCGAATGCATTGAGGGCGTTGGTGAAGCGGTCGCGCGTCGTCCGCACGCCGCCGCCCATGACCAGGTCGTGCGCGCCGAAGCTGGCGTTGAACTGGGCGTCGAGATCGAAGGTCTGCAGCGAATCGAAGGCGAGCAGGAATTGCCGCTCGAAATAATCGTAATAGCCCTGGATGCGGAAGGACGAGGTGTCGCTGAAATTGTGCGACCAGCGCGCCAGGATGTTGTGGCCCCGGTGGCCGTCGCCGGGCAGCGAATCGACGTCATTGTCGAAGAGGTCGCCCTGGAGGGTGAAATGCGAGGCGCCCGATTCGACATCGGCGCGCATCCCGGCCTGCCAGCCGCTGAAGGCATCGTCGATTACGGGGCCGATCGGCCCTCGCGCCAAAGCGTCGCGGTCGTAATAATTGCCGTAGAAGCGGACCGCCCCGGTGGCTCCGAGCGCAACGCCATAGCGAGCGCCGATTGTCTGCTCGAAGGCGCCGGCGGTGCCGCGCACCAGCCCGCCAAGGGTCTCTCGGGCATCGCGGCTGGCGATGCTGATCACGCCGTTGACCGCATTGGGCCCGTAGAGCGTTCCGCCAGGTCCGCTGATCACCTCGATCTGCTGGATATCCTCGAGCAGGGGCGAATGGAGCTGCCAGAACACGCCGGAATGCAGGGTCGAATAGATGCTTCGCCCGTCGATCAGCACCAGCAGCTTGTTGGCGGTCTCGACGCTGTTGAAGCCGCGCGCGGTGATCGCATATTCGAAGCCGTTGACCTGCTGGACCTGAAGATTGGGCGCCAGCCGAAGCGCCTCGGGCAGCGACGTGACCCCCGACCCGGTGATGTCGTCCCCCGTGATCACGAACAGAGCGGTCGGCACGCCGCTCAGCGGCTCCTCGCGCTTGGAGGCCGAGCGGACCGGCAGCTGCGCCAGCTCCTCGATCGACAGGATTGAGAGGTCCTGGCTCGCCGGCTGCACCGGCGCGGGCGCATTTTGGGCGGGCGCGCTCTGGGCGGATGCGCCGGCGGCGTGCGCCGCCACCCAGGCCGGGCCCAGCAAATAGGGGGTAAAAAGCCGCCGTTTCACGACCCTGGCCTCCATCTCGCCCCCCGGCGTGAAGGCCCTTTCGATTGCGCGGCAATAAAGGTCAAGCGGTTCGGGCGGCTCAGCGTGCGGGTGGGGTGGGGGCCATGGCGGCGATCGGCCCGGGCGCGTCCGCCACCGCGGCGAGCATCGCGGTCCAGGCGGCGACGTTCTGGCGCAGCTGGGCGGGGTCGATCTTGTCGAGCGTGTCGTCGGGCGTGTGGTGATAGTCGAAATAGCGAATGCCGTCCTGGCTGAGGTCGATCGCCGCCCGGCCCGCTTCCACCCAGTCGCTGAGATCGGCGCCGGCGCCGGCGGGTTCGCGCCCGCGCACGATGCCGAGCGGCGCCAGCAAGGCGGCGACCCGGTCGGCGAGCGCCGCCTCGCTCGGGGCGAGCTTGAACTCGACCCGCCAGACGCGGTCGGCGCCGAAATCGGATTCGCCGACGAGGACGATGTTGCCGGTCTCGCGGTGGAGCCGGAAATGGGTCGCGCCGCCGCCGCCGCCGACCTCCTCGGCGCCGAACAGGACGACGCGGATCGTGCGCCGCGGCCGGCCGGCCTGCATGATCCGGTGCGCGGCAGCGATCGTGATCGCGACGCCCGCCGCATTGTCGATCGCGCCGGTGCCGCGATCCCAGCTGTCGAGATGGCCGCCGATCAGGATCGTGCCGGCGCTCGGGTCGCTGCCGGGCACTTCGGCGACGACGTTGCCCGATTGGTGGCGGCCGATATTGCGCGGCGTCAGCGTCAGCCGCATCCGCACCGGACGGCCGCGGTTCAGGATGCGCTGGAGCTGCTCGGCGTCGGGCAGGGTCAGCGCGCCCGCCGGGATCGGCCGCGCGCCCTCGCCGAAGCTTTGCACGCCGGTATGCGGGTTGCGGTGAAAATCGGTGCCGATCGAGCGCACGACGATTGCGGCCGCGCCCTTGCGGCTGGCGATGGTCGGGCCCTGGCGGCGGGGCGCGCCGAACTGGCCGTAACCCGACCCGTCCTGGGTCGGCGCCATCGCATGGTTGATGAAGACGATCCGGCCGCGCACCGCCGCGTCCGGCGCCGCCTGGAGCGCGGCGACGCTGTCGAAGCCGACCACTTCGGCCTCGAGTCCGGCGGCCGGAGTCGCGCCGCTATTGCCGAGCGCGGTCACCACCAAAGGTTGGGGGAAGGGCGAGACGATCTCGGCCCGCTCCTCGCCCCGCATCCAGACCGGCATGTCGAACGGCTCGACATGGACGTTGGCGAAGCCGAGCGCGGTCAGCCGCCGCACCGCCCACTCCCGCGCCCGCGCCTCGGCCTCGGTCCCCGCCTGGCGCGGGCCGACCTCGGTGGTCAGCCCCTCGACGATCTCCCAGGCGAGCGTGTCGCCGCTGAGCGCGGCGTCGCGCAGGGCGGCGGCCTGGTCGCCGATCGGCGTCTGGGCGAAAGCGAGCGAGGGGAGGGCGAGCAAGGCGGCGAGAAGCAGCGTCTTCATGAACAGGACTTTCGATGACGGTCAGCGTTTGACGATGAGCAGGCGGGCCGAGGCGGCGTTGGTGCCGCTGAGCTGCACCGTGTAATTGCCGGGAATGAGCTGGAAATTCACGATCTTGCGGATCGTCGAGCAGGGTGGACCATGGGCGTGCGAGACCGACTCGACGCCATGGCTGTCGTTGCGGTCGCCACGACGCCAGGCGAGCTCGATCCAGGCGGGGATGTCGAGCACGATCGCGTAGGTGCCGGCCGTGTCGATATCGAACGACAATGTTCTCCCGGTGGTGGCGCCGCGCCAGCCCTTGCGCGGCGGGCCCATGGTTTCGCCCACGCCCAGCGATCGAAGGAATATCGTCACGGCCCGGCCCGGCACGATCTCGGAGCCGGACTCGAAGACATTTGTCCAGGGTTGGAGCCAGGCGGGCAGGTTTTCGTCATAAGCCGCGCAGGCGGCGCCGTCCGGGACGGCGTGGGCGGCCGGCACGTCCTGGCTGGCGGGCGCGGGCAGGGCCGCGAGCAACGCGGACAGGACGAGGGGCGGCATGGCGCCGAGGCTTAGTCTCGCCCGGCCGGTTTGCCAATCTCGGCTCGCCGCTTTAGGGGTCGCGGCGACTCCCCGTCACCGCAATTTATCAGAAGAAAGCGAGCGCCGCATGGCCGCCCAGTATAGTTTCGTCATGAAGGGCATGACCAAGACCTTCCCCGGCGCCGCCAAGCCGGTGCTCAGCAACATCCACTTGCAATTCTATCCCGACGCCAAGATCGGCATCGTCGGGCCGAACGGCTCGGGCAAGTCGACCCTGATGAAGATCATGGCGGGGCGCGACAAGGAGTTCGTCGGCGAGGCCTGGCCGGGCGAGCATGTCACGGTCGGCTATCTCGAGCAGGAGCCGCAGCTGGATCCGACCAAGACGGTCAAGGAGAACGTCATGGACGGCGTCCGCCCGGTCGCCGACATGATGGACCGGTTCAACGCCATCTCGGCGCTGATGGCCGATCCCCCCGAGGATGCCGATTTCGATGCGCTCATGGCCGAGATGGGCGAATTGCAGGAGAAGATCGACGCCGTCGACGGCTGGACGTTGGATAACCAGCTCGAGATCGCGATGGACGCCCTGCGCTGCCCGCCCGGCGACGCGTCCGTCGAGAATCTTTCGGGCGGCGAGAAGCGCCGCGTCGCGCTGACCCGGCTGCTGCTCGAAAAGCCCGGCATCCTGCTCCTCGACGAGCCGACCAACCATCTCGACGCCGAGAGCGTGCAATGGCTCGAGAAGCACCTCGTCGATTATCCGGGCAACGTCATCCTGGTCACCCACGACCGCTACTTCCTGGACAATGTGGTGAACTGGGTGCTGGAGCTGGATCGCGGCCGCTATTACGTCTATGAATCCAATTATTCCGGTTACTTGGAAAAGAAATCTAAGAGACTGGAGCAGGAAGAGCGCGAGGAGCAGGGCAAGCAGAAGGCGATCAACGACGAGCTCGAATGGATCCGCCGCTCGCCCAAGGCCCGCCAGGCCAAGTCAAAGGCCCGTATCCGCGCCTTCGACGAGCTGGTCCAAGCCCAGGAGAACCGGACGCCGGGCAAGGCGCAGATATTGATCCAGGTACCCGAGCGGCTCGGCGGCAACGTGATCGATCTCGACAATGTCTCGAAAGCCTATGGCGACAAGCTGCTTTTCGAGGATCTGAGCTTCTCGCTCCCGCCCGGCGGCATCGTCGGCGTGATCGGCCCCAACGGCGCCGGCAAGACCACCTTGTTCAAGCTGATCACCGGCGTCGAGCAGCCCGACAGCGGCGAGATCAAGATCGGCCCGACCGTCCATCTCGGCTATGTCGACCAGTCGCGCGATCATCTCAGCCCGAACAAGAATGTCTGGGAGGAGATTTCAGGGGGGTCGGACGTCTTCCACTTCGGCAAGCACGAAATCGGCACCCGCGCTTATGTCGGCGCCTTCAACTTCAAGGGCCAGGATCAGCAGAAGAAGGTCGGCCAGCTCTCCGGCGGCGAGCGCAACCGGGTCCATATCGCCAAGATGCTGAAGGAGGGCGGCAACGTCCTCCTGCTCGACGAGCCGACCAACGATCTCGACGTCGAGACCCTGCGCGCCCTGGAAGAGGCGCTGGAGAATTTCGCCGGCTGCGCGGTGATCATCAGCCACGACCGCTTCTTCCTCGACCGCCTCGCCACCCACATCCTCGCCTTCGAAGGCGACAGCCACGTCGAATGGTTCGAAGGCAATTTCGAATCCTACGAGGAGGACAAGAGGCGGCGCATGGGCCCAGAGGCGGACCGGCCGCATCGGATGAGCTACAAGAAGCTGACGCGCTGAAGATGATCGGGGGGATTCTCGCTTTGGCCGGTGCGGCGCTGCGCTGGGACCAGCTCGGCATCTCTCCGGTCGCGCTCGATCTCGGCTTCTTCCAGCTCAAATGGTATCCGCTGAGCTACTTCGCGATGATCCTGCTCGGCTGGTGGTACATGGCCCGGCTGATCGCCAGGCCCGGCGCGCCGCTCGCCAAAGGCAATCTCGAGCCCCTCGCTTTGTCCATCACCGCGGGCGTGATCCTGGGCGGGCGGCTCGGCTGGTGCATCTTCTACCGCCCCGAAATCTGGGCGACGCCGCTCGAAGTGCTGAAGCCCTGGAACGGCGGCATGTCGTTCCATGGCGGCCTGATCGGCATCGTCGTAGCGATCTGGCTGTTCTGCCGCATCCAGCGCCTCGATATGCTGCGCGTGTGCGATTACATCGCCTGCACCACGCCCTTTGGCCTGTTCCTGGTGCGGCTCGCCAATTTCACCAATGGCGAGCTTTGGGGCCGCCCGACCGACCTTCCCTGGGGCATGATCTTCCCCGGCGCCGGCGACAATCTCCCGCGCCACCCGAGCCAGCTCTACGAGGCCGTGCTCGAAGGGCTGCTGATGATGGCGGTGCTCGCCTATCTGTTCTGGCGCACCGACGCCCGCGACCGGCCGGGTCGCCTGCTCGGCACGGGCCTCGTCATCTACGGAGCCGCGCGCTTCCTGATCGAGTTCGTCCGCCAGCCGGACGCCGGCCTCGAGCATCTCCCCTGGGGCCTGACCATGGGCCAGACGCTGAGCGCGCCGATGCTGATCGCCGGTCTCTATTTCCTGGTCATGTCCGCCCGGCGAGAGCCACTCACAGCGGATAATCGTAGCGCAGAAAGCCCTTGAAGCGCGCGATGCGGTCGTAGAGGGCGCGGGCCTGGAGATTGTTTTCCTTGGTCAGCCAGTAATATTTCAGGGCGCCGCGGGCGCGCGCCGCCTCGGCGACGGCGTCGATCAAGGCCGTCGCCACGCCTTGCCCGCGCGCGCCTTCGGCGGTGAACAGATCCTGCAGATAGCAGCAATCGGGCGACCATGTCTGGGCGTGGAAGAGATAGTGGGCGATCCCGACCAGGCGGCCGTCGAGGCGGGCGGCGAGGCCGTGGACGCGATCGTCCGCGATCAGCAGCCGCCAGGTCTGGTCATAGCGCTCCTGCGGAATCTCGTCCCGGTAGAAGGCCTTGTAGCCCCGGGCGAGCGCCTCCCATTCCGCGCGGTGTTCGGCGCGCAGCGGAGCGACCTCGATCGCCGCGGCCACGGCGTTCAGCGCACCCGCTTGACGAAGACCGCGCCGCCCTCGCGCCGTTCGACCTGGAAATTGGGGATTTCCTCGATCAATTCGCTCAGCCGCGAATAGCCGTAATTGCGGGCGTCGAACGAGGAGCGGTTGCCTGCCAATTTGCCGACCTCCTGCAGGCTCGCATAGCCGCGCTCGTCGCGCTTGGAGGCCTTGATCGCGTCGCCGAGCAGCTTGATCACCGCTTCGTCGATGCCCGATTCCGTCGCTTCGGCCTGTGGCGCGGCCTGCGTCGCGACCTCGGCCGCGTCCGATTTGGCGAGCGCGCCGACGTCGATGAAGCGGGTGCAGGCCTCGCGGAACGCCTCGGGCGTCTTGGCCGTGCCGAAGCCGTAGACCGGGAGGCCGTCCTGCTTGATCCGAACCGCGAGCGGCATGAAGTCGCTGTCCGACGACATGATGCCGAAGCCGTGGACGTGGCCGCGATAGAGGAGGTCCATCGCGTCGATCGTCATCTTCATGTCGGTCGCGCTCTTGCCCTTGGCGACGTCGAACTGCTGCTGCGGCTCGATCGCGTGGCGGTGGATGATCTTGGCCCAGCCGCCGAGGCTCGATTTCTGCCAGTTGCCGTAGGCGCGGCGGATGTTGACCGTGCCGAGCTCGGCCAGAACGGTGAGCACCGGATCGAGCGATCCGGCCGAGGCATTGTCGGCGTCGATCAGCAGGCAGACGTTGCGGGTGTGGCGGATGGGATCGTCGGTCATGATTTGTCTTAGCGCGGGCGGCGGCGCCGCGACAGGGCCCAATCAGGACGGGCGCAGGCTCCGGGCCTTGTCGTCATATTCGGTCGCCATCAGCAGCAAGGTGTCGACGGCGCGCCGGTCGGTCACCATATGGGCGAGGCGGCGGCAGCGCATCGCTTCGGCGCGCAGCTCGCCGGCCTGGCGGGCGTCGGTGACGTCGATGAGGATGTTGACCGCGCCGGCAAAGCCGCCGTCGGCATCGTGGAGCGGGGTGGGGTAGGGGGCGAACATCACCCGCGTGCCGTCGGGGCGCTCGGCGAGGGCGACGACGTCGCGCACCTGGCGCCTCTCGCGGACCGCCACCGCCATCGGACATTCATCGTGGGGCAGCGGCGCGCCGCCGGCCGTGTAGAGCTTCCAGGTCACGCACCAGCGGTCCTTGCCCACTGTCGGCGTTCGTCCGGCAAAGCCGATGCAGGCGCTGTTGAAGAAGGTGACGACGCCCTCGGCGTCGGTGGTGTAGATCGGCGCCGGCAGCGTCGCCAGCACCGTGTGCAGCTCGGATTCGCCTTCCCGCGCCGCGGCCAGAACCAGGTCGAGCATCTGCTCGGCATTGGCGGCGACGACGGTCATGCGGCTCGGTTCACCGGCTGCCTCATAATATGTAGGGACCCCCATAGCGGCGTATTAACCCAAATCAAAAGTGAAAGTTCCACCGGTTACCGTGCCGCGATCTCACTTTCCGGCTTGTCGCGCGCCTTGAAAGCGGCACAAGATCGGCGACCGGCAAAAGGGGGAGCGGGATGGCATCCTGGAACGCGAAAAAGACCATCGTCCCGCGCGAGGAGATGCCCGAGGAGCACCGGCTCAAGCAGAGCCTGGGCTGGCCGCATCTGATCGCGCTCGGTGTCGGCGCGATCGTCGGCACCGGCATCTTGACGCTGACCGGCGTCGGCGCGGCCAAGGCCGGCCCAGCGGTCATCCTCTCCTTCGCCATCGCCGGCCTGATCTGCGCCGCCGCCGCGCTCGCTTATGCCGAGATGGCGACGATGATCCCGGCTTCTGGCAGCGCCTACACCTACACTTATGTCGTGCTCGGCGAGGGCCTGGCGTGGATCGTCGGCTGGAGCCTGATCCTGGAATATTCGCTGGTGGTGAGCGCGGTTGCGGCGGGCTGGTCGGCGCATGCCTCGCCGCCCCTCCTGTCGGCCTGGCCGGACTTTCCAGCCTTTCTCACCCACGCGCCGGTGATCGAGGGAGGCTGGCTCCCATTCACGCTTCACGTCACTCAGTCCGGCTTCAATCTGCCGGCCGTGTTCATCATCCTGATCGTCGCCGCCTTGCTGATCAGGGGAACCAAGGAAAGCGCCACGCTCAACGCGATCCTGGTCGCGGTGAAGGTGCTCGCGCTCATCGTCTTCGTCGCGGTGGCGCTGCCGCATTTCAACGAAGCCAACCTCCATCCCTTCATGCCGCACGGTTTCGCGAGCCAGGGTCCATCGGGCGCCGAGGTCGGTGTGATGGCCGCGGCGGCCGTGATCTTCTTTGCCTTCTACGGATTCGACGCCGTCGCGACCGCGTCCGAGGAAGCGAAGAATCCGGGACGAGACCTCGCGATCGGGATCGTCGGATCGATGGTGATCTGCGTCATCATCTATATCGCGGTCGGCGTCGCCGCGGTCGGCGCCGTCGATTATCAGACCATCGCCAAAAGCGGGGAGCCGCTCGCGCTGGTGCTGCGCACGCTCAATTGGGAAACGGCCGCGCGCTATCTCGAGCTTTCGGCGGTGATCGCCTTGCCAACGGTGATCCTGGCCTTCTTCTACGGCCAGAGCCGCATCTTCTTCGTGATGGCCCGCGACGGGCTGCTGCCGATGAAGCTGGCGCAGGTCTCGAAGCGGGGCTCGCCGGTCAGGATCACGCTCTTCACCACCTTGATCGTCGCCACCATCGCCGCGCTGGTGCCGCTCGACCAGATCGTCACGCTTGCCAATGCCGGAACCCTGGCGGCCTTCACCGCGGTCGCGGTCTGCATGCTGATCCTCCGGGTGCGCGCGCCCGAGGCGGAGCGAAAATTCCGTACGCCATGGGCCTGGCCGGTCGGCATCTTCGCGATCCTTGGCTGCCTCTATCTGTTCCACAGCCTGCCCAGCTTCACCAAGATCTGGTTCCTGATCTGGAATCTGGCCGGCCTGGTCCTCTATTTCCTCTACGCGCGGCGGCGCAGCGTCGCCGGCGCGGCCTGAATCAAGGAGTTGCTCGTGAAGCCTGGACGTCTCGTCGTCTTCCTCCTGCTCTGGCTGAGCGCGCCGGCTCTCGCCCAGACCGGACCCGCGCCGGCGGCCGCCACCGTCCGGGTCGTCCTCCATACCGGCGCGGGCGACATCGTCGTCGCGGTCGAAACCGGGCGGGCGCCGGTCAGCGCCCGCAACTTCCTGCGCTACGTCGATCAGCGGCGGCTGGACGGCGCCGCCTTCTACCGGGCGATGAGTGTCGGGCCGCAGGACGGCCTCATCCAGGGCGGCTGGCACACCAATCCGCGCCGGATGCTGCCGCCGATCGCGCATGAGCCGACCAGCCGGACCGGCCTTTCGCACACGGATGGCGCCATCGCCTTTGCCCGCGCCGCGCCGGGCACGGCGACATCGGAATTCTACATCGTCGTCGGCACTCTGATCGGGCTCGACGCGACCGCGACCGACCCGGGCTATGCGGTGTTCGGGCGCGTGGTCGAGGGCATGGACGTCGTCCGCCAGATCCTGGCGTCGCCCAGATCGCCGACCGGCGGCGCCGGCACCGGCATGGCCGGCCAGATCCTCGCGCCGACCGTCCGAATCCTCACCGCGCGGCGGGCGCGCTAGGGTCAGGCCGGCGCGAAGTCGCCGCTGGCCTCGTCGCAGACGTGGAGGATGCCGTCGCTGATCGCGAAATAGGCGCCGTGCAGCTTGAGCCGGCCGGCCTCCTCGCGCTCGCGCACCCAGGGGAAGGTGCGCAGATTGGCGAGCGAGATGCGGACGCCTTCCAGCTCCATCTCCAGGAAGGCGTCGCGGTCGAGCACGTCATATTTCGCCCTGATCCTTGCCCGCGCCGCGGCGAGCATGTCGATCCAATGAGCGATGAAATGGCCCTCGCCATGCTCGGCATTGTCGAACTGGCCGGTCAGCGCCGCCGCGCAGCCGCCGCAAAAGCCGTGGCCCATCACCACCAGCTCGTCGACCTCGAGCTGGGTGACCGCGAATTCGAGCGCCGCCGAGACGCCGTGATAATGATTGTCGCGCTCGAAGGGCGGCACCAGGTTGGCGACGTTCCTGACCACGAACATCTCGCCGGGCCGCGCATCGAAGATTTGGCTGGGATCGACCCGGCTGTCCGAGCAGGCGATCACCATCACCTTGGGGCTCTGCCCTTCGGCGAGCCCGGCCCAGCGCTCACGCTGCGCCCCCCAGCCACGGTCCCGGAACCGGTGATAGCCTTCGATCAATGCGCTAAAATCAGCCAACCAACCCTCCGTTCGGGCTGAGCCTGTCGAAGCCCTCTTCTTGTTCTTGCTCCGCTAGAAGAAGGATTGGCCTTCGACAAGCTCAGGCCGAACGGAGTGTGTGTTGTTATGCACGCGCCAGATCGCTATCTGCGCGCCATGAGCGAAGCCGACCCCGCCAGCGTCCCGCGCCAGCGCAAGCCCGACTGGATCCGGGTGAAGGCGCCGGTCAGTGCCGGCTTCATGGAAACCAGGGCGCTGATGCGCCGGCTCGGCCTCGTCACCGTCTGCGAGGAGGCGGCCTGCCCCAATATCGGCGAATGCTGGACCAAGAAGCACGCCACGGTGATGATCCTGGGCGACACCTGCACCCGCGCCTGCGCCTTCTGCAACGTCAAGACCGGCATGCCGCGCGCGGTCGACCCGCTCGAGCCCGAGCATGTCGCCGTCGCCGCCGCCGAGCTCGGCCTGACCCATATCGTGGTGACCTCGGTCGACCGCGACGATTTGCCCGACGGCGGCGCGTCGCAATTCGTCAAGGTGATCGAGGCGCTCAGGCGCAACACGCCGGCGACCACCATCGAGATTCTGACCCCCGATTTCCGCAACAAGGCGCAGGCCGCGGTCGAGCGGATCATCGAGGCGCGCCCCGACGTCTACAACCACAATCTCGAGACGGTGCCGCGCCTCTATCCGACGATCCGGCCGGGCGCGCGCTATTACGCCTCGCTGCGCCTGCTCGAAAGCGTCAAGCGGCACGATCCTTCGATCTTCACCAAATCGGGGGTGATGGTCGGCCTCGGCGAGCAAAGGCTCGAGGTCCACCAGGTGATGGACGACATGCGCTCGGCCGACGTCGATTTCCTGACCATGGGCCAATATCTCCAGCCGACCCCGCGCCACGCCCGGGTCGAGGAGTTCGTCACGCCCGACGCCTTCAAGGCCTATGCCGCGATCGCCCGCGCCAAGGGCTTCCTCCTCGCCGCCGCCTCGCCGCTCACCCGGTCGAGCTACCACGCCGGAGACGATTTCGAGAGAATGAGGGCCGCGCGCGAGGCGAAGCTCGCGGCGGCGCGCACGGTCTGATGCCGCGCCACAGCGAAAAGCGGATCCTCCCCTACACCCCTGAGCAAGTGTTCGACCTCGTCGCCGATGTCGGCAGCTACCAGCATTTCCTGCCCTGGGTCGCGGCCACGCGGATTCGCTCGGAGAGCGAGACCGAGATGGTCGCCGACCTGATCGTCGGCTTCGGCGCGCTCAAGGAGACCTTCACGTCAAAGGTGCGCAAGCGCCGGCCCGGCGAGATCGAGATCGATTATGTCGAAGGGCCGCTCAAATATCTGCGCAACCAATGGAAGTTCCTGCCCGTCGGCGCGGGCGCGACCGAGGTCGATTTCTGCGTCGATTTCGCGTTCAGGAACCGCCTGTTCGAGGCGATTGCCGGGCAGATGTTCGACCGTGCGCTGCGACGGATGATCGGCGCCTTCGAGGAGCGCGCGCGCGCGCTTTACGGCAATGCGGATTCGGGCAGCAGCAAATCGAGCGCGCACAGCGCCGCCTGAAGCCGGACGCCGCCGCGGCCGAGATCGCCGAAGCATTGGGTGTCGGCGATGATCGATTTGGGATCGGCGTCGCGCTCCGCCCGGGCGAACACCACCGTCCCGACCGGCTTGCGGTCCGATCCTCCCGCCGGGCCGGCAATGCCGGTGAGCGCGACCGCGACGTCGGCGCCCGAAGATTTGAGCGCGCCCTGCGCCATCGCCCAGGCGACGGCCACCGAGACCGAGCCGAATGTCTCGATCATCTCCTCGCTGACATGGAGCAGCTTGGCCTTGGACTCGTTCGAATAAGTGATGAAGCCCGCCTCGAGCACGTCCGAGCTGCCGGCGATCTCGGTCAAAGCGGCGGCGACCAGCCCGCCCGTGCAGCTCTCCGCCACCGCGACCCGCCGGCCAGCGGCGCGATTCTCCTCGACCACCCGGCGGGCGAGGCGGACCAGCTCCTCGGGGAGAAGGAAATCGAGATGGTCGCTCATTCCGGGCAGAGGACCGGAGGGCGGGGGCGCGGCGGCGGCGGTGGAGCGGCATTTGCCGCGGAACCGCGTCTCGCCCGCCCGGCCGGGGCCGGAGGCGGAGCCGGCGGTGCCGGGAGTGTCATGCGCGCGGCGAATTGCGAGCCCAGCGACATGGCCGCGGAGGAGAAGCGGGCGAGCTGATCCGGCGCCAGTGCCGACATGATCTCGATCATGTCGTTGACATCCCGGCATATCGGCACGTCGACCATCGCCGTGAATTCGCCGCCAATGCCTTCGGCCAGCATCGTGCTCATCATCGTGCGCATCATGGCGATCGGTCCGGTAGCGTCGGCCTCGCCGCTCGCCCGCGCGATGCCATCGGCGGCGGACGCGAAGCGGCCGCGGGCCTCCTGGCGCAGCCGGGCGGAATATTCGGCGCTCGCCGGCTGGGCGAGAAAGGCAGTGGGCGCAAGATGCGGGCGGCAGGCGTTGCGCGCGCCTTCCACGAAGATCGCGCTACCGACCACCGCCAGATCGCCCACCTGCTGTCGGGTGATGCAGCGCGCCGCCGCGGGCGGCGGCGCGGGCTGGGTCGCCAGGATCGCGGCTAGAGCGAGCGTCTTGATCATCTGTCCTCCCCCATCATTATCGTCGCGGCGGCCTGCGCCGCGATCCCCTCGCCCCGTCCGGTAAGGCCGAGCCGTTCGGTCGTCGTCGCCTTCACGCTAATCCTCGACAGCGGCAGCCGCAACAGCGCTGCGATGGCCGACCGCATCGCCTCCCGATGCGTGCCGATCCGGGGCGCCTCGCAGATGATGGTGAGGTCGGCATGGACGATCCGGCCGCCGGCCGCCGCCACCAGGTCCCGCGCATGTTCAAGGAAGACGGAAGAGGGGGCGCCGCGCCATTTCGCGTCGGATGGCGGGAAATGGTCGCCGATATCCCCGGCCGCGATCGCGCCAAGCACGGCGTCGGTCAATGCGTGCAGCGCCACGTCGGCGTCGCTATGGCCCTTCAGGCCCTTGCCGAATGGGATGCGAACGCCGGCCAGCCAGAGGTGATCGCCTGGCCCGAAGGCGTGGACGTCGAAGCCGAAGCCCACGCGCGGCGTCAGCAAGGCGGCTTCCACCCGCGCGAAGTCCGACTCGTAGGTCAGCTTCTCCAGCGCCGGATCGCCTTCCACCTGAATCACGTCCAGGCCGGCGGCGCGCGCGATCTGGGCGTCGTCGGTCGCCTCGCTTCCGGTCCAGCCGGCATGGGCGCGCCGGATCGCGTCGAGCCGAAAGGCCTGCGGCGTCTGCACGCGCACCAGCTTTTCGCGCGCCACCGGCTCGCCGTCGGCCGTGGCCAATGTGTCGACGACCGGAAGGGCGGGGACGGCGCCGTCATGGTCCTCGAGCGCGTCGAGCAACCGGTCGATGACCCGCGCCGGGAGGAAAGGGCGGGCGGCGTCGTGGATCAGCACCACGTCCGCGTCGCCAAGCGTCGCCAGGCCGCTTCGCACCGATTCCCGGCGGGTCGCGCCGCCGACGATCGGGGCGGGGAGGGCGCGCGACCCCAGCGCCGCGCGATAGGCCGCCTCCTGGTCCGCGCCGATCACCACCCGGATGGCATCGATGCGCGGATGGACGAGATGGTCGAGCGCATGCGCGAGCACCGCCTTGCCGGCGATCGTGCGATATTGCTTGGGGACCTCGCCGCCCGCGCGGCTGCCGCTGCCCGCCGCCACCAGCAATGCCACCGTCCTGCCCATGCCGGGTGACTAGCGGACCCCAAACTTGCCCGCCAGCGCATTCCACCCTATCTCGCGCCTCCCATGAGCCGTCTTAAGCCCATCCAGATCGGCCCCGTCCGAATCGAGACGCCGATCATCCTGGCGCCGATGACGGGCGTCACCGACATGCCGTTCCGGCGGATCGTCAAGCGCTACGGCGCCGGGCTGACGGTGACCGAGATGATCGCCAGCCAGGCCGCGATCCGCGAGACCCGCCAGTCGCTTCAGAAGATGGTCTGGGACCCGAGCGAGGAGCCGGTGTCGATGCAGCTCGCCGGCTGCTCGCCCAAGGAGATGGCCGAAGCGGCCAAGCTCAACGAGGATCGCGGCGCCGCGATCATCGACATCAACATGGGCTGCCCGGTCAAGAAGGTGGTCAATGGCGAGGCGGGCTCCGCTTTGATGCGCGACCTCAAGCTCGCCGCCGCGATTATCGACGCCACGGTGAAGGCGGTCAGCCTGCCCGTCACGCTCAAGATGCGGATGGGATGGGATCATTCGAGCCTCAACGCGCCGGAGCTCGCCCGAATTGCCGAGGATCTCGGCATAAGGATGATCAGCGTCCACGGCCGCACCCGCTGCCAGATGTACCGCGACACGGCCGACTGGCGCTTCATCCGCAAGGTCAAGGACGCGGTCTCGATCCCGGTCATCGCCAATGGCGACATCAATTCGATCGACGACGTCGATTCGGCGCTCGACCAGTCCGGCGCCGACGGCGTCATGATCGGCCGCGGCGCCTACGGCCGGCCCTGGCTTTTGAAGCAAGCCGCGCATTGGCTGAAGACCGGTGAGCGGCTCGCCGATCCCAGCCTCGACGAGCAATATCGGGTGATCGTCGAGCAATATGAGGCGATGCTCGTGCTTTACGGCACCGAAGTGGGCGCAAATTGCGCGCGCAAGCATATCGGCTGGTACACCAAAGGGCTGCACGGCTCGGCCGAATTCCGCAACGCCTTCAACAAGGAAGCGGATGCCAAAAGCGCGCTGGCGATGCTTCGAGACTTCTATGCGCCTTGGCTGAGCAAGGCGGCCGCCTGAGCGACGGACACAAATTCGCTACTAATTTATAGGTCCATCATCAGGGTCTTGCATGAACTCAAGTTAGCGCTTCGTGCATTGTTCTCCCAAGAGCAGACTATACGCAAAGGGGGAGGCCATCACGTACCATTGGGCTGACGGTGGACAATTTGCCACAATTAGCCCCTCCGATGCTAGTTTGATTGAGTATATTATCCGCCATCTGTGCTGGTCCCCAGTATCTTGGCGATGGTTTCTAACTCTGCGGGCTAGCTTGAGCTGACTTCGAGCGATCGTCCTACGGGATGGCCATGCTCGCCACGAGAGGTCGCGGCGGCCATTGAGCGTCGCTTCGCGGTGGGCAGTGCTCGACTGCCGCCAAGGCGAGCGACTGGCTGTGTTCTTTGTGCCACATTGTTGTGCTAGAGCCGCAGTGTGAACGCCGAGACTGCGATTTCTGTCCCCACTCCGACCCGGCCCCGCTGGCGGCGCAGGCTTAGCGTCATCCGGCGGCGGGGCGGCTGGGTTCGGGTCGCCGAAGTGGGCGTTGTCCTCCTGTTGATCGCCGTTGTGGTGACCACCTACTTCCTGATGGCGGGCCGGCAGAAATTGCTGACCCCTCCGTTGGTCGCTGCGTTGCTCGTCGCCAATCTCGTTCCCGCGATGACGCTGATGGTGCTGATCGCACGCCGTCTGGCAATCCGGCGCGCGACGCGCAGCGCGCTCGGCATCAAGAGCCGGCTGGCGGTAAGGCTGGTCGCGATCTTCTCGGTGATCGCCAGCGTCCCGACCCTGGTGGTGGCGATCTTCGTCTCCTTGCTGTTCCAGTACAGCGTCGAATTCTGGTTCTCCGATCGCGCGCGCGGCATGCTGGAAAACGCCTCCAGTCTCGCCAACGAGAATTACAATACGGAGTTTCAGCGGGTGGGTCTCGAGGCGGTGACGATGAGCAACGACCTGTCGCGCTTCCTCCAGCAGACCCCAATCGACAGCCCGCTCTTCGGCGAATTTTTCGGTTACCAACTGCTCGCGCGAAACCTGTCCGAAGCGATCATCTTTCGCGTCGGCCCCAATTTCACGATCCAGTCCCTCGCGCTCGTCAATCCCTATGACCGGCCCCTGGAGCGGGTCATCACGCCACAGATGATCGAACGGGTACGCCGGGAAAACGTCATCAAGATGGTGCGGGCGGACCGGTTCGAAGCCGTCGCCGTCATGCCGGGCAGTGCGGATACCTATTTGTACACAGCCCGCGTGTTCGAGGCGCATTTGGCGACCCAGTTGCGCCGGGGGTCCGCCATTTTGCGCGACTATGAAACGCTCGCAAACCGGTCCCGGGACCTCCAGATAAAATTCAATACCGCGTTGCTGGCTTTGTCTTTGCTGATCGTGGCGCTGGCGATCTGGATCGCGCTCAAGCTGGCGGATCGGCTGGTGCGGCCCGTGGGATTGCTCGTCAACGCGGCGCGGCAGGTGACGGCCGGCGATCTTTCCGCGCGCGTTCCCGCAGCGGAGGAACGGGACGAGATCGCCACTCTGGGCAACGCCTTCAACCGAATGACCAGCCGGCTCCAGGAGCAGACCGGCGCGCTGGTCACCGCCAATGCCCAGCTCGACAGCCGGCGCGCCTTCACCGAGGCGGTGCTGGCCGGGGTGACGGCGGGCGTGATCTCGGTCGACGACGATCATGTCGTTCGGCTGATCAACAGCTCGGCCGAGGATCTGCTCAAGACCGGCGGCCAGAGCCCGGTCGGCCAGAAGCTCGCCGATCTCGCGCCCGAGCTCGACCGCCAGCTCACGAGCGAGGAGCGCGAGGACGTCGTCCAGCTCGCCTCGCGCGGCGAGCCCCGGACGCTGGCGGTCAAGACGGTCAGGGTGAGGGGCGGCTACGTCCTCACCTTCGACGACATCACCGAGCAATTGCTCGACCAGCGCCGCGCCGCCTGGTCCGACGTCGCCCGCCGGATCGCGCACGAGATTAAGAATCCGCTCACGCCCATCCAGCTTGCCGCCGAGCGGCTCCAGCGCCGCTACGGCAAGGAGATCGAGAACGATCCGGCGACCTTCGAGCGGCTGACCGGAACGATCGTCCGCCAGGTCGGCGATTTGCGGCGCATGGTCGACGAATTCTCCGATTTTGCGCGCATGCCCAAGCCCGCCTTCGCCGAGGAGCCCTTGGCCGAGATCGCCCGCCAGGCCCTGTTCCTCCACGAGGTCGCGCATCCGGAGATCGGCTTCACGCTCGAAATCGCCAATCCCCCGCCGCGGCTGGTCTGCGACCGGCGGCTGCTCGGCCAGGCGCTGACCAACATCGTCAAGAACGGCGTCGAGGCGATCGAGCAGAAGCGGGTCGAGCGCAAGCCGCAGAAGAACGCGCCCGGCGACACGGTCGCGATGACGATCCGGCGCGAAGGCACCAAGGTGCTGATCGAGGTCGCCGATTCGGGGATCGGGCTGCCCGCCGACCGCGGCCGCCTCACCGAGCCCTATATGACGACCCGCGCCAAGGGCACCGGGCTCGGCCTCGCCATCGTCAAGAAGATCGTCGAGGAGCATTTCGGCCAGATCGAGTTCGCCGACGTCGCCGCCGGCGGCTCGCTCGTCCGCCTGATCTTCGATGTCGATACGCTCGCGCAGCTCGACCGCTCGTCTCCGAGCGTGTCCGACGAAACCCCTCCAGGTAATTGAGATATAGAATGGCTTTGGACATCCTCATTGTCGACGACGAGCGCGACATCCGCGAGCTGGTGGCGGGCGTGCTCGAGGACGAGGGCTATGAGACTCGCACCGCCGGCGACAGCGACGAGGCATTGCGCGCGCTCGCCGACCGGCGGCCGTCGCTGCTGCTGCTCGACGTCTGGCTGCAGGGGTCGAAGCTCGACGGGCTGCAATTGCTCGAGGAGGTCAAGAAGCGCGACCCGACCTTGCCGGTGCTGATGATCTCCGGCCACGGCAATCTCGACACCGCCGTCGCCGCGATCCGCCAGGGCGCGATCGACTTCATCGAAAAGCCGTTCGAGGCGGGCCGGCTCGTCCACCTGGTCTCGCGCGCCACCGAGACCGAGCGGCTCAGGCGCGAGAACGAGGCCTTGCGCCAGCAGATCGGCAACGAGATGGAGCTGACCGGCTCGAGCGCCGCGATCAACAACGTCCGCGCGACCCTGAAAAGGGTGGCCGCGACCGGCAGCCGCGTCCTCATCTCCGGGCCCGCCGGAGTCGGCAAGGAGGTCGCCGCGCGGCTGCTGCACAATTGGAGCACCCGCGCCGACGGCCCGTTCATCGTCGTCACCGCGGCGCGGATGACGCCCGAGCGGGTCGAGGAGGAATTGTTCGGCAGCGAGGAGGGGGGCGAGCTCGCCCGCCCGGGCCTGCTCGAGCAGGCCCATGGCGGCACGCTCTTCCTCGACGAGATCGCCGACATGCCGCTCTCCACCCAGGGCAAGATATTGCGCGTGCTGACCGACCAGAGCTTCGTTCGGGTCGGCGGCCAGCGCACGGTCAAGGTCGACATGCGCGTCGTTTCCTCGACCGCGCGCATCCTGCCCGACGAGATCGCCGGCGGCCGCTTCCGCGAGGACCTCTATTACCGGCTCAACGTCGTCCCCGTGCACCTCCCGGCGCTCGCCGACCGGCGCGAGGACATTCCTGCCATCGTCGACCATTTCGCCGCCCGCTACGCCTCCGACCAGCGCGTGCAGACGCCGCGAGTCTCCGATGACGCCATGGCGGCGCTCCAGGCCTATGACTGGCCCGGCAACGTCCGCCAGCTCCGCAACGTGATCGAGCGCACCGTGATCATGGCGCCGGGCGAGCGGATCGGCTGCATCGAGATCGATATGCTGCCGCCGGAAATCCTGAACGACCAGGCGCAGCTCACCCCCAACGAAGCGGTCAAGGCGATCATGGGAACGCCGCTCAGGGAAGCGCGCGAGACGTTCGAGCGCGAATATCTGCGAGTCCAGATCCGCCGCTTCTCCGGCAACATCTCGCGCACCGCCAACTTCATCGGCATGGAACGCTCGGCCCTCCACCGCAAGCTGAAGGCCCTGGGCCTCGCCGACACGCGCGGGGAGGGAAGCGGGAGCGGGAGCGAATAGCCTCTCCCCGTCGTCATTCCCGCGAAAGCGGGAATCCATCTTCTGTTAAGCCCGAGAGGAAGAGAGAAACGGGATTCCCGCCTTCGGAACGGGACGGGGATTGGCGCACCGCGGCGGCCCGTGATATTGGGGCCGGGCGGTCCGCCGCCAAATGACCAGAAGAGAGAGCGAAAATGCCCGACAAGGTCAACAACCTCCAGGACATGTTCCTGAACAGCCTCAGACGTACCAAGACCCCGGTCACCATGTTCCTCGTGAAGGGCGTCAAGCTCCAGGGGATCATCACCTGGTTCGACAATTTCTCGGTGCTGCTCCGCCGCGACGGCCAGGCGCAGCTCATCTACAAGCATGCCATCTCGACGATCATGCCTGCCCAGCCGGTCGACCTCGGCGGCCTTCAGGAGGCCTTCGCCGAGCAGCTCGAGAAGAAGAAGCCGACTTTGCTGCAGGAGGTCTTCCTCTCGGCGGTCAAGAAATCGGGCGAGCATGTCACTATGTTCCTGGTCAACGGAGTCATGCTCCAGGGCGAGATCGGCGCGTTCGACCTGTTCTGCATGCTGCTCGAGCGCGACGGCCTGTGCCAGCTCGTCTACAAGCACGCCATCTCGACGGTGCAGCCGGAAAATCCGGTCAACTTCCAGGAAGCGCAGGCCGAGGAGTGAGCGGCTGAGCGTTTTCAACCGGGATTCGGACAATGAAGTGACCCGCGGCGCCCGCGCCGTCATCGCGCTTCCCGATCTGGGGCGCGAGGCGCGGCGCGACCCCGAGGCGCGCCTGGCCGAGGCGGCGGGCCTGGCCGAGGCGATCGGAGTCGCGGTCGAGGACCGGCTTCATTTCAAGATCCGAAGCCCGCGGCCCGCCACTTTGTTCGGGCCGGGGCAGGTCGAGCGGATCGCCGACGCGGTGCGTCTGGCGGAGGCCGAGCTGGTCATCGTCGACGCGGCGATCACGCCCGTGCAGCAGAAGAATCTGGAGGAGGGGACCAAGGCCAAGGTGATCGACCGCACCGGCCTGATCCTCGAAATCTTCGGCGAGCGGGCGGCGACCGCCGAGGGGCGGCTGCAGGTCGAGCTCGCCCATCTCGATTACCAGGCCGGGCGGCTGGTCCGCTCCTGGACCCACCTCGAGCGCCAGCGCGGCGGCTTCGGCTTCCTCGGCGGCCCCGGCGAGACCCAGATCGAGGCCGACCGTCGCCTGATCCGCGACCGCATGGCCAAAATCCGGCGCGAGCTCGACCAAGTCAAGCGAACGCGCTCGCTCCACCGCGACCGCCGCCAGCGCGCCCCTTGGCCGGTGATCGCCCTGGTCGGCTATACCAACGCGGGAAAATCCACCCTTTTCAACCGCTTGACCGGCGAAGCGGTGTTCGCGGAGAATTTGCTGTTCGCGACCCTCGATCCGACCATGCGCGACATGCGCCTGCCAGGCTTCGACAAGGTGATCCTGTCGGACACGGTCGGGTTCGTTTCCGACCTTCCGACCGAGCTGATCGTGGTCGACGCCGCGATCACCCCGATCCAGCAGAAGAATCTGGAAACCGGCACCAAGTGCAAGGTGATCGACCGCACCGGCCTGATCCTCGAGATTTTCGGCGAGAGGGCGGCGACCGCGGAAGGCCGGCTGCAGGTCGAGATGGCGCGCACGCTTTATGAGCGCTCCCGCCTCGTTCGCACCTGGACGCACCTTGAGCGCCAGCGCGGCGGCTTCGGCTTCCTCGGCGGCCCCGGCGAAACCCAGATCGAGGCCGACCGGCGCCTGCTGGCCGACCGCATCGGCAAGCTGAAGAACGAGCTGAAGGAGGTGCGCCGCACCCGCGGCCTGCACCGAGAGGCCCGCAAGCGCACGCCGTACCCGACCATCGCGCTGGTCGGCTACACCAACGCCGGCAAGTCGACGCTGTTCAACCGCCTCACCGAGTCCGGCGTGCTGGCCAAGGACATGCTGTTCGCCACCCTCGATCCGACCCTGCGCGAGGTGAAGCTGCCGGGCGGGCGGCCAGCCATCCTGTCCGACACCGTGGGCTTCATCTCCGACCTGCCGCACGAACTGGTGGAGGCGTTCCGCGCCACCCTGGAGGAGGTGAAGGAGGCCGACGTCGTCCTCCACGTCCGCGACATCGCCGGCCCCGACACCGAGGCCCAGAAGCGCGACGTCGAAGAGGTGCTGGCCGAACTCGACGTCACCCGCGAGGACGGCCGCACCCTGGTCGAGCTGTGGAACAAGGTCGATCTCGTCCCACCTGACGACCGCGACGACCTGGACGGCGCCGCCCGCCGCCAGG